>JAURYB010000156.1 GCA_030654075.1 Bacteroidales bacterium | reverse complement strand
GTAGCATTAAATACAAAACCTCTACTCCTGAATAATTTAAGCCAGGAGTTAATCTTATATGAAAGTACTCCCGTTTCTTTTTATCGCTGTTAACTATAGGTCGACTTTCGCTCCCTTCATTATATTTTTTAACGTATCGTTCAAGTTCAGAACGGGTATAACGCAAATTTTCAACTGAATTCAACCCGGCATTTGAGCATCTTACATTGTTCCAGAGTTGCTCCCGAAATTTAAAATTTTCGGCAATCTGGTCGTTTCCAACATAATATTGTTTGTAAATCAATTGATTTATCGATGTATCTGAAACTGAATAGAAAAAGCGTATCAGTTTTTCTTTTTCATAATAATAAAGTTTTGCTTTACCTTCAACTAATACTTTTAAAAACATCCGCTCCTGCGACCAAACCGGATCGCGCTCGTGTGAGAGGTTAATGAGATCTGCTGGCGAAATGTCAATTTTTACATCTGCCCTTACATACCTGGAAAAACCTGTTATGCCAAATTCTTTAATACTGCTGAGTGTTCCTTTCTCAGCAATGCCATTGGCTGTTTTTTTATACTCAAGGTGTACCGGATTGAATTTCCAATCCATATTTTTAATCAGGCATTCAATTCGTTGGTTTTCATTATTAATAATATAACCATTTTCAAATTTGATCTGTGCTGAGACAACTGAAGCTATACTGAGAAATAAAGCAATTAGTGTTGTTTTCATAAAATGACACCTGGATATATATGATTATAAAGCCAATATTTACATGGCAACACTTATAAATTACATTGGAGTTACAAATATTTCAGAATAATTATGTGTAGGAAAACTCATTTTCCTGTTGTTTTGCCAAAATATGAACATGAGAATCAATTAGAATATTCGGAAACCTACAATCAGTGCCATTCGCGTATAGTCATTTTTGATTTGAAAATAGTCTTTTGCCAAATCCCTGTTTGTATAATACCTCATTTCAGCACTCCATTTTTTATACCCGATTCCACCGCCGAAAGCGTAACTGATCTGGGTCCCAATATCCAGATTATTTATCTTCGAATTAAAAACAAGACTATATCCCGGAATAACGGTCGCATCAAGGAATAATCTTGCATTTTCATTTAAAAAGAAATAATGCCGCAAGCCAACAGGAAATTCGATGGACTGATATTTAATTTCTACTTTTTCATAGGTGCCTTGCTGTCCGCTGGAATTAAAAGACTGATAGCTTGGCTCAACCATAAGTCCCCATTTATTCTTATTAAAAGGCAATATTAATTCGGCTTCAATTCCGATTCTGAAATTTATTTTATTGCCAAGGTCAGTCTTTGAATCCGGGTAGTCAACATTAATAACCGACACTGATGAAAAATTTAATCCCGGAGTAATCCTTAAATGAAAGGAATCCCGTTTCTTTTGTTTTTCATATACCAGGGATGAATTATCTGCGGTTCCATTAAACTTTTTAAAATAGCGTTCAAGTTCAGATCTGTTAAACCTGATATTCTCCACTGAACTCATACTTGCATTCGCACATCTTACATAGCTCCAGAGTTGTTCGCGGAATTTAAAATTCTCGGCAACCTGGTTATCTTCGGTAAGGTATTCTTTATAAATCAACTGATTTATTGCAGTATCTGAAACCGAGTAAAAAAAACGGATCAAACCTTTGTTCTCATAATAGTATAGCGTCGCTTTCCCTTCAACCAGCACTTTAAGGAATATTCGCTCCTGCGACCAAACAGGATTACGGTCCCTCGAAAGATTATCGATATCAGAGGGAGAAATGTCAATTTTAGTATCTGCCTTTACAAATCTGGAGAAACCTTTAATTCCAAACTCTTTGGCAGTTATCAGCGTGCCCTTTTGAGTTTCATCATTCGTCGTTAGTTTGTATTCAAATTCAGTTGGATTGTTTTTCCAGTCCGAATTTTTAATCAGGCATTCAACCCTTTTGTTGTTGTTATCAATAAAGTAACCACTTTCAAAGTTGATTTGTCCGATGGAGTGCAGGGTGATAAATAGAAGGAATAAAGTTATCAGATTGGTTTTCATGAAAATAGAATTATGTGAATAAAGGATTTTATGTTTTTAAATTCATTTTGAAAAGCTGTACAAGTGTATAAATTATTTGTAATCAAACTATCAAACAGCTGAATTTAAGTTTAAATAAAACTAATTTTACGGATAGGTGAAGCCCGGAACAGAATATATTGCTTAAAGTATTCTGAAACCAAGAATTAGCGAAAATCTCATATATTCTGAATCCCACCGTGGGTAATTATTCATAATATCCCGGTTAGTATAATATCGAAATTCCGCGCTGTATTTTTTATGCATAATTCCTCCTCCAAAAGCAAAACTTGGATTGGATTGTAGCTTATAACTCTCTGGTAGTATTGATGAAACAGTATTTTCCTTAATTAATTTTGAATCCAAAGGAACAAAATATGCAGGTATAAAAATCACGTCTGCAAATAGTTTTATCCCATGATTTAAAAAGCTATAATACCTCAACCCGGCTGGGAATTCGATTGTATTAAGACGAACAGTTAAATTGACATTGCTCAATTCTTGATTGGAATTGTAATATTCAAATGTGGGCTCTAAAAAGACGGCCCATTTATTCCTGTTAAACGGTAATGTCAATTCGCCCTCCAATCCAATCCTGAAACTCGCCTGATTGCCAAAATCAGCCGTAAATCCTTCATAAATAGAGCTAGGTAAATTAGATACAGCTATAGATGAATAATTAATTCCCGGACATATTTTCAAGTGAAAAAAATCTTCTCCGGTTTTCTTGCCATAAACTAGAGGCGTACTGCTGAAGCATTTATTATACTTGATGAAATATTTCTGAAGTTCAGATTTTTGATATTTTAATTGCTCTATAACGTTTGTTGTGGTGCTCGGGCACCTAACATCAGTCCATAACTGGGCGTGGAATTTATTATTCGACGAAATATCAAAGGCTTCAACATAGTCTTTATTCTTCTGGTCAAAGTATTCCTTATAAATTAATTGCTTTACAATTGTATCTGAGTCGGTTGCATAGAAAAAGCGTATCAAACCATTATTTTCGTAGTAATACAGTGATGCTTTCCCTTCAACCAAAACTTTTAGGAACATTATCTTCTGCGACCATTCCGGATCACTCGTCTTTGAAAGTATATTTACATCAGTCGACGAAAGATCAATTTTTGTATCCACCCTCACATACCTTGAAAAATCTGTAATTCCGAACTCTTTCACCGAGCTAAGTGTGCCTTTTTCAGTTTCAGCGGATGTGGATGTTTTATAGTCAAATTCAGTTGGATTGTTCTTCCAGTCTGCATTTTTAATCAGGCATTCGATGCGTTGGTTGTTATTATTTATAAAATAACCACTTTCAAAGTTGATTTGTCCGATAGCGCTAGCGCTAACTATGAGCAATAAAGAAATAAGTTTGGTTTTCATAAAATGATATTAATTAAAAGCGAATAGGATGTCAATGGAAATTCGACTAAATAGAATGCATAAGTACAAATTCTTTTTAAAATACAAAAATATGGACGATAATATTAATGATAAAATTGAAATATGCTGACCCCAGATTGATTTTTGAAGAATTATTTCCTGATAGGGATTAGTTTTGTGAACGGTATAGCATCATTCAGGCTATCCTCAATAAAATTTGGTTTTGATCCGTTTACGATATAAACCGTAATGTGTTTCTCAAAACAGATTTTTACCGCGTTTATTTTTGAGGTCATTCCACCAGTGCCAAGGCCATTATCATTTTCTTCAATAAACTGGCTGATTGATTCCAAATCGGAAATTTCGGTAATTAACCTGGCATCACCGTGAAGTTTCGGGTTTTTATCAAATAAACCGTCAATATCGGAAGCAATAATCAACCTGTCAGCGTCAATTAAATTTGCCACCATGGCTGATAATTTATCGTTATCTCCCAATATCAGTTCTTCGACGGCAACCGTATCATTTTCATTAATAACCGGAATATAATTGTGCGCCAGCAATTCACTTATTGTATTTGCAGTGTTGATTCTTGACACTTCGTTTTCAAAATCGCGGTATGTCATTAAACATTGGGCGATTTTGAGGTTGAAGTCGCTGAAAACCTCGCTGTAAATCTGCATTAATTTAGGCTGGCCAATGGCGGATAAGGCTTGTTTGGACTGAACAATATTTTCCCAGCCTTCGATGTTTACAAATTGGCGGGCAGTAGCTATGGCGCCCGAAGAAACTAGGACTATATCGTAGTTCTCTTTTAATCTGTCTATTTGCCGTGCAATATCTTCAATTTTACCTCTCGAAATTTTATTGGTTCCCGCAGTAAGTGTAGATGTGCCAATCTTAACAACAATAATTCCCTTCATCTTAATTCCGTATTTGTCCGTTTCCTGTGATAAACCATTTATTTGTAACGAGTTGAGCTAATCCTACCGGGCCTCTGAAATGAAGTTTTTGGGTGCTGATAGCTATTTCAGCTCCAAATCCAAACTGTCCGCCATCCGTAAACCGCGAAGATGCATTATGATAAACGGCAGCGCAATCCACCTCGTTTTGGAATTTTTCTGCCACCGATTTATTTTCAGTAACAATAACTGCTGAATGCCCGCCTGAATATTTATTGATAGTAAGTATTGCGTTATCAGCAGTATCAACAATTCCGAAGAGTATTTTTGGCGAAAGAAATTCCTGCTCGTACATCAGTTGATCTTTCATAGGTTTGATTGACATAAATGATGAAAAGAAATCTCCATCACCATACACATCCAGCTTCATTTCTAACGCTTTCGCAAGAACCATTTCAACTTTCTGCTTTAAATTTTCAGTGTTTGCGTTAAACAGTACTTTATCAATCGCATTGCAAACGCTCAGCCTGCTTTTTCCATTTATAATAATATCCTGAGCCATTGTAAAATCAGCATCCGAATGCACATATACAAAATTATTGCCTCTGCCACTGATAATAAGTGGTACAGAGGTATTTTGTTTTATATAATTTATCAAGGCTTCGCCTCCTCGTGGAATGATCAGATCCAAACGGAGGTGATTTCCCTTCAATAGTTTTTGTGTTTCATGCCGGTCAATGTCCAGGTAGGTTACTATATCTGAGGATAAGTTATTCATTTGCAAGGCTTGTGCCCATAAATTTACCAGGAAGACATTTGTGTTTTTTGATTCTTTTCCGCCCTTTAAATAGATTTTGTTTCCTGCTTTAAAGGCATTGATAGCTGCTTCTATGGTAACATCCGGCCTGGATTCATAAATGATCAGAATACGGCCAAATGGAACCGACCTGTTTTCCACGTTCATTCCGTTAGGATGATCGTAGTGGTGAAGCACCTGTCCTTCAGGATCTTCAAGGTGAATTACTTCGTTGATGGACGCGACCATGGCATCAACTTTTTTTTCGTCCACTTTTAACCTGTCAGCCAGCGTTGGATCAAGTTCATCGGTGCCGGCAAGGTCCATTTTATTTTGCCTGATTATTTCAGATTTATGCGTTGAAATAAGCTTCGCCAGGTCGGATAAGGTTTTATTCTTTATAGCGGTTTGCATAACAATCGGAATTTTGGATGGAATTTGTAAAACCAACTGTTCAATCTGGCTTCACTCAATGATTAATCCTGAGTTTACAAAAGTACGAAACAAAAAACTAACTTAAGTTTAATGGAAATCAGATGTAATGAAAACCTTTGTTAAGACTGGCTCAGACGTTATTACTCCTTGCCTTTTTATACGCTAAAGGAATGAGATATGGTTAAAATATCAGGAATTAAAATTAAAAATCATGAAACTTGATTTAGTTTGGTTTTCGGTTATAACCTTTGTTTTCAAAAGGTTGTAAATCTTCAATAATCATTTGTTCAAGAGCTTTGATCTCTTTCCTGTAATCTAAATGCTTGTCTTCGGTTTCATGAATTTCCTCAAGTATTTCATAACTAAAATTTTCCGGACCATATTCTTTCCAGTCTTTCTGCAAATCGCTGTTCTGATGCATTCCCATATCCAGTTGTATTTTTTGGGCGTGCCATATTGCCTTTAAATCCAGGCTGCTACCGATAAAAATTTTGTTATTAACTGTATTCCTGATTTGGAATACACCCATCTTAAACTTCATTTGCTTATATTCCTCTTTCAATTCTTTGCTTGTCTTCATGAAGTTTGGATAAAATACTAAATCAGTCTTTTGAAGTTCTTTGCTCCAGCATTGTTTTGCAAATAAACTCTGCTGCATGTCCGTTACCAAAAACATCCGGAAATTCGAGATCGCCTGCTTCCAGAAAATACATTACAGATTCAATGATTTTGAGTTCATCCGCATCCGCAATTATGCCTGCACCATTTTCGATAATTTCGACCCATTCGGTTTCAGGACGGGCCACAACTAAAGGTTTATGGAAGAAATATGCTTCTTTCTGCACTCCTCCTGAATCAGAAAGAATAAGGCAGGAATTTTTCTCGAGCATAATCATTTCGAGGTACGAAACCGGTGGAATAAGATGGATATTCTTATTGCCTTTTAACCTGTGATATAAATCCTTGGGCAATTTGTTTTCAATAATTTTTGAAGTTCGCGGATGCAAAGGAATAACAATCTTTAAATGCAGGTTTTCCTCGATATAACACATAGCGCTGATAATCTGGTTAAGTCGTTCGGGTGAATCGGTATTATTGTCGCGGTGAATAGTACATAGCACAAAGTCATTCTCTTTCAGAGTAAGAGTCTGCATAATGTCTGTCTTTTGCCCGGCTATTTCCGAAAAGTGAACCAGGTTATCAAACATAATGTCACCGCAATGGAAAACACCGGGATGATCAGAAGTATAAGGAGCTGAAGTGCCGACTTTAAAACCCTCCCGTTCAAGGTTTCTTATCCCGGTTTCGGTTGGAACAAACAATAGGGTAGAGGCGTGGTCGCACATAATGCGGTTGATTTCCTCTGGCATGGTTTTATTAAACGAACGTAAGCCGGCTTCGATATGTACAATCGGTATTTGTATCTTGCTTGCTGCTATGGCGCCAGCCAGGGTCGAATTGGTATCGCCAAACAGAACAATATAATCAGGCTTTTCAGCCAGCAATACTTTTTCAATTTCCTGTATCATGTGCGCGGTTTGCTTGCCATGCGAAGCCGAGCCGATATTGAGATTAATGTGTGGGTTTGGAATGCCAAGTTCTTCAAAAAACACCTGCGACATATTGGCGTCGTAATGTTGTCCGGTATGAATGATAATTTCTTCAATCTGATCAGAAAATGAATTCCGGATAGCGCGGCTCAAAGCAGCAGCTTTAATAATCTGGGGCCTTGCGCCAACTACGGTTACAATTTTAAGCATTAAACTCTGTATTTATTAATTAACTGTTTGTATTTCAGACAATAGAACCTAAATAATTTATTCTCTATCTGATCTTATCCTTCTTAGAATCCTCAAATCCTCAAATTTTCAAATTTTCAAATTCACTCCCTTCCCAACCCCCAACCCCTAATCCCTAATCCCTTATTCTCACATGATTCCCTCATCTGCAAAACTATAATAATTTCCGTCGCCGACAATAATGTGATCCAGAACCGGCAGATCCAGTGTTTCACCCGCAGCTTTCATTTTTTTAGTCAGATCAATATCAGCTGCACTAGGAGTAAGTTGTCCTGAAGGATGGTTGTGACCTAAAATGATAGAAGTAGCGTTGTTATCAAGCGCGACTTTAAAAACTTTACGCTGATCCACTACAGTTCCGGTAATGCCTCCATCGCTGATCCTTACTATTTTCAGTACTTTGTTGGCCCTGTTGAGAAGCAAGACGCAGAAATTTTCATAATTCAGGTCGCCAAGTTCTTTCTGGAACAGGATAAAAGCTGTTTTGCTGTCTTTTACCTGTGGTTTTTCGTTAAGAACCGACGTTCCTCTTCTTCGGCCAAGTTCAAGAGCGGCAGCGATAGTGATGGCTTTTGCCTCACCTATGCCTTTGTATTTTTGAAGATCAGAAATAGTGAGCCTGGCTAATTCGGCAAAATTGTCATTTACCTCATTCATGATTCTTTTCGATAATGCCACAGCTGACTCTTCATTATTTCCGGAGCCAATAAGGATAGCGATCAATTCGGCATTGCTGAGCGCTGCAGGTCCTTTATTAAGAAGCTTTTCCCGGGGTTTGTCATCTTCGGCCCAGTCTTTAATGGAAGTTTTGGGTATTTTGTCCATCAGCAAATTGTTTAATTAGGAGATGCTAAAATACAAAACTAAATAAAACGAAAAAGCCCCTGAAAATCAGAGGCTTTTATAGCGTAAAGATTTTGACTACAGCGCGTTCACTTTTTTAGTAAGCTTCGATTTTAAGTTCGCAGCTTTGTTTTTGTGAATGATGCTTTTCTTAGCGAGCTTATCAATAAGAGAAACCAGGGATGGTAGTTTTTCGGAAGCAACGGTTTTGTCTTCTAATTCACGAAAAGCTTTAATTGAATTACGCATGGTTTTTGCGTAATAACGGTTGCGAAGCCTTTTCTTGTCGTTTGCTCTGATCCTTTTTAAGGATGACTTGTGATTTGCCATTGTTAAACTTTATAATGTTGTTAGTAGTCCGTAGGGGAATCGAACCCCTGTTACCAGGATGAAAACCTGACGTCCTAACCCCTAGACGAACGGACCATATCGTTTTTTGAGGCTGCAAAGGTAATACTTTTTTTTATCCGGGCAATAGGGAAGAAAAAAAAATTAAATATTTCTGCAATATCCTTATACACGCATTCAATGATTTGATTTTTAGACTTCAAGCCAGATAAAATACACTGGTCTTGTGATATTTGAGATCACAAAATTACAAATTTTATAAATATAGTACTGTTAAAATATATTTCTACAGGTTTGCCCCGCTTTTTTCGCTGTCCAAATTGTGTGGAACTTTTTCATTTCTGTATTGTCCTGCATGGAACCAGAATTCAAAAAAACTGATTCATTGTTTAATTAAATCAAATCAATTATGCTTTTATCATCAAATTGTTAAAAAAATGTTAACCGGAAAACATATTCAAACACCCATATACGTAAGGATGTAGGAAAATTGTAACGATCTGGCATTCAATTTAATTTGGAATTATGGAAAAAACTATATATTTTGGCTGCTTCAAATTGCCAAAAAGAATCAAACTATTAACCAAAAACAGAAAAATGAAAAGAAAACTACTCCTTGCTCTTTCAGCAGCGTTACTAAGTACAGGCCTTATGGCTGGTGGAATTATGACTAATTCAAATCAAAGTGCTGCTTACGCGCGTATGCTAGCCCGAAATGCTTCTCTGGGGATTGATGCCGTTTATTACAATCCTGCCGGCCTTACCAAATTAGGAAATGGCTTTCACTTTTCCCTGAACAATCAATCCATTTTTCAAACCAAGGATGCTACCAATAATTATTCGTATTTAAACGGTAGTCCAACTACGTATACCGGAATTGTTAAAGCCCCAGTATTCCCTGGCGTTTATGCTGTTTACAAAATGAATAAATTTGCTTTTTCATTTGGATTTAATCCCGTTGGCGGCGGAGGCGGCGCTACGTATGATACAGGTTTGCCATCTTTCGAAATGGGAATTTCGGATTTGAAGCCTATGTTGGGTGCAGGATTTGGGGTAACTGGCTATAGTGCTGATATCAACTTTGAAGGCACATCAGTCTTTTTTGGTTATCAGGGTGGTGTTTCGTACGAGATCAGCCCGGCAGTTTCTGTATTTGCTGGTCTTCGATATGTAACAGCAAAGAATACGTATAAGGGGGCTATTACCAACATTATGATTAACCCTCTTATTGCAAATACTATTTATACCGGTGGATTTGTTAAGGCTCAGGATTTTGGAACTGAACGTGCAACCTATTATACAGGAGTATCGACATCCTATACCAGTGCTGCTACCGGAGCGGGTCAACTTGCTACAGCAGGTTTGGGGACGCTAACCTATGCTCAGGCATACGGTGCAGGATACATTACTGCAACCCAGAAGGCCCAGTTCGAAGGTGCTTTATTAGCTGCGGGGCAATCAGTAGCTACTCCTATTGCGACCTCGCAGGTGGTTTATACAACTGTTGCTGCACAGGCAACCGCAGGTGCTACTCAAATGTCCGGTCTTGCTGCTCAAACAGGAGATGTAGAAGTAGATGCTGTACAGAAAGGCACCGGGTATACCCCGATGTTGGGTGTAAATCTTACTCTGGCTGAAAAACTCACCGTCGCTATCAAATACGAATTTCAGACTACTATTGAACTGACCAACGAAACTACAGTAGATGGTTCAGGCTTATTTACTGATGGCGACAAATCACGCAGTGATATGCCGGCTTTGCTTTCGATTGGCGCTTCGTATCCTTTAACCAGCAAACTGACTGCTTCGCTCGGATATAATTTGTATTTCGATAAAAGCGCTGATTATGGGAAAAAGATAGGTGGTGAATTTGTAACCAATGAATCTGTAATTGATAAAAACTACTACGAACTGGCATTAGGCCTGGAGTACAATATTACCGATAAATTCCTGGTAAGTGCCGGATACCTTCTTGCAAAAACTGGCGTATCGGAAGCGTATCAATCTGATTTAAGTTATAGTCTTACTTCAAATACACTTGGAATTGGAGGGCAATATAAAATCACTAAAGATATTGCAGTAAATATTGGCGCATTGAATACATTTTACAACAACGGTCAGAAACATTTTGACCATATGTTAGGCACATTAGTAGTGCCAGTTACAGAAGATTATGCAAAAACAACCTGGTTACTTGCAGTTGGACTTGATGTTAGAATCGGTAAATAAAAAAAAAAGCTTATAATGAAAAAGTCCCGGTCGTATGATCGGGACTTTTTTTATGGATATTCATCCGGGAAAAGGCTCAAATTCAGTCCGACCTAAAATACTAAGCAGAATATGACTTTTTTTTCTTTCTTTTGCAACCAGCAAAAATTAAAATTCAGAAATCTTTATGAAAAATTCTCCGACTGCTTCGGATAAACCTGGCTTTAAATCGTTTCCCCGAAGTTTCTGGACCGTAATCACCATGGAGTTTTTCGAGCGGGGATCGTATTATGGAGTAATGTCAGTACTCTCGGTATATCTTGTTATGAGCATTCCCGAAGGCGGCTTAGGGTTTTCGAAAGAAAGTGTTGGAGTAATCAAAAGTACAATCACGCCTTTGTTGTATTTTCTGCCAATTCTTGCAGGAGCGTTAGCCGACAGGTTTGGATACCGACGTACACTGATGGTGGCTTTTAGTGTAATGAGTACAGGTTATTTCTTTACTAGCCTTTCAACCTCTTATGGGATGGTTTTCCTTAGCCTGGTGCTTATGGCAATAGGTGCAGGTTTTTTTAAACCAATTATTGCAGGTACTATCGCAAGAGTAACTGACGAAAGCAACTCATCTTTAGGATTTGGAATATATTATTGGAGCATCAACCTGGGCGCTTTTATCTTTCCATTGATTTTTGTCCCGTACCTTAAAACCATAGGCTGGAGTTATATTTTTATAATGGCAGCTGTAGGAACAGGTTCCATGTTACTTTTAAATATTTTTGTATACCGCGAACCTCCTCGGACTAAAAGCACAAAACCTCTCATAGATGTTTTTAAAGGCATTTTCCTGGTGTTAAAGGATTATCGTTTTTTATTAATGATATTTATCTATTCAGGTTTCTGGATACTGTATTTCCAGATGTTCGATACCGTGCTCTGGTACCTGAAGGATTATATTGATATGACACCCGTCAATCATACCGTGAATGCTTTTCTTGGTATTTTTGTGCAAAATCCCTCCTGGAAATTTGATACTGAACATGTGACTGTGATAAGTTCGGGTTGTATTATTTTATTGCAGCTTTTAGTATCAAAAATTGTTCGTAAAACGCCGGCTTTACCTACTATGATAGCGGGTATTGCTTTGGGAACTATTGGAATGGCTATACTTTCGATTTCCACGTACGCATGGGTTTTTATTGTGGGAATAATAATTTTCTCTATTGGCGAAATGACCGCGCATCCTAAGTTTATCTCATACGTTGGATTAATTGCTCCTGCCGATAAAAAAGCTCTATACCAGGGCTACGCATTTCTGTATGGTGTAATTGGCAGTGGAATCGGTGGAATTCTTGGTGCCACGCTGTATGTTCATTTTGTGGATAAGCTTCACCAGCCGGGAGTTTTGTGGTTTATCTTCAGCCTGATCGGAGTGGCGACTATTATCGGGTTGCTGCTTTATAACCGATTTATTTTGCCGAAAGAAGAGGTTTAAAAGTTCAAAAGTTCCTGCTTCGTTCCTCGCAGTGACAGGTTCAGAAGTTCAAAGGTTCAAAAGTTCAAAAGTTCAAGGGTTCAAATGCCTTCGGCGTTTAAATTTACGAAATAATCTCTAGTCCCAATTCCCAATCCCCATACAACCATTGAATGACAATTGAATGACCATTGAATGACAATTTACTCTTCAATCCCCAAATCCTAAACCCCAAAACCTTTATGGAATTCGAACTAATCGATCATGAATATATCCAGCTGAACCAGCTACTTAAATTATTGGGACTTGTGGATACCGGAGGCGAAGCTAACCAAAGGATTGTGGATGGGGAAGTTAAAGTGAATAATGAAATCGAATACCAGAAGCGGAAGAAATTACGTAAAGGAGATATTGTTCTCTTTGAAAGGAAACAAATCACAATCACTTAAAATCATTTAAAATGAAACAATGGTACGAATCGTTGTTCGAAAACTATGGTTTAACCTACGACAACGAAGTCTTCACACAGGGAACATTAGGCGAATGCGATTTTATCGAAAGCGAAATTGCATACAACAAGGGCCTGAAAATCCTGGATATTGGCTGTGGAACCGGCCGGCATTCCATTGAATTAACAAAACGCGGCTACAACGTGACCGGTATTGATCTTTCTGATTCACAATTGCAAAGAGCCAGGAAAAAAGCCGATGAACAAAAACTACAGATTGATTTTCAAAAGCAGGATGCCCGGCAATTGCCATTCAGTAATGAATTTGACCTTGCCATTATGCTGTGCGAAGGCTCATTCCCGCTGATGGAAACGGATGAAATGAATTTTCAGATTCTTCAAAGCGCTTCCAAAGCACTTAAGCCTGGAAGTAAGCTGATATTTACAACCCTGAATGGATTATTTCCCCTTTTTCATTCGGTAAAGGATTTTCTTCAATCTAAAGCGGAAGAAGGAAACGCGGTGACAACCGAAAATTCGTTCGATTTAATGACATTCCGCGATTCTAACACCACTACTTTTGAAGACGATAACGGATCGCAGAAAGAATTACATTGTAACGAAAGGTATTATGTGCCTTCGGAAATTACCTGGTTACTGAAATCACTTGATTTTAAAACTATTGAAATATTTGGAGCTACTCTAGGAGCATTTAGCCGGAACGACAAGTTGACAACAGAAGATTTCGAAATGCTTGTGATCGCTATAAAAGCCTAAACCAAATTCAATCAAAGATCCGGTTAGTAAATGTGAATTCTGCTATTTGTTTTAAATTTGTAGAATCTGTAAATAAAAATCCCCGCTACTTTTCAGTTGCAGGGATTTCCTTTTTTTTACTAAATATATCAATTGCTTATTTGTTTTAAACCTTCAACAAATAACCATTAACCATTAACTTATTTTCCCTAGCACCCCACCAATTCCCCTTTTAACTGATACGCCTGGTATTCCTGCCTGATCGTATTCATAAGCTCTTTAACAGGGATAATTTTATTGGTTCGCCATACATTGCTGCCTGCAAAAGCGTAACCTCTGCGGAAATTACCCCTGAGTGCCGATGTTAGTGAAGCAATAATACAATATGGCGCGGTGCTGATATCGCAGGTGCGGATACAGTTTACCGGGCAAGTCTTAGGTTGGCGTTTCCCTGCCATAACTTCTTCAAGAAATGGTGATTTAATAGCCCGCCCCGGCATTCCTACCGGACTTTTTATGATAGTAACATCTTCTTTAGTCGCGTCCAGGTAGGCTTGCTTAAACTCAACAGAAGCATCGCATTCATCGGTTGTTACAAAACGGGTACCCATCTGAACACCTGAAGCGCCTAAATCGAGTATTTTAACAATATCTGCCCCGGAATATATTCCACCGGCAGCTATTACAGGAATTTCCTTCCCGTTCAGCAGTCCGATCGGGTTTACAACTGAAACCACTTCCGGGATTAGTTTTTCAATGGAAAAATTTTCATCAAAAATCTGTTCAGGTTTAAATCCCAGGTGGCCACCTGCTTTAGGGCCTTCGACAATAACTGCGTCAGGAAGATAATTATAATTAGCCAGCCATTTGTTACAAATCAATGAGGCTGCCCTTGCAGAAGAAACAATTGGGACAAGCCGTGTTTTGCATCCTGGTGTCAGAAATTTAGGCAGATCGAGTGGCAGCCCTGCCCCGGAGATTACAATATCTATACCCTCTTCAATTGAAGTGCGTACAAGATCCTCATAGTTGGTAAGCGCTACCATTATATTTACGCCAAGTATGCCATTCGATTTTTGCCTGGCTTTCCTGATTTCCTCTTTCAAACCGTAAATGCAATTTGCCAGATAATCATTTGAATTGGTTTTATATAGCATGCCTAATCCGGCTGCTGATATAACACCAACACCGCCTTCGGCAGCAACCGCTGAAGCAAGCCCCGAAAGAGATATCCCAACGCCCATTCCTCCCTGTATGATAGGAGTAGGTATAATCAATCCACCGATGTTCAATTCTTTCATCTTTGTCATTTGCATGAGTTTTTGAGAAAGTAAAAGCCTTGTTTTATGCCAGGAA
The DNA here is from genome assembly GCA_030654075.1 of Bacteroidales bacterium. Taxonomy (GTDB): domain Bacteria; phylum Bacteroidota; class Bacteroidia; order Bacteroidales; family UBA4417; genus UBA4417. The sequence continues at coordinate 2,726 of JAURYB010000156.1, read as the reverse complement.
TTAAATGTTTGTTATTGCGTAGAATACTACCTCCTGAACTTTTACTGACACAAAATTACTGCTGAAAAGAATGTCGCGCTGAAAAATGGGCTGCACTGCCTAAAATGGGCGGAAGTGTCATGATGAGGGATGAAATGCCGCATATTGAGGGATGAAATGCGGTGTGTTTGCTCGAATAGTACTTGTTTTTGCTGGTCTAAGAGTAGCGTAACGGATGAAATGACCAAATAAATTCCGGAGAAATTCGCTTATTTAAGAGAGACAAGCTTCCTGAACCTGGTTACATTTTGTCTGGCAAGGGGAATGCGGAAATCGAGCCCGTTTGCTTCGAGAGTGTAATTAGGAGAGATGCCGGTTACCCTCGAAATCTGGTCGATGTTCACCAGGCAGCAACGATGACATTTTTTGATATTCTGAAAACCGGATAAGCTTCTTTCGACATTTGTCAACGTTTGCCGGATCATTTGTTTGCGAACATTTGCTCCTTCGCGAAAGAAAATTTCGATGTAATTACTGGCTGACTGTATAAGGATAATATTTCTCAGATCTTGTTCAAAAATTTCCTTGCCATTATCTGATTCAATTTTAATATGCTCATTTGTAGTAACATGAATACTTTTTCGTTCTTCGGCCAACCAGTGCCGACCGCTATCAATAACCTGGGTTACTTTCGATTTCAGCGAATTATTATAATTGGCAATGTTAAAAAGAACCAATGGTAACAAAGCCAACGCAGCTGAACGGAAAAATGTTAGCGATTCCATACCTGATATTCTGAAAACCTTAGCTATCAGCGTGAATGCCACGATCGAAACAGCAAACATCCAGACATTCCATATCATTTCTTTCCTTACGGTCCAGCGTTCGGATTCGAATACTTTTGGAAATAATCCCGGAAGGAAAAGCGTGTTGAAAAAGAAATTGGCAGCGCTTACCAATCCGATTATCAGTACAAAATAACCATCATTTGGTGAAGCCAGGAAATTTATGCCGAAAGGTTGAAAATACAGCGTAATCAGCATAAATCCCATACATACAAATGCGATTGTACGAAGGTTATGCTTAAAGTTATTATTGAAAGGATATGGTTGATTCAGATTCTCGAACATCACCGCTGTTTTCACCTGCAAAGGTACAATTAATATACAAACTTTAAAGTTTGTAGCTGATGAAAGTAGTAGTGGGAATTCTGCCGGTAATTCGTAATTTTGTCGTAAATTAATTTGTTGGCACTCTGATTTATAAATTAAATGGAGAGCAAGGATTGAAAGAATTCCGGAACTGTTTTCAGGAGTGCCTGAAAGTATTTTAGTCCTGGTCAAACAATAAGCTACCAATACTTCGATGAAAAATCTTTGCTCCCTGATCTTCCTGGTCTCATTTCCTTTCTCCGTATTATTTTCCCAAACTACTCTTTTCGATGAATCCCGTGTTTCATCAGTTTATATCGACATCTCGCCTGATTCGCTTAAAGTTATTATGACTGACGTGCTTTCGGAACATTATTTTATGGCCAGGTTTATCTATGACTATGGGACTGGCCGCGATACTTTACAGGATGTCGGCTTCAGGTTACGTGGAAACACTTCGAGGTATGCAAAAAAGAAATCATTCAAGATCAGTTTTAACGAATATGTTTCCGGACGCAGATACCAGGGAGTTAAGAAAATTAATCTCAACGGGCAGCACAACGACCCGACAATGATCCGCGAAAAACTTTTTTATGATACCTGGAAGAATTCAGGAATGGTTGAGCGGCGTACAAGTTTTGTCCGGGTTTATATAAACAAGGCTTATTATGGGTTATATACCAATCTGGAAGAAATGGATAAGGATTGGTTGCAAAGGGTGTATAGTGAAAAGAGCGGCAATCTGTATAAATGCACTTATCCTGCCGACCTGGTTTATAAAGGAGCTGATCAGCAAACGTATAAAGATATTCTGAGTAGTTCGGCAACAGGTGGCCGTGCTTATGATTTGCAGACCAACGAAGAAGTGGATGATTATACCGATCTGGTTGAATTTATTACCGCTCTTAATCAGCCGGTTGATGCCGCTTTCGCAACAATGATAGCACAAAAGGTGAATGTTGACGGCTTATTGAAAGCTTTTGCCCTGGATGTGGCTTCCGGGAACTGGGATGATTATATGTACAATAAAAACAACTATTTCCTGTATCATAATTCAGGAACCGGCAAGTTTGAATTTATTACCTATGATGCCGACAACACTTTTGGAGTGGATTGGATAGGCGAAAACTGGGCAACCCGAAATTGTCTTTCCTGGTTTCCACAAGATGTTCAGCGACCACTTGCCATTAAACTTTTGGGTATTCCTGAATTTGATTCAAAATTTCAGCATTATTTAGATACAATTGCCCGGGAGATCATAAATCCCACTCTTATTTTTCCACATATCGATGCTTTGAAAACTTTAATTACGCAAGCCGCAATGGAAGATACATACCGTACACTCGATTATGGTTACTCGGTTTCTGATTTCAATGACGGGTTTATTGCTACAGTGGATGGACATACACCCTATGGAATCAAACCATTTCTTACAGTGCGCTCTGCGTCAATTTTGCAGCAACTAACTATAACTTCGGTTGCTGAAGCAGAAAATGGCAATCTTTCTGTTTTACTTTTTCCCAATCCTTCTGACGAACAGATAAACATTCGAATAAAAAAATCAGTAATAGCAAGGAAGGTGATGGTTTATGATAG
>JAURYB010000148.1 GCA_030654075.1 Bacteroidales bacterium | reverse complement strand
TTATCCGGTAGCTGGGTGCAAAAAACAAAGGATATAACAAATGTGGGAAATATCCGAAAACTTTACATATATTTACCAATATATCGGTACATTTAATGCTGGCAGACTTTGAGCAACAATTTAATCCCGCACCTGCCGAGTGATAGCCTTTAGGCAATTGTAAAAGAATAAATGATATAGCCAGAACTACCTTAACGAAGAATGAATGGATAATGTAAGCAGTAATTCATAAAGAAGTTATATTAGCCAACAGTACCTTTCCTCAATAAATTGAATTTGTAATTAACGCTTTTATTAACTCTTAATCGTTATTTATCATGAAAAATCTACTAATTGTTTTACTTTTCTCAATGCCAATCTTCATTTCGGCTCAAACAAAAGAGGATATCATTAATCCTAAGGTGCCATTGGTTTTCTTTGGTGCTGATTTTACTCAAGTACAATTTACCAGGTCAGATGAATTTAATAATAAGCCCGAAATATTAAGATTCTTTTTAGATATTAATAACATGTTTACATCGAAACACACAACAAAATATATTGAGAAGGGATTAAAACGAAATGAAATAAAAACGGATTATTCGTATGTCATTAAAAATAACGAATTAGTTGAATGGGAAAAAGTTTACTCTGATAATATCGATTACAGCCTTTCAGATGAAATCATTGAAAATATGATCAAGAAATTAAACATAGACCAGGGATTATATAAGGATCATATTGGCATGGTCTTATGTGAGGAAAATTACTGTAAAACAAAACCACTGGGTACAGTTGCGGTAGTTTTTTTTGGTATCAATGATCTTAAAACTATATTCATAAAACGTTATTCGATTAAACCAAGTGGATATGGATTCCTATATTATTGGGGTAGTATAAATTGGAAATCACTATTTAAATTAAATTCTATTTATAAAGAGGTGAAAAAATAATGCTGTCTGAATTTAATGAAAGTTACAAGATTAGGCTACTAATTTATCCGTCATCCGCTACCGGACGAACTTTTCTCCGCCGCTGGCCTCGGCTGGCGCGCGTCTCCTTCGATGGCGCGGATTTGTAATCCGTGCCGGCACCAATAGCCAATAAAACAATGATTTAAAAAAGTATTACCGTATCGTAAAAAACAAAAGCTAAACAATAACATTTTAATTTACCTGCACGCATTATAAACGAACGGCAGCGGAGGTAAAAATGGCTTATGGAATTTTCAAACCCTTTGCATCTTATGAATGTAAGCAACTTATTCCAAATGTTAATTTCAACCTATTTTCTATACTTTAAAACCTATACCATGAATACGGATATTTCTAAAAGAATTAAATCAGGTATTGTGATTTTATTGCTCATAATTCCAATTGTGTCATTTTGTCGTGCAGGTAACCATGATTGTTTAATTACCAACGTTAATATCGTTGATGTAAATACCGGTAAAATATTAAAAAATAAAACGATAGCTATCGACAACAATAGAATCACTGCCATTTATGATAAGGAAATTGCCGGTTCAGATTCAACTATTGTTATTGACGGAAAAGGTAAATATCTTATCCCGGGACTTTGGGATATGCATGCTCATTACAAATGGAACCGCATAGATACAGAACCTCTGCTAATTGCCAATGGTATAACTGGAGTTCGAGAAATGTGGGCAGATATGCCAGAGTATGTAAAAGTCCCTAAAAATACACCACAGGAAGGGGTTGTTTCTCCTGATATATATTTTGCAGCTGATTTTATTGATGGAAATCCACCTGCTTTTCCGGGAAGTTTAATTGTTACCAACACTGAGGAGGCAATTGCTGCAGTAAATAATCAAATAGAAAAAAAAGTTGATTTTCTCAAAGTTTACAATACGTTAACTGAAGTAGCTTTCATGGCGATTGCTAATGAAGCCAGTAAAAGAAATATCCCATTTGCCGGTCATATACCAAATACAGTATCAATCTACAAGGCAATTGAAGCAGGAATGGCAAGTTCGGAACATTTACAAGGATTTCTGGAAGGCTGCATACCGCAAAACAAGAACGAAAATTCCAACATATCAATGGAAGAATTTATAAATAGTTTTTCCGAAGAGAGGTTTGATTCACTATGTTCTGTATTGGCTAAGAGTAACATGTGGTTATGCCCCACCTTAGTAGTTAATAGGGCAAATTGTTATTTAAACGATTCAATATTTATAAATGATAATAGAAAGTCATATCTTCAAAGTTATGTTATTGATTTATGGAAACTACAGTTGAGTGCTTATACACAAAGTCAAATAGATACTTTTGTGAAAAGTGCAAGAGTAAGATACTTTTTTGAACTAAGCTTAATAGGCAAAATGAATGAAAAAGGAGTAAAATTTATTGCAGGAACCGATTTCCCGAATCCGTATGTTTTTCCCGGATTTTCGTTACACGATGAATTGTCGCTTATGGTTAAAGGCGGAATGCCTGCACTTGATGTATTAAAATCTGCAACATTAAATGCTGCAATATTTATGAACAAGAGAGCTGATTTTGGTTCTGTTGAGGCAGGCAAACTGGCCAGCCTGGTTCTACTGAATAAGAATCCATTAGAAAATATTGAAAACACAAAAACTATTGAAACCGTTATCATACAAGGGAAAGTTTATAACAGGAGAGCACTGGATTTAATGTTGGAACAAGCAAAATCCAATGCAAGATGAAGTGCACACTAAACTGCACGCAACCCAGCTAACAAAGTAATAACAAAGAGCGGATTCTGGAGTATACCTGGAGCTTCGTTGCCTGTACTGCCTGCCCTGTTTTTTGCAGGAAGGCAGCGAATTTTCAGCTTCTTTTTATACTTTTACCGATTATTCAGAATTGTATTATATGCCGGTTACCAGACGAAATCTTATAAAATCAGCCCTTTTAGTCCTGCCAGGTTTGGTACTGGCGGATGCATTCTGGTTTGAGAGCAATTTCGTGGAGCTGAATGAATTTTATATCGGATCGGCAACAAAAGATACAGAAAACATAAAGGTTGTTCAAATTTCGGACCTACATCTCCATATGATAAACCGGCCGTTAATTCAGCTGGCCGACGAGATTAACAAACTGCAACCCGATCTTATCCTGATTACAGGAGACGCATTCGACAACGCAAAAGACATAACACTGCTCAACGACTTCCTGCTTCTGATTGATAAAAGCATAAAGAAAACTGCTATTTTAGGAAATTGGGAATATTTTTCAAAAGTTGATTTCACCGAACTGGCAAAAGTTTACAATGAACATAACTGCATGCTGCTGATTAACCAGAGTATTCAATATTCATTACGTAACAGGACCATTTCAATAACCGGTGTCGACGACTTTTTACGTGGTAACCCCGACATCGAAACTGCAATGAAAGAATACGTTAGCAGCGATCATCATATTATTTTGGTGCATTGCCCGGAATATTGCGACTATATTTCGGAGCGTTTAAACAAAGATGCCAAAGTAGATTTTATCCTGTCGGGGCATACGCATGGCGGACAGGTTAATATTTTTGGATTCGTTCCTGTTTTACCAAAAGGCTGTGGCAGATATGTTAAAGGATGGTATAATGAAAACACTCCGAAACTCTATGTTTCAAAAGGAATTGGCACAAATATATTTTCCCCTTTCAGGCTTGGGGCAAGAGCCGAAATTGCACTATTCCACCTGGCGACTTAATATACCAGCCTGACAAAGAGTATAAAAACAGCGTGTGAAATACCTGGTCTGGCATTTTTTCGCCTGCACGCTTATTTTCCGAAAACCCGGGACAGTCTGTGGTGGCCGTCAGGAATGAAACAAGTGATTAAATTAGTATAATTACGGAATAAAAAAAAACCACCTGATATCATATTGATGTACAGGTGGTTTTTGAAATGTATAGTCTCCCCCGGACAGGACTAATTTCCAAGGTATTCAGTTCCGTTCAGTTCCCGTAATAGTCATTAAAGTTTAACATTATCAATGACTTATATAAATTTTTAATTATTAACGTCGTTCAGTTCCACTTAAATCCATTCAATAACTGGGACAAAAACGGATGAGCCTATATATCATACTCATTATGAATTATTTGAAACAGTTTTATTTTCAGCAGCACTTATTCTGTTGATCTTTTTTAACGGCTGTTCACAGCAGCTTAAAACCTTGGCTGGTGCCGATTTGTAACTTTGCGGACCAATCGCATCAGCCAAAGCTGATATTCCATTATATAATTTACTGAATTTGCCCGACACCATACAGTTTAAATATGGAAACCAGATACTTAACCGCTACGCCGCCGATGGCAGTAAACTTTATGGCGGATACTTTACCAAAATAACCCACTTAACCACCCCTATCGATACGGGAGCTTTATTTAACCGGGTATTTAACCGCAACCTGATGATTTTTGTTTTCAGTATTTTTCCACGATAGGCACCGCCTTGAAACTGATTCAAGAAAAAGCATCCACATTTTCATAGGAATTTGTAATTTTACAGAAAAAAGTACGATGGACTTACAAACCCGCAAAATAGCATTTGTACAGGAATTCCTTAAAGTTCAAAGCGAGGAGATTGTGATGCGTTTGGAGAAAGTTTTAAAAAAGGAAAAGGCGAAATTTTCAGATCCTGATTTTTCACCAATGTCGTTGGATGACTTAAATAAACGGATAGACAAATCATTGCTTGATGCAAATAATGGAAAAATAACGGAAAATACCGACCTTGCAAAAGAAATACAGGGATGGAGCTAAAGATTTATTGGACTGATTTTTCAAGAAATGAACTCCGGGCTATTTTTAATTATTACAATGAAATAGTAGGCTTAAAGACAGCCAGAAAAATGGTGCTCGGTATAACAAACGAGGTTCTAAAGTTGAAAGATCAACCGGAAATCGGCCAAAGAGAAGAACTGCTTATTGATAGAGAACAGGAATTCAGGTACCTGTTATGTAAAAATTACAAGGTTATTTATTGGGTAAATTCACTGGAAAAAAGGATAGAAATCACTGATGTTTTTGACACGCGTCAGAGCCCTGTTAAAATTCAGAGAAACCGGGGATACTAACCTGTTTAATAGTGATTAAAAACATTAAACCCCACATCCAAAATTCCCGGCCAACTCTCCGTGGCAGGGAATTTTATTTTCAGTATTTTCCCAACATAAGCACAGCCCCCGTTCGCGCGCGTCTTATTTTCAGACGCGTGCGGGGGAAAACAATTCAGACGGGTGTGGGAAGTATAATACGATGTTATTTGCTAAATTGAAATAACAAATGTCGGAACGATATAAAGCTTTTGATCCTGAAGCACCCTATTTTATTACATTTACATTAGTTGAATGGATACCGTTATTTACTAATCAGCAGTTCGCAACAATAGTTGTTGATTCTCTTAAATTTTGTGTTCAAAATAAAGGACTGTTAATTTATGGGTATTGTATTATGCCAAGTCACGTTCATTTGATAGTTCAATCTCACAAAAATCCTTTGGGTTCAATTATCAGGGATTTTAAGAAATTTACAGCTGACGAAACGAGCCATGACTATAACTTGTCTCACAGTGTGATGATTATTCCGGGCGAGTTCCATGTGACCCGTTAAAATAAATAATAACACATGAAATAGTCAAAGCTATTAAAGACAACGAGAATTACCATGAACAGTTGCTTGTATTTCAAAATAAAGCTACTGAAACCAAACGCAATAAATTTGTAAAAGTCTGGCTCGATGGTTATCATCCTGAAATCATTTATAGCAATAAGTTTTTTTTCAAAAGCTGAACTATATCCATAATAATCCGGTTACTGCTGGTTTGGTCAAAAGACCGGAAGATTATTATTATAGTTCAGCCCGCAATTATGCAGGATTAGATGCGCCACTTGAAATAATTTTCGAGAGCCAGGAATTAAAATCATATTAGAAAATGTACCCGCACGCGTCAGAAAATAAGACGCGCGCGAACAAGGGCTGGCTTTGAGCAACAATTTAATCCCGCACTTGTAAAAGCCTTATCCGGTAGCTGGGTGCAAAAAACAAAGGATATAACAAATGTGGGAAATATCCGAAAACTTTACATATATTTACCAATATATCGGTACATTTAATGCTGGCAGACTTTGAGCAACAATTTAATCCCGCAC
>JAURYB010000134.1 GCA_030654075.1 Bacteroidales bacterium | reverse complement strand
TTAAATGGGAACTGGTTAAACAAATGGGGGTTAAATATGCTATTGCCAAACTGGCCCCAGAGTTGACGGGAAAACTACCTCCCTGGGATTTTGATTCTCTGAAATCGTCGAAACAAACATTTGCTGATGCAGGTTTCGATTTGATAGGGCTTGAAGGTGACCAAATGGACATGATGCGCATCAAACTTGGGCTTCCCGGACGCGATGAAGACATTGAAAAATACAAGCAGATGCTTGTTAACATGGGTAAGCTTGGAATAAACCTGTTGTGCTACAATTTTATGGCCACCGGTTGGTTCCGTACCTCAAAGGAGATTGAAGAACGTGGTGGTGCCTTGGTTACCGGCTTTACCAATCAGGATGGGCAAAAACTTCCCCCGACAGAATACGGGCATGTTCCTGCTGAGAAAATCTGGGAAAACTATCAGTATTTCATTGAGCAAGTAATACCTGTTGCCGAAAAATCAAGGATTAAAATGGCACTTCATCCCGATGATCCACCTGTTCCTGAATTACACGGAATAGGCCGCATCCTAATCAACGCTGAGTGTATCCGCAAAGCCCTTTCCTTTTCTGAAAGCCCTTCACACGGCCTGACTTTTTGCCAGGGAACTTATGTGACTATGGGCGAAAACATCCCTTCGTTGATCGAAGAATTTGGAAACAAAGGGAAAATATTTTTTGTCCATTTGCGTGACGTAGTCGGAACACCTGATAGTTTTCGGGAAACATTCCACGACAATGGCCCGACTGATATGCCCGAGATGCTGCGACTTTACAAAAAAACAGGTTTCTCGGGGCCCCTGCGTTCCGATCATGTACCTACAATGGCCGGCGAAGGGAACGACCATGCAGGCTATGAAATGAAAGGGAACCTGTTTGGTATCGGCTATATCAGGGGAATGATGGATACCTTGAAAATACCTTATTTATAGATGATAATAAATCAGGACATGAATCATTTCAAAGTAACCATTGGTCTTTTCATCCCCTGTTACATTGACCAGTTCTATCCCCAGGTGGGGATAGCCACTCTGGAATTGCTCGAAAAACTGGGGCTCGATGTGGGGTATCCTCTCCTGCAAACCTGCTGCGGGCAACCTATGGCCAATAGTGGTTGTGAAAAAAAGGCTGTAAAGGTTTATCAGAAATTTGTAAAAAATTTTAGTTCATTCGATTATGTTGTTTCTCCCTCCGGAAGCTGCGTTTACCATGTACGTGAACATTACAATATTCTGGAGCAGACCGAACAGGTGAAAAAAGTGCGTCAGTCAACTTTCGAACTTTGCGAGTTTCTGCTCGACATTTTAAAAGTTGACGACCTTCAGATTCATTTTCCGCATAAAGTTGGTATTCATCAGAGTTGTCATGGTTTGCGCGGACTTAAAATTGGTACAGGCAGCGAACTAGTAACTAAAAAACAGTCGAAGATTCATAGTTTACTGGCCAAAGCCGAAGGGCTCGAAATCGTGGAGCTCGACCGGGAAGATGAATGTTGTGGTTTTGGAGGGATTTTTTCGATTTTTCATCCCGATGTATCGGTAAAGATGGGGAAGGACCGCGTTGCTGACCATGAGCGGCACTGGGCAGAATACATCACCGCAACCGACATGTCGTGCCTGATGCACCTTGAGGGTATCATCCGAAGGCAAAATCGCCCGGTGAAGGTAAAACATATTGCAGAAATCCTTAATACTGCCAGACGATGATAAACCACGCCAAAGCTGCAAAAGCATTTCTCAGAAATGAGAAACGTACCGACTGGCACGACCAGGCGCTCTGGTTTGTTCGCCAAAAGCGCGACCGGGCTGTCAACCAACTGCCCGAATGGGAGCAGTTGCGCGAAACGGCCTCGCAAATCAAGGGAGCTACATTGTCAAAACTCGCCCATCATTTGCTTGAGTTTGAAAGGCAGGCCCTGCAAAATGGAGTGTATGTACATTGGGCCAATGATGCCGAAGATTTTAACCGATGTGTGTTGAAAATCATTAGAAAGCATAATGCCACTAAAGTGGTGAAGAGCAAATCAATGCTCACCGAAGAGTGCCACCTGAACCCTTTCCTCGAATGCGAAGGTATTGAGGTGGTGGATACCGATTTGGGCGAACGTATCATTCAGTTCAGGAATGAACCACCGAGCCATATTGTGCTTCCGGCCATTCATCTGAAAAAAGAAGAAATCGGCGAACTGTTCCACGTAAAGCTGGGTACTGAAGCCGGGGCATCCGACCCCACCTACCTGACCCACGCAGCATGCGCCCACCTGCGGGAAAAGTTCCTTCAGGCAGAGGTAGCCATTACCGGGGTTAATTTTGCCGTAGCCGAAACCGGAGCAGTGGTGGTTTGCACCAACGAAGGAAATGCCGACATGGGGGTTAATGCTGCCAAAGTGCAGATTCACTGCATGGGCATTGAAAAGGTGATCCCCCGCACAGCCGACCTGGCCGTATTTACCCGGATGCTGGCCCGCAGCGCAACAGGACAGGCCGTAACCACCTACACCTCGCATTATTTAAAACCGGTGCCAGGAAAGGAAATGCACGTGATTATTGTAGACAATGGCCGTACAGATATTCTTAAAAAACCACAGTTCCTGAATTCATTAAAATGTATCCGTTGCGGGGCTTGCATGAATACCTGTCCGGTTTACCGGCGAAGTGGTGGCCATAGTTATGGATCAACCATACCCGGCCCGATTGGGTCAATCCTTGCTCCGGGCAGCGATTTAAAGCAATACCGCGACCTGCCGTTTGCATCATCGCTTTGTGGTTCGTGCAGCAATGTTTGCCCGGTCAAGATCAACATCCACGAACAACTTTACAGCTGGCGGCAAGAAGTTTCGTCGGCCCGTTTGCTGAGAACCGGCAAAAGTATTACAATGTCGGTCATGGCGAAAATTCTTTCGAATAGCTCGCATTACCAGGCAGTAGGCCTGATAGCACGGAGATTGCTTGCACGCCTGCCCAGGAAAATGATTTACAATTCTTTTAACGTTTGGGGCTTAGGGCGAGAATTGCCTGAACCACCGGCAAGCTCTTTCAATCAATGGTATCGCCAGAACCGAAAAAATACTAAACTATGAAAGCCAGGGAAACTATTTTAAACAGAATAAAAGGTATTGGGCTGGCATCAATTCAATTACAGGAATTGGAACTGAAACAGACAGACGCAGGGAATTACCTTCCGGAGTTTATCGTTAGCCTACGCAATGCTGGGGCAGAAGTTGTCCAATTAGCAGAACATGAAAATGCCAGTGATTTTGTAAAAGAAAATTTCCCGGGAACAATCTCCTTTGAGTCTATTGAAAGTTGGAAGAAATATGGTTCCGGGAGTACATTATCCATGCTTGATAAATTGGAATCTGTATTTATTGAAGGGCAGATAGCGGTTGCCGAAAACGGGGCAATCTGGGTAAGTGACCGGTGGTTTCCAAACCGGATTATCCCATTCATTACCCGGCGGTTAATTTTAAAAATATCCGTTAACGACCTTGTACCAACCATGCATCAGGCCTATACCCGAATTGATTGGAGTGAACTTTCATACGGTGTATTCATTGCCGGTCCCTCAAAAACTGCAGATATTGAGCAGTCGCTGGTGATTGGGGCTCACGGGCCGAAAAGTTTAACTGTCCTCATTTAAAACACAGAATCAAATTATGAATAAAAGAATTACCTCAATTATTTTTAGCGGAATGACCTTTCTCACTTCCACAGTGTGGGGCAATGTTACTGAACCTAAACGACCTAACATTCTGATCTTGCTCACAGACGATCAGCGTTGGGATGCCATGGGTTGTGCGGGCAATCGCATTTTGCAGACTCCGGAGATGGATCGTCTCGCGCGTGAGGGCATCATGTTCGCCAATGCATTCGTGACCAGTTCGATCAGCGCTGCAAGTCGCGCTTCGATCCTCACTGGCCAATACGAGCGCACCCACGGCTGTTATTTCAACACGGGAATCCTGCACCGCTCGCAACTCGAACAAAGTTATCCGATGCTCCTTCGTGCTGCAGGCTATCATACAGGCTTCATCGGGAAATACGGCGTCGGTGACGGCAAACGGGAGATTGAAGGAGAAGAAGTCTTTGATCGCTGGTATGGCTTCTACGAGCAGGGAGAGTATTTTCCAAAGTCCTATCCAGGCAAACACCTCAACGAAGTGACAGGTGAGCAGGCACGAGAGTTCCTTGACAGCGCCACCGCCGATAAACCGTGGTGCCTCTCTAGCAGCTTTAAAGCGCCACATTCAGGCAAAGGCTTCCTCAGCTACGAGGCCGAACCGGATTTGAAACAACTCTATACCGACGTCACCATTCCGGAGCCGACTTGCCGGGTAAACTCCGCGGAGCTCGACGAAGTCAAAATCAATTATATTTAAGTGGACATTAATCATCAAATAATATCAATAAAATGAAAAAAATACTCCTTCTGATTTTTCAGCTTTACGTCATCTCGTCGGTATATGCCCAAAATGAAGTTTCCCTGGAGGCTCCTTCCACTGCTCCGCAATATGGTGTGGCAGAGTTTGTATTCAGGGTGCAGGGAGTTACAATACGCAATCCTTTCACTGATATCGAGATCAAAGGAACCTATGTTTCCGGTAATACCAGGTTTTCGGTTGATGGCTTTGCTGATTCACAGGATGGATCATTGTTCAGACTTCGTTTTTCTCCGGAAATTGTAAATACCACCTATACTTATGATATATCATTTAAAGGCAGCGGAGTTACAAAAAATTTTACAGGTAAGCTGGTAAGTACAGCTCCTCAGGATAAAGGTCCTGTTATTGTTGACCCTTTGAGACCAAAACACTTCATATATGCAGAGACAAAAGAACCATTTTTTCACATCGGCTGCACTGAGTATCACCTGCTTGATATATCCAACGACGATTCCCAGGTTGAAGCAACAATAAATTATTGTCAACAGTACGGATTCAATAAGATCAGGTTCCTACTATCGGGTTATCCGCGCGAATATGATAACAGGACCAGTGACGACGTCGACCATGGAGTGGCGGAAGATCCATGGAAAGCTCCGAATTATGGAAGTTTGCCCGGTAAAGTTAATCCATTACCCGCATGGCTGGGGAAACCACATGATTATGATTTTGAGCGCTTTAATGTCATCCACTGGCAGCGTGTTGACCGAGCAGTCCGCCTTCTGAAAGAAAAAGGGATTATTGCGACATGTATTATCCAGATAGAGAAACAGAATCTGCCAAAAGAAATCGGAGAACTGACAGCAAATGAATACCGTCTATACCAGTATGCGGTCGCCCGGCTTTCAGCTTTTAATAATGTATGGTGGGATCTTGGCAATGAACATAATGAATTTCGTAAACCGGCATGGGGCAACACTATGGGAGATTTTGTAAAGGAGAAAGATCCTTATGACCGCCTTGCCTCTGCACATGGGTATGCCGACTTTTTCTACAGCGATTCTCCCTGGGCGGATTTTATTATAACCCAGCAGTACGGAGATGTCGATTCTGTACATAACTGGGCACTTAAATACTACAAGGTGCCTAAACCTTATGTCAATGAGGAATATGGTTATGAAGGCAGAACTGAAAAACCGATCGGCCATGGAATGAACAGCGAGTGGGTCAGAAAATGTCACTGGGCCATAGCAATGGCAGGTGGATACGGCACTTATGGCGACTGGAGCAACGGGATAAGCTATTTTTATATGGGAATTCCCGGCCCGGGAAAAGCGGCTCTCCATCTGAAATATCTGAAATCATTCTTTGAATCACTTCCTTACAATGAGATGACACCATCTGATGATTTGACCACTAATGGATACTGCCTGTCAAAACCGCAGGAACTCTATATCCTGTATTTACCTGAAGGAGGATTTGCTGAAATTAATCTGAGCAACTCAGCTAAAAAGCAATTATCAGCAAAATGGTTTGATCCGGTCACGGGTGAATGGTCTTTAATAAATGTTTTACGAAAGGGAAAAAACCTTGTCAATGCTCCTTCAGAGAAAGATTGGGTATGTTTAATAAGCACCGGTAAGACAAAGAAAAAGAAATAATCCATCCTTCAGGATTTTATAGTTATTAAAACTAATATTTAAAAATTATGAGTATAGATCAGTACAAGAAAGAAGTGGGAATGATGAACCTTGAAAAGTTGATTGAAATGCGGGAAGGTATTTCAAAAGTCACATTCCCTATTCCGGATAAAGAATTGTTAAGCCGGTTCGAACAACTTTATACAGGTGCAGTAAATGATGTCTTGCGCGAATTTTGCCTGCTGGAACAAGCTTTGCCGGGACGTATACTTCCTTTGCGCGAATACCGGACTGTGGCCGGGTTTGCCTTTACAGTGAAAAGTGCGCCCAATGTGAAAATTCAGGGCGAAATGGAATTTCGGACCCAAATGTTGGACGAAATGCACGAAGATGCCTTTGTGGTTTGGGATGCCAGCCGTGACGATAAGGCAACCTTATGGGGTGGGGTGATGACAGCCACGGCTAAAGGCAAAAAGCTCAAAGCAGCTTGTATCGATGGCGGTATCCGCGACACGCATCAAATTTTGGAAGCCGATTTCCCGGTTTTCTACGAATACCGTATTTCAAATGGCAGCTTGGGGCGGTGCCTGATTACCCATTACCAGGTACCGATCAAAATCGGCGATGTAACTATCAAACCAGGTGATGTGGTATTGGGCGATGTGGATGGTGTTTTGGTTGTACCGCGCGACATTGCATACGTTGTACTCATTCGTGCTGAAGAAATCAAGGAAAACGAGAAAAAGATATTTGGCTGGGTGCATGAAGGGCAGTCAATCAAGGATATCACCGATAAAGGCGGATATTTTTAATTTTTTAACACAATCCTGACCGGGTTAAGAAGCCCTGTCAGTGTTAACAATTGATCGGAATGAAACTATCATTGCTTTTGCCCCCGAAATACGACGAACGCAGATGGACCCTGGCGCGTCAGATCGGGGTGAACTATGCCATTACCAAGGCCACGCTCGAATTATCTGGAAGGCTTGCACCTTATGATTTTGAATCGTTGAAAACCATCAGAAACGATTTTAATGAGGCAGGTTTTGAGTTATATGGACTGGAAGGCGATCAGTTCGACATGTCGCCCATCAAACTTGGACTGGAAAGCCGTGATGAGCTGACCGAAAAATATTGCCAGATGATCCGGAACCTGGGGCAGCTCGGAATCCCATTGTTGTGTTACAATTTTATGGCCGTAACAGGTTGGTACCGGTCAAAGGTTGATGTTCAGGAACAGGGAGGTGCTCTGACCAGCGAGTTCGACCTAAAATCGATGGAGAATGATTTGGCTCCTGAAGAGGACCGAATTTCCGAAGAAAAACTTTGGGAGAACCTTTTCTATTTTCTGGATGCTGTTATTCCTGTAGCCGAATCTAGTGGTGTAAAAATGGCTCTGCATCCTGACGATCCGCCCATCAGCCCATTCAGAGGCGTTGGCCGCATCATGACTACAGCAGCAAGTTACGAAAAAGTACTTAGCCGTTATCCCGGCCAGAGCAATGGTATTGCCTTTTGCCAGGCCACTTTCAAAACGATGAATGAAGATTTAAAAACTGTTTCAGCCAAATGGATCAAAGAGAATAAAATCTTTTTCATGCATCTTCGTGATATTGCGGGTGATATAAATTGCTTCCATGAAACGTTTATTGACAACGGGCCAACCCCAATGGCCGAAATGCTCAAACATTATCACGATTGTGGTTTTAATGGTATCATACGTTCCGATCACGCACCGACCATGTACGGTGAAACACACCAGACATTCTCAGGAGGAATTTCTGTCGGTTACGACATGCAAGGGCATATTTTTTCTATTGGCTATATCAAAGGCATCTGCGAATCGGCAGGGATAAATCTTGAATAGTATGAAATTGATATCGTCTCTGAATAATTCAATATATAATTCTGAATATTTATCTTCGTCTGAAATAGTAATTCTACATGCTCTCAGGAAATTATAAGGTTCTTTACCAGCAACTTGTAAAGACAATTGATTCCAAACGAATCTTTCACGATCCACTTTATACTCTGGCTTTTGGCACCGATGCCAGTTTTTACAGGCTTATCCCGAAAATGGTAGTAAGGGCAAACGATGAAAATGAAGTATCGCTTATCCTTAAAGAGAGTGCTTACCTTAATATCTCCGTTACTTTCCGCGCTGCAGGTACAAGTCTTTCGGGGCAGGCGATTACCGATTCCGTTCTGGTAATTGCAGGAAATCACTGGAAAAATTTCCGTATCAGTAAAAATGGATCAGAGATCAGGATGCAACCGGGGTTAAGAGGCGGGTACATAAACACTCTTCTTGCCCCTTTCGGACGAAAAATAGGACCCGATCCTGCTTCAATAGATGCTGCAATGATTGGTGGAATTGCAGCAAATAATGCCAGCGGCATGTGTTGCGGTACAGCTGAAAACTCATATAAAACGGTTGCTGGTATTCGGATCATCCTGGCTGACGGAACTATCATGGATACCAAGGACCAGCCAAGTAGGAATGCTTTCAGGGAATCACACTCAAAGCTTCTTTCACGTATAGCAGACCTTGCAAAATCGGCAAAAGAGAATACGGCCCTTGCTGAAAGGATCAGGAGGAAGTATAAAATGAAAAACACTACAGGTTACAGCCTGAATGCTCTTGTCGATTTTACAGATCCTTTCGATATTATTGAACACCTTATGATTGGCTCCGAAGGCACATTAGGGTTTTTTTCCGATATCACTTTCAGAACAGTGATTGAACAACCATTCAGGGCAAGCTCCCTCATGATATTCCCCGATATCGAAAAAGCATGTATTGCAGTTTCAATACTTAAATCCACACCTGTTTCAGCAGTTGAGCTTATCGATCGTGCCGGGTTGCGATCGGTTGAAAATGAAACAGGAATGCCGGAATTCCTCAAATTATTGGGAGAAAATGTTTGTGCTCTTCTGGTAGAAACAGTTGCTCCCCGAAAGAGTGAATTGGATAAAAATATTGAAATAATAAAGGTGTCAATTCAAAGTATTCAAATCGTAAGAGATATTCATTTTACAGATATTCCGGCCGAATATGAGCTTCTGTGGAAGATCCGTAAGGGGCTGTTCCCTTCAGTCGGGGCCATGAGAAAATCAGGCACTACCGTCATTATAGAAGATGTCGCTTTCCCCGTTCCTTATTTAGCAAAAGCCACACTTGACCTTCAGAAATTATTGAAAAAATTCAACTATAAAGAAGCTGTGATCTTTGGTCATGCACTCGAAGGTAATCTCCATTTTGTTTTCACACAGGATTTCAGCACACAGGCAGAGATTGACCGCTATGCCAGGCTAATGACGGAAGTATCTGAACTTGTCGTTAATAAGTATGACGGTTCATTAAAAGCTGAGCATGGAACCGGCAGGAATATGGCGCCATTTGTTGAAATGGAATGGGGGAAAGAGGCTTATCAGCTTATGAAGGAGATCAAGCATATTTTCGATCCTTTAAACATTCTTAATCCGGGTGTGATATTGAACTCCGACCAGCAGATCCACATCAGGAATCTGAAGCCGATTCCGGCAGCCAACGAGGTTATTGATAAGTGCACTGAATGCGGCTTTTGTGAACCATCATGCGTCTCAGCTGATCTTACCCTCACTCCACGGCAGCGAATTGTGGTCCACAGGGAAATGATCTCTCTTTCAAAAAGCAGGCACGAACCGCATATTGCTGCTTCATTGGCAAAGTCTTTTGTATATGCCGGTAATCAGACTTGCGCCACCGATGGCTTATGTTCCTTAAGTTGTCCTGTTAAGATAGATACGGGAAAGTTAATTAAGAATCTACGGTCAGAACAGTTTATCTTAAGTCAAAATAGAGTCATGTGGATAGCAAACCGGATGAGTCTTGTTACTGCTGCAGCGAGAAGGGCACTTTCGATAGTCAGTTTTTTTCATACAATAATGGGAACTCACTTACTGAAAGGTATTTCCGGAGGACTGCGTAAAATTTCAGGAAACGTGATTCCGTTCTGGAACCCGTTTATGCAAAAAGGGGCAAGAGAAATAAAGGTTAATTTGAAACTCAATTCAGATAGTTCTCGAAAAGTAGTTTATTTTCCTTCATGCATCAACCGTTCAATGGGTGTATCAAGTGATCACAAAGAGGAGATGCAGCTTTCAGAAAAAATGGTTCACCTCTTGAACAAAGGAGGTTACGAGGTTATCTATCCTGAAAACCTGAATAACCTCTGTTGTGGCATGGCATTCTCGAGTAAAGGATACACTGAAGTCGGAGAAAAAAAATCCAATGAATTAGAAGCTGCACTTCTGAAAGCAAGCAATAATGGAGAATATCCGGTGCTTTTTGATATGAGTCCGTGTTTGTATACTATGAAGGAAAACATGAAATCTAACCTTAAACTTTACGAACCCGTTGAATTTATAACACTTTACCTCATACCTCACTTGAAAATAACTCCAGTGGATGAGGTTATTACGGTATTCCCTGTGTGTAGCATGAAAAAAATGGGATTAGAAAATAAACTCGTTGAACTGGCAAGGATCTGTGCCACAGACGTTATTGTCGCCGAGACAAATTGCTGTGGATTTGCCGGAGACCGTGGTTTCACATATCCGGAACTGAATAAGCATGGGTTAGGCAATTTAAGAACTCAATTGCCGGAAACCATAAAACATGGTTACTCGACAAGCCGTACCTGCGAGATCGGGCTGAGTCTGCATACCGGAATATCGCATAAATCGATAGTCTACCTGGCTGACCAGGTAAGCAGCACGGTTAATAACTCCAAACCGGAGCGGAGCGACAGACAAGGTGAAACCTAAGGCACATATGAAATGGTGAAGTATAATCAAAAAAAACAAACGAACCGTTAACGGTGAATTTTCTTATTTACTTTGGGCATCGAAACTACAATCTCCCTGAAGTCAGAAAAGTTCTGGCAGAAAAGTAGAACATGCTGATGATGAGGAATGTAAAACTCAACGGGTGGGTATATGAAAATTACTATGCCATTACCGATAATGTGAAAGACGGGGCAAATTGGTTGATAATATAGAGTTTTTTGATCTCGGAAAAATGTGGGATGTGAGCTTCCCGGAAAAACATCTGGAGTTTATCCATCATTTTACCGAATATGGCCCGGGCCGAGTACCTCGCATGTTAAGCCGCGCTTCGCACATCGATAACATAACTAATCCTACAATCGAATCCATTTCCGAAGCTTCACAGGTTGGTGCTGGTGAATGGTACCAGGTTGTAACTGAAAAAATACAGGGGAATTATCCTGTTACCGCTGGCTTAATGCCATGGGTGCTGAAAAGGCATTGGCCGGTAATTGCCATCCAAATGATGGACTGGTTTGGCCAGGCAAATGCTCCCTATTATTTTCTGAAAAAAACATATGAACAAACACATGTGGCGCTCGATCTGCAAAGGCTGCTGTGGGCAGCTAATGAACGTATCGGACTGATAAGCAAGATCATTCATTCCGGTGTGAATACTTTTACAGGGAAAGTTTCGGTAACAGTTTATGATGATAATTTCCATCCTTCCTGGAATAAGGAGCTTAACGTATACATAAGTGAAGGTCCTTCTGTAACCCAGGCAGATTTTGGAGAATACCAGATACCTGCCGGATACAGGAATCGTTACCTTTTCATCGTAACAGAATTGAAAAACAACGCAGGTGAATTGATCTCACGATCGTTCTACTATCCGCGTTCTTTGGAACAGATGGAAGATCAGGCATTTCATGAAAAGTATGTAAACGAACCTGTTCCCTAGATTACCTTAGACAAAGGCCCGTGGCTTAAACCAACTGTTGCCAGAACTCAAACCAAACTAAGAATGGACTTAGTCTCCAATAAATTCATTTCCACAAACAGAAGTCATCTTCAGGTGAAAGTTACCAATATCGGTAAAGTTCCGGCATTTATGACAAAGATCGATGTTGTTGGCATTAAGCGAGCTTTTTATGCAGCCGACAACTACTACTGGCTGGCTCCGGGAGAAAGCAGGGAAATAATGATAGAAATATTATGGAGAGAACCGGTGCTGAATAAAAATATCGTTTTGATAGCAGACGCCTGGAATGCGAAGAAGCAAACAATAAAACTGAATTGAATTTTGACTAAACTGTCACTGATATAAAAATATGGGTTTAATAAAAAATTCTCCGGATATTCAGGTAATTGTATCAGGATTGGATTTTCCGGAAGGTCCTGTATTTGATATTGACGGGAATCTCTGGGTAGTAGAATTGAAAGGTGGGTACTTGTGCAGGTTAAGCAGCGATGAATTATTGCGAATACCCGTGGGCGGGGCTCCCAACGGAATGACTGTGGATAACCAAAACAGGTTGTGGATATGCGATTCCTTTCAAAATGCAATCAGACGATATACGATAAACAACGGGCAGTGAGATACAATCATTGATGAAGTTGATGGCCATGCTTTAAACAAACCTAATGACCTGGCTTTTGATGGGGAAGGAAATATTTTGTTTACCTGCCCCAGAGATTCCCGCTCCGAGCCAACAGGATATGTTTGCATGGCAAAACCGGACAGGATTGTAAGGAAGATAGCAACAGACATGTATTTTCCCAATGGATTAGCTTTTACCGAAAACGGTAGTACTCTTGTTGTTGCTGAAACATATAAACACAGATTATGGAAAGGAAAATGGGATTCAACGAATTGCCTGCTCAGTGAATTTAAACCATGGGTACATGTTGGCGGGCCCATTGGCCCTGAGATGGAATGGCTTTAGATAAGGAGGGGAATATATATGTGGCTGTTTTTGATCAGAAATGCATCAAAGTTATCTCTCCTGAAGGCCGCATCATTCAGGAAATAGAATTACCGGGTAACCGGCCTACCAATTGTGCATTTGTACCTTGTAAATACCGTCTGGTGGTTACCGAGGCAGAGAGAGGAGAAGTATTACAACTTGAAACAGATTTTTTAGGTGCAAAACTTTTTGAAAACTCATCTTCGTGGGAATAAAATAATTATTTGATCTTAAGGGACATACTTTTTTAGTCACCAAGGCGAGCCAGGGTATAAATGTCCTGAATTAAATGAAATATCAGGTAAGGTAACAACTACATTTGATCCCTTCGATCGGTTTATCACAAGAACTTTAGTCTTACTGTCCCAGGAATAGGAAGAAATGGGCACACCATTAACGGTAACTGAATCAGGAGCATTAATAAGTTTAAGCTTTTCTGTGCCTGAAATATCATATGTCGTATATGATACGATATTCGTTCCTTTATAGACTACATTTTTTATTGTGCTGCTTGACCTAAGTAAATGATTATCATTCCCTGCCCATTCAGGTATCGCAGCAAATGCGTCAATGTAATGACCAAGGAAATCACCGAATGAGTCACTGGTCCATGCACGTTTACCAGGTTTATAATATG
>JAURYB010000125.1 GCA_030654075.1 Bacteroidales bacterium | reverse complement strand
TGCGTTGCTCAAATCTTTCATGCCTTGTATTGCGAGATGATACCTCCGGCATAGAAACACATCCTATTTTTATTAAGCCTTGAATTTTTGTTACTTTTTTTTCAAGAAAAAAGTAAGAGAAAAATGAAACAAATTAAAAATTTTAAAATAATGGAAGCTGGATTCATGATTAAGTGCAAGGGTTTTGGCCCCTTATTTCAGTTTTCCTTGCATTTGTTATTACAAATATTGCTACAACGATATAATATACAATGGTTTAGTGGTTTTTCAGCAGACCCTAACTAAACGACATTGGGCGCGCGTCTTCTTTTCTGACGCGTGCCGGAACGCGACTGAACAAACGAGGCTGATACAGAACTGTACCAGCCTCGTTTTTCTGAATCGGGAAGTTAGTTAAGGAAGATTTTCATATCTTCATCAACAGTATTAATACCTGATATTCCGAAGTTTTTAACAAGAACATCAGCTACATTTGGCGAAAGGAAAGCAGGCAATGTTGGCCCGAGGTGGATATTTTTTACACCGAGGTAGAGTAACGAAAGAAGAACAATCACAGCCTTTTGTTCGTACCATGCTATGTTATAAGCAATTGGCAATTCGTTGATATCGTTCAGTTCAAATACTTCTTTAAGTTTCATTGCAATTACAACCAGCGAATACGAGTCGTTGCACTGACCGGCATCAAGAACGCGCGGAATTCCACCAATATCGCCTAAAGCCAGTTTGTTGTACCTGTATTTGGCACAGCCGGCGGTAAGGATAACGGTATCAGATGGAAGCTTTTCAGCAAATTCAGTATAATAATTCCTGTCCTTCATACGTCCGTCGCAACCTGCCATTACAAAGAATTTACGTATTGCACCCGTTTTAACAGCGTCAACCACTTTATCGGCAAGCGCAAACACCTGTGCATGAGCAAACCCACCTATAATTTCACCTTTTTCAATTTCAATGGGTGATTGAGTGTGTTTGGCATGTTCAATAATTTCGGAGAAATCTTTCGTTCCGCCATCCGGACGATCAGCAATATGCTTAAATCCAGGGAATCCCGAAGAGCCTGTGGTATAAATCCGGTCCATGTATGTAGCATTTCCTGCAGGAGGTACAATACAATTGGTAGTAAATAAAACCGGTCCGTTAAATTTCTCGAATTCTTCCTTCTGTTGCCACCAGGCATTCCCGTAATTTCCTACAAAATGTTCATATTTTTTAAATGCCGGATAATAATTTGCCGGAAGCATTTCGCTATGTGTGTAAACATCCACACCGGTACCATCAGTTTGTTTCAACAGCTCTTCCATGTCCTTCAGATCATGCCCGCTGATAAGGATTGCTGGATTTGAACGCACACCGATATTTACTTTCGTGATTTCCGGATTACCATAACGGGTTGTATTGGCTTTGTCGAGCAATGCCATTACATCAACTCCGAATTTGCCTGTTTCAAGAACCAGTGCAATACTTTCCTCAATTGTTTGGGTATCATCAAGCATTAACGCCAGTACTTTTTGCGCATGTGCATCTACACCTGCGTCATCAAAGCCCAGGTTATGAGCATGTTCAGCATATGCCGACATCCCTTTTGCTCCATACAAAGCAAGAGCACGCAACGAGCGTATATCATCATCGGGAGCATCAATGTGGCCATCGGTCAAAATAGCCTTAGCCATTATGGCTTCATCATTTGCAGGAATCCAGGTACAGAAATCACTTTCAGCCGTAGCATCAAAAACAACGCCTACAGCCAATGCTTTTTGTTTCATCCTTTCGCGTAATTCCACCGTTTTATAAATCTGCACTATAAATTTCGACCCATCGAAATTGGCATTTGTAATAGTTGTAAACAGGGCTGTGTGGACAAACTGGTTTACCTCTTTATCCTCAATTCCTGCAGCCCTTGCTTTTGTGCTGAAATAGGATAATCCCTTCAGTAAACTTACATTCAAATCCTGCAGATTGATCACTTCGGCATCAATTCCACAAACTCCTTTCGATCCGGTACAGCCAGTTCCTTTGGCTGCTTCCTGGCATTGGTAACAAAACATGCTCATAAATTTATTCGATTAATTTAGTAATTAGTATGTGTTTATAGTCTTGTTTTTTATAAATCAATTTATGGTTTTCATCCTGCCTGCCAATTGATGATTTTATTCCTTTTTAGCATTTAGGTATTTAGGTATTTAATTGCGCAAATTTACGACTATTCAGTAAATCACCTAAAATGAAAACCAAATATTTTTAAAATTATTTATAACGAAGTAGTATATTGCTGGAATGCAACATTATACCCAAACCGGATTTTTTATATCACCCGAAGATTAACATATGTAGATTTCTCTTAAAGTATTGTTAGTCAAAATACATTTAGCATAATACATATGAAGAACAGATACGTTTAAACCCTCCATTTTATACTGTTGTGCAGAAAAAATGATTCAGAATAATAAAGAACAGGCGATTTTTTCACTGTTTTCGGGTAAACGTTTAGAGTTTAGGATGAATTTGTTTTCGGCGTATTAAAGCCAGATATATTTATTGACTCCTTATGTATTGCATTAAAGCACTTCTAACAAGTACGCGAAACCAGGAAAATATAAACGTAAATACCAGGCACAAACCATCCCTGCCATTATATTTGCTTAGCCCTTTAAGCGATTCCTGATTGAGCAGTTTAGCTTTTTGAAAATAAAGTATTGTTGAACGCCCGGAACTTGTTCCTGCTAAAATGATTCCACAAACTGCAATCTGACGGGCTTTAACTGCGTTCTTATGTTCTGCACGTCTTTTTCCGATCGCGTACCGGTAACGTTTACTTCAATATTAATTTAATTGGGCCCTTTTGAGCGGGCGATATCTGTACGAATTTTCATGGAATAGTTTATCTATGGAGATTTTCATATAATCGTTCACCACGGTTTGGGCTATCCTCTCTCCTATCGTTGGTATGCCAGTTGCCGAATTTTACCGTCTTTCTTTGGTATTTCTACTTCACGTACTGCTGGTGGGGAATTGGTGCCTGACGCTAAACGGTTCCATATTTTGTATGGGTTTCCGCTTAACTTCTTTTCAAAATTCTTCATACTCAGGTGGTCAACTCCGTAAGCTTTGTCTTTGGTTTTAACTTTCTGATAAGCTTGCCAAACCATCTGTTTACTGATTGGGGGTGGCTTTGTTTGTGATTTTGTTTTGTCCATCTTAGTCATTTCCTGCTTTCGCAGGATTGTTAAAATTTGAAAACGTGAATAACCTAAGCCCTTCGCTCCATCTCCATTACAGAGACTTCATCACTACTACGACTTAGTCCGCAACTGTGTACTGCATTGGTATTTTCGGCCTCACTGGTGCTCAGATTGAGCCTTTCCCCTTCGTCTGCCAGCGTATCCTTGCCTCAGACCTTCATCAGTTCACAGTACTCTCCTGTTCGAATAAAAAGCCCAAATAACGTTCATGCCACCTTAATATCGGTTGCCACATAGCCAGTAAGTCAGGTGACCGCTGTGCTCCTCGTTCCATCGCGCGAAATGGAAGTTTTGACAACGGGTTGTTATCTCAATACCTCATCAGTGGTTCACTTGCATTCATCTCTGTTATTTATACCTGATGGATTACTCCACCTTTTACTCATGGCTTATATATTTTTAAAGGTGTTCACTTCGGCAAGCACTTCGGCAGGCTCAGTGTAGCACTCAGTGCACCGCGTGAGCTCACTTCGTTCGGTTCCTTGTCCGTTCAATACCGTAGCTTTTGGCTAAAGCACCGCAAGGCGGTTTGCAATATTTGCCTGCACAGCTATTGCGAAAGTTCTTCTCTTTGCAGAAACCCCTTCATCTTTTTATACAGCATATAAAATAACTCCTTTTACTTAAATTCGTACTTTTACGTCAGGACACACAGTGCGCGAACGGGGGATTTTGTTCTTTCACAAAAAAGTGTAAGTAGTGAAAAATATCACACACAATCCGGATTTCGGTAAAATCAGAATTTATAACCTTTAATAACAGGGCCAGGGTATAAATTTGCTGGGGGATACTTCAAATTTACAGCCACACATCTGAAATAAAGACACGTACTATCCTGAATACCTATTCTTTACGCAGCATCTAATTCCCTAAAAGCATAGGTACAAATCTTATTGCCGCCATTCCGCCCAACAGAACAGCAAGAGATAAAACTATGCCAATAACAATATTTTTGTAGGTTGATGTTTCATTCTCAAGTCTTACCAAATTAAAGACGTTGAATAATGAAATATGAATTTTTTTAAATTGAGCTTCGTTTTTAACAACATAATCGAAAGCCCCGTTCCTAAATGATTGAATTGCAATATCAGTACTGTCCTCACTTGTGAGAAGAATAACTTTAACTTCAGGATTCTCCCTTTTAAACCAAACCAGCACTTCGCTGCCGTCCGATGCATCTGAGATTTTTGAATTCAGATTATAATCAAGAATAACCACATGCGGTTTTTCTGTTCTGAATTTTTCCCAACTTTCTTCTCCTGTTTTAAACAATTGAATGTTCAGAAGCAGATTGTCAAAATAGTTTTCTATATCTGCTTTCAATGTCAGCGCAAATACATCATTGTCTTCAACAATGAATATCTTGATTGGTTTATTTTTCATGATTTGAATTTTTAGTGCTTTATATTTTGATGGTTAAACGTAATGAAGTTTCTCTTTTTCTATTTCTATAATAGCCCGACTTACTATTAATTGTAGATCTTGATTCAGTACTTTGATTCTTTCCACATTTGTTGCCGAAGCCCCCAAAGTCTCCATCTCTTCCAAAACAGGCTTAATTACAGACATCCCCATTATGGAAACTGAAGATTTCATTGCATGAGCAATTTTTTTTATGGCTCCATAATCTGTTTTTACAATTGCATCGTTAATGGCTGGCAGATCATTTGCAACCTGTATGAGAAATGCATCCAATATCCCCTTTATCATAGCTTTTTTACCGCCAACTATTTCGGAGAGATAGCTGATGTTACAGACATTTTCAGTGCTTTTTTCGGTAACGTTTGTTATCATGATTCTATGCATTTAATGTTAAATTGTACATTTTATTAAAAAGCAAATCTGAATTTATCGGCTTCGAAACATAATCGTTCATTCCTAAACTCAAACATTTTTCTCTTTCGCCTGCCATTGCATGAGCTGTCATTGCAATAATGGGGATATCGTTTTTCAGCTCGCTACGGATTATTCTTGTCGCTTCATAT
>JAURYB010000119.1 GCA_030654075.1 Bacteroidales bacterium | reverse complement strand
CGATCGGTCGCCGGACGAAACCATGGTTTTACGCTTCTTGGAGATGTCATCCAGGTATTTCTGATATTCCCTTTCGAAAATCCGGGCACGAAGTACCGTCATCGCTTTCTCGAAATTCTTCATCTGCGATTTCTCATCCTGTATGGCTACAACAATTCCTGTAGGAGCATGGGTAAGACGGACGGCTGAATAGGTTGTATTTACACTTTGTCCGCCAGGACCGGATGAACAATAGGTGTCTTTACGGATATCGCTTGGTTTAATATCTACTTCAAACTCATCAGCTTCAGGCAGAACAGCAACTGAAGCAGCTGAAGTATGAATCCGGCCTTGTGTTTCGGTATCAGGAACACGTTGAACGCGATGCACACCTGATTCGTATTTCAACAGACCATAAACGCCATCGCCTTTTACTTCGAAAATAACTTCCTTAAAGCCACCCATGGTGCCTTCGGTCATACTTACAGGCTCGATTTTCCAGTTTTTACGTTCGATATAGCGGGTATACATTCTATACAGATCGCCGGCAAAAATACTGGCTTCGTCGCCGCCGCTGCCGGCCCTGATTTCGACTACAGCATTTTTTACATCCTGAGGGTCAGAAGGAATAAGCATAAGGCGGATTTCTTCGTCCAGTTTATCTTTCTGATCGTTGAGTGAATCCATTTCCTCCCTGGCAAAAGCACGCATTTCCTCGTCTTTTTCTTCATCCAGAATGGAATGGCAGGCTTCAATACCTTCGACAAGTACTTTATATTTTTTATACCCTTCAATAATGGGCTGAAGTTCTTTGTAATCTTTACTGAGCTTAATGTAAGCTTTCATATCCGACATTACGTCAGGATCATTGATTTGTTTCTCAATGCTTAGGTAACGTTCGTGTATGGCTGCAAGCTTGTCTAACATATATTTATTTAATTT
Organism: Bacteroidales bacterium; assembly: GCA_030654075.1. Taxonomy (GTDB): domain Bacteria; phylum Bacteroidota; class Bacteroidia; order Bacteroidales; family UBA4417; genus UBA4417. The sequence continues at coordinate 17,018 of JAURYB010000119.1, read as the reverse complement.
TTGCGGGTGCAAAGGTACAAGAAATGATGGAGTTTTAGCCGTTACCTTTGATCTGCTCCCAAAATTTAATTCTCATAAGGTTAATTGAATACTAATAGTTTGAAATGGCAGGAAATAAAGTTGAGCTCTTACCCCGTTTTAATTTATCTTATTTACCTAAAGAAAATCAATGCTTATATGATGACTATCAAAAAAAATAGATGTTGATCATTGGCTTTCAGAACAGACAAAAGCAGGAATGCCGGGAATGTGGAACAAATCTTACTGGTAGTTTGCCTGATGAACAAATTGTGATAGAAATCACAGCGGATATTTATACAGACTTACAAACATCCATTTTTTATTGTTGAAGGTTGGGATTTACTTTTATTCATAAAGGAATAGAAATAAATTAGATGAATTTGACTAAGTTTTCAGTCAGTTAAATCTTTTTGATTTCTCAACAAGCGAAGTCTTCAACAAAGCAAACAAGTAGATGAGCGAACTACTTTTTCTCCAGTTTGTTAATATACATTTGTTTAGCGAAAGGCCTGATGTCCTGAGAATCAAATACTTTTTTTAATCCAAATTCGTCTGATTTTAATGATTTCTTTCCAGCAAGTGGTTGCCCCTGTATCTCGTTTAAGGCGACTCTCAATAAAGTTTCATTTGGATCACCGAAAGGCAAAAGATTGGCAATATCTTCTTCTGCAATATAATCAGGTGTCAATCCATTAACAAAGTCAGAAACGCCATCTTTATTAGCTATTTTGACAACAATGGGCTGCATGGCCCAGTTATTATTTGGATTTACAACGCCATTTGCATCCCAATCTTTTAGCGTAATTGATCCAACATACTTGCCGGCAGTATTGATTCCCACATTAAATATCTGCATATAAGGTTTTAATCCGTTTATTAAGGCTTCACTGGCTGATGCGGTATTGTCGGATGTTAAAACATACAACTTACTAAGGTTTAATGTGTTAATTGGGGTTTCAGCAGTAATACCGGTCATTAGAATAGTGCCGGTAAAACTTTCATTCAGTGATGAAGCTCCGTTAGCATCAACCAAATAATTCTGCAAAGCTGTATTATATTGCCTCTTCAGGAAAATTTCGGATGTTGATGTTCCGTGAATCATGCTGGCAAGATATTTTGCCGTTTGTACTGATCCACCTCCGTTATAACGCAGATCGAGAATCAGTTTATCAATGCCGGCATCTTTAAATTTTTTGAACACTTCGTTCAATTGTATATCAAAATCGGCATTAAAGCCATTGTAAACCAGGTAGCCGACTTTAAATGCGCCAACTTGCATTATCGTATCCAACGGAATAGGATTCTCCTGCATTTGAATTGCCGTCATGGTAACAGTTTTTCCATTCAGCGAAATTGTAGTTCCTGAAATGGTGGCCATGGACAATGTATAAGTAACTTTGGTAAATAATTGCGTTTGATAGTTATCAACAGTAAGCTGAGTACCATCCACTTTCATAAAGAGGTCACCCCGCTTAATTCCTGCTTTTGCCGCGGGCGAATCTTTATATACATACCTGACAAACCCAAATACATCGTTTGAAGTACCAATTCTGGCCAACATGAAATCAAAGCCCATGGTTTCGGAAATTCCCTGTATCCAGTCGTCGATAACTTGCGAATCATCCACGATAAAAGACCATTTATCAATGGTTTTATATTGATAAAGCAGGGACGTAAAAAGTAAGTTTGGATCGGAATATCCATTTAAAAATGAATTCAGAGCATCTTTGGTTGTATATTTCGTTGCCGCAAGATTTGGAACCTGATCAACCCATAAATAATAGTCTTTGAGGCCGTTATAAACAAATTTATTTACATCTGTTGCCTCGCTGATTGCTGTATCCTTTTTACAGTTCGACAGAAAGATGATCAGTAATAAAAAAGAAAAAATCCGGATCGAAAATTTAAATGTGTTATTCATTTTTACAGAAATTTTATTGAAGGTCTATCCTTCTGAAATTAATATGTATTTAACGTATAGATATTATTTTTCGTTTGCTGAAATTATGTTTTTTTGAAATTTTAATAATGTTGTTATGTTTTTTTTGAATATTATATAGTGGATTTAATTAATCAATTCAAACGTAAATCATACCAATTAACAGATACTGTTAATACTCAAATGTTTCTGAATTTGTTGTGATTGTCAGCTTCTTTCCTTCCCAGGTTTCACACCTGCCAACAATCTGCGCCGGGATTCCAAAAGTTTCGGAAATAGCAATAATTTCATTTGCAATTTGCTCGGAAACATATAGTTCCATGCGATGGCCCATATTGAAAACCTGGTACATTTCACGCAAATCCGTGCCGGATTGCTCCCGGATCATTTTAAATAGAGGTGGAATCGGAAACAGATTATCTTTAATAATGTGTAAGTTATTTATAAAATGCAGCACCTTGGTTTGGGCACCGCCACTGCAATGTATCATTCCATGAATTTCTGCCCGGTATTCCTCCAGTATTTCCCTGATAAGCGGAGCATAGGTCCGGGTAGGGGAGAGTACCAGTTGTCCAACATTCATACCTGGCACTTCAGACGGATCAGTAACTAAAAGATTTCCAGAATAAATAAGTTTCTTATTAATAGCCCTGTCATAGCTTTCCGGATATTTCAGGGCATAATCATGGCCGAAAACATCATGCCGTGCCGAGGTAAGCCCATTACTGCCCATCCCTCCGTTATATCCAGTTTCGTAAGTAGCCTGGCCGAATGAGGCAAGTCCAACAATTACATCGCCGGCCTGAATTCTATTTTCAATAATAGTACTCCGGTGAACCCTGGCAGTTACCGTGCTGTCAACAATAATGGTTCGGACAAGATCACCAACATCAGCAGTTTCGCCTCCGGTGGAGTGGATTCCGATTCCGTTATCACGCATCATGGCAAGGCATTCTTCCGTGCCTTCGATGATTGCACTGATTACTTCGCCCGGAATCCGGTTTTTATTCCTTCCAATGGTTGACGAAAGCAATATGCCATCTGTTATTCCTATACAAAGTAAATCATCGGTATTCATCACAACAGCATCCTGTGCAATTCCTTTCCAAACTGAAATATCCCCGGTTTCGCGCCAGTAAACATAAGCCAGAGACGATTTAGTCCCGGCGCCGTCGGCATGCATTACACAACAATATTCTGGATCGTTGCCCAGCAAATCCGGAACTACTTTACAGAAAGCATTCGGATATAAACCCTTGTCGATGTTTTTAATTGCTTTATGAACATCGTCTTTTGTTGCCGAAACTCCTCGTTGTGAATACCTGTCAGTCATCTTTGGCTGCTATTGTGAAATTTAATCAAATCTCAGATTCGTTCAAGGTGCCAGGATTTAATATGAAAGATCCAAATTCCAGGTCTCAAAAACCAAGACTAAATTGATCAATCCCCAAATCCTAACCACTAAAACCTAACCCCTAAATTTTAAAAACTACTTTTTAAAAATAATCTGCTTCTTCTCCTTATCAATCGTATAAGTTCCAAATCGTTTCAGCACTTTCTCACTCATCAGAACCGGAGATTTCTGTTTCTGTAGAACAGTTGCCTCCAGATCAAATGCGGATTTAGTAGTTATATTTATTTCTCCGACTGAGAAAATAGATTTATCAGCTACTGAATTATTTCCCAGTATTTTTTCAGCATCACCAGCAAAATCTGTTTTCCCGATTGCACCCGATTTCAACATTTTGAGGGTTGCATCAACAGAGAAACTTAACCCAGGCCCTTCTTCACTCAATGTAATTTGGGTTGTATAGCCATTAACAACTGCTGAAAATGAAAGTGTATTATCCGGATTTGTACTAAGAGGAACCACATTGTCATCCGGGTTTATCTGAATAACTACTTTCTGAGGTTGGATGGCAGTTACTTTGTCGGGTAACTGGTTTGGAACAGCTTTGTCCTGTATTGGGTTTGGAATGGGCTTATCTTGCGTTTGACCTGGAATGGCTTTTTCCTGAGTTTGGGTAGGCGTTGTTTTGACAGGAAGCTGGCTTGTTATTACCTGATTCTGCGTTTTAGGAACAAAATCCTTACTGATAATCCGGAATTCAGAACGGCGGTTTAAGGAATAAGCAGCTTCCTGGGCAGGTTTTGTTGAAAGTGAATCGATAAATGACTGTGACAATAAAGTACCTGCTTTAAACTGGAATCCATCTTTTGTTACATCCTTTGCCAATCTCCTGGGAACGCGTTCACCATATCCTTTGGCGACAAGCCTGTCAGGGTCTATTCCGCGCTCAATAAGGTAGTTTACAACCGATTCGGCACGTTTCTGCGAAAGTACATCATTGCTCTCATCAGTACCACGGGAGTCAGTATGTGAAGCCAGTTCAATAATAATGGTTTCATTTTCATCCAGAGTTTTAATCAATCCTTGCAACGAATCCTGGTATTGTGGTTTCAGGTCCCACTTTGCAAGATCATAAAGAATGTCGGGGAGTACTACCGGTTTGTCAGGAATAGGTTCGAGTTTGAAGTCGATAGTAAAGTCTTTGCTGCTTTCCAGTCCGACAGTTGTTTCTTTGGCTTTTTTATTCAGATAATTCGCTTTCAGGCAGATGAGTTCGTATGTGGTATTAGGCTTTATTTGTGCTTTGTTAAAGTTGTAAAAACCCTTAGCGTCAGTTCTTGCTTCGATGGATGTGCCGTTTGAACCGGTTAGTTTCACTACTGCTCCCTGTATAAACTGAAGAGTTTTATCATCTTTAACAACGCCGGCTAGTGTAAAAATAACAGGTGGATTTACAAACGAATAAATATCATCACTGCCACGGCCGCCTTTCCGGTTGGAGGAGAAAAATCCTTTGTCATCTTCAGGGTTAAAAACGATTGCAAAGTCATCACCAGGAGAGTTTACTGGTACCTGCAGATTAACTGGTTTTGTCCATACTCCGTTTGAAAATGTGCAACGGAAAATATCAAGACCACCCAATCCCGGAAGCCCGTTGGATGAAAAATACAGGGAGGTATCGTTTCGCATAAACGGAAACATTTCATCGTCGGGGGTATTGATTACCGGGCCGGCATTCAATGGTCTGCCGAAATTCTCTCCTGAGGTTTTCCGGGTCGAAACCCAGATGTCTTTGCCGCCTTCTCCGTGAGGTAAATTGCTGGTAAAGACTAAAGTAAGTTCGTCAGGACTGATTGATGGATTTCCAAATACGGTAGTGCTATCACCGCCCAGATCGAGCGCAACAGGTTCGCCCCAATTACGTCCGGCACGCCTGGAAACCATTATTTTACATCCTTGTAATGTACCTTTATCATTTGAACAACGGGTGAAATACATCTGGTTGAACTTGCTGTTCACAGCAGGATTGCCTTCATTTGCTTCGGTATTTATAATATTCCCGGTTTCCAGTTGTACAGGTGTCGACCATTGACCTTTCGGATCAAGTTTAGAAACAAAAAGGTCGCTGAAGTTTTGACCTGTCCAGTTGTCCATATCTTTCCCTGTAGACGCATCGCGGGTTGAAGTGAAGATTATTGTATTGTAGAGTTTATCCGAGTAGGTAGTTGAGAAATCTGATTCTTTTGAATTTAATGCCTTTTCGAGCTTAATTTTTAATTTAGTCGGAGTATCAATCCAATCCTGCGCGAGTTTACAGGATTGAGAACCTGTCGGCCCACGTGGATCTGCGGGAACCAGTTCTGTGTATTTCTCAAAATAGGTTTTGGCTTCCGTATATTTTTCATTCGATTTCATTGCCTCTGCGAGGTGAAGAAAGACCAATGGATTGGTTTGAGCATATTTAGTCTTGGCAAGTCTTTTATAAGCAGATTCTGCTTTCTTTGTATTATTAATAATACGATAGCATTCAGCCATTTGAAAAGAAATCTTCTCTTTGTCCGGTTTTGCTTTTGCTTTTGACAAGGCTTTCTTGTATTTGGTAAGCGCAACATTGTATTGCATATTGTTGAATGCATCGTCGGCAACGCGAAGAACACGGTTTTGTGCAAAAACCGGGAATGCAGCCAGGCTAAATATCAAGGTAAAAAGAAGGATACGGATTCTCATATTGTACTATATGAACTTAACTAAAATAAAGGTTTAATAGTGTTTTATCTAACGCAATGGTGATGGATTTATTATTCGGTTTTTATGGTATCGTTTTCAGGCTTAGGAGTTTCCTCAGTTATTTGTTTATTTGGGTCGGATACTTCCGGCGGCTTAGCGGATTCAACTGGTACAGCAGGTTTAGTATCTTCAATATTCATTGCAGTAGTTACCTGCGATTTGGTACGGTTAAATTCACGATTTACACTTTCCACCTGATCTTTAACTTTGCTCTGTACTGCAGTTATTTCATTCTGTAATACGGACGTTTCTTTTTTGAACTCACGGGTAAGATCGCTGGAGGCCTTTTTCATCTGGTTCATTAAGCGGCCAGCTTTGCGGGCCATTTCAGGCATCTTTTCAGGCCCGAATACCAGGAATACTACCAACATTATAACCAGCAGTTCACCTCCGCTGATATCAAGAAATAAAAGTACCGGTGATCCGTACATGGAATATGTTTTTGTTAATAGACCTACAAAAGTACTAAACTACCTGCACTTAATGGTAAAATATCTTTTGATGTTCGATCGAATTGATACTTATTATTTAAAGTAAGTGTTTTTCAGAAAAAGTAACATGGATAAGCCTTGTTAAAATATCATTTTAGTTGATTTATCTTACTATCTGTATTCATTTTTTGCCACTCAATTTAAAGGAAAAAAAAATTTTTCAGTCATTGGAATCCTGATTATTTAAAAGCATTATAAATTACAAAAAATCATATTTGGAATAATGAATAAGTTAATTTTGCCCTGTTAATTAATTAACAAAGAAGTGCCTGAAGCTTAAATATTATCTATCAGTTCTGTTTTAAAATTATACCCCGGCCACTATTATATTTTGTGATGCTGCCGGATAGAAACAAAACATAAATGAATAAGATAATAGTTTCAGTACATGTTTTGAAAAGAAATTGTGACAAAATACCTTGTTTAATCTTAGTGTAAATATAGCCTATGTCCGCTTCACACGAAAGTCATCACCCCCTAACCCTTAGTGGTGAGCTACGGCTGGAAACCGGTGTTATCATAAATAAATGCTACCAGTGCGGCAAATGCTCTGCCGGTTGCCCGGTGGCTGAAGAAATGGATTATCCGCCAAGCCTGGTTATGCGAATGCTCCAGACTGACGATCCCAAACATTATGAAAAACTGTTGCGGTCCATGTCGATCTGGCTTTGCGTAAGCTGCGAAATGTGCCTCACCCGTTGCCCGATGGAAATAGATATTCCTACCATTATGGACAACCTGAGGCAAAAATCGTACAAAGCCAAAAAGACAAATCCCCAGGCAAAAAAGATAATCGCATTCCATAAATCTTTCCTCGATTCGATCAATATTACAGGTCGCTTGTACGAAATGGGATTGATTGTGGATTATAAAATGCGCACCGGTGCCATGATGCAGGATGTTTTAATTGCACCTAAAATGTTTGTTAAAGGAAAATTAAACCCGGTTCCTGAATTTATTAAGGGAAGAAAAAAAGTTGCTGCAATTTTTAACCGGGTTCAAAAAGATAATAAGGAGGGAAAATGATAAAAGTAGGATTCTATCCGGGTTGCTCCATGAAAGGTGGCGCACAGGAGTACCAGGAATCAGTTTCAGCCCTGGCAAAAGTATTTGATATCGAACTGGTCGAAGTTCCCGACTGGAACTGTTGTGGGGCTACGGCTGCTCACAATATGAATAAGGAATTATCGCTCAGTCTGCCGGCCCGAATTATGGCTCTGGCCGAAAAGGAAGGTATTACAGATATCGTAGTTCCCTGTGCTGCCTGTTACAACCGTCTTTCGCTCGTTAAGCACGAACTGGCAGAAGATCCTTCTCTTAGCTCAAAAGTGGCTTCAATTATTGACCTGAAATATGAAGGTACAACACAGATCCTGAATATTATCCAGTTCATCGACAAATACATCACCGACAGGCTCGAAGAAAAAGTAGTTAAACCATTCGACTACAAATCAGCTTGTTACTATGGTTGCCTGCTTGTACGTCCTCATTCCATCCTGAAATTCGACAGGGTTGAAGATCCTCAAAGCATGGATGTGCTGGTAAAAAAAGCCGGAGGAAATGCCATTGACTGGGCTTTCAAAACGGAATGTTGCGGAGCAGGAATGTCGGTTTCACGTACCGATACAGTTGCCAGGCTATCAGGTAATATCATGAAAGATGCAGTGGATCGCGATGCCGAAGTTGTGGTGGTCGCTTGCCCGATGTGCCATTCAAACCTGGATATGCGCCGTCCGGAGATCAATAAGTTCCTTGATAAAAAGATTGACATTCCAATTCTGTATATTTCACAGGTACTAGGTTTGGCAGTTGGAATTGACGCTAAAACTCTCGGATTAAATCGTCATATGACCGAAGTAAATCTGCCTGTGCGGCCAGCGAAAGAACCAGCAATTGCTGCGGTTCCTGAAAAAGAAGTTATCACTCAAAAAACGGAGGCTTAACCATGTCGCGGATAGGAGTATTTGTTTGTCACTGTGGTGAAAATATTTCAGCTACAGTAAATTGTGAAAAAGTAGCCAAAGTAACCGGTGAACTGAAAGGTGTTGAATTCAGCACCGACTATAAATATATGTGTTCCGATCCCGGCCAGACCTTATTAAAGGAAGCCATCAAGGAACATAAGCTGGATGGAGTTGTGGTTGCAGCCTGTTCGCCTCGCATGCATGAACCTACCTTCCGTAAGGCTTGCGCCGAAGCCGGATTGAATCCTTTCCTTTGCGAAATGTCGAATATCCGCGAGCACTGCTCATGGGTACATCCCAAAGATGATCTTACGACTGAAAAAGCCCAGGATCTGGTAAGGGTAATGGTTGAAAAGGTAAAAAAGAATAAGGCACTGAACTCTATTAAAGTGCCAGTTACCAAAACCGCTCTTGTAATCGGTGGAGGAATTGCCGGAATCCAGGCTGCACTTGACATTGCTAATTGTGGTCATAAAGTTATAATGGTTGAAAGGCTTCCTTCCATCGGAGGTCATATGTCACAGTTATCGGAAACTTTCCCTACTCTCGACTGCTCTCAATGTATACTTACACCCCGCATGGTGGAAGTTGCTCAGCATCCGAACATTACGCTTCATACTTATTCAGAAGTAGAGAGTGTTGATGGCTTTATCGGTAATTTCACTGTCAAGATTCGTAAAAAATCAAAGAGCCTGGATGAACATCTCTGCACAGGTTGCGGCCTTTGTACCACAAAATGTCCTCAGAAGAAAATACCAAATGAATTTGAACGCGGCCTTGGAATGCGTCCGGCTATTTATGTCCCTTTTCCACAAGCGGTTCCTAATAAACCTGTAATCGACAGGGAACATTGCACCTATTACATTAAAGGTAAATGCAAGGTTTGCGAAATTGTGTGCCCGACCAAGGCTATCCGTTTCGACCAGGAAGATGAAGTAATTGATGTTGCCGTTGGCGCAATTGTGATGGCCACAGGTTTCGATGTTCTGAAAACCGATTATTTTCCTGAATATGGATATGGAAAGTATGCCGATGTAATCGACGGACTCGCATTTGAACGCCTGGCTTCTGCATCCGGCCCGACACAAGGCGAAATCCGCAGGCCATCCGACGGACAGATTCCCAAAAAGATTGTTTTTGTTGCCTGCGCCGGTTCGCGCGATCCTGCCAAGGGAATTGAATATTGCTCGAAAATTTGCTGCATGTACACCGCCAAACATGCGATGCTGTATAAACATAAAGTTCATGATGGAATTCCCTATGTTTTCTATATGGACATCCGTGCTGGCGGTAAAAATTATGAGGAATTTGTTCGCCGTACCATAGTCGACGATGAAACACAATACATCCGTGGACGTGTTTCCACCATTTACGAAAAGAACGGAAAACTGATTGTAAAAGGAGCTGATACTTTGATGGGCGCCCAGCCTGTTGAAATAGAAGCCGATATGGTTGTCCTGGCCACAGCCGGGGTTGCTAACCATGGCGCTGAAGAACTGGCACAGACGGTTCACATTTCATACGATCCTTATAAATTCTTTGCTGAAGCCCATCCAAAACTGAAACCTGTTGAAACCAATACTGCCGGTATTTTCCTTGCCGGTGCATGCCAGGCTCCGAAGGATATTCCGGAATCGGTTGCCGCCGCTTCGGGCGCTGCTGTTAAAGTTGCCGCTTTATTCAGTAATGACGAGTTAACGCGCGATCCGTTGGTTGCTGTCGTAAACCGTTCTGCGCCTCCTGTATACTCACAATGTGTGGGTTGTTTCCTTTGCCAGAGTGTTTGCCCTTACCAGGCTATCGAACGCGAAGAAATCAAAAACAGAAACGGTGAAGTGATAAAAACGCTTGCCAGGGTGAATGAAGGCCTTTGCCAGGGATGCGGAACCTGTGTTGCTCTATGCCGTACCAAGGCTATCGACATACATGGATACTCCAACCAGCAGGTGTATACGGAGATAATGGCACTTTTGAATGATTAAGTAAGGAGTAAGGAGCGATGCACTGAGCGAAGCCGAAGTGTAAGGTGTAAGGTGTAAGGAGTAAGGATGATTTGAGATTTATGCATTGCAATTTACGATTTACGATTTACGATTTACGATTTACGAATAACGAATAACGAATTGTGTCACGCTGAGCGGAGTCGAAGCGAACGAATAACATTGCCTGATGCCTAATATATTAAACGAATAAACAGGAAATAAATGCAGGAATTTGAACCAAAAATTGTGGCATTTGTATGCAACTGGTGTACCTATGCCGGCGCCGACCTCACAGGCACAAGCCGCATTAAATATTCGGCCAATGTTAAGATCATCCGTTTCCCGTGTACCGGCCGTATTGACTTTATGATACTGATGAAAGCTTTTGAAAACGGGGCCGACGGCATCATCGTTTCCGGCTGCCATCCGAATGATTGCCATTACAGTACCGGCAATTTTCATGCCCGCCGCAGATGGATTGTTTTCCGCAACCTGCTGAATTTTACAGGAATTGATACCGAACGTATTCAATTCAGCTGGGTTTCGGCCGCCGAAGGTTTTAAATGGGCTGATGTTGTGAATAATACAACAAAAAAGATCAGGGAAATAGGTCCTTACGAAAATTATAACAAGATTGCCGTTTCCACATTATTTAAAGAGGAGGGCGCAACCAATGAGTGATCTGATAAAAAAAGTAACAGCTTTACTGAACGATAAAACGATCAATGCTTTTATCGGGTACGAAAAAGGCTCAGCCGACCGGATCAGGGCAATATTTGCCAGGACAGAAGATCAGGCTCAAAAGCTGGTTTTAAATGCATTCTGTACACAAAATCTTGCCGGTTACCTGATGAAACATGAGGTGAAAAAGCTTGGCAAACTCGGTATTTTAGCTAATGTTGCGGCTTTACGAAGCATCATGCAACTGGCATCTGAGTTTCAGATCAAGGATGGAGAAGTGTATGTGCTGTTTGCAAATGCAGATGGTTCATTGACTGAATTTACTGATTTCAAATCAATAGAAACATTCCTCCAAACAACCGATACCGGGATAAAATCCGAAGAGCAGGAAATGATTGCCAAACTGGAATCAATGACAGTGAACGAGCGCTGGCTTTTCTGGAACAAGGAATTTGAGAAATGCATCAAGTGTTATGCCTGCCGCGCTGCCTGCCCGATGTGTTATTGTCATCGTTGCACTACTGATGTTAACCAGCCGCAATGGATACCGGTAGCAAGTCATGAACTCGGCAACCTCGATTACCACCTGATGCGTGCGATGCACCTTGCAGGACGTTGTGTTAACTGCGGCGAATGTGCCACTGCCTGCCCGATGGATATTCCGTTAAACCTGCTTACCTACCAGCTGATCAACCCGATCAAGGCTACGTTTGGTGCAACTGCCGGAATGAAAGCGGATGCGATGTATGCACTATCGACCTATAAACCCGATGATAAGGAGAACTTCATTATCTGACCCATGGAGAAACAACTGAAAATACTGAAATACAGCGACCTTTCGAAACTGATCGAAAAGTTCCGTTCGCAGGGATTTCCTGTACTGGCGCCTGTCCGCAAAGGCAAGGTTGTAGAGATTGAACAGGTACAATCGCTTGATGAAATCGCTCTGGATGTTTTGCTATCAACGCAATCAGCAAAAAAAGCAGCTTTCCCGAAAGTGGAAAAAGTACTTGAATATACCCTTGAAAAATCAGGCACAAAACAATTCCCGGTTGATCCGGCTGATTATAAGGAAACAATCCTTTTTGGTGTCAGACCTTGTGATGCTTCAGGTTTCAAATCGCTGGATGCCATTTTTGGCGAAGAACCAAAGGATCAGTTCTACCTGGAGAAAAAGGGGAAGTCCACCATTATTTCTTTCTCTTGTCCTGTTGCTGACGAGTATTGTTTCTGCACCTCGGTTGGTGGTGGACCTGGAAATACGGCTGGAAGCGATTTACAGTTTACCGGAATCAGCAAAGATGAAATTCTTGTCGAGATTCTTACCGAAAAAGGGGAGAAGCTGGCTGCAACATTCTCTGATCTGCTTACCGATGCAGGCAAAGACATTGACAAGAGTAAATTTCTTGCAGATGTAAAAGTTGTATTTGACGTGGATGGTGTTGTAGAAAAAACAACTGCTTCTTTCAACAACACTGCACTCTGGCTCGAACAATCATTAAGGTGTATCGGCTGCGGGGCATGTGCTTTTGTTTGCCCGACCTGTGCCTGCTTCGATTTCCAGGATGAACAGAATACCAAAAAAGGAGTTCGCCTTCGGTTGTGGGATTCATGCGGATTTTCGCTGTTCACCCTGCATACTTCCGGTCACAATCCACGCGAAGTACAAAGCCAGCGGTGGCGCCAGCGTATCATGCATAAGTTCGCTTATATGCCTGAACAACTTCATGTTGTAGGCTGCGAAGGCTGCGGACGATGTTCAAGAGCCTGCCCGGTGGATATGAATATTAAGGAGCATTTGACGGCGATAGCACAAATTTAGTTTCAGGTTTCATGTTTCAGGGTTTCAAGTTCCTGTTCGAGACAATCTGTAATGAAACCTCAAATGTTGAACATTAAAACTTTGAATACCCAAACAAATTGACAATTTATATAGCAATCTCAGGATTCCTTGAAACTTGAAACCAGAAACCTGAAACATTTGCTCATTTGAATTAAAGAACGATTAATAAAATCCCAGCATATAAAAACATGGAGCAACAGAATATTTACCAGCCTTACCTGATGGAGATTGAGAAGATCACTGAAGAGGCGCCAATGGTCAAAACATTCAGGTTGAAATTCAAAAACGAAGAAGAAGGAAATAATTTTTCTTTTCATACCGGACAGTTTGGCGAGTATTCCGTTTTTGGCGAAGGAGAAGTGACCTTTTGTGTTGCTTCGCCACATACCCGCAAAGGATACATCGAATGTACTTTCCGCGAAGCCGGAAGGGTAACTTCGGAACTAGCCAGCCTGAACGAAGGCGACACCATCGGTTTCCGCGGACCTTATGGCAACATTTTCCCGATTGATGACTGGAAAGGCAAAAGCCTCCTTTTTATCGCCGGTGGAATTGCTCTGCCTCCAATGCGCAGCGTAATCTGGTCGTGCCTCGATAAAAGGGATCAGTTCAAGGATATTACTATTCTTTACGGAGCCAAATCAGTTGCCGATCTTGTTTATAAAGATGAACTGGCTGAATGGAAAGAACGCCCGGATGTGAGACTGGTTACCACAGTTGATCCCGGTGGCGAAACTCCGGACTGGAAAGGCGAAGTAGGCTTTGTTCCGACTATTCTCGACAGGATGACACCGATTAGTGAAAACACTATTGCCATCGTTTGTGGCCCGCCTGTAATGATCAAGTTTACTTTCCCAATACTTGAAAAATATGGTTTCGCTGATGAGCAGGTTTATACAACCCTCGAGAACCGTATGAAATGCGGCCTGGGGAAATGCGGACGCTGCAATGTGGGTAAAGTTTTTGTTTGTAAAGACGGACCGGTATTTACACGGACGCAGCTTAAGGAGTTGCCAGACGAATACTAAGATCTGATAATAATTTAAAGACCTGTTGGATTATCTGGCAGGTCTTTTTTTTGGGGATAAGGCGTTCCCCAAAACGTATGCGTACTGTGATTGTATTGTGAATATGGATTCTCTTATTTTACCAGGGATAATAAATATCCAATATGTTTATAATGTTCACTTTTTAACGCTTGAAGCAGCATTGTAGCTTCGAATGAAACACGACTGAATAACTGAATAAGTGTATGTTTTAACTCCGGTAAACTTTCTTTTATGATATCAAAAGTAATTTCAGGATCAATACCACGATAATTATGAGCCATTTTATCCCGCATTCCTGCTATTGCCTTCCAGTTGATTGTTGGGAATTCATTTTTTAATTCCTCATCAATATTTTTTGTTTCCTCACCTATTGCAATTAAAAGTGTAACACAGGCATTGAAATTCATTTGGTCATTGTGCCAGCGGAATTCGTAACAATCAACAAATCCATCAGTGTAAATAAAACACTTTTCAATGGCTTCCAGAATGGAAATCAAGTGTACAATATTGCTGTCACTATACATAGATTATATCTTTTTCAGCCTTGTACTTGATAATTGGATTCATGTACTTGAAATTCACCAATTCAACTTTTTTATTAAAATGATTTTGTAGTTGTTGCTCAATATCAAATAATTGAAAATAGGATAATTTATGGTTTTCGGACATCAGATACACTAAATCAATATCACTGTTTTCGGTTTGTTCGTTTCGCGAATAACTACCGAAGAGCCCTAGTGAACTTATATGGTATTGGGTATAAAAATAATCTTTTTGTAATGCCAGGTAATTAATAATATCCTCTTTTTGCATGAGAATTGAAGTTTAATGTGTAAAGATACGAAATAGCTACAAATTCATTTTCCTTTTTTTATCCAACACTTAAGCACTTTTTCGTTCATAGACCAATTGCTTTTCCCTTTCGATCACTTTCCTGAAAATAGGATTCCTGATAGCCTGGTTCTCCACCAGGTCAATGGGTCGTTGGAACAATATTTCCAGTTTCTCCTTTAAATCCATATAATTGTCAAAGTATTCCAACAGGTCAACCGGGTTGAACTGAATCAACATATCAATATCACTGGTATCACTAAATTTGTCTGTTAATACCGAACCAAACAAATATAATTCCTTGACCTTGTGGGTGTCACAAAGTTCATTTAACTTGTCTTTATTTAGTTCTATTGGATTCATAAGGCAAATGTACTAAAATTCAAGGCTATTTTTACAGAGTACGTTTTATCGTCATTTTACATAATAAACGTTGTGGACAAGCGCTGGCAGAGTGGCAAGTTTTATATAAAAAAAATGTCGAACCGCAATAAAATATCTAACTTTGCGGAAAATTATAAAATCATGACAACCATCGTATTAAAAGTAAAGGACAAAAAACAACTCGATGCTTTGATGGATGTGGTTCAGCGTTTCAAAATCTCGTTTTCAGGCAATATGGATGAAACGGAATACTTGTTATCAACCGATGAAAACCGTAAAAGCATTGAAAAATCGTTAAAGCAGTCGGAGGAAGGGGAGACACGTCCTATTAAGACTTCCGATATATGGAAATAAGATATACTTCCGAGGCCGAAGCTGATGTCTTGTATTGGAAAAAGAGCGGGAATATTGCAATACAACGAAAAATAACCAAACTACTCGAAGCAATCCAGGCTTTGCCTACTTCCGGAATTGGTAAACCCGAACAGTTAAAACACCAACTTTCCGGCTGCTGGTCGAGGCGCATTAACGACGAGCATCGTATTGTTTATAAAATCTTTGATGATAGAATTGAGATCATTTCCCTTCGTTTTCATTATTGATTAAACCACGGCTCACAGTTCCTTCAAAAAAGATTGATTTGAATACATTATAAAAAGACCTGCCGGTAAACGAAGCAGGTCTTTTTTTATATCTTGGTTGAAGTATAATTTAGTTGGTTTGTACCGGCACTGATCGCAGATCAGCGCCAGTGGGGGTCTTTTTTTTATGAAATTAGATTGAGTTTTAAAAATATTTGTCTGAAATATTTGGTTTTTTGAAATAGTATCTGTAAATCAAAATGTTGTATATTTATACCCTTACCTTTCGATAACACAGTTTTCGTTTTCTTGAAAGAAGTTAATGATAAGCAATTCCAGGAAAGTATAATCTGTTAGCTGTTTCTGACATTAACATTAAACACTGCGACCATGCAAATCGAAGCTATTTACCATTCATTTCATTCCCGTTTCTTCTCGGAGCGAACCAAAAAACGTAGCGAGACTTTGATTGTTTTTATTGCAATTATTAGTTTCATTATGCATTTAATCCTGATTGGACTGGTTCATTTTAATATCATACAGCTAAACGATCCTTTGCATTTATTAAGCAATCCTATTGCTGCCATATACACTCCGTTCTCTTTTATTTTGGTTTACGAAGTTTACCTTTTGGTGTATTACCTGCCAAAATCAACCACTATTTATATTGGCAAACAATACGAGATTATGGCTTTAATTGTGATACGTAGGGTTTTTAAAGATTTGTCCCAGTTGGAGCTTTCATCCGACTGGTTTTCGAGGCAGCACGACATTCAGTTTACATTTGATTTGCTTGCCACATTGATCCTGTTTTTTTTGATTTTTGTTTTCTATCGCCTCAACAGCCGGAAAGATGAGCTACAGGATGAAAAAACGAAACCGTCGGCAGAAATTGCCAAGTTTATAAAAATTAAAAATGTTGTAGCTACTATATTGATACCGATATTTCTGATATTATCGGTTTATATGTTCAGTCGGTTGATTTATGAGAGTTTTTTTTCTCTTAACCTGCTAGTCAGCTCATTTTTTGCCGATGTGAACAGAATATTTTTTGATGATTTTTTTACAATCTTAATATTAACGGATGTTTTCCTGCTTCTGTTTTCGCTTCTGC
>JAURYB010000111.1 GCA_030654075.1 Bacteroidales bacterium | reverse complement strand
TGATCTGCTGAAATTAAGAGGAGGCGATTATTTTGTCACAAAAAGATTACCCGGAAGTAATCTGCCACTCGAAGGCTTTTACAGAAGGATCATTGCCGTAAAAGATATTTCGGCCGCTAATGCAACCGGCGGCGGTAGCCTTACAGTTACTGACGACCTGGTGGATGGAGATGGAGTAAGCATTACATATTCCTGTAGTGAAACAGTTCAGCAAACTGTGCAAAAAAAATAAAGCATCCCCCTCTACCGCTCGAAAGAATTACCTTCGGGGAGAATAGTTCGGGCGGTAGCAGGGGATGTTAATAGCACCACGCGAAAGGATTACCTTCAGTGAGAATAGTTCGCGCGGTAGAGGGGGCCAACCGTGGAATTTCATTTTGGTATATTTAATTCCTGTTGGTTTTCCAATAACCATTTCCAGGCCGGAACAATCACGATTTCGCATTTTACTCCAAACCAGGTATAATTATCGGTGCTTTCCGCATCTAATGTTATCAACAATAAATTAGTACAATTCAATTCTTTCGAGGCTTTTAATAAAGCTCTGATCTCCCTTTCCATGGTTTTTACGTGCGACAAATCCCAGCATACCTGTATTAACTGGGTTATTTTGCCTCCCTGTTGAATCACAAAATCAACTTCATTACCGTCTCGTCCTTTCCAGTAAAATAGCCGGGTCCCATCACTTAATCCACGCCTTAGCAATTCCGAGGCTACCATGTTTTCCAGCAATTTTCCCCAATCTTCACTAAAATAAAAGGCTTTTGCTTTGTAAAAGCCATTGTCAAAACAGTAAATCTTTCTGTTCGACTTTAATTGTTCGGAAACTTTAAATGAGAAACCCGGCAACGAAAAGAAAATATAGGATTCTTCCAGGTATCCAAGATATTTTTTAATCGTGTGGACACTGGAAATTTGCACTTGCTTGGAGAGTGAGTTGAATGAATACTCAGAAGTTAAGTTTGAAATCAGCCATGTAGCAAGGTTTTCAAGTGCAGCGGCTTGTCGGATCTGATATCTTTTGACAATATCTTTAAATAAAATGGAATCGAATAAAACCTTTAAATATTCCTTGTAATCGAGTGTTTTCATACAAGGTTCGGGATACCCTCCATGGATCAGAAAATCGTTCAATTTCTCCTTTTTCTCGGTTCCCGTGAAGTCGTTGCCGAAAGATGAAAGAAATTCCCTGAAAGAAAAAGTAAACAGGTGAACCGGTAAATGCCGGCCGGTGAGATGAGTTGCCAACTCACTGCTCAATAAATTTGAATTACTTCCGGTTATAATGAGTTGAAATCCCTGCCTTTGCAATCGGTTAACAATCAGTTCCCAATCTGGCAGATTCTGTATTTCGTCCAGTAACAGTAAAGTTGGATTTTGATAAACAGCATTCACCGCGTCAAGTATTTCATCAAAATTCTGAAGCCTGACGAGGCGTTCATCGTCAAAATTTACGAACCCAAACAATTTGTTTTTAGCTAGTTGGTGCATTCCAAAAAATGACTTCCCTGCTCTTCTTGGTCCAATAATTACCTGTATCAGATCGGAAGCGCATTCTTTGAGAGATGCCTGTCGTGGAACATACTTTTCGCTGAGTTTCTGCTCCAGTTCTTTTTTCTGTGTTAAAATTATATCTCTGATCATTTAGGTATAAAATTAATCATAATGCACAAATATACGTAATATTATGCATTATATTATTAAATATGAAGAAATGGCTAAAAATTACCAGCCGGGAAAAGATTGCCGTCGTAACGATATTTCGCGAGTTAGCGTGGAAGAAATTATTGAGGTTTATTGCACCATGGAAAGAATTACCTTCGGTGAGAATAGTTCGGGCGGTAGCAGGGTGGTTAATTGGGTTATTTTGGTAAAGTTTCCGGTATAAAGTTTACTGACTTAGGCGTCGTAGCGGTTAAGTATCTGGTTGCCGTATTTAAACTTTATGGGGTCGGGGGAATTTTAGGGAATTATAAAGGCCCTACAGGAACGGGATGGGATTTATTCTTTGCCGGTTTTGTATCCTATCTTTGGGCGTTCTCTTTGTTCTAATTCCTGTTGTTTGGCTTCTTCAAACTGTTTGAGGTATTCAAAAATGGCAATAATTTTATCGTTCTGGTCGGCCAATTTCGTTTCGAACTCCTCAAACTTCAACAATAAATCTTTATGAGTTGAAAGCATATTGCGTACCTTGGTGTAAACACGCATAATCTGAATATTGACCTTTATAGCTAAATCGCTGTTGAGTACGCTTGACAACATTAAAACCCCGTGTTCACTAAAGGCATAAGGTAATGTGCGACGACCACCCCAACTTGAGGTCGCAATCTGCGACTTCAAGTTTTCAAATTCGGGTTCTGTTAATTGGAACATAAAATCTTCAGGAAAGCGGTCAATGTTACGTTTTACCTGCTCATTCAACCTTTTTGTTTCAACGCCGTAAAGTTCTGCCAGGTCGCTGTCCAACATTATTTTCTCATTACGGATAAAGTATATTTTATTGATGACTACTTCATCAGGAATAACCGAAAGTTGCTTGTTATCGCTCATAATTGCATTTTAAAAGTTTGTATAGTATGGTTTAATCTTGAGGTCGCAAACCATATTACTGAGAAGCTTTATCGGCGGATGGCATTTCCCCACCCTGTTCTGTAAGCTTTCCGAGTTGTCGCTTTTTAAGTAAAAGTACAAATTCCAGTATTATAGTGGGTGCTTTTTTCTGAGTAAGTAACAAGGCCGTGCCTATGGTTGGCAGGTATTGGAAACAAAAATCCATGCCGATGAGAGGTGGCAGGGATTTTTGATTGTGGTTTTCCTATGTTGTAATAGCCAATGAAACAGGTATTGATGCAAATTGTATAGGCATCCGTTAGAAATAAAACGGGTGCCTACATTTTCGTCAACCGGGAATTACTTGCTTGCGATAATCTATTTGATTACGACGAAATCGGATCAGATTCGGATGATCTGCTGAAATTAAGAGGAGGCGATTATTTTGTCACAAAAAGATTACCCGGAAGTAATCTGCCACTCGAAGGCTTTTACAGAAGGATCATTGCCGTAAAAGATATT
>JAURYB010000101.1 GCA_030654075.1 Bacteroidales bacterium | reverse complement strand
TATATACAACTGCTCACTGATGTGAAGAAAATCAGAATCAATGGAACCTGGTATCTGAACGAATTTACCGCACACACACAAAGGCTAATCGATAAATTGGGAATCAAATTATATAATACGTAACTTGCTGCGGAGTTAGAGGTTAAATTTTCGCCATGATGAATCGAAATACGTATTTCCTTGGGGATAAATGCATTATGGGTATTTCTAGATTTAGCTTGGGTTTTTAGTCTTTGGTTATACTTCTCTGAAACAACCTGAATTTCTCTGAAAATCTATATTTTTTATTTTGCAGTGTGTTATAAACATAAATCACTTTATTAGCAATGCTTTTTTAGTCTTCTCAATGATGCATTAGTAACTATTCACGTCCTTCAATTCAACAATTTTGCCACAGATTACGCAGATTAGCACAGATTTTAATCTATAACAGATAGTTTTTATGTTAACAATGCGCGAATTGATATAATTCCAATCTGCGAAATCCGCGAGATCAATGGCAAGTATTAGTTATTCAATACTTTGTAAGGGGGTAATAGTTGCATTTATTCTAATGATAAATTATATATTCCTTTTAAAAGTACTTTCGGTAAATCATCACCATCCACAATTTCTGTAAACCCTTTAGAACTCCGGCCAATATTTACTTTTTGCTTGCGGAAGTAATAGGCTTCATTATCCGATTTCTCAACAAGCAATACATAGTAATCTTTTCCTGATTTAATAAGAGATTCAGTGGGTAAAGCCTTTGCTTCATTGCTGTTTACAGCAATTAGGGCTTCGATATACGATTGGTTTATCAGGTTGGCTTGCTGGCCGTTTTTAATTGCGGCAATACATGTAACAGTTTTAGTGTCGGGATTAACGGCTTTGCCGATTGAAACGAGTGTAGACTTGTTATTGAATGAAATTTCGCCAGGTGAACTGAAATTCACGGGTTGTCCGGGTTTTAATCTGGAAATATCTTTTTCGAACACAGAAAGTTGAATCTGCAATAGGTTTATATCTACGATTTCGACAAGAAGTTTCTGCTGCTCAATAAACTGACCTAATACAAGATTCTGCTTAGTGATGTACCCGTTTATAGGGCTAATTACAGAGAACGAAGCGTAAAGATCGCCGGCTTCTATTTTTGCAACATTCAATCTCAGCAGTTCTAATCGTAGTTTTAATGATAAGTATTTGGAATTCATCGCCTTGTACTCACTTTCTATGGCGATAAAATCTTTCCCGGCGCCAATTTTTTCATCGTAAAGCGATTTACTTCTTTCATAATCAGATTTCAGCCGCTTGAGCCTGGCCGAAGTTTCGGTAAATTCCTGCTGCATCGCCATCAGCTCATTGCCTGTGATCATGCATAACGTCTGGCCCTTTTTTACATAACTTCCCATCGAACAGTTAACAGATTCAACAATTCCGGCTATCGGGGTGCTGATTTGCGCCATTCCGTTCGCCGCAGCGGTTATGTATCCATTGCAACGAACTTCATCCTCAAAAGTCTGAGTACTTATAGTACCAATCGCCATACTGTCCGACTTAAACTGGCTGATTGTAATCTTTACCAACTGATCGGTTTCAACTTTTGCGTCTTCAGTGGTTTTTGCTGATTTTCCACATCCTGTTGTCAGGAATATCAATGCGAACGGAATAATTGTGAGGAGAGTATATGATTTCATTTTAGTCATTTTTATCGGGTTAAATAATTGATCTCGAGTGCCAGAAAGTTGTATTTCGAAACATTTTCGTAGTAGTCGCGGGTTATTGACAATGCGTTTTCAACACTCATTACAAACTGAAAAAAGTCAATTTCGCCCACCGTGTATGTCCGTTCGGTAGTCCGGATTATTTCCTCGCTCAGTTGTTTTCCGGAAGAGTTATAATAATCAATGGATTCCTGGTATTTCCTGAGTTCATTCATTAATGAGGCTTGTTTTGCTTTAAGGATAGACAATTCGCTGGCCTTCATATTTTCGTTTATCTCCACAGCAATTTTGCCAGCCTTAATCTTTGCATTCTGTTCGCTGAAAAACAAAGGAATGCCGAGTCCAAACTGAAAACCCTGGTAATTTTTAGAACCGGCGTAGGAATTGGTTCCATTAAAATAGCCCAACGAAATATCGGGATATAATCGGTTACGTTCCACTTTAAGCATAGCGTTCTGATAGTCGGTTTGCATTTTCATCAGTTGAATTCCGGCAGTGGAATCGGCAATAACTTCCTTAATCTTTACCAGATCAATGTTTTGCTTCGGTATTTCAAAAGTGCTGTCGGTTTGTATGAGTGATCGTAATTTTTGGTTTTCGTTCGCAAGGTTATATCTTAATTCATTCATTAACACATTTATCTGTTGCTGTTTAGCAGTTGAGTTGAGCATATCCAGCCGGCTGATATCACCTTTCTGATAGCGCTTATCGGCAATCCTGATAAAGCCACTGTACATGCTGTCAATTTTCTGATAAATCATTTGTTTGTTCATCAGGTAAATGATTTCGTACCACGACTGCGACACTTCTTTGGTGAGCATTTGCTTCCGCCTGTAAAACTCGGTTTCGGCAATGGATGTGCTTATGATGTTTGCTTTTTTCTGAGCTGCATACAATGTAGGAAAACTGAAATTCTGCTCCACCCCAAAAACATTGAGCGGATAGCCATTCTCGGCAATATTGTTCTGGTCTTTTCCATAATAGACTAAAGTTTTATCTATCGAAAATGCGGATCGTTTTAGCGCGTTGCTTTCTTCTATTTTCAATGCATACGCATTAATTTCCCTGTTGTTTTGCACAGCCATTTGAATTGCATCTTCAAGGCTGATCGGTTTTGTTTGTCCATAAGTTACAGCCGAAAAAGTCAATAAAACCAATCCTATAAGCAGTGGTTTTGTTTTCCGGATGAATTTTAAAGGCCAAAGTTGGATGCCTGTTACATTATTAAATATTTCGAACATTAATGGCAAAGCAATCATAGTAAGTAAGGTTGAAGTTATCAATCCGCCAATTACAACGGTAGCCAATGGCCGTTGTACCTCGGCTCCAGATCCGCTTGAAATAGCCATCGGCAAAAAACCTAACGCAGCTGCAGCTGCGGTAAGAATTACCGGTCGTAAACGATCCCTGGTTCCTTTCAGAATAAGTTCACGCATATCCTGCATTCCTCCGTGTTGAAGTTCTTTTAAATGTTCAATCAGTACAATTCCGTTTAGTACCGCAATTCCGAAAAGTGCAATAAAGCCGATACCTGCCGAAACACTGAAAGGCATTCCGCGCATCCAGAGAAATAATACTCCCCCGACAGTTGCTAAGGGAACGGCGGTAAAAATCATAACTGCATCTTTAAATGATTTGAAGGCAAAATGCAGGAAGATAAAAATCAGTAATAAGGCAATCGGAACAGCAAACGTAAGCCGGTTGGTCGCGTTTTTCAGGTTTTCGAACTGTCCGCCGTACGAAATATAATTGCCGGATTCCAGGGTGATATTTTTATCAATTTTTGCCTGAATATCTTCTACCACGGATTGCAAATCGCGGTTACGCACATTCACGCTCACTACAACCCGGCGATGCGTATTGTCGCGGGAGATTTTGGCTGGTCCTTCATCATAGGTAATTTCGGCTAATTCGTTCAATGGAATCTGCTCACCGTTGGGCAAAGGAACCTGTAGATTCCGGATATTATCTATATCCTTGCGATCCTGTTTTTGTAAGCGGATAACCATATCAAAACGCTTCTCACCTTCAAAAACGATTCCTGAGGTTTCTCCACCGAACGCCATGGCCAGGTATCGGTTCAGCGTTTTGGAATCCAGGCCGTAATAAGCAATCCTGCTCCTGTTGTATTTAACGCTCATCTGCGGAAGGCCGGCAGTTTTTTCAAGTATCACATCGGCAGCTCCGGGAACATCTTCAATCAGGCTTTTAATTTCAATAGCCTTTTTATTCAGATAGGTCAGGTCTTCGCCAAATATTTTTACTGCAATGTCAGCTCTCACTCCGGTGATCAGTTCATTGAATCGCATTTCGATGGGCTGGGTAAATTCATATTCCACGCCGGGAATTATGGATAAAGCTTGCTTGAATTTATCTGCCAGTTCCTCTTTGCTTTTTGCCGAAACCCATTCTTCCCGTGGCTTCAGTTTAATTATCATATCTATTTCTTCCATCGACATGGGATCAGTAGGTACTTCGGCAGCACCGATGCGGCAAACGATCTGATCCACTTCCGGGAATGCCTTTATCAGGATATTCTCCATCCGGGTGGTAGTTTCTACTGTTTTGGAAAGTGATGTTCCGGTTTTAAGCACAGGCTGAATTACAAAATCGCCTTCATCGAGTGTTGGCACAAATTCACCACCCATTTTTGAAAATACAAAACCTGTTAGAACCAATGACATCAGTGCTGCACCTAAAACAATCCCCTTATGGTTGCACGACCATCGCATGGCAGGAGTATAGGATCGGTACGCCAGGTTCATGATCCATCGGGACGGATTAAATTTGTGTTCTTTTTCGGGGCGTAGAAAAAGCGAGGCCGCTACAGGTAGCCAAGTCAATCCCAGGATCATAGCTCCGATAATAGCAAAGCTGAAGGATAAAGCCATTGGCCGGAACATTTTGCCTTCGACTCCGCTGAGTGAGAGAATAGGAATAAAGACAATAAGGATAATCACTTGTCCGAAAATGGCCGAACTCATCATTCGCGAAGCTCCTTTAAAGGTAATCTTATCAATCAAAGCCTGGCGTTCATCTCCCTGCAACCTGTTGAAAGCTGCTTTTCCCGATGTAATTCGTATCGCAATAAACTCAACAATGATTACAGCGCCATCGATTATAATCCCGAAGTCGAGGGCGCCAAGGCTCATCAGGTTGGCATCAATTCCGAAAATATACATCATCGAAATAGTGAAAAGCAATGCCAGCGGAATCATGGAAGCGATTACGAGTGCCGATCGTACATTCCCTAAAAGAATGATAACGATCAGCATTACGATAAGGCAACCCAGAACCAGGTTTTCGACCACGGTAAATGAAGTCCTTGATATCAGTTCGCTCCGTTCAAGAATTGGATTGATAAAAACACCTTCGGGTAGATTTTTCTGAACTTCGGCAACCCGTTTTTTAACTTCGTTGATCACAAGTTTGGAATTGGCATCTTTGAGCATCATTACCTGCCCGAGAACTTTTTCGCCCTGCCCGTTAGCTGTTATCGCGCCAAACCTGTTCGCATATCCAAAATGAACTACGGATAAATCTTTCACCAGAACCGGAATTCCACCGGTATTTTTAACAACAATATTTTCAATATCTTCAAGCGATTTCACCTGGCCATCGCCACGGATAAAATAACTCTGGTTGGTTTTCTCAATATAGGCTCCGCCTGAAATGCTGTTGTTTGCCTCAAGTGCATCGAACACTTCCATTAACGTTACATTCATGCTGCGCATCCGGGATGGATCGACAGCCACTTCATATTGTTTCAGGTAACCGCCCCAGCTGTTCACCTCAACCACACCGTTAATGCCCGACAATTGACGCTTTACGATCCAATCCTGAATCGTTCGCAATTCCATGGCCGAATACCTGCCTTCAAAACCAGGCTTCACATCGAGGATATACTGATAAATTTCACCCAAGCCAGTCGTAATCGGCCCCATTGCCGGAGTTCCGAAACCATCGGGGATATTTGCGGAAGCAGCTTTGATCTTTTCAGCTATCAATTGGCGTGGCAAATAGGTTCCGATCTGGTCGTTAAATACAATGGTAACCACTGACAATCCGAATTTTGAAATGGAACGGATTTCGACAACACCAGGCAGGTTTGCCATTTCGAGTTCAACCGGGGCGGTTATAAACTGCTCAATTTCCTGTGTTGACAGGTTGCCTGAAGTTGTAATAACCTGTACCTGGTTGTTGGTGATATCGGGCACAGCTCCTACCGGAATCCTGAGGATGGCATAAATACCAAATGCTGAAATTGTTAGTGTGAAGAGAATTACTATCAGTTTGTTCCGGATACTGAAATCAATAATTTTTTCTAACATAAGTGAATTTAAACGATTGTTTTTACTGGTTTGATTATAGTAAATACAAAAATACGAATATTGTTTAGTGAGTAAACAAAGATAATGTAAATAGATGTATTCCGGTTAATAAAACAGGAACTGGGTTAAATCAGTATTTGAAGCGCTGGGGAAAATAATATTGTTAAGTAGTGATTTCTGATATAACGGAGAGATTGGTCAAATGTTGTTAGATTCTTAAATATAGATTCCTGGCGCATCAAATAACGAAATAGCCCGCATCAAAAACTGAAATCACCAATAATATTGCAGCCAGAGTTTGTTTGTTTCGAAAAAATTGATACTTTTGCACGCCTAAACATGGCGAGGTAGCTCAGTTGGTTAGAGCGTCGGATTCATAACCCGATGGTCACGATTTCAAATCTCGTCCTCGCTACTAAAAAGTTTGAGATTGCTTCAAAAAGCAATCTCATTTTTGTTATATGGAATATGTAGTCTATATTTTATATTCGAAAACCTACGACAAAATCTATATTGGTTTTACCTCTGATATTATAAACCGGTTCCATTCACATAATAGTCTAGGTAATAAGGGATGGACGGAAAAATATCGGCCATGGGAAGTCATATATTGTGAGTTATATGAAGATAAGAGTATTGCAATGAATCGTGAAAAGCAGCTAAAAGGAGCCAAAGCCAGAGAGTGGGTAAGAATTAAAATTAGAACAGAATATTTGGTTCTCGGATTCATATCCGCCTGAGGCGGACACGAGTTCAAATCTCGTCCTCGCTACTCAGAATGTAATGATGTAAAGGGTTGCAGAGCATTGCGTAGCCAAATCTTAACGGGAAAAGAGTTAATTCATAACGGATTAACTCTTTTTTTTATGTATTATTTACAGTTCTGAATTGCTCAAATATTGAGGTAGATGGAAGTAATTTTTGTTTGATAATTCACTGTAATTCTTATTACATCTCGTAAACCATCGCATTTATATTCATTCCGGCTCCTACGGATGCAAAAATCAATTTGTCGCCTTTTATTATTTTATGAGGTTCCAGTTTATCTTTCAGAATCAAATCAAGCAAGGTAGGCAGGGTTGCTACTGATGTATTACCTAAGAAGGAAACAGTCATAGGCATAATATTTCCTGGCAGTTCAACTATGTCGTAAAGCGCGTAAAGCCTTTTTAAAATGGCATCATCCATCTTGCCGTTAGCCTGGTGAATCAGCACTTTACTGATTTCGCCGAGTTGTATATTGCTTTTATCCAAACAATCTTTGATTGCCTGTGGCACCGTTTCAAGCGCATATTGATACAACTTCCGGCCATTCATTTTCAAAAATAATTCATTCTTATATTTAATATCCGGGTTGAATGACTTATCCATATGAAGCATTTTTGAATATAAAAATGTATCGGAACGGGTTTTATGGGCAAGTATTCCAATGGGAGTTTCACTGGTTTTTGCTTCCATCACAACTGCCCCTGCTCCATCAGCATACAACATACAATCCCTGTCGTGAGGATCCGAAATCCTTGATAAAGCTTCGGCTCCAATGACGAGTATCTTTTTGGCATCGCCCGATTTGATGTAATAATCCGCCTGTATAACTGCCTGCAGCCAACCCGGGCATCCAAAAGTGATGTCATAGGCAACAGTTCCCGGGTTTTTGATTTCTAATTTATGTTTTACCCTGGCTGCCAAACTGGGGACAAAATCCGACCTTCTGTTATCTTTTTTTACATCACCGAAGTTATGCGCGACAATGATGTAATCCAGTTCTTCCTTGTCAATATCTGCTGACTCAATGGCTTCAGCCGCAGCAAAATAAGCGATATCAGAAGTTACCTTTTGATCTGATATATAATGTCGTTCAGCAATCGTGGTAATTTCCAGGAACTTATCAATTATTTCCTGGTTTGGTTTTCCAATTTTTTTTCCGTCGCTTTCATAAAATTCGTTGGCGAGGAAATTCTCATTCTTAACAAGTTTTGAAGGGATGTAACTCCCTGTTCCTGTAATTATGCTATAAATAGTATCACTCATTTTTCTGATTCGCTTTTAGGTTTATACACATTCCAATGGCTGTAGTTTAACTTTGCGTTGCAATTAACATTTGATACCTGTAATTTATTTGGCGATACCGATTTAAGCTCAAGCTATCTTCAGTAGAACAGTTTATTATGTCTTGTTCAGCATAAATTGATTTTCTGAATAC
>JAURYB010000100.1 GCA_030654075.1 Bacteroidales bacterium | reverse complement strand
CCATGGTCTCGTAGGTTCAAACCCATCTTTTCTGACAGCACACTAATTAACATAAGCTCTGCTGCACCTTCTACAAAAATCACTCTGCGTGCAAAAAATATCTCGGCGCGTGTAACATCTAAGTAACGCTCTAGTTTTTCTCGTTTCCCTTTTTCAAATTCAATTGATCTAGGAAAGAATGTCTCAACTTTCCCACCATTGTTCACCAAGCAGGACAGACTATTGAGATTAGCTAGACTAGCAAAATTTGAAGAATGACTAGTCACAAAAAGTTGTACAGACTTATCGCTCTCTTCATCCTGAATCTTCTCTAAATATTTCAGTAGTACTGCTTGTAGTTGTGGATGTAGGTGTGCTTCCGGCTCTTCAACAATAAGTCCGCGGTAGCTTGCCTCTGGATTTTTGGCAAGCTCACTAAGTACCACTGCCATAAAAATAAGGTTATTGAAACCTAACCCGTTTTGTTCGATTTCAAATGCGTCAACCATAATCGAAAGTCTTGAGGCCAAACGTTGAAAGTCACTACCACTCAACCCTAATTCCAAAGCCTGGGACATTTGGTCACCCAACATTGTTTCATGACGTGTCTTGATAGCAGTATGTGTATTAACTACAGGCACGTGTTTTTTTAATTCATCATCTAGCGTTTTCAATGCCTCATTAATACTTTGTTTTCCCTTATCGTCAGTAAGCAATTGAAAAAGTCTTGAAAGCTGACTAGTTTTACTAGGCCGTAAACTTTGTGCAGCATCTCGTAATGGGGGAAGGTAAACGCCGCGTAAGTTTTCCATCATGTCAGTGGTGAGGCTATTTTCCTCATGATCACCACCCCATCTTTTCGTTTTAAGACGGCCCGTTTTATCTGCATCGGAATAACGTATTGAAATATGGACTTCCATTTTCCCTGTGGAATCAGGTTTAATTGCTGCTAAAAAGTCCGCTTCTTCATCCTCAGTCAGGTCTCGAAATATGAAATGGAAGTTAATATCTCCAGCAGAAACTCCACCTGGAGGACGATAAATATCAGACGTATCTAACCTGGGGTATGGCTCATCATGCCCAGCTAGAAGTGCTCTCAAAGCATCAACAATCGCAGTTTTTCCAACATTATTTGGCCCAACGATAACGTTCAATCCGGGTTGAAATTGAAGTTCTGCATTTTCTAGCTTTCGGAAATTTGAGATCTTCAGTTGCGCTAAATACATATTTTATTTTCTTATTTTAATTTGATTTATTCTTGAGATATTAAGCTATTTTCGAATGCCTCATCATAATGTTCAAATAAAAAAAGCACTACGTAATAATGGAGAATGGGAGCACGAGGTGATAAATGGCTAACCCGAAATTGAATAGCATGATTCATATTTCCTTGAAAGCTGTTACACACCATAATTTTACATATTTATGTAAATTGGTATAATGAATCACGTCATAAGCTTTGCGTCCCGCAACCGGTCTGTAGAGTCGGCAAATGCCGTGTAATGCTTATGACCTATTAACTGATTTCTTCAGTTTTTTTCCAGCAACAAATCTCAGTCGCTTGCTTCAGCAGTATTCCTAATAGCCTTTTTGCTGCCTAAATTCTATTCTCCTCCATTTATAGCTAGGGATTAGTTTCGTTGTCCAGCCTTTTTTACGCATGCGCGTCTGTACCTTTGATTTGTATCTCTCCGGTTCTATAGCTATTTTGGATTTATGTCTTTGACTGTTACAGAAATGGCAGGCTGCTACGATATTCTCACCAGAATCTTTACCGCCATCTTTCCTGGCGTCTAGATGCTCAGCGGTACATTTCAGTGGATTGATTCGGCTTATGGGCACGCGGTATTGAAGTGCCAGTGGTACAGGGCTCTTATCCCACATAGGCATATTGCAGTAATAGCAGTAGCCGTTTTGTTGTCGGTAAGCTTTGGATCTTAGAGTTTGTAGTTTGTTAGGCATATGAGTTTCCTATGTTCAAGAAAACCCATACAGCCCTACTGGTACATATATGGGACCAGATCCCTAGAGGGGTATATCTGGCAAAACCATCATCCTGCGCAAGTGCGACTATCTGGATAACAGATAAATATTAATGCCGACCTTTTACCAAGTCAAGATTTAGCTTGGAATCCCATTAATTAAAGAACCTCTTTCCCACTAGGTACACCAAAGTCGATACGGGTATGCAGATTTTCAGTAGTTACACCTAAAAGTAAATCTTCTAATGTAAATCTGTAAGCTTTGATTGGTGCAATAACGATGCGACCATCTTCTTCTTTAATATCAATTTGATCACCCACATTAAGATTGAGAGACTTCATGATTGCACTAGGAATTCTTACGGAGGCACTGTTTCCCCATTTTTTAATAGTGACTAACAAATCATCTTCCTCCATTGAATAACCAATTTAGCCATCTGTCGGTAATTATGATCATGCCTAAAATATAAGATATATCAAGTTATTGATCTATCTTTTCATGTTTGCTAATTCAGATTAACATTAGCTATGAACTACTTATTTATAAATGAGTTTTTAAAAGAAATACGCGGTGGCTTGAGGCGCATCGCTTATAGAACAAAAGGCGAGATAGACCTTGAAGATTTAGAAAACGAAGCTTATTTTTTGCTCAAAGAATTTGCTGAAGAATTTGAACGTCAACCTAATAAATTTGATATTGAAGACAGAAACTGGGTTTTATCAAGGCTATTCAATAAGTTTGTAAAGTGGGCGGATCATAGTTTCAAGAATGCACTACGCATTAATTCGCTGGAAGATGATAACGGCGAAAGTTGGATATTGGAGTTACCTGCACCTGAAAATAGTAGTCCACTTGTAGAGATTTTATTCAAAGAGGAGTTATCAACTCACCAATCACTATTAGAGAATAGTTATTCTGAAGCCAAAGCTTATGTGGTGACATTTGATAACTTTAATCAGGATAAAAAAACAATAAGCAGTTATTTTTATATTACATCTGAAACGCTAACCAAGAGGTTTGACCGCGCCCTTATTTTGCTGAGAAATCAGCCTTCCTTATTCGACTTTATCGAAACCATAGATGAGTCTTTCAACCCAATTTCCGGTAAGCCTAAGGTCCCATTTGGTACGTCATCCGAAAAAATACAATTAGCATGGAGTTTTTAGGGGCTAATAAATACAAGGCTTCCAGCGGAATTGCACCTTATGCGTAAATTCTTGGCGGAACTAGTGGCTTATGCGGATATTTAATTGCAACATATGATGAGGTGCGTAAACGTAACTTATTGAATTTAATGAATACTTACTTGTGGTTTATGAGTTAGCTAACAAGTTTACGGATGGAATTGTCCAGCAGTAACAAAAAGTGACTTAGCTGCAATGCCAATGCAGTTAATTACTAGAATAAGGGAAGCCAATCCTGAAGAGCTTGATGCAGAGCTTACTGATTATGTTTTAGATGTTCCTAGACGGTTACAACTCTTGCAAGCAAATACAATTCCGTATTTATTTAATGGGCACGCTACCAGTGCGGCGCCAGCTTATATCAATACATTGGATTCTTTACGTCAACGGCTTGAGCCATTGCTCAGTTGGCAAGTAATTAGTGATC
>JAURYB010000099.1 GCA_030654075.1 Bacteroidales bacterium | reverse complement strand
GATCAGAATATAGTAGAAGCCGTAATAAAATTCCAGCAGAAGGACTTTGCCTCAGCTTCCCAATTATTCAAGAGTATTCTCGATAAAGATAATACGAATATAGCCGTCTGGTTTTATTACGGGATTTCTAACATCGAGACTAAAAATTACGATAACTCGATAAAAGCTTTCACTACGATAATCAAACAAAACGACAACCTTTATATCGAACATGCTGAATGGTACTTAGGCCTTTGCTACCTGAAGAACAACCAGAAAGATAAAGCCATCGACCAGTTTGTTGTTGTGGCCTCGAACCCGGATAATTTCCACCGCCAGGAAGCTAAAAATATTTTAGAAAAATTGCAGCTCAAGTAAATCTTCCCCACACCCTGTTTACCAAAAGAACCGGCGCCCGCCGGTCCTTTTTTTTTTATTTTTAAACCTGACAGGTTTAAAATACAAAACCCCGGCGTATTCAGCACGGGGTTTTTATAAGTTTAGCCAGTTCGTATTATTTGATCAGCTGATCAGAGCCCAGCAATAAATCAATATATTGTCCCCGTTTGTAAATAAAAGGATCTTTCAGTTCTTTCTTCGAAAGTTTTCCTTTGAAATCAGCTATTGAGGTGAATTTTTTCGATTCCATCCAGGTTTCCATATCGCTCAGCATAGTTGCAATATGTTCGGGTTTGTTTTTATAAAGAGTGCTTACAACCTGCACGCAATCGGCTCCGGCGAGTATCATCTTGATTACATCGTTGCCCTGGTAAATGCCGGTGTTGGCGCAAACATTAGCTTTCATGTTGCCATACAACAATCCTGCATAACGCAGTGCGAGCCTGTAATCGCCTTCATGGCTAAGATAAAATGGTGCAACGTGTTTTATTTCCTGAACATTGATCTCAGGTTCGAACATACGGTTAAAAATCACAACAGCATTTACACCGGCTTTATCAAGGCGGGAGATAAAGTTCAGCGGATTTGAATAAAAAGAACTCAGTTTAACGCTTACAGGAATAGTGATTTTCGATTTTATAGTTTTAACCAGGTCGAGATGAATATCTTCAATCGACCGGCCATCGGCTTCAAAATCGCCGGGAACGAAATAGAAATTCAACTCAATGCCATCAACGCCTGTTTTTTCAATAAGCCGGGCATACTCAATCCAGGTATTATCGTAAAGGCAATTAAGGCTGGCGAATACAGGGATGCTTAGTGATTCTTTAGCTTTTCGTAAATTCACTAAGTGAGCTTCAGGTCCGGCGTGTTGAAGTTTTGGATACAGGCTGGTCATTTCAGCATGTAGCCCTCCCATTGCCTCTAACTGATCATCAAACTGGGCGCTTTCAAGATTGATCTGCTCTTCGAACAATGTTTTATAAATAATAGCCGCGGCTCCGGCCTTTTCAAGCTTCTTTAACATATCCAGGTCCGACGACATGCTGCTTGCACCTGCAATAATGGGATTTTTAAGCGCAACTCCCATATAATTCGTAGCGAGGTTGATCATACTGTTTCCTCCAATAATTTTAGTACTATTATTAATATGTTATCCCTTCTTTGAAAGTGGAAAATTAATATTTTTTCAGATATAAGTAATGGTATACCTCAATTATTTTACAAAGAAGTTTTTTTAACAAATCAGAAAAATTTCTTATAAATGTTTAACTTGCTGATATTTACCGCTGTCCTAATCTATAATCATTTTAAATTAGCCTTTCGTTGCGTATTTTTTGCATTTAATCCCCCTCAATTCCTTATAAAAAAGTAATTTTGCACCGCTTTTCAGAAGCATGGAAATAATGCATTTTCAAGTCAATAATCTAACATCCAAACATATGAGTGAGAAAAAGAAATATGTAACCTGCGACGGTAATTACGCTGCTGCGCATATTGCATACATGTTTAGTGAAGTAGCTGCCATTTATCCTATCACACCTTCGTCAACCATGGCCGAATACGTTGACGAATGGGCAGCCTACGGCCGTAAGAATATATTTGGCGAAACGGTAAGCGTTGTAGAATTGCAGAGCGAAGGCGGTGCTGCAGGTGCATTACACGGTTCGTTGCAGAGTGGTGCTTTAACCACTACTTACACTGCTTCACAGGGTTTACTGCTGATGATCCCGAACATGTACAAAATCGCCGGCGAATTATTGCCAGCTGTTTTCCATGTATCGGCCCGTAGTCTGGCAGCCCAGGCTCTTTCCATTTTTGGTGACCACAGTGATATCTATTCCACACGTCAAACCGGGTTTGCTATGCTTGCAACCGGAAGCGTACAGGAAATTATGGATATTGCAGGTGTTGCTCACCTTGCAGCCATTCGTTCAAGGGTGCCTTTCATGCACTTCTTCGATGGTTTCCGTACATCGCACGAAATTCAGAAAGTTGAATTTCCTGAAACAGCTGATCTGGCAAAACTGCTTGATTATGATGCATTAAAGGAATTCCGCGACCGCGCTTTAAATCCTGAGCATCCTGTAACCCGCGGTACAGCTCAGAATCCTGATATCTATTTCCAGAGCCGCGAAGCAGCCAATCTTTATTACGATGCAGTTCCTGATATCGTTGAAGATTACATGCAGCAAATCAGCAAAGCTGTTGGCCGCGAATACCATCCGTTTACCTATTATGGAGCTCCTGATGCCGAAAACATCGTTGTTGCCATGGGTTCAATTACCGAAACATTAAAAGAGACTATTGATTACCTGAATGCAAAAGGCGAAAAACTGGGTCTGATCAGCGTACATTTATACCGTCCGTTCTCACCAAAGTATTTCTTCAACGTTCTTCCTAAATCAGTAAAACGTATTTGTGTTCTCGACCGTACCAAAGAGCCAGGCGCTACCGGAGATCCGTTGTACCTTGATATCCGCGATATTTTCTACGAAAAGGAAAACAATCCGATTATTATTGGTGGACGTTACGGCCTCAGCTCAAAGGATACCACACCTGCGATGATGATTTCCGTTTTCAATAACCTGAAAATGAATGAACCTAAAAATCATTTCACTGTAGGTATTGTTGATGACGTTTCATTTACTTCACTTCCTTTGTTACCTGAAATTGATCTTTCCAATGCAGGTACTTTCCAGGCTAAATTTTATGGTTTAGGTTCGGATGGAACTGTTGGTGCCAATAAAAACTCTATCAAAATTATCGGTGAAAACACCGACAAATATGCTCAGGCATATTTTGCATACGACTCCAAAAAATCAGGCGGTATCACAACTTCTCACCTTCGTTTTGGTGATACGCCGATCCGTTCGCCATACCTGGTTAACAGCCCTGACTTTGTAGCCTGCCATGTTCCTGCTTATCTCAACAAGTACGACATGCTTAAAGGTTTGAAAAAAGGCGGAACATTCCTTTTGAACAGTATCTGGGATGCCGACGAAAGCCGTAACCGCCTTCCTGATCATATGAAGAAATACATGGCTGAGAACGAAATCAGGTTCTACACCATCAACGCCACCAACATTGCTGAAGAAATTGGACTTGGTAACCGTACCAATACTATACTTCAGGCTGCATTCTTCAAAATTTCGGGTGTAATTCCTTACGAACTGGCTCTTACAGCTATGAAAACCGCCGTTAAGAAAACTTTCGGACGTAAAGGGGAAGAAATCGTTACTATGAACATTGCCGCAATCGAAAGAGGCGCTGATGTTGTTGAAGTAACTATTCCTGCTGAATGGAAATCAATAGTTGTTGCCGCTAAGAAAGATACCCGCAATATTCCTGATTTCATCAAGAATATGGTTGAACCTATTAACGCGATGAAAGGTGATGATTTACCTGTAAGTGCATTCCTGGGTCGCGAAGATGGTACATTCCCGCAAGGAACCGCCGCTTACGAAAAACGTGGTATTGCTGTTAATGTTCCTGAATGGATTTCGGATAACTGTATACAGTGTAACCAATGCGCATTTGTTTGTCCTCACGCTGTAATCCGTCCGTTCCTGCTTAATGAAGCTGAACTGAAAGGTTTACCTGAAGGCACTGCAACACTGAAAGCAATTCCAAAAACGTTCGACGGTTTGCAATTCCGTATCCAGATCAGTCCTTTGGATTGTACCGGTTGTGGTAACTGTGCTGATGTTTGCCCGGCCAAAACCAAGGCTTTGGTGATGAAACCTCTCGAAACACAGATGCACCAGACTGAAGCATGGGATTATGTGGCTGCCAACGTTACATACAAGGACACCCTGGCTCCAAAAGAGCAGAATGTTAAAAACAGCCAGTTTGCTCAGCCATTATTCGAGTTTTCAGGAGCTTGTGCAGGTTGCGGCGAAACACCTTATATCAAACTGATCACTCAATTATTTGGTGATCGTATGATGGTTGCCAATGCTACAGGTTGTTCCTCAATCTATGGCGGATCGGCACCTTCAACACCTTATACAACCAACGCTCAGGGATGCGGTCCATCATGGGCTAACTCACTGTTCGAAGATAACGCTGAGTATGGTTTCGGTATGGCAATGGGCGTGGATAAACTCCGCAAACGTGTTACCGAAAAAATGCAGCTTATTATTGATGGTGATTTTAGTGCTGATTTAAAAGAAGCTTGTGCTCTTTGGATAGCAGGCAGGGATAATGCACTTCTTTCGAAAGAAGCTACAGCTAAGGTCCTTCCTTTACTTGAAGCATCAAAAACTAATCTTGCAAAGGAACTTGTTGCTCTGAAACAATACTTCATCAAGAAATCCATCTGGATGTTCGGCGGCGATGGCTGGGCTTATGATATCGGATACGGCGGACTTGACCATGTGCTCGCTTCGGGTGAAGATGTAAATATCCTCGTTGTTGACACCGAAGTATATTCAAATACCGGTGGACAGGCTTCCAAATCAACTCCAATCGGAGCAGTTGCCAAATTTGCAACTTCAGGTAAGAGGGTTCGTAAAAAAGACCTTGGTATGATGGCGATGAGTTATGGGTATATTTATGTGGCACAGGTTGCTATGGGTTCAAATCAAACCCAGTACCTGAAAGCGTTACGTGAAGCTGAAGCATATCCGGGACCATCACTTATCATCGCTTATTCAACCTGTATCAACCACGGTTTACACGCAGGTATGGAAAAAGCTCAGCAACAACAGGACGACGCCGTTAAAGCAGGATACTGGGCTAACTACCGTTACAATCCTTTGTTGGAAGCTGAAGGAAAAAACCCTTTCCAACTCGACAGCAAAGAGCCTGATTTCTCCTTATTCCAGGATTTCCTGAAATCGGAAATGCGTTATACTTCCTTGATGAAATCGTTCCCTAACGAAGCGGTTGAATTATTTGAAGCAGCTATGGATAATGCCAAATGGCGTTATAACGGCTACAAACGTTTATCCGAAATGGATTTTAGTAAAAAATAGTTCTAATATTTTAATTGAATAGTTTGAGCCGGGTTGCTGAAAAGTGACCCGGCTTTTTTTTATTCTCTAAGCCTGATGAACATTTGCCAGTAAGAGTTAGTTTTATTCATCAAAAATATTCAGTATATTTGATAAACAAAGTATTAACTAAATTCCTGATCAATGAAAATGATGAGTCATATTTTAACTATTTGCATTATTCTGTTGTTTGCAGGATTTACTAATGCTCAAACACATTCTCCCAAAATAGTTTTTACGGAAAATCCGCAAACGCATAACATGCATATAGCTTCTGACGGACAGATTCTGTATACCTCTAATGGCGGCAAATCAGAATTGGGTCAAATCAGTAAATTTAAACCCGACGGGACAAAAATCGCCAGTTACAGAATCTAACCGGGATTTCTTACATTGAGCTTGTCGAAATGTAGTTCAACCAGGAATAATAGCTGGGCGTTGCACGCCGCTCATATTCCTGTTTATTGTGGCTAGTTGTTTTTTACTTGACAGTAATTTCTAATCTTCTCCCTAAACCTGTCTCAATTATTTTACTCAAAGTTGCAAGTTCAATATCTGAACGGTCATTCTCAATTCGCGATATGTATGTTCTGGATGTTCCACTTATCAATGCCAATTCTTGTTGAGTCATTCCTGCTTTTATTCTGGCTTCACGAACCAAACGCCCAATTTTTATCATCAAATCCGATTTTTCCGGATGACTGTATTTTAACAATACGTCAGCACCAATTTCAAATGGAACAATTTGCTTTTCCCAATTTCTCTGAGTAATGTATTGTTCTACATTTGACCACGACAAGGTGTTTCCAACGAGTTCGACCTTTTCAAATTCAGTCTGATTGTACAGAATAAATGCTGGCGAATTCCTGACAATTCCAATATCGCCGAAAAGTTTTCTAAAATCAACTATTCTGGATTCTCCATTGTTGAAAACCACAGAAATAGCTAAGTCTTTAATCCAATTGATTTTTAAAATCCTTGGTATTTTGATATTCTGTCTCATTTTAATTGCGGATTAAGTTCATAAAACACTTCCAATGCCCAATCTGAATTACCTGACAACCAATCGAAAACCAACTTTAATTGTTTGTTTGGTAAATCACCTGCATAAATCACTCCATCTTCTATCTGAATTAATACCTCAAATTCATTGTATTGTGCGTGAATATGTGGTGGTCGATGATCTCCGTTGTAAATACAGATTTTAATTCCGTTAAAGATGTCGATTGTTGGCATTGACAATTTTTCCTCAAAGGTATCTAATTAGATACCTTTTTCAAAGAATTTTCTGAATGAATTTGTTTTTTGGTACAAATAGCCACAACTACGACCTTAAAGGGAGATTTCAGAAATCGGTAAAACTAAGCCATGGCGATTATGGATTTTCACTTTCGTTTGCCAACGGATTATTGTGGGTATCTGAAGATGGTGATTATGAAGAGGGAATGTGGTATGGGTATGAAGTAAGATGATTTTTGATTCGTGATTTTTGATTTTTGAATTGTGATTCAAGATGTCGCATTTACTATTCCAACATCACACATCCACCATTCTATCCCTCAAGGATTTTTGTACATTTCGTCAATCAGTCGGGCATATTTCCCGGTAAGGTGTTTCCTTCGGAGTTTTAACGTTGGCGATAACTCTCCCGACTCAACAGTCCATTTATCGGAAATGATCTCCCATTTCTTTATCTGTTCGTGGTGCCCGAAATGCTGGTTGATTTCATAGATTTCTTCTTCAATGCGGCTTATTACACGGGAATGGCAGATTATCTCATCATCTGAATAATAGGGAATTTCTTTCACCCTGCACCAGCCTTTGAGATATTCAAACGCCGGAACTATAATGGCGGAAGGATGTTTCCTGTTTTCACCGATTACCAGGATATGGTCTATAAAAGCTGATTCTTTAAAGCGGTTCTCCAGTACCTGGGGCGCAATGTATTTTCCTCCTGAGGTTTTAAAAATCTCCTTTTTCCTGTCGGTAATCTGCAAAAACTTATTGTCAACCAAATGGCCGATATCTCCCGTGTGAAACCAACCTTCGGTATCAATAACCTCGGCAGTACGGTCAGGCCGGTTGTAGTAGCCTGACATTACATTCGGACCACGGACCAGGATTTCTCCATCTTCTGCAAATTTTATATCAACACCAGGCAAAACAGGGCCAACAGTGCCTATTTTTACACCGCCTTCCAGGAAATTACTGACGGCTACAACCGGCGAAGTCTCAGTCAGGCCATACCCTTCCATGATTTTAAAACCTGCTGCCCATAGCGTGCGGGATATCCTTGGATTCAGACTGGCTCCGCCCGAAACGATTGAAACAAGATTTCCTCCAAGTGCATCCTTCCATTTTTTGAAAACCAATTTTTGGGCAAGCTCAAGTTGTAGGTTGTACCAGGGCGAAAATTTCCGTCCAGGTTCAAATTGTTGACCAATGGCGATTGCTTTGTAAAAAATCAGTTTCTTAATTCCCTTTAAATCACGACCCTTGGAAAGGATGGCATCATAAAGTTTTTCCATTATCCGTGGTACAGCGCAGAAGATTTCGGGTTTGGCTTCTGCCAGATCTTCGCGTAATTTGTCAAAGCCATCGATGTACCAGATGGATGTACCACAATTTTGATACGTATAATTAAGAATGCGTTCGTAAATATGGCATAAGGGCAGTACGCTGACTGCCCTGTGAGCAGGTTGTTGTTTCAGGATTTCGGAGATGGCCAGAAAGTTGCTCACCAGGTTTTCGTGCGTAAGCATTACTCCTTTTGGCCTTCCGGTTGTTCCTGACGTATATATAATTGAAAAAAGATCCTTCGCCTGGATGTTGCGCGCTATTTCCTGAATTTCCTTTTCAGGGTAATATTGCTCATACTTCAGTATGAGGTCAGCCATACCAGTTATTCCACTCGTAGAATCAATAGAAATTACCAACTTCAAAGATGCAATTCCGGATGCAATATGTTTAGTCTTTTCCCATACCGAAGTATTATTTACAATAAGTCCTGAGATGGCTGCATCGTTAAAGATAAGGCTGATATGCGCTTCACTCACAGTTGGATACACGGGTACCTGGACAGCGCCAATCAGGCTTATAGCCATATCGAAATAATTCCATTCAGGCCGGTTATTTATTATAGTTGCTACCCTGTCGCCCTTTTTAATTCCGGAATCGAGTAATGCGTGGGCAAGAATATGGCTGTTCCGATGGTAGGTGTGACTGTCAACAGCGAAAACCTCGCCGTTTTTCTTCCCATACAATACAGGCTCACCTCCTGGATGGAGATGTCTGGCAACCTGAAGCAGATCGAAAATGCGGGTAACTCCGTCCATCGGTCTAACTTTTAAAATATTACATATTTAGAACTGCTACCAAGCCAAACAAAATGGCATGATGTTTTAATGGTATGCCAAAATTACTTCAGGAAATAATATTAAATAGTATGATTTTTATCCGGGTTAAAAGAGTTTCTCAATAGAGGATTTGTACCTTTCGCTTATTAACGACCTGCGAAGTTTAAGCGTTGCCGTGAGTTCGCCCGAATCAACGGTCCATTCGGTATGCAGCAATTCAAAAGCTTTAATCTGTTCAGTAGCTCCAAGGTGCTTGTTGTATTTGTGAATTTCTTTATGAAATCTTTTTTGAATGCGTTCCAACGCGACCATTTCAGCATTTGACGTATAGGGAATGCCCTTAATCTGGCACCAGGAACGCAGATGTACAAAATCGGGGACAACGATTGCAGCGGCATATTTCTGGTTTTCACCAACAACCATAAGCGCATCAATAAATTCGGACTCTTTGAGGTTGTTTTCCACCATTTCGGGGCTCACGTATTTTCCGAATGAAGTTTTAAAAATTTCCTTTTTTCTACCGGTTATTTTGAGGTGTCCTTCCGGTTCCATTCGTCCCAGGTCACCTGTGTGAAACCAACCCTCTATGTCGATAGCATTGGCGGTAAGCTCCGGCTCTTTATAATATCCCTGCATCAGGCCGGGACCTTTACAGAGAATTTCATGGTCCTCGGCAATTTTAACCGTAGTGTTTTTTAATACCGGACCTACGGTGCCAAACTTCACCCCGTTTTTTTCAAAATTATTTACGGCAATAACGGGCGAAGTCTCAGTAAGCCCATACCCTTCGAGGACAGGAATTCCGGCTGCCCAGAAAACATGTGCCAGTCTGGGTTGCAAGGCTGCTCCGCCACTTACAATAACTTTAAGTTTGCCGCCAAGGGCTTCCTGCCACTTGCTGAAGACTAATTTCCTGGCAATTTTCAATTTCAATGTATAATAAGGGCCCTTCGTGCCATTCAATTCGTAATGCATACCGACGTTAACCGCCCAAAAGAAAATCATTTTTTTAACCCCGGTAAGTTTACGCCCGGAATTAATGATTCTCTCATATACTTTTTCGAGCAAACGTGGTACAGTACTCAGAATATCCGGTTTTACTTCCCGCATATTTTCGCCAACAGTAGCCGGATTTTCAGCATAATACACCGAAATTCCAAGGTATTGGTACATGTATACCAACATGCGTTCATATACATGGCAGAGTGGAAGGTAGCTAAGTGCCCGACCTTCTTCTCCCATAGGAGGAATATCTTTTACCGCTTTGAAATTTGAAATTATATTTTCGTGCGAAAGCATCACGCCTTTCGGATTTCCGGTAGTACCTGATGTGTAAATGATGGTTGCCAGGTCATCAGGTTTAATAGAATCTTTAATTTGGTTTATATGCTCTGGTTGCGCATTTTCTTTTCCTGATAAAATGAGCTCATCCAGG
Organism: Bacteroidales bacterium; assembly: GCA_030654075.1. Lineage (GTDB taxonomy): Bacteria > Bacteroidota > Bacteroidia > Bacteroidales > UBA4417 > UBA4417. Next base: position 30,304 of record JAURYB010000099.1, on the reverse strand, counting down.
AGCTGGACACCATCAGTTTCTTTAAACGAAAAAACTCCCAGCAAGCCTTTTATATCACCAACAAGATGTTCTATCTTGCGGTATATTTCACGCCCGGTTATAAAAATAACCTTCACTTCCGCGTGCTCAAGGATGTATTTGTAATCACTTTCGCTGATAGTCGGATAAATAGGAACATGTATTGCTCCGACCTGTTGTATTCCCATATCAACCAGGTTCCATTCAGGACGGCTTCCTGAGATGGTAGCTATATTATCGCCAGGTTTAATTCCTAATTTGAGCAATCCATAGCTGATATTGTCAGCATGTGATATATAGTCTTTGATGGAGTATTTTACCCACTGACCATTGTCCTTGCCCGCCAGCACATCATCCTTGGGTTTAAAGGATTCAGCATAATGAGGCAGTAGGTCAAATAAGCGTGTAACGTCTTGCATATAGTTACTTTGAGTTTAGGATAGCTTGTAAAGATAGTCAAAATTTTAAATATGAATTATCATTCAAATGCAAGAACTTATGAACAATGCATATTTAATTGCGAAAAGAAAGCAAAAAATGATGTTATTGAAATGATCAGACTCAGAGGACTTTATGCACATAACCCGGACTTGCCTGGGCCGTAGGCATAATAACCAGGTCATTTATAGTAACATGTGCCGGCAAACCGGTGATCCAGATAACAGCACTGGCAATATCTTCCGCTTGAAGGGGCGTAAATCCTTTGTAAACATTAGCAACGGCCGCCTTATCGCCCTTGAAACGTACTTCCGAGAATTCGGTTTCAGCCGCACCGGGAGCTACCTGCGATACTTTAATCCCATGAGCCAGCATATCAATGCGCATGGCACGTGTAAGGGCATCCACAGCAAATTTGGTAGCGCAATAAACATTTCCTTTGGCATAAACTTCCTTGCCGGCAATGGAACCTATATTAACAATGTGCGGACATGTGCTTTGAAGCAAAAGCGGGAAAATGTTCTTTGTGACAAACAGTAAGCCTTTAATATTAGTATCGATCATAATTTCCCAATCATCCATATTGCCATCCTGTAATAGATCGCTTCCGGCAGCAAGCCCGGCATTGTTTACCAGGATATCAATATTCCTCCACTTAGCCGGGATGCTGTCAACGGCCTGTTTCACAGCATCGCGGTCGCGGACATCGAAATTTAATGTCAGTACTTCAATGTTATATTTTTCTTTCAGGATTGATGATTCTGCTTTTAGCCGCTCTGCTCTCCGGCCGGTAAGTATTAACCGGTGATTCTCACTGGCAAAGGCGTGCGCGCAAGCTTTCCCGAATCCGCTGGTAGCGCCGGTAATAAAAATTGTCTTTTGCATAAACGTTTAGATTTTTTCCGGAGGTTCTTCCTGTTATATAAAAACTCTTATTTTGCCATTATCCGCAGTCCAATAATACCGCCAATAATAAGCATGATACAAACGATTCGAAGAATATCAGTAGGCTCTTTAAAGAAAATGATACCGTAAATAACGGTTCCAATGGTGCCGATTCCTGTCCATACAGCATAAGCACTACCCATAGGTATATGTTTCAATGCCATCGAAAGCAAGTAAAATGATGCTATCATTGCAAATACAGTAAACAACGAAGGCCATAGTCTGGTCCACCCCTCTGTGTATTTAATGCCAACAGCCCAAACTACTTCGAACAGGCCGGCAATAAAGAGGATAAACCAGGGCATAAAGGTGAGGTTGGTTGAAATTTGCGATTTGCGATTTACGAAGTACGATTGGGGAAGATTACAAGTGAAGCAGAAGCTTTTTTGAAATCGTAAATCGTACTTCGTAAATCGTAAATATTTTAAGCCAGCGAAAGCGCCAGCTTAGTCATATTTGTAAAATTAAGTTGTCTCTCCTCAGCACTCACATGCTCGCCGGTAAGTATGTGGTCACTTACAGTTAGCAATGCCAGTGCCTCAACTCCAAGGCGTGCCGCAAGCAGATACAGTCCGGCAGATTCCATTTCAACAGCCAGTGTTCCGTAGTTTCGCCATAGTTCGTAGGCATCGCCTTCTTCAGGAAAATGATAGAAAAGATCGGAGGAAAGTATATTCCCGGCTTTTAAGGGCATATTCATTTTTGCGGCATTAGCCGAAGCCAGTTGCACCAGCCGGTAACTTGCGGTAGGGGCAAAGGTCATTCCCGGGAAATGCCTGCCTACGGAAGATGAATCGGTAGAAGCGCTGATTGCCATAACGACATCGCGTAATTTTACTTCTTCGAGCAGGCCTCCGCATGTTCCGATGCGTACAAGCGTTTTCACCTGGTAGTCATTTATAAGTTCACTGGCATAAATCATATGCGATGGCAGTCCCATCCCTGTTCCCTGAACCGAAACGCGTTTCCCGTTGTAAAAACCGGTATAGCCCAGCATGCCGCGTACATTGTTATAGCACACAGCGTCGGTTAATAATGTTTCGGCAATATGCTTAGCGCGTAAAGGATCGCCCGGAAGTAACACGAAATCAGCTATTTCGCCTTGTTTTGCTTCAATATGTATACTCATTCTATTTGAAAATAAGGGTGCAAAGATAAGAACAAATGATTATGTAAATTAAATTGTCTTCAGGGATATTAAACAATCGTGTTATAATGGACCGTTGAGTGATTATCTTTTATAAAGAAAATATCGCAAGGTTAAATTTTGAAAAGGAAAATACGTACTTTTGCACTCGCATTGATCGGGGTGTGGCGCAGTTGGCTAGCGTACTTGCATGGGGTGCAAGTGGTCGTCAGTTCGAGTCTGACCACTCCGACTAGTAATACCAAGGCTTTCAGAATTTTCCTGAAAGCCTTTTTTCTTTAGGTATACACCAAAGTATATACAAATTAATAAACTTGTCTGGTTAAGTAATTTATTACCTGTTTTGGAGTTTTTATAATTAAATCAAAAACAGGTAATAAATATATTACTTTTGTAAGTATGAAATACAGTGAGCTTTTCAGATTACTGACTAAAGACGGTTGGTTTATTATCAGGCAATCTGGTAGCCATGTTATTATGAAACATGCTGATAAGCCCGAACAGTTGACTGTTCCAAATCACAATTCGAAAGAAGTAAAAAAAGGATTGCTTACAGCATTGCTAAAACAAGCTGAAATTAAAACCGGTAAGAGATGAAAAAACCACAAATAACAATGACTGTCATTAAAGAAGATGCCGGGTACAGTGCCACTGCTACCAATGGCGACAGGCATTTATTTACTGAAGGTGAAACATTTGAGGAACTTAAAATAAATATCCTGGATGCAGTTAACCTTGCTTTTGCGGATCTTAACTTTGTTTATACCATAGATGAAATAAAATTAACTCTGGATATTCAGAGTTTTTTCGACTTCTATAAAGTGATCAATGCCAAAGCACTTTCAGCCCGGATCGGAATGAACCAAAGTTTATTGGCTCAGTATATTAGTGGAAGTAAAAAGCCGTCAGCTATACAGCGGAAACGCATTCTGAAAGGTGTTCAGCAGATAGGACGTGAATTATCAGAAATTCAATTTTTGCTGTAAGATCATTCCTGCGGATTTAAAACTATTTTCAAACTAAAAGAGGCCATCTCACTTCTGAGACAGCCTCTTTCTCCTTTTAGGTAAAAAAGCGGTTTGAAAATCTGATTTTTATTCCAGATCCTTTTTCCCTGTTACTCGGTATTAATAAAGTATCAAACTATTTATATCCCGTTCGAATAATCGCTTTGCACTTCTCCTTCTTTCAGAAATGAATACTGGTAATCCATAGGGATTATATCCAGGTAGTCCTGAACGGTAGCTTTTGAGAGGCAGGCATCGATAATTCTTTTACCGGTTTCGGACAAAGGTGCCTTATTGTATTTAGCCAATTCAGTTTTGAAGAAATCGAAAAGGATTTCAGCGCCTTTATCGTAACCTTCCAAACCAACTTCCGGCTGTTTGTATACTTTCAGGAAACGGGAAGGGATTTTTGCGCCTTCAATAGTGAGGTAATTTAACTCATATCCCAGCAAGGGCGAACGCGCGGGCTGGTATTGATCGCCGCGGAGTTTTGCGTTTCCGCGGCGGGTGAGGTATTCGCGCATCAGGAGCTGTGGTTTAAATCCCACTTTCCATACGCCTATGTGTTGGTTAGGAGTAAGCGTATACCTGGTGCGTGGTGTCTGAATCAGTTGCTCAAGTAACATATTGGCATGTGGAATTAGCTCACCGGTGGCAAAGGGCCAGTAGGAGCCAACGCCTTCGCTTTCCATATTGCCTGTACTGATAATGCTGGGATTTGCGTATCCGCGCGGAGCAACCAAGCGCCATAACCAGGCCAGTGCCGGTGGAAGAATATGGAACATGCCAATAATTCCGTAAGATGGATCTTCCAAAGAACATGGCGGTGTGCGCACACCAAAACTCCTTACATCAACTGAAACCGGCCCGTTTACAATATCGGGTACTATTTCGCGTGGAACAATGATACGTGGATTCGGACATTTTTTACCGGGAGCATCTTCGATATGATCCCATATCAAAGCTGTACATTCAGGTTTGGTTTCAATATTGAGGAATAAAAGCGGTTTCTTAACTTTTATGGATAATTTTTCAAGGAATGGATCATCGCCATAGTCGTTCACGCTGTCGACCCTGATAAACCAGGAGTTTTCGCCGTCAAGGATAACGAGTTTGCCATTATTCTTCTGGATGGAAGGATGGCAAAGAGCCATATCGTCGGCTACAGGGGCAAAAGTGCAAAACAACGGAATAGAAATAAGCCGTTGTTCGCCGGTTATTTTGTTTTCACCTATAAGCACTTGTCCTGTTCGGTCGCGGACTATGTGGCCAAGAAGCTCACTTTTACCGCCTCCGCTGGCGCCTTCGTGCATAAAAGTTGTGATATTGTCGTAAGGACTTGCCACCTGCACCGCCGAGCAGTGCGCTGTGATCCAGCCTTCTTTTTCACCTTTATCAAGCAATACGCCGTAAAGACCTTTTTTCGCGCTCGGACCTGGATACAAGTTATAGCAATAAACCTCATGAACCTTGTCGGTACGATTATGAACCACAATCTGCTTGCCGGCAAAATGGGTATGCCTGAAAGTAGGTGCTACAAGCAGAGCGCTTTCAATCTCGAAATTTTCAGGCAGATTCTCAACACTTATCATTTGTTGAAGCATAGCCAGGGCCTGGGCAAAAAATGCAGCGTTCATCGGCACAATTGCCACTCCACCGGCTCCAATCCCTTCACGGCCGGCAAAATAAAAGAAAACAGCCAGTTCCTGTTCCTTAAGCCATTGGTAGGTTTCATTCTGCAAAACAGAAAAATCATACCCGAATTTATCGAAAAACCGTACTTTGTCAGTGGGCTTAATATCCGCAATTGCCATGGTTTGAGGATCACGGCGTCTCATGTAAGGGTCAGTGAAATTTGCCGAAACCCCGTTTTTTACTTTATGAATGATGGCTTCAGTAATCAGGCCTTTGCCGGGAATGTCATAGGTAACCTCATACGTAGTGTTCTCGCTGCCTCCCAAGGCGGCGATGGCGAGTTCATCCGTTGTTGAAAAAACTGTAAAACTCTTGCATTCACTAAGCAGTTGAATAATATTTTCGGGGAGATGGATATTTTTATTTTCAAGTTTATTAAGCAGTTCTGTCATCTGTCAATTTAATTAGTGCGTCTGAATTTAATTCAATGCAAAGGTAGCCACAATTTTTTATTATGACGGAAGGCTGAAAGCTGCGCAGAATGTTGACAAAACATAGTATGCTGATTTTAAGTATATATAGGGTGAAATTTAATAGTAAAAAAATATGCTGCTAATAAGTATTTATTAGAAATTTTGAGTTTAATAATTTTAAAAAAAACATAGTTTAATCTTATGAAAAGGATTAAAAAGCTAATCTATGATAGCATGTAGTGGCTTGAATACCAGATTTATAATGCATAAAATATTCTGCAAATCAGATAAACAGCGATTGGTATTTAATACAAATTATTACAGGAATTGCCGGCAGCGAAATTGCTTAGCAGGAAAATTCAATCACCATTAATTAATTTTTATTTTCGAATGGTAATGTAATATGAAATGTTGATCCATTTCCCGGTTCGCTCTCGGCCCATAACTTACCGTTAAGAAAGGTGGCAAACTTCTGAGCTAATGTAAGCCCAAGACCTAAACCTCCGTATTGCCGCACGGGTGTTTCATCCACCTGCCTGAATTGTGAAAACATTAATTCAAGCTTATCGTTTGAGAAACCAATTCCATCATCCTTTACATAAAAATCCATTAGTTTGTTTTCACTAAAGGTGTATCCAATTTCGATAAAACCTTCATTTGAATATTTCAAAGCGTTATAAACCAGGTGGTTTAACGCTCTTTTTAACTTATACCCATCTGTGTAGATACAAAAGTTGTTGTCTTTACTTGCCTTATTAACTTTAACAACAATTTCTTCTTTTCCTACATTTGATTTTTCGAGATTGATCCATGTTTGAAGTGAATTCATAAGATCATTTACATTAACTGATTCAAGCTCAACACCTGTTACCCCAGATTCGGACTGTGAAATATCAAAGATATCACTTATGATTTCAAGCAAGGAATCGACATTACGGTTGATTATATTGGCATAGGTAATTTTATCTTCTTCGGGCATCGAAGGGTTGGATATTAATCCTGCAAAACCCATAATCGCATGCAATGGCGTGCGCAATTCGTGCGACATATTCATGAGAAAAGCCGATTTGAGCCTGTCGGACTCGCCTGCTTTTAACCTGATGAGATGTAACTCTTCCTTTACGCGTTCTATTTCATCGGATAATTGTTCGTTTTCTTCAAGACATGTTTTATGTATCTTTTCAATAGTTGCAGTTTTTCGCTTCGAGCGTACCAGGTTAATATATATCACTGCAGCCAGGGCTGAAATAACAATAAAGACAATCAGAATGGCAACATTCATATTCCTTTTCGGATTTAATTAAGGTAAAGATCGGAATAAATATTTTTATGAATAAAAAAATATCTGTTTAATGAGAGTTTAAATGTTTACCCGAGAATTAGCGGGGTGTTATCCGGTGGATTCCAACCGGGTATTCCTGCATTATAATACTGATCAGCTGGTCATAGTCTTCCTGATGAGCAACAAAATCCAGTTTGTTGGTATCGATCAGCAAAACTCTTAATCCTTGCTGCTGCTTGATATAATCGAGATACCCTTCCTGGATTTTTTGCAGGTAGTCATCTTCGATTTTTTGCTCATACACCCGGCCACGCGTGCGAATATTCGATTGGAGTCGGCTGATATCGAGGTAAAGATATACAAGTAAATCAGGTTTGGGAAGAGCGTTTTCGATGATTGAAAACAAACGTGAATACAAGGTGAACTCTTCGCTACTCAGTGTTTTCTTTGCAAAAATCAGGGATTTAAGGATGAAATAGTCGGCAATGGTATTCGGATGAAACATATCCTGAATAGCCAGTTTACTCTTAAGCTGCTGAAAGCGGTCGGCCAGGAACGATAACTCAAGTGGGAAAGCATATCTGGACGGATCTTCATAAAACTTCGGCAAAAAGGAATTGTCTTCAAACTGCTCAAGTATCAGCCTTGAATTAAATTGTTGCGACATCCGGGTAGCAAGGGTGGTCTTCCCTGCTCCTATGTTACCTTCGATGGCTATATAATTATACGGAATAGTCATTTGTAAAATTTCAACTCTGATTTATACTATTTACTAACAAGGCAAATTCTTCGCGATCAACAACTATAGATATCGGCTTGGGCTCATTCAACTGCTGAAGCAATTCAGATACTGATGTATGCAAGACCGGGTGTATCAGTTCAGCAGCAATTTCGGCAAGCGGTTGCAGCACAAACTTGCGTTTCTGCATGAGCGGATGTGGAATTACCAGCTTCTCATCATTGATTTCTTCTTTATTATAAAACAAGATATCTACGTCAATAATTCTGTTGGTATACACATTACCATGCCTTGTACGGCCCAAAGTAGCTTCAATATCCAGCACTTTGGTTAAAACCTGGTGAGGAGTAAGCTCTGTATCAACCAATAGCACCATGTTGTAGAAAGTTGTTTCTGATTTAAAACCCCACGGTTCTGACTCAACAACCGATGAGTTTTGAATTACCTTCCCAACCAGGTTATCAATTAGTTTAGCCGCCTTTACTAACCAATTTAACCTGTCCCCTTCATTGCTGCCCAACGAAAAATAAACTACTGCCATTTATGATATCTTCGGGCCAAAGGTACAATTTGGGTTTTGATACTTTATCAGGTAAAATGAAGAAGTTTTTAACAGTTTCTGATTATTAGTTAATAGAAAATGGAAAAATAGAAAATGGTTCACTTTCGGAAACACATCAGTGAAATACACCGTAATAATTAAAAACTGTATACTGACTTGAATCCTAACCATTTTCTATTTACTATTTTCCATTTTCTTTACCCATTTTCTATTTTCCATTTACCATCACTTATGCGATCTCCAATCTTTCCTCCAAAAACTGTAACTTCGTGCTGAATTTCCCGTCATATAATTTAAATCTTAATCCAAATATACTATGAAACAATTTTTCAAGTTCACTTTCGCATCCATGCTGGGTTTCCTGCTGGCTGGATTTCTGCTGATTCTCATTACTGTAGGCATTATCGTTTCTGCTGTTTCGGCAGGTAAAAATGAAACTGTGGTTGTACCTGAGAAGACGATACTGATGCTTACGCTTGATCAGCCGGTCAGCGACAGGTCATCGGATAATCCATTTGCAAATATGAATTTCACCAGACCTGATGTTTCAGCCCAGCTTGGGTTAAATGATATTCTCAGCAGCGTTAAGAAGGCAAAATCCGATTCTAAAGTTAAAGGGATTTATCTTGAACTTGGGGATGTTCCTTCAGGACAGGCTACCATTGAGGAGATACGAAACGCGCTGATCGACTTTAAGAAATCCGGTAAATTTATTGTTTCATACGCCGAAGTTTTCACCCAGAAATCCTATTACCTGGCATCGGTATCCGATAAAATATACCTGAATCCAGCCGGAGATATGGAGTTTAAGGGTATGGTCGGTCAGGTAATGTTTTTCAAAGGATTACTCGATAAAATTGATGTTGAAGCGCAGGTAATCCGGCATGGCAAATTTAAAAGCGCTATTGAGCCATTCACACTCGATAAAATGAGCGAACCCAATAAGGTTCAAACATTGACTTTTATTTCCGGCATGTGGAACCATTTACTTGATGGTATCTCGGCCAGTCGTAAAATTTCAGTTGATGATCTGACTGCTATAGCAAATGAATATAAGATTCAATCGCCGCAGGACGCTGTAAACCTAAAAATGGTTGATAAGCTTTTATATAAGGATGAAGTTCTGGATGAACTTAAAAACAGGGTAGATGCCAAGAAGATCAAAGATTTGAAATTTATGAAAATTGGCAAGTACGCCAAAGCTGCTGAAGCCGACAAAAAGTCATTGGATGATAAAATCGCGGTGATTTATGCTACGGGTGATATAATTAGTGGTGATGGTGATGATCAAAGCATTGGTTCAGAAAGTATTTCGAAAGCAATTCGTAAAGCCCGCCTCGATGATAATGTGAAAGCTATTGTGCTCAGGGTAAACTCTCCCGGTGGAAACGCCCTGGCCTCGGATATAATCTGGCGCGAGATGGTTCTGGCAAAAAAAGCAAAACCGGTTGTTGTTTCCATGGGCAATGTAGCTGCGTCAGGCGGATATTATATTGCCTGTGCCGCTGACAAAATTTACGCATATCCAAACACAATTACCGGCTCGATAGGCGTTTTCGGCATTATTCCCAATATGAAGGAAATGTTCAACAAAAATCTTGGAATTACTTTCGACCAGGTGAAAACAAATCCTTATGCTGATTACATTCCTTTTACCCGCCCTCTGAGTGACGGGGAAAAGAAAATTATTACACATAGTATTGAGAATATTTACAGCACATTTACCAAGCATGTTTCCGAAGGGCGGAAAATGACGGTTGCCCAGATCGATAGTATTGGTCAGGGTCGCGTGTGGAGCGGAGTGGACGCAAAACGAATCGGACTTGTGGATGAATTCGGCGGACTAACGGATGCTATAAATGAAGCAGCCAAATTAGCAAAGCTAAAAGATTTCAGCACAATGGAACTTCCTGAACAGAAGGATACTTTTGAACAGTTAATGGAAACCTTTTCAGGAGATAAATCCTCCGTATTTCTTAAAAACGAATTGGGAGCCGCGTATCCTTATTTCAGTTACCTGAGCCGGATGAGCAGGATGCAAGGTATACAGGCACTGATGCCGTATGATTTTATAATCAAGTAAGAAGCAAGAATAATAGGAATTCAAAACACATAACATTAAATATAAAATGTAAATGTGGCGCAGATTATGGCCCTTTAACATTCTTTGTTTTGTGTTTAATGCCAACCTGCTACAGGCAGGTTTTTATCCAATAACTCGTAATTATTCACCCTCTCAATTCGATATTTTTGCCACAGATTTCACAGATTAGCACAGATTTTAAAACTATCTGAGATAGTTTTCATTTTAAAATTGACTGAATTGATATAATTCCAATCTGCGAAATCTGTTAAATCTGTGGCAAATATTTGTTCACCAATACTTTGTAAAGGGCAAATAATCACGATAACTTAAATAGGTGATTTATAGAATCTGCTTTTTTTTGATGTAATTTTGCATAAAAACAGGATATGCCACGGATTGGGGAGTTATTCGGAGTAGTATTTTACTTGTATTACAGTGATCATAAACCGGATCATATTCATGCATTCTATCAGAAACATGAAGCTCTGTTTACATGCAATGGAAACCTACTGACCGGGAAACTACCTGAAGCAAAATGAAGATTGCCCGCAAATTCATAACTGATAACCAGGAACTGATTTTAAAAGCAAGCAAACAATTTAAAGTGTAGCATGGCTAAATTCACTCGCATAGTGCAAATACTGGATGTTAGTCCGTATTCAATTACTTGCCTGTTTGACTCCGGTGAAAAAAGAAGTATTGATTTTTCTGAATATCTGCAAACCAATAAGGCAAATAAAATTATTGCAACTTTATTGAATAAAGCATACTTTATGAATGTAGCGATTGATGAAGTTGGCGGTTTGATGTGGCCGAATGGATTTGATTGTTCAGCCCGAAAACTTTACTACTGGGATGAAAAATTTATTCCAGTTTGATCTGGATACTGAATCTGCTGAGCCTGGATAGAATCGCCTTTTAATCCTTAACTCAGGAAACTATTAACTATTTTTCTTTTTTGATCCCCGACCTGAAGGTCGGGGCAATGGATTCCTGATAAACTATAACAACTAATGCAGGATCTTAAAAACCAATTCCCTCAGCAATTCGCCCTGATCGGCAGAGTAGTTATCAATACCTAAAGCCCGGATATTGCATTCGCGAAGCCAGCCGATTATATCCTGAACCTTTTTTGCGTTATAGTTCCGGTATGCTTCAAAATAATCCTGTTTATTATAGGGCGTAAGCTTTGCTTTACTCATAATTGCGCTTTCTGATTTGTCAGGCAAAGAGTGCATAAGTAATACCTTGCTGAAAAATGAGAAAAGCATGGGTATAGTCTTGAAAATGGAATTTTCACCAGGATTAAGCGCAAAATGATTTGCTATCTGGTTGACCTTTAGGATTTCCTTTTTTGCAAGAGCCTTTTGAAACTCAAAAATATTGTAATCTTTGCTTATCCCAATATATAATTCAATAACATCCTCAGTAATAACCTTTCCCTTAGGATGATTTATATAAAGCTTACCGAGTTCATTATTAATCTTTTCGAGGTTATTGCCTAGAAATTCAACCAGCATCAGTGCGGCTTTATCTGAAATAGAGTAACCACTACTTTTTACCTGGGTTGTAATCCAGCCAGGCATTTCATTGTCGTATTTCCTTTTCGATTCAAGGACTACAGCCTTATCGGAGGCGGTTAAAACCTTGACTAATTTAGCGGGTGGCGTTTTGTATTTATAACATATAACCAGGATGGTCGATTGCAACGGGCGATTGACATACGAGAGCAAAAGACTCAGGTTTTCTTCTTTCTTCAGGTCCATATCCTGGGCCTCGCGCAGTACAACAAGCTGTCTTTCTCCAACCATCGGAAACTGCTTGCTGCAGTTTATAACGGTTGCAGTTGTAGAATCACGGCCATACAATATTGTCTGGTTGAATTCTTTTTCAACAGCAGTCAACACATTCTCAGTCAGGTAGTCGGATAATTCATCAATATAATAAGGCTCTTCACCATAGAAGAGGTATATATTGACAAACGACTTTTTCTGAAAATCCTTAACTAACTGATAATATGTTGCTGTCATTGTTCCTTGTGCACTACAATTTTAGGGAAAACTTAGAATTTAAGGTGTTTAACAGTTACACGTTTTTCAATTAGTTGTTTAAGTGATCCGATACCTATTTTAACATGATTTTCCATGTAATTTTCAGTAACAATTTTATCACTTTGTTCTGTCTTAACACCGCTCGAAATCATAGGTTGATCCGAAACAAGCAGCAATGCTCCGGTAGGAATGGCATTAGCAAAACCTACAATAAATATAGTCGCGGTTTCAAGGTCAATAGCCATGGCCCTGGTTTTCTGCAGATATAGTTTAAACTCATCATCATGTTCCCAAACCCGGCGGTTAGTGGTATAAACGGTTCCCGTATAATAATCGAGACCCATTTCACGGATGGTGGTTGAAATAGCTTTCTGTAGGTTAAATGAGGGCAATGCAGGGATTTCAGGTGGAAAGTAGTCGTCAGAAGTTCCTTCGCCTCGTATAGCCGCAATTGGGAGGATATAGTCGCCCAGCGCATTGATATGTTTCAATCCGCCGCATTTACCCAGAAACAAGCATGCTTTCGGATTAATTGCGCTAAGAAGATCCATCACTGTAGCAGCATTGGCACTTCCCATGCCAAACCTTATCATAGTAATATTGCCTGCCGTTGCACTTGGCATCGAACGCTCCCTACCCTGAATTTCAACCTTATTGAGCCGGGCAAATGTTTCCAGATAGGCACCGAAATTTACCAGAAGAATATATTCACCAAAACCTGCGATTTCAGTTCCTGTATAACGAGGTAACCAGTTTTCAACTATTTCTTTCTTTGTTCTCATCCTGATGTGTAGATAAATTAATATTACGGGCAAATTTAGATTTTTTAGTCATCTTTGCAGTAGTTTCGTCCATGAATTTTACGAAATGTTGAAAAATGCAGCAATTAAACTTCCCACATTTTGAATTTAAACTACGTGAGGTCAAAAACCGGCAGGAAATATTCGACCCGGTACGGCATAAATTTGTAACGCTAACTCCTGAAGAATGGGTGCGCCAGCATCTGATTTCATACCTCACTCAGGTGAAACGTTACCCGATCGCAATGATTGGGGTGGAAAAGCAACTTCTGCTAAACAAACTGCCAAAAAGATTCGATCTGGTTATTTTCGGAAGAAACGCAAATCCCTTTCTGCTCGTCGAATGCAAAGCTCCCGGTGTAGAGATCACCGAAAAGACTTTCGATCAGGCAGCCCGTTACAATATGCTATTGCAGGCTGAATATTTCCTGATAACCAATGGGCTGGAACATTATACCTGCCGGATTGATTACGAAAACAAACAATATGTTTTTATTGAGGATATTCCTGATTTTGAAAGGGAATCAGGGCAAAGTGTCAAATAATGATTCGATAACATCTGCAGAGATTCCGGGAAATCTGGGCGGCAGGCATAAAAAAAGCCGGATAACCGGCTTTCTCATTATAAATTTCATTTTCTTATTGGCATTTCAGCACAGTCTTCATCTGATAATCAGCAGATGCTTTAAATGTGCCGACAGCAGATTTTTTATAGTTTGTACATGCATTACCAACGTCTTTCTTGCCTTCGTAAGCTTTAGCGATTTCGTAGTAGAAACGAGCTAATTTATCGGGAGTTTGCTCCTCCATTGCTATACCAAGATTAGCCGTCTCAATGGCTTCATCAAATTTCTTGAGGTTATTGTTTGAAGTAGCAAGAAGGTAGTACAGTTCTTTGTTTTTATACTCATAGCTGAGCGCGCCATTCAGTTTTGTTACTGCGTCACTGTATGATTTTTTAGTAAAAGCAGTTTTGCCTTCAGAGTACAGGCTTATTGCAATAGCATTTTTTGCAGCTTTAACAGTTAAGGTATCATTTACTTTCGAGGCGGAAGCAATAGCTAAATCCATGTTTTCCTGCATTTTTACATTATCGCCCTTCTTTTTATAGGCTTGCCCTCTGGCATAAAGTGCTTTGCTATATTCCGGTTCAAGTTTCAATGCTTTGTCGAAAAAAAGTATTGCCGAGTCAGCCTTTTCAGCTTTTAACAAAGTATTGCCTTTATTGGTATAGAGTTTTTCCAACTGATCTTCTGACTTCCCCTTGATGTTTTCATCAGCATAGGCAATTGCAAATTCATTGCTTTTTTCAAAAGCGGGTAAGGCCTGATCATATTTTTTCTCTTTAAGAAAATTGTTGCCAACATTATATTGCCAAACCGGTAAAACAGTAGTGCACTTCATTTTAAGAGTATCTGCATCTTTACCAACCATTGTACACATTTTTATTACATCCTGCATTTTAACAACAGCGCCAGCCATATCAGTTTTCGAAAGTTCAAGCGCAGCATTAAATGCATTGCCGGCATCTTCTTTGGTTTGTGCAAGCACGGTTTTTCCTGAAAAGGCGGTAAGAATAGTTAAGGCAAAGGCCAGGATCAGAGTCTTTTTCATTGATTCAAAAGGGTTTTGTTAATAATTATGGCTACAGATTCACATGCAAATATACATAATAATACATTTGACACAAATCATACGATACCCATAAATAGTGCAATAACTGTTCCAAATCTTGTGTGTATTGAGTTTCCTGGTTTGTTAAAAATATGTAAATATCGTAACTGTATGGTTTTATGGCACTAAATGTTGATAAGGTGTATTTTCAGGGATATCTAAAGAATTCTTGTTTTAATGCTCTGATTTCGCTGGTTTGTCGATCCGGTCAGTTGATAATCAGGGTTATGTAGCTTCTTTCAGTGCAAATTGCGGCATTTAGATTTTGATATTGGCAAAGGATAGAATGAAAAATGTTATACATTTGCACACTTGCAGGGGGATCTACTGGGTTCTGTCGGTAAGTTTTTTGAGCGATTCAAATTCGGAAGAATATCCAAAACGGGAAATGTAATGAATATTAATATCATTAAAATTATTCTTGCTGCCGTTATCCTGGTTTTAGGATTACTGGTATTCCGGAGCATCAATAAGCCCGTTAAATTTGAGAATAATCTGAAATCCCGGGGTGAAATTATCGTAAATAAACTTAAGGACATACGCATAGCTGAGAATCTTTTCCGTAACCAATACGGGCATTATACCGCCAGCTTTGATTCCTTAAAAGCGCTTGTTAGAACAGGTAAAATACCGGAGGTAAAAATAATTCCTGATCCCGCTGATACAACCTTTACACGTACTATTTCGGACACAATCGGTTACGTAAATATTTTTGACTCCATCTTCGCCAGGAAAAATTATCCTCTGGAAAAACTTAATGAAGTGCCCTTTTCAAATGGGGATCTGTTTTCGATCATGGCCGGGAAAATTAACAAAGGAGGTGTTGATGTAGCGGTTTTTGAAGTGTCAGCCCGTTTGGAAATCTATGCCAAGGATCTTGACAAACAACTGGTTGTAAATAGGATTAAAGAATTGGAAGATAAATCAAAATTCCCAGGACTTAAAGTTGGCTCTATGACGGAAGCAACAACTGATGGAAACTGGGAATAACAAATACTATATATCCCTTGGAATGTATTCTTAATCAGGTTGATCCGCAGTATGACACAACGCAGGGATTTAATTACAGGCTTTCCGTTCTGCTCTGTGAGGATGGATTTTCGTTTTTAATCACTCACACTGTCACTCAGAAAGTTTTAAAAATTGCTTCCTATACGTTCATTCATACCGGCATTCAGAAAGATGAAATGGGTGGGTGGCCCATAAACGGGAATGATTATTTTGAAAAGTTGAAAAAAGTTGATCTGACACAACTTACTTATCAACAGGTTGATATTGCCGTAGCTTCACAAAAAATTACCGTGGCTCCCCACGATTTCTTAGATCATGATAATGTGCTGAATATCATATCATCAGCATACACTGTTGCCCCTGGCGAAGAAATTCTGACCGAAGCTATTTTGAATTCCGGGCCGGCAACAGCAATACTTATTCCTGGCTATATTCAGGAATTCTGTGACTTGATATTTCCCGGTACATTTTTACGTTGCGCTGCTGCCGTTTTTGTAAAAGGTATCCTTCGCAATCAATCACAGATATTTGCCAGGCAGGTATTTATAAATATTCATCCCGGATTTTTTGAAATAACGGTAATTCAGGGGCAACGTTTGCTTTACCTGAATGCTTTCAAGTATTCAGCGCCTTCGGATGTGTTGTATTATGTGGTTTTCGTACTCGAACAACTTGGTTTTGTTCCATCAGAAGAGAAAATTACCCTGATGGGTGATATTACTTATAGTTCAGTCATTTATACGCAACTGGAAATGTATTGTGAATCACTGAAATTTGTTGAAAAGCCGGATGTGCTTCAATATGGAGCCACGTTTACAGGCATAGCCTTACATCATTATTTTGTACTTCTTAATTTGCCCATATGCGAATAATAAGCGGAAGCCATAAAGGCAGAATACTTCGTCCGGAAGGCTTACCTGTAAGGCCAACCACGGATATGGCAAAGGAAAGCTTATTCAATATTCTGAATAATCGTATTGATTTTGAAGAAGTTAAAGTGCTTGATCTTTTTGCCGGAACAGGAAATATCTCGATGGAATTTGCTTCGCGCTATGCAATCAGTGTTTTGAGCGTGGATGTAAATGGTCGTTGTATCGACTATATAGTGAAAATGATTACTGATATGAAATTCAGTAATTTATCAGCGGTAAGGGCTAATGTATTTGCTTTTCTGGCCAGGCCTGCAGGTAGTTATGATGTAATATTCGCTGATCCACCATATGATATGGAAGATCGTGAAAAAGTTCCGGCTTTAATTTTTGAGAATAATTGGCTTGCCGATGATGGGTGGTTCATCATGGAACACGATAAACGCCTCAGTTTTAAAGATCATCCATTCTTTTCAGAAGAACGCCAATACGGCAAAATTCACTTTACTTTTTTTAGGAAGCTAGAAGCAGAAAGTGCTGAGAACAAGGATTAAATCGAAATCTGTTCAGGAATAAACTGGTCGATATTGCCGCCGTGCTTATGCACTTCGCGTACTATAGATGAGGTAACCATCACATATTCAGGAAGAGCTAATAAGAAAACGGTTTCAATATCAGCCTCCAGTTTCAGGTTAACCTGCGCAACTCCGCGCTCAAATTCAAAGTCGGCGGATGTTCTTAGTCCTCTGAGAATATAGGACGCGTCCATTTTTGTACAAAAATCGACAGTAAGCCCGTTATAACTTTCAACACTCACCTGTGGTAAATCTCCGAAAGTTTCGTTGAGCCATTCAAGTCTTTTTTCGATAGGGAAATAGCCGCTTTTATCAGAATTTACACCAATTGCTACTATTATTTTATCGAACAAAGGCAACGCACGGCGCACAATCGATTCGTGGCCCCGCGTAATCGGATCAAATGAACCTGGAAAAACTGCGATCTTCATACAATGGTTTTGTGCAAAGATAAACACATAATTCTATTTGGAGTTGGATGAATTATAGATTCCTGTAAAGTCCCAAGTCCCAAGTCCCAAGTCTCAAATTTCAAGCACCAAATCGATTCTGACTCACGCCTTTTGGGATTTGGGATTTGGAATTTTGATCTTGTGATTTATTGTGTAAGGAATTTATCCAATTCGAAGTTTACAATGTTTGTTGAGAAAAATTGAAGATGGTCCGGAGACTGTTTTGTATTTCTTATCTTTGCACCCGAAAAACCTATTCGGCATGATTCACTTCTTTCGCAAAGACAAAACGGTGTACGCTGTACATCATCAATCAGAAATAACCAGGAATGATATACCAAAGCTGGAATGGCTTTTTGGAGATGCCCGGCAAGTGAGCGAAAGCAAAATGGCCGGGTTTTTTGTTGGCCCGCGCCGCGAAATGATCACCCCATGGAGTACAAATGCCGTTGAAATTACCCAGAATATGGGTATCGATGGCATTCTCCGGATTGAGGAATTAACCGAAGTAGCTGATGAACAGGCACTTTATGATCACATGTTGCAACGTTTATATTCTGGCCTCGACCAGGATATTTTCACCATTCTGAAACAGCCTGATCCGATCATAGAAATTAATGATATTGCAGCTTACAGTAAAAAAGAAGGTCTTGCACTCAGTGCTGAAGAAATCGAATACCTGGATGAAGTAAGTCTGAAACTAGGCCGCAAATTAACAGATAGTGAAGTGTTTGGTTTTTCACAGGTTAACTCTGAACATTGCAGGCATAAAATTTTTAACGGGACTTTTGTGATTGATGGAGTGGAACAGGCTGAAAGTTTGTTTCAGATGATTAAAAAAACATCGAAAGAACATCACGGTCGGATTGTTTCGGCATATACTGATAATGTTGCTTTTGTGGAAGGACCTGTTGCGGAGCAATTTGCGCCGGCAACACAGGATAAACCCGATTATTTTGAAACCCGCGAAATAGATACTGTAATTTCGCTCAAAGCCGAAACCCATAATTTTCCTACAACCGTAGAGCCTTTTAACGGCGCTGCAACCGGTTCGGGTGGTGAAATACGCGATCGTATGGCTGGTGGAAAAGGCTCCATGCCGATTGCCGGAACAGCGGTTTATATGACTTCGTACCCGCGGACAGGCGAAGGTCGTGAGTGGGAAGCCGAAAACAAACCTCGTCCATGGCTTTATCAAACTCCTGAGGAAATTCTCATCAAGGCATCGAACGGTGCCAGCGATTTTGGGAATAAATTTGGTCAGCCATTGATTTGTGGTTCTGTACTTACATTTGAACATTCCGAAAACGATAAAAGATACGGTTACGATAAAGTAATTATGCAAGCCGGCGGTATTGGGTATGGCAGAAAGATTGATAGTTTAAAAGGACATCCGAAACCCGGCGACAAAGTAATTGTGATGGGCGGTGATAATTACCGCATCGGAATGGGCGGAGGAGCGGTTTCATCTGTCGCAACAGGCGAATACCACAGCGGAATTGAGCTGAACGCCATACAACGTTCGAATCCCGAAATGCAGAAACGCGTTTATAACGCCATCCGCGCCATGGCTGAAAGTTTGGAAAATCCTATTATTTCGGTTCACGATCATGGAGCCGGCGGGCATTTGAATGCGCTTTCCGAATTGGTTGAAGAACAAGGCGGAGCCATTGATATTACTAAACTTCCGGTGGGTGATCCGACCTTATCGGGCAAGGAAATTATCGGCAACGAATCGCAGGAACGCATGGGATTGGTGCTTCATGCTGATGATGTAGAGAAAATGCAAAAGGTTGCCGAACGCGAACGCGCGCCTTTTTATGTTGCCGGCGATATTACAGGTGATATGAATTTTTCGTTTTCAAATCCTGTAACCGGAGATGCTCCTATCAATCTGCCACTTAAATACTTTTTCGGGAAACCGCCTCGTACTGTTATGCAGGATGAAACTGTACTTTCAACATTTCAAACTCCTGAATACGATCAATCGTTAGTAACAAATTATATTGAGCAGGTCCTCCAGTTGGAAGCAGTAGCATGTAAGGACTGGCTTACCAACAAAGTAGACCGTTCAGTAACCGGCCGTATTGCGCATCAGCAAACTGCCGGCCCGCTTCAGCTTCCACTAAACAACCTGGGAGTTGTCGCCCTTGATTTTCAAGGCGTGAAAGGAATTGCGACTTCTATCGGTCATTCGCCTGTTGCGGGTTTAATTGATCCTGAAGCAGGTTCCATACTTTCTATTGCCGAAGCGCTTACAAACCTGGTTTGGGCTCCGATTGAGCAAGGTTTAGGCGGCGTTTCATTAAGCGCCAACTGGATGTGGCCCTGCCGCAACGAAGGGGAAGACGCGCGTTTGTATAAAGCGGTGAAAGCCGTAAGTGATTTTGCCATTGAGCTAGGCATCAATATCCCAACCGGTAAAGATTCCCTTTCGATGACTCAGAAATATCCGGGGGGCGATACCGTAATGGCGCCCGGTACGGTGATTATTTCAACGGTAGGGGAGGTGACGGATATCCGGAAAGTGATAAGCCCTGTTTTGAAGGAACGTTTTACTTCCTCGCTGGTATATATTGATTTTTCGAAAAGCGACTTTAATATTGGCGGAAGCTCCTTTGCGCAAGCCCTGAATAAATTGGGTGGAAGCACTCCTGAAGTGAAAGATGCCGTTTATTTCCGCTTGTGTTTTGAAGCTGTTCAGGAACTTATCCAAAAAGATATGATCCTGGCAGGGCATGATGTTTCGGCCGGAGGATTGATCACAACCTTGCTCGAAATGGCTTTCAGCCACAATGCTATCGGAATGGATCTGAACCTCGATGGACCTGGTGAAACTGATATTATCAGGTTATTGTTTAGTGAGAAACCCGGAGTTGTGGTTCAGGTCAACGATCTGGATTTTGTAAGTATCTACCTTCACGAAAAAGGCATCAGTTACAGTGTGATCGGAAAACCTGTTGCAGGGAAAATGCTAGGTATTTCACATCAGCAAAATGGTTATTCCTTTGATATTCAAACTTTACGCGATAAATGGTTCCGGACTTCTTACCTGCTGGATCGCAAACAAAGTGGTGAAATCCTTGCAAAAGAACGGTTTGATAATTACTCAATCCAGGAGCGAAAATTTGTTTTTTCTGAAACATTTACAGGGAAATTCAGCCAGTTTGGTGTTGATCCAAAGCGCAAAACCCGTTCAGGAATCAAAGCTGCCATTATCCGGGAAAAAGGCGTAAACGGCGACCGCGAAATGGCCTGGAGCATGCATCTTGCGGGTCTGGATGTGAAAGATGTTCATATGACCGACCTGATGAGCGGACGCGAAACGCTCGAAGATATCCGGATGATTGTTTTTGTGGGTGGGTTCTCAAATTCTGACGTTCTAGGTTCCGCCAAAGGCTGGGCAGGCGCGTTTAAATATAACGACAACGCGCGAATTGCTCTGGAAAAATTTTACGCCCGAAAAGATACTTTGAGTCTTGGCGTTTGTAACGGTTGCCAGGTTATGATTGAGCTAGGATTGGTAAATCCTGAGCATCAGCAGAAAACAAAAATGTTGCATAATGCATCAGGAAAATTCGAATCCAGTTTTCTTACGATTGATATACTAGAGAATAATTCAGTTATGCTGAAATCGCTTTCCGGAAGCAAATTAGGCATTTGGGTTGCTCATGGGGAAGGGCTTTTCAGTTTCCCGTATGCTGAAGAAAAGTACAATATTGCAGCAAAATATTCCTACAGCGGATATCCTGGAAATCCTAACGGATCGATGTATGACGCGGCTTGTATTTCGAGCGATGATGGCCGGCACCTTGTAATGATGCCGCACCTGGAGCGTTCGTTGTTGCCATGGCAGTGGCCTTTATATCCGGATTCACGTACGGCAGATCAGCTTTCGCCGTGGATTGAAGCGTTTGTTAATGCCAGGGAATGGCTGAAAACACAAAAATAAGCACAAAGCGTACAACGTACTTCTTTACCTTCTTTTTTTAACAAGGATTATGGTTTGAAATACGATAACTTATTGATTATTAATTTTTACTGATCAGTATTTTATCTATTTTATGGCCGTCGATGTCAACAATTTCGAGGGTATAACCTAAAAACTCAAATTTGTCGCCGATCTTAGGAATCTGGTTGGTTTGTCGTATTACGAAACCTGCCACCGTTGAATAATCAATACTATCGAAGTCTATTGCGAAACCTTCAATTACCTCAACCAGTGTTTCTACCGGTGCGTCGCCGCTAATAAGTACCGATTTGTCGTCGCGCATAAATACATCGGGTTCATACAGTTCTCCCTCATCCGGTAATTGCCCGATAAGATTCTCCATAATATCATGTAACGTTATAATGCCTTCAAATCCGCCATATTCATTCACAACAAAACACATGTTGCTGTGTTTTTGCCTGAGCTGGTCCAATACTTTTTGCGCGTCCAAAACTTCGGGAATAATAAGCGGCTCCACCAATAAATCCCTGATTGTTATGTTTTCATTAAAACTAAGTGCCCTGTAATAATCCTTAAGATTCAGAATTCCCTGAAAGTCATCAAGTTTCCCGTTGCAACAGATGATTTTACTGTGTTGAATCCCCCGTAATTTCTGCTTGATAACATCTACAGGTTTTTCAAGATCAATCCACTCCACATCAGTGCGATGTGTCATTATATGCCGGGCTTTTTTATCGGCGAAATAAAATACATTTTCGTGTATCCTGTTCTGGCCCTTCTCAATAACACCATCGAGCGAAGCGACTTTGATCATGTACCGGAGTTCAGTTTCCGTAATATGTTCGGTGTGCTTTTTTATCCCGAGAAGTTTGTTGATTAAATTTGTTGAAAAAGATAATAGTTTTACAAACGGGTAAAAAAACAGGCTGAAATAGTGGATAGCCGGGGCTATTTTTACTGCAATTTTCTCGGGGTTACTTAATGCAACTGTTTTAGGAACCAACTCGCCGATTACAATTGAAAAGTAAGTAATTATGATAACGGTTACAGAAAGCGCTATTTCGTAGGAATAATGCGCTGTAAGTTCAAATTTCCGAAAAAAAGGCGCAACATCATCTGCTATATTCATTCCTCCATATACACCGGTAACAATTCCAATCAGGGTAATTCCAACTTGTACAGCGGATAAGAAATTCTCCGAATCGTCGAGCAAACCCAACGCAATCTTTGCATTGTTACTGCCCTTTTGCCTGAATTGTTCCAGCCGGGACCTTTTGCTTGAAACCAAAGCGATTTCGGACAACGCAAAGAAGCCATTAAGTAAGACTAATAATCCTAATATAAGTATTTCCATTTTTGTGGTTTTTCCTGATTCAGGAAATCAGTTTTTGTACAGACTAAGTTTATAATATACTGATTATTTCATCAACTTCCGTTCCCTCATCCAGTCTTCCATCCTGGCGGGCCATGCTTCAACAGGTCCAAGACCTTTTTTCTTGAGCGCATATCCATGACCGCCTTTTTCGTAGATATGCATTTCGACTGGCACATTATTTTTTCTGCACGCCTGGAAATACAGAATGCTGTTTTCGGGTGAAACAAAATCATCCGTAGTACTTATCAGGAAAGTGGGAGGCGTGTTTGTCATTACGTGCAAATCGTTCGAATACAGATCTATCTTTTTTTGCGTAGGCGTTTTGCCTATCAGGTTATCCCTTGATCCGGAATGTGTATTTACCGTGCTGAAAGTAATAACCGGATAAATTAGTAGCGAGAAATCAGGTCGTACACTTACCGTTGTATCCGTAATTTCACCAACCTGTGTTTCGAAATGCGTTGAAGCCGTAGAAGCCAGGTGACCGCCGGCTGAAAACCCCATAATCCCGATCTTATCCGGCGAAATGCCATATTTAGCAGCATCTTTGCGTATAATCCTGAAGGCTTGCTGGACATCCTGTAATGGTCGTATCTCCGCATTTTCGAACAGTTCATCCTGCGGAAGACGATTTTTTAAAACAAATGCCGTTACACCCCGTTCGTTGAACCATGACGCTATATCGTAGCCTTCGTGGTCAATAGCAAGAACACTGTAGCCTCCGCCCGGGCATATAATAACCGCGGCTTCCGAAGTTTTAATTTTTGGCTGATACACATAGAGTGCCGGTTGTGTGATATCTTTTACCAGTGTAATTCCATCCGATGTTTGAGAATCTTCAGGAATTTGAATTCCTTTTATTAATCCGGGAGCTCCGTTAGGATATAATAGAATGGTTTTAACCTGGGCATTTGTATTTATCAGCAAGTTCATTATAAAAAGCAGGATTATTGGTTTTTTCATTTTATCAGGATGTAATTAGGATGTTGCATCTACAGCGTTATTTTTTAATTTACAAACATAGAACACTTTGCTTAACATTTTCGTTTTTACGGTTAAAAAATAAACCGCAAAGCTTGCAAAGTTGTTCGCAGAGTGCACTGAGGAAGAAACTTTAAATTGAAACTGAATGAGCTTTAAGTGAGGGGACTTTTTTTAAAATTAAATTTGAGCTTTCGAGAGCCTGAATCAGATTCTAAAATACTTACTTATCATCTTTTTGAGCGAATCGCGGTTGAACGGTTTCAAAATATATTCATTGCAGCCTGCCTCCAGTGCCATATGGTAGTCGCCGGCTTTTTCGAAAGCGGTTTGCGCGATGATGACCACGTTAGAATTAAACTGTCGTATGAATTGTGTTGCTTCATACCCGTCCATCAAAGGCATTTTGAAATCCATCAGGATCAAATCAATATCAGGATTTTCGCGGCAGGCTTCCACAGCTTCGATACCTGTACGAGCCACTAAAATTTCCTTGCTGAATATTTTAAGCGCTATCGAAATCAGCATTTCTGAGGCTTCGTCGTCGTCAGCAATCAGTATTTTTAATTTTTCAGGAGCAGAATTCTGATAATTGTCGGGTAGGGGCAAAGTGGAAGCTGCTTTCGGATTAATTTCCATGTGGCAGGGAAGAGTGAAATAGAATGTTGAGCCTTTATTTACTTCACTTTCAGCCCAGATTTTGCCGCCGTTTTTTGCGATAAAATCCTTGCACAGTATCAATCCCAGGCCGGAGGTAGGTTCGCCTGCTGTGCCATTGCGTCCGATGTTCTCGTCCAGTTTGAAGAGTTTTAAACGCATGGCATCGCTCATTCCCATTCCGGAATCTTTCACCGAAATTTCAACCATATTGCCGGATACCTGCTTTGCTGTTATGCTGATATTTCCTCCTTTAGATGTAAATTTTACGGCATTTGAGACCAGGTTGCGAATGGTTGAGCCAATCATGTTTGTATCGGCAAAAACCATTAAATCATCAGCTATGTTTATATCGATTTCAATTTCTTTAATTTTAGAAGCTTCCTGTACTAATTTCAGGTTTTCAAAAAACAGGTCCTTCAATAAAAATTGCGTGGGAACGAAACGGGTAGTTCCTCGCTGGGAACCCGACCAGACTAAAAGATTTTCGAGCAGGCTGTATAGTCCGGTAGCGGAGGTTCTCATAGCCTGCGCCATTTTCTTAATATCTTCAGGCTTGAATTCCGACAAGTCTTCAACCAAAATTTGTGTAAAACCGAGGAGTGTATTGAACGGGCTGCGGAGGTCGTGCGCAATAATGGCAAAGAATTTGTCCTTCTCTGCATTTACCTTCTGAAGTTCTTCGTTTTTTGCCTGAAGTACAAACTCAGCGTGTTTGCGTTCGTTAATATCCTGGCACTGGCCAATGAAACCAAGGAATTCACCTGTGCTGGAATAGCGCGGGCTGCTGTTATCCTGAATCCAACGGTATTCACCGCTGTTGTGCAACAATCGGTATTCAATACTGAATTTTTTCCTGCTACGGAATGCCTCCTGGTAAATATCCATGTGGTGTTGCTGATCGTCAGGATGAAGGCCATGTATGAACCCGTTTTCACACTCTTGTTCAAATGTCTGACCTCTGAAATTGAGCCATACGCTGTTGAAATAGTTGTAAAAAGTATCAGTACCGGAAGCCCATATCAGTGTTTGTCCGGAATCAGCCAGGGTCCTGTAATTCTGCTCACTTTCCCTTAAATCTTGTTCGGCCTTACGATGTGCTTCTCTGCTTTTAGCCTCGTCGAGAGCCCTTTTCATGGCAAATGGAAGCCGCCTTAATCTATCCTTTAATACATAGTCAACAGCTCCTGATTTGATAAGTTCGATAATTGTTTCTTCTCCAATAACTCCTGAAACACAGATAAAAGGAACATCCGGACTTATTTGTATGCTCCGTTCAAGTGCTTGGAAGCCATCGAAACCAGGTATTCTGAAACCAGCCAGGATGATATCGAATTTCGTTTTGCGCAAGGCTGATATAAAATCATTTTCCGTCTCAACCCTGGTAATGTTATAATTATATTTTGCCGCAGTTAATTGATTACAGATTAGGTTGAAATCTGATATAGAACCTTCAAGTGACAATACATTCAATAGTTTGTCAGCACTCATCTTGTTGTAATTTATATACCGTGAAAAAATTATTCAAAATACGAATCAAAAGATTTCAGGTGAGAAGTTCCAGGTTTTAAATTCCATTTTCCGGTTTTAGTGATTAAAAGTTAATCATAAGGGACCCGTGTTTCATTGAGGTTCAACGTGGATTTGTTTAAAATTGGCTGGTTTTTCTGATAAAGTCCTTTCGTACATAACGTAAAGAGAAGTGCTATGTTTTATGTTCCGTAACATTTCCTTCAACTTTCGTGAATCAAATAGATCTTCCCATCTCTGACAGGAGGGATTTGTTACAGATATTTAGTCGTTCATGAGGTTATTTTGATAATTCTCATTCCAGATATTTTAATAATTGTATTTTCCGGAGATGCAAATAATATAATTAATCGCTATGGAATAATGAGCTATTTTGTTTTTCTGATTCCTATCTGACCCCTCTAAATCTCACCAATAATACAACTTCGCTCAGCATTCTGGGGAGACTTAATATTCGGGGTTAACTGAACGGCAGGGCTATGTTAGTTGCTTATGGATGGGCTTGCAAAGCTGAAAATGAGAATGTTAAAAGTGAGACAGTATGTTGTTCCTGTTACTTCTAATCTGAATTTTACAGATTATTTCTTTTTTTCTTCAACCAATCGAAGAACTTCTTTTACTAACAACGGAAAGGCTGGTTCCGTCATAGTATGCCCATACCCACCCAGCTCAATAAGCCGGGTTTGATTATGCCCGGCAATTTTCATCATTCGCGCCAGGTAAGCATTTTCTTCGTAGCGGCCCAATAGTTCCATTTCCCTGTCGCCGGTAATCAGGAGCAAAGGCGGCGCGTCAGCGCGAACATGATATAATGGCGCCAGGTCGTCAATTACAGGTTGTGTTTCGGGAATTCCTCTTTCGTTTCGCACCGTGAAATGTGTTATAGCCTGCCCGCTGAGGGGA
The DNA here is from genome assembly GCA_030654075.1 of Bacteroidales bacterium. Taxonomy (GTDB): domain Bacteria; phylum Bacteroidota; class Bacteroidia; order Bacteroidales; family UBA4417; genus UBA4417. The sequence goes on along the minus strand of JAURYB010000099.1, from coordinate 3,142 downwards.
ATCAGCCCGGCAATCCTGTTTGCGTCTATATCATATTTTTTCAACCATTTCATATCCAGGCCAACCATAAGCGACAGATAACCCCCTGCTGAATGTCCGGATAAAAAGATCAGTGTAGAATCGCCGCCAAAATTCTTTATATTCTGAAAAACCCAGGCAACAGCGGCTGCGGCATCTTCAATATATGCGGGAGCCTTAACCTTTGGATACAACCTGTAATTCACGCCTACTACGCAAAACCCTTTTTCTTTCAGCGCCTGTGGAATCTCTTTATATCCTGCGGTTAATCCGCCGCCATGAAACCAGATAATGGTGGAAAATCCTTTCGCCTTTTCAGGATAATACATATCCAGGACGCAGCGCACGTTTATATATGGATCAGATTTATTGATGAAATCCCGGTAATACGGAATATTTAGCCTGGTGATATATTCCTGTTTTTGCGCAAAAACCAGGATTCCGGAACTAATTAAAAAAGCTAAAAGTAAATTCTTCTTCATAAAAGTGACTCTTTTGGAGAAACGAAAGTACTGAATTTTACTTCATTTCTTTTGCCTGATAATTAGTTTTGGGGTTTGGAGTACAAGTTGTTTAACCGGATTTTTATTGTTCCATAAATGGTTACAACTATGCTATATATTGAGCAACTTTAGTTTATATGAATTTTAACGGTAAAGGACGCTGAGTTTTTGGCAAAGAACGCCAAGCCTGATTTGTCATGAAAAAACTTTACGCTCTTTGTGAGATCTCTTCGCTAAAAGAAAACTTAAAAATTTCATTTTTTTTTGTTTAAGCCTGTGGATAATTAATCCATGAGGGTTTAATTTCAGGCTTTTAAAAATCGGGTGCGCTTATAATCCGGTATATAAATTATGATTTTCAGAACCAACGATATGGTTTTCCTTCCAATGGATTGGCCTCTTTCCAGTTCTTGTCAGCAAAGTTGTTCCACCAGTTCTGATACAAATCTCTTACGGTAAGTATTTCACTACCTTTAAGTCCCGTTGACGAATCCTCTTTTGCCGTATTGATTAAATAAGGATCAAGGGAACCATATCCATAGCCAGTCCTTATCCCTTCAGCTGTCCATAACAAGCACTCGCCTAAAATATAATATTCCCTTCCTTCCGGAAATGGTCTGCGCGACGACACAGGATTGGTCGGAAAGATCGCGATATGAGAAGTGTCTTTCGCAAAAGTTATTAGTGACTGTATATGATTTTTTGAGAATTTTGGCATGACAGGCCATAATTTCTTGCCATTATCATCTTTCTCATAGCTATCGTATGTTCCACTTCTTATTTGTTGCACAAACGTCGCGACATCAGGATTATCCGGGTCAAATTCATCTTTTTTACAACCAAAGCAAAAAACTATTAAAACGGCTAAAAATATCAGATTTTTCATACAGTTTAATTAGTTTATAATTCGGTTTCTGATTCAGAAGTGTTACTGCTCTTCAGAGATTTATGCTTTTTTCTTTACACTTTTGTTCGTAGTCTTCCGACATTAAGTTCTTTGTTCTTCTTTATACCGGATGAATTTAAAGCAATCCTTTTTCTTTGTTCCCGTTAGTTTTTCTTTTTAAGTTCTTTTGCCATCACTAAAGAATGCTTCAATGAATTTATATTTTTCCAATCGCTATGCGCTATAATAATAAACTTTGGTTTTCGGTATTTTTTCTGAACTTTTTTCAGTGTAGATGCATATTCTGTTACATTTCCATCGCCCAAATAACCCAAATCTTCATCATCAGCACCTTTTATTAAGCAACCACCGTAGAGAATTTTTTCTTTTTTAAACCAGATTACAATGTTGTCTTCCGTATGTCCTTGTCCAGGGTAATAAGTTTCAAACGAATATTGTCCGACATGGAAAACCGTATCATTTGCCATTAAAAATTCAGCCCTTTTTTTATTATTCTTTGTGCTTAATACATCAGTAAGTGCAGTTGTATAGGTTTTTATTCCCCTTTGCCTGTAATATTCAAGTCCGGCAGTTTTGTCGCTATGCCAGTGCGTTGCAAAACACATTACCACACTTTTGTTATGATTTAATTTGATGCTGTCGAGCAAGGGTTGAAATTGTGTTGTATCCCAGGGTGTGTCAAACATTACAACACCATCGTCAGTAACCAGGTACATCCCGTTTGCCGGTACTTTTCTTTCCTGGTATGTGTTGTAAGTTGTATAAATATAAAAATCGCCTGTTAAATGTGAGATTTTTAGTTTCGCATTTTCTGCTTGTCCGAAAATATGGGTCAGAGAAAAAATAAATGCTGTTGTCAATAGAATTGTCCGCATAAAATTTTTGAAAATTATTTGATGAAGGACTGCTAAATTACCCAAAACTAATTAATAATACAAATCCTCCTCATTCTCTTTATTTATCATGCGCTGTATCTCAGTGTATTGAATACTTATTTGGCATAATGTTTTTTTGTGTCAGGCATACCAGCAAAAAGCAGGCAATGAAATTATACGCAAACGGACTAATGCCATTGGAGCATCCGGATCTTTGATATACTATTCAAATGTAGGATATTTTGGCTGTTTAGCCTGTTTTACGGTTTAATTGCTATCAGTCAAGAGATATAATCAGTATACGAGGTCTGATGTTACCGGCACGGATTACAAATCCGCGCCAGCCAGGGTATACAAGGTCAGATGTTACCGGCACGGATTACAAATCCGCGCCAGCCAGGGTATACGAGGTCTGATGTTACCGGCACGGATTACAAATCCGCGCCAGCCAGGGTATACGAGGTCAGATGTTACCGGCACGGATTACAAATCCGTGCCAGCCAGGGGTATACAAGGTCAGATGTTAGCGGCACGGATTACAAGTCCGCGCCAGGCAGGGGTAGCTGGGTTCGTTGTTTTTTACTTATACTTTTCCGTTATATTTTGGGTCAAAATCCACCATCCATTCAATACCGAATTTGTCTCTGAACATTCCAAAATAGGAACCCCAGGGACTGTCGCCAATAGGCACTTCAATAGTTCCACCTGCTGAAAGTCCATTGAATAATTTGTCGGCTTCTTCACGACTTTCGGCACTAACAGATATCTTAGACCTGTTTTCATGTTCATTTACCCGTCCCATACTTTCCGGAACGTCGTTGGCCATTAAAACGTTTTTG
>JAURYB010000090.1 GCA_030654075.1 Bacteroidales bacterium | reverse complement strand
ACCATAAAAGTAAGCGCGGCGGCAGTGTGATGCAGGGTATCTGTTCCGTGTCCGATTACGATTCCGTCAACCCCGGCTTCAATCTCTTTACCAATGGCAATGGCTAACTTTTTGTAATGATCCGGTGACATATTTTCGCTGAAAACAGCGAAGACTTTCTCTGTGGCCAGGTTACAGATGGATGCCAGTTCGGGAACCGCGCCATACAATTCGCCAGGCGAAAATGCGGGAATCACAGCTCCCGTGCGGTAATCCAGACGCGAAGCAATAGTACCACCAGTGCCAATCAATTTTACTTTCGGTAATCCTTCGGTATACGGAAATTCTTTTTCAGGAATTTTATAATTGGCTTTTTTATAGCCGGTTTCTTTCATCCCTGTAATGGTGGCAATATCAAGGCCGATATTGTATCCGGTAGGAATTTTCATTACGATATGCCTGTCATCATCATTTTCGGACCGTGGGAGCACTGTTCCTATAAATTCACCACGGGTAGTTTTAATAACAGCCTGTCCCCAAACGCGAACATTATATTTTTTTAGTACTTCGAGTGCTAAACCTTTGTATCCCTGAAAAATATCGTCAGTCATTTTAATTTATGATTTTTGAAGTACGATGTACGATTCTATTTCTAATCCCTATCCTGCAATCCTTAAAACCTAACCTGGACAAGCCAGAATTAAAAAGTAATGAAAAACATATAACACAGAATAAAAAACACTAAAGTAAGGGAGCGTACGATACTTTTACATTTTGTGTTTTGTATTTAATGTTTTGTAACTAATCAGTCTGATTATAATTTGATTTTGCCACAGATTACACGGATTACACAGATTTTATACTGCTTTTAGCAGTTTTTCAATTAATTTCAATTAAAAATGATGAATAATTGTCTGTGAAATCTGTGTTATCTGTGGCATATATTTGTTTTTTAATACTTTAGACAAACTGATTAGTTACAATGTTTTTAATTCCTTCCTGAAATATTGTGCCAGAAAAAACATCAACTTAAAAGATTAGATACTAAATCCAAATTCCTAATCCCTTACAGCTTCATGCAACTCCCTCAAGCTCATATTTCCTTCAGCCTGCCGGCGCAATTGTCCCATAATCCAGTTGTGCTCTACATCCGGTCCTTTTGAAAGCCTTATTTCAGCAAATTTATTCCTGAGGAAAGGAATTTTCGAGACAATCTGTTCTTTAGCAACGGCTTTGTAATTCATACTCGTAAGCGCAGATTCAAATTCCATTTTAGGATACTGATACACTTGAGGTAACATACGCCGGGCTATGCTTATGTCGAGATTCCGTTGTTTGATAAATCGCAGTAAAGCGTAAATAATCTTATAATCAAACTCGGCAGTTGGTTTGTATTGTCCTTCGACCCATTTAACCGCGTGTCCGAAGAATTTTCCAACAAAAGCGGGATTCAAATCCAATTCGTTAATGATCCGTTCGGTTAGCGGGAACAGGTTCTTTTTGAAAATATAGGTGTAGCAGTCTTCAGGAATATTCCACTCTTTCAATCGTTTATAACGTAAAATAACTTCTTCCGGCTGGTTTTTACTTAATGATTCTATGTAATCGTTTTCCAATGGAATGGGTGCCGAATCGGTATCGGGATACATACGGTCAGCGCCGGGAAGTACACGTTCGAAAATGGTAGTTCCGTTTTCGAATGATTTTCGGGTTTCAGGCGGCACACCGGTAAATGCCATTCGGCAGCGTTCCTCAAGGGTTTCGAGTGCTGTTTTTATATCTTCTTCAGGTCCGCGGATAATCAGCTGAGCATCGTTTTCATCTGGTTTCAGAAGAATATTTACTTTTTCCCAATCCGCAGGTGTAAATAATGGATTTATTTCCTCGCTGTGAGTCATATTAGGCAATTCAATGCATGCTATTACCTTTAGTCTTTCGCTAAGTTCGTTGGCAAACATCTTGCCCGGCTGTGTGAAATGCGATAGAATTCCTTTGAAACCTGGCAGGTTTACAGCAACAAGTTTAAATCCATTCGCTTTGGCATCTTTCGTAAATCCGTTTTTCGAATTAAACGCATGTAAATCCAGCAAAACATGAGAAGGGTTCCATGTTTTAGAATTCGGGAAACGAATATTCAATAAATCCCTGATCGAAAGCAATGCCCATTGACGGAAACATTCGTTATGCGTAAGTTCAGGAATCCAGCGGCTATGAGCCACTCCTTTTATTTCGACCCTGGTGCCGCCTTTGCAGCTCACATTCACATCCTGCCGGCCGGCACCAATTCCAGTGCGCACTTTGCCTGTACTGCGACCCAGGAAGCGGATATAATTGCATGCTTCCATAACTTCGTCGGGATTGGTCATATCCGGATAGGTAACTGTTTCGATAAGCGGCATTCCGAGGCGGTCAGTCCGGTAAATCCGTGTATGCCCTATATCGCTTACTTCACGGCACGAATCTTCTTCGAGACTGAGCTGGATTAGGCGGACTTTTTTATTCCTGAGTGGTATTTCACCCTCAACGCCGATTATTGCCGTTCGCTGAAATCCTGTAGGAATACTCCCGTCGAGGTATTGTTTGCGGGTAATATGTACCTCCCCAACAATATTCAGTTTCGAGACCAATGATATTTCGATGGCGATGGATAATGCTTCGCGGTTGAGCGGAAAAGGCGGCGTATCGTCAACCTCATACGTACAGGTTGTTTTGCTTTTCAACCTGTAAATGATATTTTTGCGGGTTTTAAACTCCATCAAGGCTGTACCGTCGTATTCGCCCAATTCGCTTAAAGTTGGCCTCATATGCCTGATTACTTCGGCATCGAAATCGCCCGGTTTCTGGTATATTCCGGCCGGGCAACGGCAAAAAAGTTTTTGAGATGTTTTTAGTTGTTGGTGCACTTCGAGTCCCGACATAAAACCAAGGCGATCGTATGTTTCCTGTGTGGATTCCCCGCGGTTAACATAACCGGTTTTGTGCCTGGTTTCTTCGTAGTTACACTTTGGATCTATATTCTGAGCCATTTGAGAGATAGGTTTAAACCGGCTCAAATGTAGAAATATCTTTTAATTACGCAAGATAAATATTTGAATTGTTTTTAAATGATTTTCGGCAAAAGTTAAAACCTCTTAATTTACCTCTGACTAATTCAAAACATCAACCCGCGCTGTCTTACTATTAGCTTACATTACTTACCTTTGCAGCCGATTTGAACTGATTATGTCAAAAAAAACTGTCTTTCTCGTATTTGTAATTTCGTCGCTAATATTTTTATCAGTGCATCATTCTGCACTTGCTCAACGAACCCGCATTCGCATGACTGCCGGAGAACTGAGGCATTCGAGCAATCTGGGCGACATGACGAGGGCACTTAACAATCCTGTTTTCGAACATGAGGGAGCATACCTGTATTGCGATAGTGCCTGGTTATACGAAATGTCCAATACGATGGACTGCTATGGACATGTACGTATTAAATCGAGTGATACATTGAACCTGTACGGAAAATTTCTGCATTATGACGGCAATACCAAAATGGCTGTTGTTCGCGACGATGTGAAACTGGTAGATAAACAAACTACGCTTACTACCAACGTAATGAATTTTGACCGTAACACGAATATTGCAAGCTATACCACCGGTGGTAAAATGGTAAATGGCGACAATATACTTACCAGCCAGCGATGTTTTTATTATACCAGCCAGAAACTGATGTATTTCCGCGATGATGTGGTACTCACAAACCCGGAATATAAAATCAATTGCGATACATTGAAATACAATACTGTTTCCCGGATATCCTATTTCCTGGGCCCAACCATACTAAAAGGCAAGGATAATTACCTGTATTGCGAAGACGGTGAGTATAACCGTGTTACCAGTAATTCAAGATTCAGCATAAATGCGTTATTAGTTGATGATAACCGCCGCTTAACCGGCGACAGCCTTTATTATAACGAGAAACTTCATTATGGTAAAGCTGTTAATCATGTAATGATGACTGATACCGTTCAGGATGTAATTATTAAAGGAAACTTTGCCGAATACTGGCGCACCAAAGGCTATACCCTGTTTACTAATGAGGCAGTTGCTGTTTTGGGCGATAAGCAAGATACGCTTTACCTTCATGCCGACACGTTGAAAGCTACTTTTGATACTACCCGGAACGAGACTAAAGAATTATTTGCATACCATAACACCCGTTTTTACCGGAACGATATCCAGGGAGCCTGCGATTCACTTCATTATAATTTTGCTGATTCACTTATCAGCATGTACCGAATGCCGGTTTTATGGTCGGGTAAAAACCAGCTTACCGCTGATACAATCCGGATACTGACAGGTAAAAACCGTGTAAGGCAGATATATATGAACAGCACCGCTTTTATTGTTTCGAAGGATACAACTGAAGCTTATAACCAGATCAGGGGGAAGAACATGGTAGGTCATTTCGTGAAAAATGAATTGTCTACGATTGATGTAAACGGGAATGCGGAAACAGTTTATTATGTGCGCGAAGCCGACATGAAACTTATTGGTGTAAATAAAGCTTCAGGTAGCCGTATGAGGTTGGATGTGAAAGATAGTAAGATTGATCGCATTTTATATTTTGACAAACCGACTGGAAATATGTTTCCCGATAAAGATGTCCCCGCCGACCAGCGTATGCTGAAAGGATTTAACTGGCGCTTTACCTCCCGGCCGCTTGAAAAGGATGATGTTTTTCGAAACGTAGATGAGAAATTATACGAAAAAGCCAGGCTGCAATCCAGGGAACCGGTAAGGGAACCAACTAAAGAACTACCTAAAGAGCCATCTGTGACCCCTTCTAAAATGCCGGTTAAATCTCTGAAAACAATAAAAAACCAGGAAGTGAAATAGTTTTTCGGAAAGTGTCTTGCTTTTTTTACTTTTTTGGAAATAAGCATAGAGCATCCCACGCAGAATCAGAAATTCAGTAATAGTGTTTAAGACTGCTCTTAGTCTCTCCGTCTCTCCGTCTCTCCGTCTCTCAGTCTCTTAGTCTCTTAGTCTCTTAGTCTCTTAGTCTCTCCGTCTCTCAGTCTCTTAGTCTCTCCGTCTCTCCGTCTCTCCGTCTCTCAGTCTCTAAGTCTCTCCGTCTCTCAGTCTCTAAGTCTCTCCGTCTCTCAGTCTCTAAGTCTCTCCGTCTCTAAGTCTCTCCGTCTCTCAGTCTCTCCGTCTCTCAGTCTCTCAGTCTCTCCGTCTCTCAGTCTCTCAGTCTCTTAGTCTCTTAGTCTCTAAGTCTCTAAGTCTCTAAGTCTCTCCTTAACTTAGTTTCCCCAAACTTCCACATACACTCAGCCTACTTAACCGGCTCCGTATACACCATTCTCTTCTTGGATGGCGGGAATACTGAAATATTCACGTAACGGTAAGGATTGAGCTTCATATCTTCGATCAAAGCATTAAGTTGGGATGCTGATTTATTCAGGTTATCGTATAATTTCTGGTCGTTCACAAGCATTCCGATGGTCCCTTCACCATTATTAATTTTAGTAGTAATCGCCTCCACTCTTGAAAGTACAAGGTTAACATTCTTAAGTGTGCCTGCCAGGTTAGCCTTTGCAAGTGTATCGCTTAGCTGTGAGAAATTTGTAAGGATATTTGAAATGTTTTCGTCGTTCTTTCGGAAATTTTCAGTGATCGACTCAACATTAAACATGATACGCTCCAGCCGTTTCTTTTGACCATATACCAGTGTATCCAAATTGTATGTAGTACTTTCCAGATTGCTCAGCGTTGAACGTATACTTAAGAAAGAAGCGGTAATGTTTTTACGTGTATCGGCATTAAAAACGGATTGAAGCACGGTAACCATAGTGTCGAGTGACGAGAGCAGGTTTTCAGCTTTCAGTTTTATTGGCGCAACCTGCTTGTTAACTTCTTCCTGCAGCGACAGTTGTGATCCGCCGACTAATGTATCGCCGTCGAGTGCTTCTGTTATGGCGTCACTGAATACAATTTCAATGTTTTTGGTTCCCAATAAGTCGAGGCTGGTAATACGGGCAATAGATTTTGAGGGAATAAATACTTTATTGGAAATAGTAAGTTCTATTAAAACCTTCTTTGAATTTTCAGTCAGAAACCTCATATCCGTAACCTTACCCACTTCAAGCCCGCTGACGGTTACCGAAGCTGCCTCCTGAATACCTGATGTAGCATCGTACACAGCATAGAATGTGCGATTCCTGTTAAATAAATCCTTGCCCTTAATAAAGTTAACACTAATAATGAAAAGTGCTAGTGTAACTATACCGAAGGCACCTATCTTGAGTTCACGACTTATCTTCATTTTAATATTCGAAATTTCAGCAAATTTAATACTTTTTTTCTGTTAGTCGCTTTGCTTCTTCATTTGCAATTCGCTCTTTACCTCTGAAAGCAACAATAAAAGCATCTTTATATCCTTTAGATATTAATTCCTTCCGCCTCTGTAAAGCAGCGTCCATAGTAGTAAAATCTCCGGAAGTATACTTGTACGCTCCGCTGTGAAAATACATTTTTACATTATCGATACCACTAAAAATCTTTGAATCAACCGGTTTAGATTCGGTGTACAGCGCAAACTGAACACGAAATGTAATAGCATTCGGATCAGATATTTTAGTTGTGACTGAATCCTTTCTGGCTGTTCTCACTACAACTTCCGGATTTGGATTCCGGCTATTTTTATTTTTTGGTATTTCTTTTGTTCGGCTGGAGGCAATTAAAGTATCGGAATTTGCCTGTTCTGGCGACCGGTTTTCAACCTGGTTTTTGTAATCACGCAGTGCTTTAAAAATGGCTTGTGCCATCTGCTCCTGTCCTTTTTCCGACAAAAGAAATTTTTCGTCCTTCATATTACTTATAAATCCGGTTTCAATAAGAACCCCAGGCATTGCGGTTTTGTATAAAACCAGGAATCCTGCTTGTTTTACTCCGCGGTTAAGCATATGGAGATTATCGACAAGCTGATGTTGTACTTTACCGGCATAAGCAAGGCTCTTGTCGAGGAACGCGTTTTGCATCATACTGAAGAATATATTCCCTTCGGCTGAATTTGGATCAAATCCATCGTATTTCTCAACATAATCGTCTTCAAGCAAAATAGCCGCGTTTTCAGCTTTGGCTACTGCCAGGTTGGCCTGGCTTTTATGAAGTCCCATCACAAAGGTTTCGACACCAAAGGCGTAAGGCGATTTCGTGGAATTACAGTGTATTGAAATGAAAAGATCGGCTTTGTTTTCATTAGCAATCTTAGCCCTGCGGTACAATTCAATAAAAGTATCATCATCTCTGGTGAGGATCACTTTTACATCTTTCATGTTATCGCGGATGTAATCGCGCAACTTGAGCACAATAGCCAGGGTAATATCTTTTTCACGCGAATTTTTACCTAATGCACCTGTATCATGACCACCGTGACCTGCGTCAAGTACCACGGTATTTACTTTTTGTGCGCTGGCAAAATTCACAAAAAAATATAAAAGGCAAAGAATAAGAAATCTCTGATCGTTTCGTTTTTCCGACATCACCTGATTTTGTTTAGCTTTGCATCGTTGTAGAGAATGCTGGTGTTTTAACAATATGTTGACAATCAATATTTTGACATGATTAGGCATATGTTTTGTTCATTCAAGGCTATTAGTTGTTCTTTACAATCTACTACAAAATTAGCATGTTAACCTCTTTTTCAGCATAATTGGTACCGAAGTTACAAACAAAGCACCGGTTAATAACCATAATCCTGTTCCTGTCAGTATTTATTTCTGTACAGGCTGGTATTTATTTTTCCGGGAATAAAACTTTTTTTAAAGTATTTCCACGGGAAGCAGGAAGTCCTGACACTCTTTTACCTGAAGTACCTGATACGACAAACAGGGCACTTCAGGATTCATTAAATGCTAACGTTCCGGAAGTACATATAGTATTACCGGATTCAACCGGAGCCGAAGAAAAGGCAAATAAGTTTATGCTGAGTGCCAAAATCGATTATGCATCGGCCGACTCACTGAGCATGGATATCAAAAACAAGATTGCCTGGATGTATGGCAACGCAACTATTGAATATGAAGATATTAAATTAAACGCAGCTATAATTTCTATCAATTTCGAAAATAACACTATTCATGCCTATGCAACAGAAGACTCCTTGTGTAATCCTGTTGGAAATCCTGAATTTAAACAAGGTGATTTAAGTTTTAAATCGAAAGAAATAGCGTATAATTTCACAACACGTAAAGGGTTGATTCAGAATGTAATTACCAAAGAAGGTGACGGTTTTATACATGGAACTGTTATTAAAAAAATTAACGACAGTGTAACTGATGTGGGTAGAGGCGAGTATACTACCTGCGATCTGGAAGAGAACCCGCATTTTTCGTTAAAGTTTACTAAAGCCAAGGTTTTAAGCGGAAATATGATTATTACAGGTCCGGCCTGGATATCCGTTGAGGGTGTTCCAATACCATTGGGGCTTCCTTTCGGTCTCTTTCCAAACAAAAAGGGGCGTAGTTCAGGACTGATCATACCAACGTATGGTGAATCTGCCAAAAGTGGCTTTTACCTGGAAGGAGGCGGATATTATTTCGGACTGAACGATTATTTTGATCTGAAACTTACCGGCGATATTTATTCACGCGGAGGTTGGGCATTAAAACCGTTTTTAACGTATAAAAAACGATACAGATATTCAGGTAGTTTAGAATTTAAATATGCCAAGACCGTTTACGGGACTCTGGGTGACGCTGATTATTCTAACAGAAGTGATTTTAATTTCAGATGGTCTCATCAGCAGGATCAAAAAGCTCGCCCAAACTCGGTTTTCAGCGCTAGTGTAAATCTTGGATCCAGTAAATACAATATTTATAATCCGTCAACTGTCAACGATTTCCTTAACAACACCATGCAGTCGAGTGTGTCCTATGCTATGCGCTTTGGTACCTGGGGTAACCTTACGGCCGCCGCTTCAGAAAGCCAGCAGACTCAAACAAGGTCGGTCAACTTGTCGCTTCCCAGTATATCCTTCAGTACCAGCAGATTTTATCCTTTTAAAAAGAAAACACCTGTCGGTGCTGCAAAATGGTATGAATCACTTACAGTTGGCTACAGTATGACAATGAGTAATACGCTCTCCACCTATGATTCCCTGGTTTTTAAGCCTGGTATTGGTAAAAAGTTCGTGAACGGAATGAATCAAAATATTCCTCTCAGCGTATCCATTAAATTCCTGAAATTCTTTTCGTGGAACAACAGCGTTAACTATACGGAACGTTGGTATACAAAAACGATACGTAAAAACTGGGTAAGTGATACATCTGCCTTGGGTGGTTTTATTAACATTGATACAATCAGCGGGTTTGCCACAGAACGCGATTATTCGTTCAATTCCTCGGTAAGCACTACTATCTATGGAATGAAAACATTCCGAAAAGGGCCGGTGCGTGCCATAAGACACGTTATGAGGCCTTCAGTCAGCTTTAATTATGTGCCTGAATTTGGTACTGAAAAACTTGGATACTGGCGCTCAGTACAAACGGACGAAAAAGGTACAATCTCAAAATATTCCATCTTTGAAGGCAGTATATCTGGGGGAGCACCTCAATATAAATCAGGGTCCGTAGGATTTTCCCTGGGCAATAATCTCGAAATGAAAGTACGTTCGGAAAAAGATACCGTTACCGGTACGCAGAAGGTAATGCTTATCGAGAATTTTTCAATTTCAACGGGATATGATCTGGCAAAAGATTCCCTTCGCTGGTCGGATATTTCTTTGCAGGCAAGTACAACCCTGTTCAAAAAGATACATATCACTTATAATAGCTCGTACAGCCCGTATGGATTATACTCAATGCCTTTTTATGGTTATACCATGTGGGATTCATATACCAGCCCATTTTATAATTCTACTCTTGGCCCTAAAATCAATACAACTCAGTATTCGATGAACAAGAAGTTACTCCGGTTTGTAAACGCGGGTTGGAGCCTCAGTTTAGGCTACGACCTGAAACCAAAAACTAAAATTACCAAAAAGGCTCCTCCCGGTTCTGCTACGAAGGAGGAAATTGAAGATGTTAAAAATAATAAGGATTTGTATATTGACTGGGATAATCCCTGGTCGTTGCATTTTGATTATAATTTCAGATTAACAAGCACTCCAAACTTAACTACGGGGCTAATCAATCGCGAAGTGATTCAAACCTTAGGCGTATCAGGAGATGTAAATGTTACTGAAAAATGGAAGTTTTCGGCACGATCAGGGTATGACTTCAAGCAAAAGGCGTTTGCTTTTACTCAACTTACTATTTACCGTAACCTTCATTGCTGGGAAATGCGTTTCAGTTGGGTTCCTTATGGTACTCAGAAAAGCTGGAATTTCCAGATTAACGCCAAATCATCCTTACTCCAGGATTTGAAACTTACGAAAAAGAAAGATTTCAGGGATAATCTGTAGTCGGGGGAGGGGGATTAGCGACTGAGTGACTGAGAGACTGAGAGACTAAGAGACTAAGAGACTAAGAGACTAAGAGACTGAGAGACTGAGAGACTGAGAGACAGAGAGACAGAGAGACTGAGAGACTGAGCGACTGAGTGACTGAGAGACTAAGAGACTAAGAGACTGAGAGACAGAGAGACTGAGAGACAGAGAGACAGAGAGACTGAGAGACTGAGAGACTAAGAGACTAAGAGACTAAGAGACTAAGAGACTAAGAGATTAAGAGACTAAGAGACTGAGAGACTAAGAGACTGAGAGACTGAGAGACAGAGAGACTGAGAGAAAGAAAATGTTAAATTAGTCAGTAATCCGCAATCCGCAATACAACTGTTCTTTAACAAGTCTTCCCTGCTACTTTTCAGCCAGTGGCAAAGTAAATGTGAATACAGAACCTTTCCCTTCCTGGCTATTAATTATTAATTTTCCACCTTGCTTTTCAGTCATTTCTTTTACTAATATGAGCCCTAGACCGGCACCTTGTTCATTTGACGTTCCCGAAAGTGTAAAGTGCTCATCAATTTTAAAAATCTTCTTTATTCCTTCGGGTGAAATTCCTACGCCGGTATCCGAAACGCTTATTTGCAGTGATTTATGGCTACATCCTGTGGTTCCGTTCCCGATTTCATTTTCACACATTCCTTTTATTGTCGCATTAAAGGAAACAGATCCGCCAGGGTGAGTGAATTTAATTGCGTTCGTTGTCAGGTTAAGCAAAATCGAATGCACCATTCGCCGGTCAGCGTTCACAACATATTTGTCACTCAGATTGTTGATTAAACTTATATTCTTGCTCTGCGCGTTAGAGTCCAATAAACTGATAACCGAAGCAACATCTTCGCATAAACTGAATTCAGAAGGTTTGTATTCCAGTCTTCCGGTTTGCAATCTCGACCAGTCTAAAAGGTTTTCGAGCAAAGTAAATGTACTATAAGCAGAATCCCTAACTTTAAGCAGATACTCTTTTATCTCTGCCTTGCTTAGGGTATCAATATCTTCAAGAATCAGGTCAGTGAATCCTAACATACCCTGAAAGGGGCTTCGCAGATCATGTGCAACAATGCTGAAGAACTTATCTTTACTTTGATTCAGTTCATTCAATTCACTATTTAACTTCGTGAGTTTGGCTTCGGATACTTTTTGAATCGAAATATCCCTGGCAATGTGTAAACTTCCCAGTAAATTATTTTCAGCATCAAAAATCGGAATAGTCGTTATGTTAAGATGAAGGTCAAATTTGGGCTCATACAACTCAACAGAATGAGTTTGCCTGTCGTTGATCATGCTCAAATGCGGACAATTGGAAAGAGTGCATCCATGATCGTGCATAAGTTTATTACACGAATGACCGGTTATACTCTGATCACCGATATTAACCCTTTGCCGCATAGCTTTATTGGCCTTGACAACTATATTGTTCAGATCAATCAATGCCACCATATCAGGCATCGAATCAAATATAAGTTCCCAAACATGACTGTCAGGATTTGATAGCTGTGCAGAAAAATCTTCATTCCGAATATTTCGGACCGAGGGATTCATGCCATCTGACTGATCAAACATATAGGAATATTTATTGGTAAATACGCACTAAAGCTTTAAAACCCAGGAGAGAACTAACGCAAAGATCGAAAAACAGTTCAAATTACTATATACACCAAACTAATTATTTGATGTAATGTTCAATTCACTTTCAAAATCTTCGAATTTAGTATAGCGTTTTTTGGGAAATATAATTGAAAATTAACGCAATACGTTTTAAACGGCTCTTGTAATAATAAATTGTGATATAATCGCAAGGAATTTAGGATCTATGTCTTCAGTTTCTGATGTGATACAGGTATCAATACTACAATAGAATACTTAATATGAATATATTTCCTTTCTGAATAAACGGAATGTAAAAATAGATCAGTTAATTACTCAGCATTATCGTAAAAATGAAAGTAGTTCCCTGTCCTGGTATACTTTCTGCCCAAATGCGGCCGCCGTTTTTCTCAACCATTTCGTGGCATAAAACTAACCCAAGGCCTGTGCCAGGTTCATTGGCTGTGCCAGCAGAGGAATATTGTCCGTTGAGTTTGAAAAGTTTTGGCAAAATTTCTTCGGGTATCCCTATTCCATTATCAGATATGCTTATTTCAAGCCACTGGCGATCACCAGGTTCTGTTGTATTCCTAGCCTTAGTATAGTTTATTGGAACCCTGCCTCTGATTACAACCCGTCCGTTGGAATTAGAAAATTTAATGGAATTGGTTACGATGTTCTGAATTACCGAACGAATCATATTCCGGTCGGCCTCAACCATAATACCCGAATCCACTTCATTTATAAGCTTTATATCCTTTTGCGTAGCATTGTTATCCAGTACTGTTATTACTGAACTTATTTCATCATGGATATCAAAAACAGTAGGTGTAAATGGCATTTTCCCGCTTTGAATTCTCGACCATTCAAGCAAATTCTCGAGTAAAGCATAGGTGTGATAGGAAGCATTACGAACATTTGATAAATATTCCTTGACCTGATCATTGCTAAGTTCATCAAGATCTTCGTACAACAGATCAATAAAGCCGAGTAATCCCTGGAAAGGATTCTTTAAATCATGCGCAAATATGCTGAAAAACTTATCTTTACTCAGGTTCGATTCAACCAGTTCGTGATTGTGGCGAAGTAATTCATTCACAACCTTTTTCATTTCAGTTAAATCCCGTACTGCTGCTATTACTGTTTCCTGTCCTTTATAATTGCTTTTAGTGAGGCTGATTTCAGTTGGAAGTATTTCTCCTTTTTTATTTTTTACCAGCCATTCAAATTTTTGTGGCTGTCCGTTAAGAGTCTTTTCCAGCATCTGGCGGATCAATTCCGAATCATCTTTTCCTTCAGCCGATAAGAGTAACGGATTTTGCCCGATCAGAGCTTCCCTTTCGTAACCATAATATTTTAGAGCACTTTCATTTGCTTCCAGCAGTATTCCTTCCTCTGAAATAATAAAAATGGGGTCAGCAAAACGATCAATCAGATCACGGAATGATGGTTCAACAGATACGGTATTATCATTTCCGGCACTACTTTCATTCTCGATTACTGATGATATAGTCTGGATGAATAGTTTATCGAAATTTGAAAGCGTATAGTTAAATGGAAAAACTGCAGTCAGTATCCCGTCAACCACTTTGTTTTTAATAACAGTAAATCCCAATATAGCTTTAACTCCCGACTCTTCATTGTACGAGGGTTCCGATTTCAGAAACTCAGTCAGCAAAGGTTTCCGGATCAGAGAAAGAGTTTCTTTATGATCACTCAGGTAATCAAAAATCTGTTTGCCAAATAATTGAGGAGTGATTCCCTTATTAAAAGGAGATTCCCATGCCGCGTACGGTAGCAACTCTCCTTTTTCGAAGCGGCTGTAAGTACAGGTAATTGCGCCAAGAGTTTCTCCAATCTGGGACACCAGTTTACTGGTTCTGTCACCTGATTGAACCGTAGTATTACTTAAAATTTCAACTAAACGGGAAAGCCTTACATCTTTTTTATGTAAAAGTCCAATTTCCGGATCTGCAACGGGAGCTTCGCGGAAAGTTACCAGTATATAATTACCGGAAATATGATCATTGGCAATTGGGGCAAATGTTATGGATGCATAAAATGTTTCGGTTAATCCTTTTTTAACGGGGAATTTTCCTGTTTTTTTGTTGCTGCCCTCATTTACTGTATTTGAAAGCATGAAATATGCTTCATCAATAAACTCATATGCTATATAGGATTGGAAGCTGCTTCCAATTACTCTTGCTTTATCTGAAATACCGAAAAAAGGAATAACATGATCAGAACAGTAAATTATACGGCCTGTATGATCACAAACAAAAGCAGCATCAGATATAGCGTTTACCAACTGGTAAACCGAAATCTCCGACACTGATGATCTGTTTTTACTTGTAAAGTTTTCGTCCATTATCTGAGCTATATGAAGTATCCAAGTTTTTTCCTTTGACAGGAAAACGCAGGAAACCGAAAATCAACAACCTTGCCAAGGTTAATTGAAATTACAAATAAAATCATATATGTATATTATTCAGGTTGTTACAATGTAAATAAAACCACTTTTACTATACGTATTGAACAATCGGCATATGCGGCAAACAGGCCATTTTGGGACACATCTGACCCAAAATCAGAACAATTGCTCAATGTATTGAGAAAACCGGCTTTGAGGGATATCGTTTACTCAGGATGCAGAGGTGTTATAATTGATCAAAGCTTATTCCGGAACCGGCAGTTTCAGTTTAGCAATAAATAATCAGTTGTTTAACAAAAGCAAATAATGCTTCCACACATCATATCCAATATGTAAAAATAGTAAATATTTTAAGTTGACAATGGTAGTTCGAAAAAGTTTGTTGCCTGGCTTTAAAATACTTATTTGATTTCCTGTCTGTATCTTAAAAGAGGAACTATTTTTTCTCAATACAATACAATGTTATCAATTAGCCTGACAGGGCCTATAAATGCAGCTACGCAAACAACAGCATGTTCCACATCCTGCCAACCCTCAAACGGTAACAGGGTTTCAGCATTGACAATACTTACATATTCTACCCTGAAATAATTATTTTCCTGTATTTCTCCAGTCACAAGTTGTTTAACGCCGTCGGGAATAAACCAGGAATAATTTTCTTTTACACTTGAAAGAGCTTTGAAGATAACCGGTGCTTCAGCACGTTCCTCTGGTGTTAACCTTGCGTTACGTGAACTCATGGCAAGTCCGTCAGTTTCGCGAACAATAGGGCAGGGGACTATCTCAACAGGGATCTGCAACATGCTAACCATTTTCTTAATAATAGCCAGTTGTTGAAAGTCTTTTTCCCCAAAGTATGCTTTTGTGGGAGTTACGATCTCGAAAAGTCTTTTTACTACTATAGCAACTCCATTGAAATGACCAGGCCTGAACTTGCCTTCCATTACTTTGTCGAGCTGCCCGAAATCAAATTCTGTTAAATCAGGTTCTGGATACATTTCGTCTGCTGTCGGCGCAAAAACAAGATTACAGCCGCTTCCTTCAAGTTGTTGAATGTCCGCATCAAGGTTTCGCGGATATTTTGCAAGATCTTCCTTGTTATTAAACTGGATCGGGTTCACAAAAATACTTACTACAACAAAGTCGTTCTCTTGAGCGGCCCGCCTGATAAGCGTAATATGACCTTCGTGAAGCGCGCCCATGGTTGGCACAAACCCGATGGTTTTTCCTTCGGAAATCTGTTTTTGAATTGCAATCTGTGTTTCGGTAATGGTATGGGTAAGATTGATCATTATTTGAAATTTGCAGGGATTGAATTATTTGAATTTCGTGTGTGCAGAAACGTAACATGTTACGTTTGTACCAACGTAAATTCAAATTTATTGATTATTTTTTTTGATAAAATCTGATTGCTGTGTTTAGAGATTATTTAGAGATTATTTTCAATATTTCTTTCTCCATCAAATCCGCCGGTACCTCAATAATACGGCCAAGCTCAACATCTTTACGATAAAAAATAAAGGTCGGAACCAGCTCTATTTTCAAAGCATCTACATTGATTCCGGGTGCTTTTTTTGTGCGGTCAACGCAGATCAATGTCAGTTTTTTGTATGGGAAATCCAGGCTATCCATAATTTTATAAAACCGGGGAACCCATTCCTTGCTATCGCCGCACCAGGTTGCCATTACAACAGTTACTTCAATGTCATTCAACTTTCCGGCAAGCTGTTTCATGGTAGCTTCATCCGCTTTGTAAACCGGGTATTCGGCTTTAAAAGCGGAATCAAAATTACTATTCACGCTAGTAAATCCATCGCGGTTGCAATACCCTATAAGCATTTCATTCCCTTTTTTCGCATCTGAGGTCTTTTGATTCATCTGGGCAAATGTCATTGCCGGAATAAGTATAATAGCAAGAAATAACAGGTTTTTCATTTTATCTGAGGTTAGATTCGCGAATTGGTTAGGGCACGATTATTCCACACCCGACATTCTTTTCTTTTATTATCCGGATGTGTATTTTACAGTAAAACAATATTATTCCGGATTGCGAATTTTACCAGGTCAACGGTTGTTTTAAGCTCAAGCCTGGCCATAATATGATTCTTGTGTGACTCAACCGTACGGATACTGATAAATAGTTTATCGGCAATCTCCTGGTTAGTCATGCCTTCGGCAAAAAGCTTCAGGACTTCTATCTCGCGTTTTGAAAGCAGGTTTTCATTGTTTTCGTCTTCCTGTGAGTCCGATTTTGCTTTTTTGATATAACTCTTCAGAATTACATTCGAAATGCTTTCGGCAAAGAACTCTTCACCCCGGTGAATAGCATAAATTGCTTCAATTAATTCTTTTCGTGATGTATTTTTAGGCAAATAGCCTCGTGCTCCGGAATTTATTGCGTTAAAAATAAATTCTTCGGATGTATGCATCGAAAGAATCAGGATACGGATGCCCGGATAATCGTTGTGAAGCTTCTTTGTAATTTCGATGCCCGACATTCCGGGTAATGCAATGTCGAGCACGGTGATGTCGGGTTGCGATTTCCGGAGTAATTCAAACAAATCCTTCGCATCGGCAGCTTCACCGATTATTTCGAACCCTGTTTCTCCTGCCAGTAAATTGGCAATTCCTGTTCGTACCAGTTGGTGGTCATCCACCAATATCAGTTTGATCTTTTCCATTTGCTGTATCATAAGGTATTGAAACCTTTATTGTTGTGCCATTACCGGGTTGACTGTTCACTACGAATTCGCCATCCAGCAAATTCGTTCTTTCTCGCATATTCTGCAAACCATTTCGCTGAGCAAAACAAACCGGGTCAAATATAAAACCTTTTCCGTTGTCAGATACTTCTAACGTAACTATATTATTTATGCGGCTGAGTTTTATCACTACCTGGGTGGCTCTTGCATGTTTTGTGATGTTGTTTAGTGCTTCCTGCGCGATACGGTAAATATAGATCTGCGACTTTTTTGACATTCTGTCCAGTGAACCTTCATTTTCAAAAACAGCTTTAAATCCAGCCAGAGACCCTAATTCGGAGCTTAGCGCCCTCAATGTGGAAACTATCCCGAATTCATCCAAGGCTGCCGGCAGTAGCGCATTACAAACTCTTCGCACTTCTTCAATCGTGATATCAATCATGTTTTTGGCTGAGTCAATCCCGGCCCTCATCATCGAATAATTCTGCGTTTCAGCATTTTCGAGCTGCAGCTTAACGGCAATAAGCGATTGGCCAATACCATCATGCAGTTCGCGAGCCAGGCGGTTGCGTTCCTGATCCTGTCCATCAATTACCGAACGGAGCCTGCGAAGCTTTTCGCGTTGTAATTCATCTTCCTGTTTCCTGATCCGCTGAAAAATATTGCTGAGAGTCTGATTAAGCTCAGCAAAAATTCCTTTTCCTCTGGTATCAATTTTAATTAATGATCCGTTTTCAATATTCAGAAGGTTATTCCGTAAACTTTTTATATGACTTACTGTTCTCATATTTAGTAAGATAAGCATAGTAACGAGCACAAAAACCACAGCGCTGCTGATACTTACGCCCGTTTCCCACACAATAATACTCCAGAGTAACAGGGAAATTAACAAAGGAGGTAAAACAAAATTGAAGTAAAGCTGTTTCATAAATCGGATTTCATTTCAGGTACATTTTGATAAAGCATCAAAATTAGTCAGAAAATATATAGCAGCAAATTATCATGTAAGTTTGATTTTCGTTAGATTTGCATATCGTTTTAAAAATTGATAATAAATACATAATATGTCGCAGATAGGAATTTTTTTTGGTGGTAAAGATAACGGGAGTACAGCAAAGGTAGCCCGTAAAATACAGGAGTTGTTTGGTGATCAGGCTACAGTACACAATGTGGCCAGTGCTGCAAAACATGATGTGGAGAAATATGATTTCCTGATTTTAGGAACGGCAGCTTGGGGAATAGGCGAGATGCATTCGGATTGGGAACGCTTTATTGACAAATTGGTTGAATCAGACCTGGCCGACAAAAAAGTTGCATTATTTGGCCTGGGTGATCAGAAATTATATCCCGAAAGTTTCGTTGATGGTATGGGAACGATATTCTGCCGTTTGCCACATAAGCAAAATGTTGTAGGTTATACCCCAACACGGGGATACAATTTTTATTATTCTACTGCCGAAAAAGATGACAAGTTCGTTGGCCTGGCTATTGATGACGATACGCAGAAAGAGTTCACTGAAGAGCGGATTGTAAATTGGGTAAAACAAATAAGGGAGGAAGCAGGTATATGATGTTCCCTGTTTTACAGGTAATGTAAGATTTTGATACTCATATTTTCATCTGTTCATTCTTTAATTTATACGGGTCACATGGAACTCGCCCGGAATAATCATCCCTCTGTGAGACAATTTTTTGTCATGGCTCGTTTCATCAAATGAGTTTTATCACTCATTTGGTGATTTTTTTTTATTTAATACCTGATTTATATTATTCGCGATACAGAATTTATAGAATATCTCATAAGTTAATGAAAAACAATCTGATATAAATAATTTATTACCCATTACAATTATCAGTCTATTGCGTTTTGTGCGATTTGAGAGTAATATGTCAATTTTCAGGTTAGTTTGTATGCACAAATAGATTGACATATGTCAGTTATTGGGGTTCAAAAAAAAATTAACGAAAAATAAATCATCAGAATGTATTTTGCTTTCAAAAAATATACAATTTTGCACCTTCTTACGGGCACTAATTATGGGTTACATCAGATCAACCTCTTCCTTTTTGCGCAAAGCGATCCTTATTGGATGGGCTGCTGCGGTGATCTGGATTTATATAGGTAACCTGGTTAATTTTCATCAACACCATATCTGGGGTAAACAACTCATTCCTGTTGCATGTTCCTCTACTCGCTACAAAGACGAAAATACAGGTTCATTAGTTAAATATGACAGTAATTCGAAGAGTTTCAATTCGGACATGCAATTTGATTTTGCAATTCCTGATCAACAAATTTCAGATATTCCTTATTTTGAGATAGTTTCATTCTATCTCCTTCCAACAGATACACCTGTTCTCTCCCAGGGAATCCAGGCCTTTTCTTTCAGAGGTCCTCCTTCAGCTTAATTTCTCATCAAAAGTATTTGGATGCACAAAAAACGTTTTTGTGCGTCAGATACCTGTTTTTTCAATTCTTTTCAGGTAATTACCTGTCTGGCATAGATAATGAGTATTCTTAACAGGATTTCAATTAAAATCAAATTCATAGCAACGAAAAAACCACGATTGGTTAATCACTCAACGAAATATTTATTTTGTTGAATCATGGCATTTCTCTGCCTGCTGTAAAGGCAGACCTCTTTCCCCAAATAAAAAATAAAATAAAATGAAAACTAAATTTTACACTCTTATTGCATTACTAGCAATCGTTTTAGCAGGCATTTTTCCTGCTAATGGCCAGACAGGCCTTGTAACTGATACTATCTATATGGGTTCAGGTTATAGTAATGAAATTTATTATAGCATGTCGGCCGGTGAAAAAGGAAAAGTAAACCGGTCATTATGGGATATCGCATTCCGCACTAACCTGATGAGCGCTGACATAATTATAAATGATGGATCCGGCGTTGAATTGTATACCTATCCGAAAGCGGATACCAGTGGATGGGCAACAGTCGATATCACCGGGATGGAAACCTGGACAAAAATGTACAATTCGCCAACGGATTGGGAAACTGGTGCTTTCTGTATAAACCAGAAAGGCCATCCTGATTATGGCTGGTGTAAATATAACGCAACCACTCATAACCTGATAGGTGATTCCTTGTTTATTATTAAATTGCGTGATGGAAGTCTTCGTAAACTCTGGATCAAAGAAAAATATTCCAGCTTAAATATTTACGAATTCCAATTCGCAAACATTAATGGAACAGCTAATCAGGTTGTTTCACTTGATTGTAGCCCATATACAAGCAAAAACTTCGTAGGGTACGACATAGCTTTAAATCAGGCAGTTGATTTTGAACCTGTTGCTGCGACGCAATGGGATATCCTTTTCACGAAGTATTATGGCCTTTCAGGTATTACACCATACCCTTATACCGGCGTTCTTAGTAATTATAATGTTAAGTCCAGCAAGTTTTCCCCTGTTTCACTCGATTTTATGGAATGGTATAAGGCATCATTATTATCGACTCGCTCACTTATAGGTGCCGGCTGGAAAAGTTATAACTTCAGCACTAATGTCTTTGATATTGTAGATTCCCTTGTTTATTTCGTTCAGGATCAGGGAGGAGTTATCAACAAACTTGTTTTTAAAGGGTTTGACATCCCCACAGGTCGTATCATTTTGGAAAAAGGGGCCATATCGTTTACTGCTGTTGCCGAAAATCAGAAATCCGGTTTCAACGCAGCTGTATACCCCAATCCTGTAAGTGATGTAATGAACCTTATGCTTAATCCTGGGAAAGCTACGTTTGCATTGGTTTCAGTCATTGACATTACAGGACATACCGTTTTAAACCAACGGTTCGATATGCAATCGGAAGAACTTTCTACCATACAGGTTCCGGTTTCAGAACTCCCTTCAGGAATATATATGGTTAAAATTCAAGCTGGTGGGAATGTTATTGCACGTAAAGTATTAGTAAATAATTAATGTTGAGGGTTTTGTTTATGTGATTATATATCCTGCCTGCTGCAGGCAGGGAATGATGAAAATACCACCGGCCGGAATGAATATCTCCGGTTGGTGGTTTGACATCAAAAAATGCATAATTAATTTCGGATACACTCATCTAAAGATATGTAAATACTCAATGTTGAATGTTTTGTTTAATAGATTAGTAGGGCTAATGGTAAAGCTGCCGGCCAAAAGAAGTTTCTCCGACCAACAGTTTACCACATTAATTTCTCAAACAACATAGGTGTTTACTGATGCGAAATAATAGAATGAAAGTAATGGTGAAAAGTTTGTTTGCCAGGTTATCAGGGTTGATGGTGTTGCTGCTGCTCGGAGGTCATATCTTCGGACAGCAGGCCACCGTCAAAATTATTGATGCCAAATCCAAAGAAGCTGTTCCTTATGCAACTGTTAGTTTTCAGGGTATTAAGACGTCAGTTACTAAGCAATTTATATCTGATATAAATGGGAAAGTTCCCAATGAATTAAAGGAAGAGAGCAAGATTACTATTTCTTTTATTGGCTATGAAACCCTGGAAGATACTATAGCACCTGGAATTTCAACAACTTTATTTCTTGTCCCGGCTGTGTTAAATATGAGTGAGGTCGTGATAACAGGACAGTTTCGGCCCGAGAAAGCAGATAAGTCCATTTACAAGATTAATGTTATCAATTCCCGGCAAATCGAACGCAAAGCCGCTACCAATCTCACTGACCTTTTGAGTTCCGAAAGTAATATGAGGATATCACAGGGAGGCGTATTAGGCACAAGTTTAAGTCTACAGGGACTTTCGGGCGAAAATGTAAAATTCCTTGTCGACGGAATACCGGTTGTAGGCCGGTTAAACGGGAATATTGATCTTAACCAGTTAAACCTTTATAATGTTGACCATGTTGAAATTATCGAAGGGCCGATGTCCGTTATTTATGGCAGCAATGCCATAGCGGGTGTAGTAAATATCATCACCAAAGAAAATAAAAGTTCATCACTTACAGCTTTTGCTAATGCATATATTGAATCTGTAGGAGTATATAATTTTAACGCTGGCGCTTCTGTCCGAAGGAAAAACAATAATATCTCGCTCGATCTTTCCCGTAATTTCTTTGATGGCTATTCGACAAATGATACTGCCAGATCGTTGCAATGGAAACCACGATTACAATATAATGCGGATGCTTATTATCTGTATTCAGGAAGTAAAACAAGGGTAAAATTGTCCATGCAGTATTTCGACGAAATGATCCAGGATAAAGGAAATCTGATTTCGCCCTATTTCGAAACCGCAATAGATACTTATTTTCACACTGTGCGTCAAACATCAAAAATAGAAACCTCCTATGCAATTTCTCGAAAACGGAAGATCAGCATGGTTGGCGCATATTCAACATACAACCGCAAGCTGGAGGTTTATTATAATGATCTTACCATTCCCGAAAAACAAAAGGCTGGCGGTGATACTACAGCTGTTGGCAGTTATTTATTAAGAGCCTGGTACGATCGTGATTATCCGGAGCAAAAAATAAACTACCAGGTCGGGTTTGATGGCAACCTCGAAAGAAACGAAGGACAGCGAATTGCTGGCGGATCGCAACAAATAGGTGACTATGCCGGATTTTTGAGCCTGAAATATGACCCTGCAAAAAAAATAACAATTCAGCCCGGCGCCCGATTCACCTATAACACCAAATACAAGGCTCCGGTCGTATATTCATTCAATGTCAAATATGGTGTTACAACAAACACTGCTATCCGGGCTACTTATGCACGTGGATTCAGGGCACCATCCATTAAAGAGCTGTACCTCGATTTTGTTGATATAAACCACAACCTTCATGGTAACCCGGACCTTAAAGCTGAATATTCGAATAACGTAAATCTGAACTTTAGTTATAACCGTGAAACGACTAAAGCCTTTCTCAATGCGGAATTAGGATTCTTTTATAATTACGTTGACAATATGATCTGGTTGTTCCAGGTGGGGAATGATATTACGACATACACGTATGGAAATGTTTCAAAATTTATTTCCCAGGGAATTCAGGCTAATACTACAATCAGCTTTTATCCGAGGCTGACTGTAAAAGCCGGTCTTTCGCATGTCGGACGTAAATTTCCTGAAAACACTGCTGATCTGAGCGATAAGAAATTCCATTACAGTACCGATTTAAACGCAATGGCTACCTATACTTTCGAAAAATACAATACTTCGGTTACTGCAAATTATAAATTCACAGGTCGTTTCCCACAATTAACTCCCGATGGTACTTTTGCTAATGATTATATTTCTGGTTATTCAAATCTCGATATAAGTATTATGAAGAGTTTTCTTCAAAATAAATTCGCCATAACAGCCGGAGGGAAAAACCTTCTCGATGTTAAAGACGTTAGCGCGGCTATTGTAAACAGTGGAGCTCATAGCGCAAGTAGCGATGGTGCTTCCCGGGTTGCCTGGGGACGTACAGCTTTTGTGAAACTTACCTATAATTTTAAGAAATTATAATGTTACGACTCCTCCTTATCCTGACGATAATACCTCTGACCATGATGGTTTCATCATGTTTTAAAGAAGATCAACCAATAGTGCCACATACACCTGGTAATTATATCACTGATACAGTCGCACTTACCGATTCTTATCAAAACCAGGTCTATTATAACCTGCTGGATAGCAGTGTGGTTGGTTCAGATATCAGAAGCATCTGGGACCTGGGATTTGAAAGCTCACCTGAGGGTTGGCGTGTAATACTCAATAGCTCATGTTTTATGAAATCAGCCTGTTTGTCCGGCCAGGCTTTTGGTTCAGTGGTGGATACAACAGGAGCAATATGGTTGTTTAATCCCTCCGATGGAAGCGCTGATTCATTGGCAATAGGTAAATGGTTTACTGTTAATGGCAATGATACCCTGGGTGCTAACCGCTTATTACTCATAGATCGTGGGGTTGATGTGAAAGGCAATCCGCGGGGATTCAGTCAGTTGCTGATTGATAGTTTGGTTAATGGCACCTATTATTTTCGCATTGCAGCAATGAATGGGTCCAACCCGAAATCATATTCAGTAAGTAAGCTCGAAGGCGTAAATCATACACTTTTTTCAATTTCCAATCCTACAGCAATAATTCCCGAACCCACGAATACTTCATGGGATTTGTTGTTCAGTCAGTATACTACCCTCCTGTTTACTGATGTAGGTGATCCATACCCATAT
>JAURYB010000086.1 GCA_030654075.1 Bacteroidales bacterium | reverse complement strand
TGTTAATTTTTTTTCCAAAGGGTCAATTTTCTCCCCTTTAAATTTCCAATAAAATGTTTTCCCGTCATCCGAAATGGTTATAGTTAGAGGTTGTTTTGGAGCGCAACTCATCACGATCAATGTGACCATTATTAAAGGTAGAATGATTTTTTTCATGGCTTTTTAAGATTGAAGATCAGATTATTTTATTATTGCTTACGTATTACTATGGATTACTGTTTTTATAATCGAAAAAATATGATTATAATGAAGGGGGATTGGATGGCTGCAAGTTTGAAAGTGCCAGGATTTTATGCTCTGTTTTAATACCCACTATTTCTGTAAGATAAACAACATTTAAGGAATGATTCTATATATCTTCCTTCTTAAACAGAATTAAGATTCCCGTTTCCTTTCCGTTAACCATCTTAATTAACCAGGAATACAGTAATTGAACAGTTGAATTTTCGGTTTTGTATGTAACAGTTATCATCGATCCACAATTTGATATTTTAATGGTTTGCTGATCGGCTGGTTTGTAGGGTAGAATTGCTTTGTTGGCAAGACCATCTACCCCCACTATTGATCCATCACAAATTAAAAGGTTAGCACCCGGGCCAGCTATAATTAATTCTACTTCATCCTTTGCATTTTCGGCATTAGGTTTTATAGTATGTGTGAAAATTATAGTATCATGGTCGTTCACCTGGGTCTCGAAAACAGCACCAAGCCAATCGCCCTTAGTTATAGCATTTATGCTTTTTAATGCGACCAATCCATCATGCAGGATAAAAGTAAATCCATAAGGTGAGTACATGCGTTCCCCATCAAAAGATAAAGAATGTGGTGATAAACCAGGTGAAATCATGCCAGAAACTTTCAGATTCTTTAATGAATTTATTTTATT
Source organism: Bacteroidales bacterium (assembly GCA_030654075.1). GTDB lineage: Bacteria > Bacteroidota > Bacteroidia > Bacteroidales > UBA4417 > UBA4417. Next base: position 1,701 of record JAURYB010000086.1, on the reverse strand, counting down.
AGCTGTGGAAACACGACGCCCTTCAATTTTTACCTGCATATTATGAATAAGAGGATTTAGTGTTTCAATACTTCCTGTATCAGAATTAATAAATTCAATTGGGAATATGTGATATTCCTCTTTATTATTTCGAGAATGAGGTTTAATACTAAAAACTCTTATATCAGCATTTTTAATACTAATTTGAGTGTTTGTTACTCTTAAACCAAATGGCACACACAATTGAATATCAGTAACGTTAAGTTCCTTGCCAATTTTAGTTACCTGACACAATAAAGTCAGTTTAGTAATTGCAATTAGCAGAAGTGTTAATACAAATCTTTTTAATTTCAGACTGTTGAGTACCACACATCCATTTTTTAAAAACATAATTTTATCTTTTAAAATCTACGTACATGTTGATTCTTTCATTTAGTTTTATATAGTTTATTAATAGAATAATATACCCCATTTGATTTAAACAAAGCTGTATTAACCATAAAGTCATTACTTAATTTTATATTTTCAGTAAATACAAGGATAAGATTATCTCGTTCTTTATATTTCTTGGTAATAGTTAATTCTTTCCATGCTCCGTTAAGTTCAGAAATGGCAAAAACTTTTTTCCCGCTTTCATCATAAGATTTTTTAGTCATACCTTGCATTGATGTCGTATATTTTAATTTAGGAATGAAAAGAAGAACGACATCATTTTCAGAAATTGATTCTAATGCTGTTCTTTGGTATTTATAACCTACCATTACTGAGTCGTGAATCATTTCTTCTTGAAAAGAGATAGCTATTCCAAGTTTAGTAATTGAATTGCCACTAGCCCAAATCATACTTCCAAATCCTGGATTTGTTGGGCTTGAAATCATCTTCAGTGCATCAATTTTTAATTCTTGTGCATTAACAACGAGAGTTAAAAAAAATAAACTCCCAACTAATAATAGATTTGTTTTCATATTGAAAGTAATCAATTATGAACTTATTGTACTTGTTAACCTATGATAAAATATTCTATTTGTTTTAGAATTGAAAAATATGGCTGACGGGAAGTAAAGAAAATTCATATTTCCAACTTTGCATTAGTTAATTCGCTTATTTAGTTTGATAATTGCTGAACAGAAGGTTACTAATATACAAAATAATTAGATGTGTTGATGATGATTTTTGAATTTATTTGATAAAATAATTAGGGAAAGTATTGTAATTAAGAACATTAAACGTCTGGGGTCTTTGCTATAGATCATTTAAATGCGGATTATCTAAGTAAAGGGATTAATAATGCACAGGTAAGCGGCTTAATAAGTAGCAGATGATAAGAATTGTCTATGCACAGACGTACAAAAGAATTTACATTAGAACTGAATCAGAAAGCTATGATTGCCTGTCAAAGGTGGATGGTTAATCGGAAGAGGATGGTGAAGGTGGGGAGGATATAACGAATATTAACAAGCGACATTCGCAAGCCTTGTGATGCGCCAGTGGCAAGGCTTGCAAATGAAAGTATGTTGCGTGTTAACTATCGTATATTTATTTTTGAAACTAATCAGTTCAATTAAAGTATTGACAAACAAATATCTGCCACAGATTTCACAAATTTCACAGATAAATATTCATTGCCCATGATCAAATTTGATTTATAAAACTACTTTCAACAGTTTTAATCTGTGTAATCTGTGAAATCTGTGGCTAAAATGCCATTTATGAAGACTGATT
>JAURYB010000085.1 GCA_030654075.1 Bacteroidales bacterium | reverse complement strand
TATCAGTTGATGCGGTAATATCTGAAAGCAAAGTTTGGCTGTGCCCTGTATGCGGAATAAATCGGAATATCGGTAATCATGCAAAATGCTCAAAGATTACCCAGCTCAAGCATCAACAGAAACGCGATTGTTAAACAGAGTGGCAAAAATGCTGCGAATTAACATTTCATACCAACTCCACTCAATTTTTTAACAAACTTGACGGTCGCATAACGGCCAATACCGGTCGGCCGGTTCGCCAAAATTTCGGATAATTGAAAGACTGCTATCTGCTTCAAACCTGACGCCAACTTTCTCCCCATGATTCTAATAAAGAATTACGCAGAACGATAAATTTTATTTAAATCAATGATTTATAAATGGTTTTCTAAATTGGTGGCGATTTTTTGAAAGTCCCCAGAGTCAGAAATCTTGACCCTAATGTAAGCGTCTAACACTACCACGTAACCCTTGCAGGCAACGTCTGTTTGATGGTTTCGATCTGATCGGGTGTCAAGGGTAGTAACTCATCAATGCGGCTATTCGGCCAGCTCGGCAGTTTTTCCAGGGTGTTCATTAACCATTCGGCGGGATTCAAACCATTCAGCTTGGCGGTACCCAACAAGGTTTGAAGGGCCGCCGCCCGGTCACCGGCACAGGGTATTTCAACCCGACGTACCGGTGGTGGAAAATAGCTTCCAGACGATAACCGATTCCATATCTTATACAGTTTGATCTTTGAGTCAATTTCAAAATCCCCCATTATTTGCCCATCAATACCGGCAACACCTTTATTGGCTTTGACCTGTTGATTCCGCTTGAATCAGTACCGGTAATAGCAGTATCATCGTGGAATGAAGCAGGTTTGCAATATTGAACATTTTCAAGTGCCCGACCACCTACAAGACTTTCACCGTCTCTAGCGCGAATCCGCCTTACAGCGTTATTAACATCCAGACCCATTCCAATTTGAACTAGGATCTCTACAAATCCATCTTTTTACGTACGCCTTTAATTTTTCCCGACCTTCATCATCAACACCCACTGCCGGCCTATTACAGACGTTCCGATCCATTAAATTTACTACTTTTTTAAACAAGTCCTCAGATAGCTCCGTCGATTTTGCAAAAAGCTCGTTCACTTGAGATAGACAACTACTGTTTGATCCAGCTGAACCTGAACCACCTATATTTTGATTCGCATTCTTCGGCTCATTCGTACTATCCCTATTTATTTCATTGGAATTTGAACCAGCTTTACCTTTAGATCGTACCTCATCTTTTGTTAAAGTTGGCGTAGAATCATCCTCAGCTTCCACATTTTCCACTTTGTTGCTTTCTTCAGCTTGATTTTTTTCTATAGCGGCTTCTATATTATCTGGAATCTTCCCACAACGTCCTCGATCAGGATTTTTTCTATCAATAAAAGCAAGCGCAGGGTCTTCACAGGCAGCAATATGCACAAGTCTTCCATGTGACTCAAGCAAAGGCCAAGTTTTACCTGCATCTATATGTTCAGCACCAGGATCAGCACATATTTTTCCATCCTTCTCCGTACACCAGGACACGTTTATGGCAAAGTAACAATTATTACGAATGAATAACTCGTTAGGATTCCCGGTGAAACCACCCTTTTCAAGAGAAGTACATTGATTAGCAGATTTACCTGGCTTTGATTTTGCCTGTACATTATTAAACATAACTGCTCCCAACAACACAGAGAATAAAATACTGTATTTTCTAGTTCTATTTATCATTAATTGTTCTCCAAAACGGGGATATAGATTAATTGAGCAAACTTCCGGTAAAATATCAAAGACATAAATCAGTAAATTTTATATTTACCATTGGCGGTAACATTAGATTCTCAATTTAGCAGCGCATTGCTAAAGATGATCAATCCACATAACATAATTAAGGCAAGAACTTTATTTAACATAAATATGCCTAAAAATTTAAACGATAGCAAAATAATATTAGCAAGTCTGAAGTATCTGACATAAATCTTCATCAGGCTTATGCTTTCGCTCAAATGTTGAATCACCGTGAGAATCTGGTTTAACTATTTTGAAGTTATTCATGTCTTCCGACAACTGTCTCATTTTCCAAATCATATTTTTGTGAATATTGGCAATATGCTGAAGTGCAGTCTGCTGGATTCTCCTAATTATTGAGTTTGGGGTTAGCTGCACTGCGTCTTTTGCTTCATTGTAAGAGTATCGATAAACTTCTTGAGCTAAATCTACGTCAAACTTAGAACCACTAGATCCAAAAAGTTGAGTTATCGCGTTGGGGTAGTGAGTGAGATTTTTACGAAGGAATGACTCAGGATTTTGAATTAACTGCACCATATCTCTAACGTGTTCATAAGTACTATTTGCTTTTTTGAGTGTAGTTGCCATATCTGTATCTCTATCGGAAGGCCCGTGTGCTTTAGCTCGACAATTTTCTAATTCTTTTTGTGTTATAGCTTCGACTTTACATTGCTCAACATCAATATCAGAACATTGCACCCAGGCTGTCATTGCCTGCTTCCCCGCACAGTTCTGGTAACGGCCTATTGTCGGTGGATTCTGATTCATACAGCTCGACATTTGTTCATGTAACCCCTGAAGAATAAGCTGATATTGCTGTCCTAAAATAGTACATTGTTCGTAGGTCGGAGCAATTGGCGATTTTGGAAATGAAATATTAGTTTCACTGTACGCTGAATTGGTCAGGCTGAACATTAACCAGCAAGAGAACCAAACAGATAAAAATATTTTATTTGCTCTAGCTGTAAGGTTAATCATGATCATCATTTATTTGCTTTCCATGAGCAGGCTTGGCGAATTTTTGTTGCTGAAGAAGCCTCGGCAGCCGCCTCATATTGTGGTAGAACTCTTTTATATTCGGCAACTTGCTGCTCTGCTAAATCAGCGCATTCATTGTTTCCTTGGGCCCGAAATTCGTCTGCACAAAAGCTGTTAACCTCGATGCCAACTAACATTCCGCAGTACCCTTGGCTAGCAGAATCCGTTATACCTGTTGTAGAAGAAAAATTATTGACTAGCTGGACGGCTCGATTATTTGCAGTTACACACTTACTGGGCATATTTGAACAATCTAGCGCAGCGTTAGCATTGGTGATGGTCGCAATAAATAAAATTAAAAATAGTTGTATGTTCATTAAATATTTCATGGTTATGTCCTTTAAGTGTAGCGAAAAAAGTATTTGATAGTTAATGATAATTTTAATTATTACAATAGAATAATAGGGCTAAATTTTAGTAAAATTATTGAACATGATAACTACAAACTTGACCTTCAGTGCTATAGACAAGTTGTTGACCACTAGGGCAAGGTGAAGATCCATTGGGAGTAGGTGGTTCTTGATAGATTGCACGAACATACTATGAACTACAGGACACCACATGGCCGTCCTGGAGAAGGCGATCTACCAGTTAGCTGACCGTATCTATTTCTGCATCGATTGTCGCTGTTAGTGTTATTCGATGGCGGTGCTTGATAGCTTGGTGCTGGTGCTTGATAGGCTGAGCTGGTTGATGGAGTGGGGCTGGTCGTATAATGAGAGTTATTCCTACTAGCAGCTATACGTGGAGCAGCACTACTAAGACCTGAGACGAAACCTTTATCTGGCTTCCCAACGTACACCCCACTCTTGAGCTTTCCATCATCAACTGCATGCTGAACTGTATGTGCGAGACCTGGAGTAAACATACCAAGCGTGCCTATTAAAAATAATCCATCAACTAAAGCAAATGGTGTCGCTATTTCCCTACCGCTGCAAGCGGGAAGTGTTGTAAAAATTACCAATAAAAAAATATATTGCATTCTCATAAATACCTCAAATTATTAGGTTATTTTTCATAAATAATAAGAAATAAAAACTCTTACTACTTTTGGAAAATTATCCTTAAAAGATATCATTCTGTATACGCTACTGAGGTATCAGTACAAATAGTGTTTAAGTAGTTTTTGTGCTACCTAAGTAGCAATGAAACTTCTGTGCAAGAGCGTATAATTCACCCCACATTAACGGCAGTATTTTTTAGAAAATGAAAATTCTATTGGTTGATGACCATCCCATATTTCGTGGAGGCGTCGAACTTCTTCTCAAGAATCTAGATCCTTCAATCGAAGTGTTGCATGCAGCCAACTGCGCTGAAGGCATTAGCATTGCTCTGCAACAGACTTTAAATCTTGTTTTTCTTGATCTTGAACTTCCAGATGGAAGCGGGCTAAAAGTGCTTGAGGATATGAAGAATGCTAGACCTAGCCTTCCTGTAGTTGTACTTTCGGGCAGCGAAGATCGAAGTGCAATTGAGCGGGCTATAGACTTAAAGGCGATGGGCTTTGTGCCAAAATCAGAAAATACCGACATGCTTTTTGCTGCTTTTCGTTCTGCCCTAGCAGGTGGCGTTTTTTTACCTGCAAACTTTCTTAATAAGGTTGGTTATGGCTCATCAAGCCAAGACAAGCGAATTTGCAAAGATATTGAAAGTGGCATTCCAACACCTCATACCCCTAATGAAATTGGGATTACAAAGCGTCAGTTAGATGTTCTAGGACTTTTAGTTCAGGGCATGCCTAATAAAAGAATTGCCACTAATCTTGATATTTCGGTGCAAGTTGTTAAAAAACATGTGAGTGACCTGCTCGCACACTTTAAAGTTATGAGCAGAACACAATTGGTGATTCAAATTGCACAGCGGGGGCTGGTATTCGGCCCTCCAAGTGAAAGCAATCCTATCGATGAAGTGACTTAGTGAATCACGTTGCTAAACCCTCACAATTAGGTCACTCATTTTTTTTTGTAAGCTATCAAATTCTATTGGTTTTCTATATATATCGGTATGTATGCCGAGGTTTTTTATGGCTTCATCTAAAACAAGCTCTCCCGTAACAATCATAATCGGAATTTTTACTTCCCAATCTAATACTTCTTTCAGCACATTGATGACATCTAGCGCCGTTTCTCCATCTTTCAATCGAAAATCTGTGATAACCATATCCGGAATCCGCTCACTCTCATCAATTATTTTTCTGAAATTTTGTACTGAATCCGCACCATTAACGAAACAGCCTAATTTCTCGATAAACGCTATTAAACCGTTTAATAAATCAGGTTCATCATCAACAACAACTATGTATTTACCGTGTAAAACATTCAATCGACCCGGAATATTATCAGTATTATTCTCAACTAATTCTGTTATTACCGTATTGTATGCAATCGGGGCATAAACAGAAAATCTAGAGCCTTTATTTATTGTTGAATTAAAGTTCAACTGATGATCGAAATTACTAAGCAATTTTACTATTCGTTGAACGATTGACAGTCCTAACCCTAGACCGCGAGATCGATCACGACCAGGATTGTCGAGCTGAACGTACTCATCAAATATTGTCGACTTAAATTCATCAGGGATTCCTTTTCCGGTATCCCAAACGTCCACTCGTAAATATGATTTTAGATCTACGGCACCTACTGTAATACCACCTTTTTCGGTATATTTAATTGCATTGCTAATAAGATTAGTCAATAATCTTTTGAAAAGCACTCTTTCAGTTTTTATGTGGAATGGCTGTTGAATCCTTTTTTTGACTTTAAATCGTAAATTTTTGGCAAGCGCAACTTCCATAAATTCTATTTCGAGCTCTTCTAATATTAAATTTATATCGACATTATCAATATTGACATCTATTTTTCCTATATCTGAAATATCCCTGATTTCTTTATACATAAATGCAATTTCATTTTTTGCATTCTCTATCGTGAGCATCTCCTTATCCAGAGCAGTAATAGACAAGCTTTGTAATTTTGTTTTGCCTAATTGGATGTACATTCCTATGATTGATAACGGTCCTTGTAAATCATGATAAGCAGCAGAAAAAAAACGTTCTTTCTCTGCATGAGCCTCAATTAGCCGATCATTCGCAAGTTGAGCGATATTTTTTTGTTCTTTAGCATTGTGAAGCTGGTTGATATACCGACGCCGAATGAGAAATACCGTTCTTTCATATGCTTCCATTCTAGAACAAACTATCATTCCAAGAGCATTTCCACTACCTAAGTAAAATAGAGACGAACTAAATACATTTACTGGAACATCAACAATAATACCGGTTAAGAAAGCAACCCAGAAAGTAATTAGACCTAGGAATAATGCTGGTTTAAATCTCATCCTAGAGAAAGTATATTGCATAAGGTAAATAATCAAAAGTCCAGGCCAAAGCATCGTATATGCAAAGGCACCATATTCAGAGGCGGCTACAATAATTAGCAGAAATATCCCAACTGTTACTGATGCTACTGCCAAGAACAGAAATAACTGCATATTTCTTATAAATACATCTGGTTTATAGATGCTGATCCAACATAAAAGACCTATACACGGAGCAATAATCAGTAAGCGTATCGACAGTAAATATATTAGTAAATTGCCGAATGAAATATAATCCCAAATGGCAAATATGCACCAAGTTAAAAAGCCTAATACTAAAGCCATTCGTGCTTGTGCATACATTCTTTTTGCATAAAAATCATCAAAAACAGCCTCATCTGGCATTTGAAATTTCCGAGACCTTAAATGCCTTTGGAGCTTTGATACCAGCCTATTTTTTTTGTATTTTATCAGCATATTTATTGGGCCTATATTGAGGCTGTTGCCGTTTTACTTTAGGTATCGCGTAAGGCGAATACGATATTCGTCCGTCGAATTGTAGATGAGGATGACGGGTAAACGCTAGTAAGCTGTCATACGATCGCTACTTTAATCAATGGCAGAAAGGGGTCGTTGGCTGTCGGTGAACACCCCCACCATTTCGAGCATGGCCAATGTCAGCTTTCGAGTACTCCTGTGTTGTTCGGCATTCCAGTTACACATTTTGGTCATTTTTCCACATCCATGCTGATTTGCAATATGAGTAACCGGCATAACAAAATAATTGTGATACCGGATACGAAATTACTTGTAAATAATCTTTAACTCAACTTGCTATGTAAGAATTATTTACCATTGGACATCGGCTTTTGCTTTTCTAGCTTTGTCGTTGGTTTAATCGATTTTGGCGTGCGGAGTATTGTCATATTAAGATGGTAATTGTTGCTTGTATAAGCCTTAGCAAGCACTTTTCTCGTAGTATTACGATCACATTCAGGGCACTTCAGAAGCCCTTGTGTTTTTAGATCTTTCCAGAATATTTTGATACCCTTGGGGAAATGAGTTTGATCATGCTCCGGCAGTAAGCAAATCAATTCTTCGGCCTTTAGGTCACCGCAAACAAAAACCTCACCTGTTTTGTTGTCATGCCAGCCTATCCACAACCCGTTTGGCTGATTTCCACCCCAACCAACTTTAGTTGCCAGAATATTTTCTGGTTGTAGGCCTGAATGTGAATCTATAAGATGTGCCTTGCCATCTTTGAGCGCCTGCCTTATTCCTTTGATAAACAATTGACCGGGATTTGATGAATAAACTTCTTTTTGTTGCTGCATCAAACTGCCTAGATGTTGATTGACGAAGCTCAAATATTCTGTGGATTCAGTCTTTATAATTACCCCCTTGCTCACTGCAAACTGGCGGAAAAAGCGCCACCCAACCTGTAAACCTGCCATATTACTGGCTGCACAGTCAGTGAGTCCAAATTTTTGCTTATTAGCTTTTATCGTTTCATCAAACCATTTTTCGGCAAGAGCCGAGTATTTTTCATAATCGGACAAAAGATACTGAATAAATGCAACATTCGCATGAGCGAACGTACCGTCTTTTGCTACAGCTTGAAGCTCTGTCAGTGCCGCTCTGTCTATATCGCCCGATTTGACAGGGAAATAGATACCTCGCTCATGCAAAGATTCAGAGAAATTACGAGGCGGAAACTCGCCTGCCGATATTACCAAGCAATTTATATTGGCCTTTTCATCAATGCTGACATGACCGTGTGCGCAAGATTCAGGTGAATTATTTGTCACCGTCCGCAAAAATTGTTCTGTCTTCACTGCAAAGCCATGCCTACGATTGGATATTTCTGGATAAATAAAATCATTTACACAAAGTATTCCGTTATTAGAATTACGAGCAAAATCTTTTAATTCTTTGGGTTTCGATTTCCAGCTTAACAACGGATTCTGTTTGTTTGTGGCACCAAAAAACGACTGGATTACCTGCATTATTTTTGCGTTATCGATTTTGAAATTACCATTACGATTTACCAAGAAAACAAATTGGTCGATTGGTAACCACATACTGATGGTGGCCCGAATTGCCACTAAACAAAGCAATAATCCCAGGTAGGCGTTCTGTTCAGAAAATTTAAGCATGCTGAACACGCCTTCGATAGCCTCTTTGGTTTCTTCATCATCTGGCATTTGCTCTGGCAACCGAAAAAAGTTCAATTGCTTAGGCAATTCACAGTAACTGGTTAAATCAATTCCTTCTGGAGTAACTGCACCATTTAAAAATAAAAACTTGGCCTCACCCAATGAGTCAACGACAACACCGGTCTGTTCATACATAGTTTCAACTGGAATCGGGCGGCTTAACCTAACTATTGCATTCAAGACATGTTTCGCGAATTTCTTGTGTTGCTGGTCGTTTAGACTATTCAATTCGGTCTTGTTACCCCATTGTACAAGTAACCAATCCCCTTTTTTATAGTCTTCCTCACTCAATTGGTTGATGGGTTTAAGCGTTTCTCTTTTTTGCGTCTTACCTTCTATGTAGTAATAGATTAAGGAACTCCCGTCATCGTAAACGTATTTCTCTTTTTTGACGATTTTGGCAGTGAAGTTGCTCAAGATTGTTTCGTTGTTGTTTTCCGTATCAATAACTACGAAGCAACCATTTTTAATCTTATATCTGTTAGTCATAACATTTCCTTCGTAAAAAAGTTGTGCGAAAAACGGAATGCTTTTCACTCATATCTTTTACAGTTTTTGTTTCTGGCATCAGTATTGTATGAAATGCCGATTTTGCCAAAATAAAGACCAGCTCTAAAGCTCACGAAAATTATGAGCTCAGTAGTGTATCGCTAGCAAGTTAGTGATTAGTAAAACTAGGAGATAAATAATATGCGGGTTGTCTTGGCAAAATCGACATTTAAGCGAGTTTTTATTATGCACTGAAAAAAATTGTTTGTTCAATGTTCAAATTTTACTGTTTTTTTAATTAGTACGATAAGTTAATCAGAGCAATCTTGGTTTTAAGTAATGATTGCGATAATGTACGATTTTGCCGAATACATGTATAGCTATTTCGAGATACCTGTGTTTTTAGGTGGATGCGCATTAAAGGTATCAACTCCATCATCATTGTTATACATACAATATACATTCATTATCAATACATACTGGTATATGAATACATAGGAACATACAATATACATTCATTATCAATATAACAGTACCTAAGAATGAGTAAATACAAGAGTACAACAATACAACAAGCTACCAATACTAACACAGAACATTAGTTAAACAATAAACAGGATACAAGATACACAAATTAAATAATTACAACAGTAGAATGGAGCAACATTATCGAATAATCAAAAACTGTAAATAGTCTACGTAACTTAACTACAAGAACGGAGATTACAATGATTGATTATATTGATGCAGTTGTTCCAATGAAACACGAAGATGTTATTCGTAACGGCTTTAAAACGATAACGAAAAAAGATGGTAGTACCAGTGAATCTAACTATCCTATACGGATTTTCGGCAGAAATGGATCATCGATTCAAGTTCAGTCTGTTGATAATGAGCATATCCGCATTATCGGCAATCTGGCAATGTTTATTCAAGGTCAGAACGTCTATGGTACCGACAACTTACTTCGTCTTGGTTGTAAGGCTTTTGCCGAAATTGCCGAACTGCTAGGCGTAAAACCAACTAAGGAAAACCGTAGGCAGTGGCGAGCGGGAGATTTCCAAGTAAATACCCTCGATGTGACTTACAACTTTAATTTGGGTTCACAGCCTAACGTACGTAACTGGCTTAATCAGGCGGCTGTTAGTCTTGGGTCTGGTAAGCAAGTGATTGAGATGTACCGGTCATACGGAACACCTGATATCGAAAGCATTTATCTCGGTAAGAAATCTACGTTTATTAGTGTTAAGTTCTACAACAAATACCTTCAGCTGAGTCGCGGTGCTAAGAATAGAAGGAAGATCAAAGAAGGTGGACCTATTCTAAAAGAACTGGTGGACTCAACTAAAGGCCTGTTACGTTGTGAGATTCGGTTTCACAAACTTTACCTTAAAAAGTACGAGCTTACTATGGCTCGTGATCTAGATCCTAAGATTTTACGGAAACATTTCTATGGGAAACTCAAAAAAATCCATATAGGTCCGAGTACGATCTTACCGGTTGAGGACATACAAGGACTAACCCCTCTTAGCCACCGTCTAGCTTATCAACTTTGGATAAAAGGTGGTGATGTTAAACACGAAATGGCTGAATCTACATTCCTTCGTGCTCATAAGAAACTGCTAACGTTTGGTGTGGATATTGGTACCCCTTTCGTAGAGGGTGTTTGTGGATCAACACTCAGGAGCTACCTAGTGCGAAGTAATGTTGCTGTGGTGCCCGACTTCTTGGTTGGAACCCCTTGGTACTACAAGCCTGGTTCCGGCAAAAATGTACACGCTAATGCAAGCCAACAGACTCTAAGTTCTTAGTTGTCCTTACATTAACTTTTTTGAGTATATGGTGGTCGTATCAAAGTTCATCATTTTCACGCAAAACAAAAAACTGTAAAGACCAATTGAATAAGAATATTACTGGTAAGTCGTATTTGCTATTTGAGGTTTAACTATAAGGTTTCAGATTTTTTTTGAACCCCGTGGTACTAAAAAACTAGTTAGAGCGCTTACGTTAACGCTAATACCAACCAACACAGACTCTAAGTATTTAGTTAACCATAGCTTAACTTATTTGTTTGGATGGTGTTAATGATCATAAATCAAATCATTCTTTTCACGAAAAAACAAAAACTGTAAATAGTATTTGAATAAAAGTGTTTCTGGTCATTGTGAATAATATTTGTTAATGACGAATCAGGTGCAAACTATGTTACCTACTTTTATTCGATTACTTTCTTCAATGTAAGTAATCAGTTTTAACAACTAAAAATTCATTTAAACTAACTTTTATAGGAATACCTATTATGAATACTATTATAAAAATATTAGTCAAATCATATCCAAATGAGTACTCAAGCTTCCTGCGTGAAACCATGCGGTTGGCTGTACAACAAAAGGAACCTCTAACTACTGAACTATTAGAACTTCTTAAGATGGTTGCTAAAAATCCACAATCTGTTGAAATGAATTCTCAGATTAATGATTATGGTTTTGGTTTTGGTTTTGTACAAGCAGCATACTTCCTTGCGGAATTGCGGGAAAAACGCGCTTATCCATTAATCATAGAATGCCTTTCTCAAGTAGATAAATTGGATATATATTGGAAGAACCATCATTTGGTCGGATTTTAGCCTCGGTTTGTCACGGTGATGTCAGTCATATTAAGCAGCTTATTGAAGATAACACTGTGGAATCTACTGTACGCTGTGCAGCCATTCATTCTCTGGTCGTACTATTTAACAATGATCAACTTACACGCGAAGAACTAATAGCTTATTTTCATCCATTGTTTTATACCAAACTAGAAACATAGATGATCACTATTTCATGACTGGGTTGATGAATGCCAGTACTATTATTTATCCAAGAGAACTGTATTATGAAATAAATAATTACATCTAAATAATGCCTAGGGATAAAAATGGCCAATATTACCTTTATAAGTGGTTTGAAGAAATGATGAACGAATTTATGGAAATAGGAAAAGAAGAAACCTTGGCGAAATTAAAATCAGATAAGGCCTACAGCTTTATTGATGATGCAATCAACGAACTCCAGTAGTATTATCTATTGCATTATAACCACATCAAAGATGTGGCCTCATTC
>JAURYB010000123.1 GCA_030654075.1 Bacteroidales bacterium | reverse complement strand
TCTTGGTGCCATACCTGGTAGTATTTCATTCAAGATACTGAATATCAGTATATTAAATCATTTTGTCAGCTATAGTTACCACCAAGTTATTAACACATATTGTTGATTATCAATTGTTTGTAATTTTTGTCATGTACTAAGAAACCGAATACAAAATTATTTAAGCGGGGACTTATTTTTGCAGGCATAGGTCTTTCGATTGCTGTAATTTTGTTGTTTATTTAATAAAACTTTGAGATCATGCAAAAGCTTAATTTATTCATCCTGGCAGGTTGTGTAATTGTAAATTGCAACATCCTAAACGCACAGGATATCAGGACAGACAGCCAAAAGCAACAGAAATCATTCCAGGGAATGCCAAAAGAAATGAAACCTCAGCTGACAGATGTTTCTGCAATTAAAAACAAATACCTGGATATTCCGTATGCAGCTGTATCAGAAGCGCAGAAACTGGATATTTATCTTCCGGATGCGGTTAAAGGCAAATTACCGGTGATTGTCTCTGTTCACGGAGGCGCTTTTATGATGGGAGATAAACGGGACGGACAGGTAAAACCCATGCTCGAAGGAATAAAGAGAAGGTATGCCGTGGTAAGTGTTAACTATCGCATGAGCGGCGAGGCACTGTTTCCGGCAAATATTAACGATGTAAAAGCAGCTGTTCGCTGGATAAGGGCAAATGCAGAGAAATACAATTTCGATCCGGATAAAATCGCTATCTGGGGTGGTTCAGCAGGTGGCAATTTATCTTCGCTGGCAGGCACAAGCGGCGATGTTAAAGAGCTGGCAGATTTATCGCTTGGCAATGCAACTTTTTCAAGCAGGGTGCAGGCTGTTGTTGACTGGTTTGGACCTACAAACTTCCTGAAGATGGACGAGCAGTTGCGTGAAACAGGGAACGGAACACCCGATCACAGTGCCTCCGATTCGCCTGAGAGTAAAGTATTAGGGGCAAAAATAACAGAAATTCCTGAATTAGTAAAGAAAGCAAATCCTGAAACCTACATAACTCCCGATGATCCTCCTTTTTTTATTGAGCATGGAACAAAAGACGGAACGGTGCCTACTCAGCAATCCACAGAATTTTATCAAAAGCTGGTGAAAGTATTAGGGCCGGATAAAGTTTCAATACAACTTCTGGAAGGTGCCGGACATGGTGGTCCGCAGTTTGAAGAACCAGCAAATATTGACCTGGTATTTAAATTCCTGGATAAACAATTCTTTAGGGAATAACTCCTGTAGCTATCAGGACTGTATGCCGGTTCGTTCAGATTTCATGAAAACTGCTAAATACCCGCTGACTTTACTTTTCATCAGAATACTTTCCCTGATCCCAATAGCTTCCCTTGCCCGAACGGGCAGCATGGCTATTAGCGCAAATAGAGTAATGTGGGTGTAACTACCGATATACATTTCCCTGTGTTTGAAAGATGTTCGCATGGTTGTTGCATCTCGTACAATTACCGATTTATCATTTTTGCACTACTTTCCGAGTACCTGTCACCTTGTACCTTGATTTTATCAGCAGCAGCCTTAATTTCCAGAAGATCGTCCGGCGTTAGTTTAACATCTGTTGCTGCGATATTTTCAGCAAGGCGATGTAACTTGGTAGTGCCAGGAATGGGAACAATCCATGGTTTTTGTGCCAGTATCCAGGCAAGAGCAATTTGAGCAGGCGTAGCATTTTTGCGTTTTGCCACGGCAGCAACCAGGTCAACAAATGCCATATTGGCTTTTAAGTTTTCAGGAGCTAAACGCGGAACCGTACTGCGGAAGTCTTTGCTTTCGAAAGTGGTATTCTGGTCCATTTTCCCAGTCAGGAAACCCTTGCCCAACGGACTATAAGGTACAAGCCCGATTCCAAGTTCTTCGAGCACAGGCAATATTTCTGCTTCCGGCTCCCTCCACCAAAGTGAATATTCGCTTTGCAAAGCAGTAACCGGTTGAACGGCATGCGCGCGACGGATAATTTTAACTCCGGCTTCCGAAAGGCCAAAGTGCTTTACTTTTCCTTCCTGAATCAGGTCTTTAACTGCTCCTGCAACATCTTCGATAGGTACATTCGGATCAACACGGTGCTGATAGAACAGATCTATCACATCTGTCCTGAGTCTTTTTAAGGATGCTTCGGCAACTTTTTTAATATTTTCGGGACGGCTGTTTAAACCGGCACCACCAATAGTATCGAAACCAAATTTTGTGGCTATCACCACTTTATCCCGAAAAGGAGCCAATGCTTCACCTACAAGTTCCTCGTTTATATAAGGCCCATAAACTTCAGCAGTATCAAAAAAAGTCACTCCGCTTTCAACAGCTTTATGAATAAGGGTTATCATCTCGCTTTTATCGGAAATTGTTCCGTAGCCAAAGCTCATTCCCATACAGCCGAGTCCTATTTCAGAGACTTCGAGGTTGCTGTTTCCTAATTTGCGCGTTTTCATAGTATTCAATTTGTGTGTGTAACTGTTTTTGAAACAACCAGGATTATTTAGATACAAAAGTAAATACTATTCTTGCCGGGAAATAACAAAAACAACACAGGAACTTACGAAAATCAAACAATCCTGCAGAAAATACAATGAAGAGTATTCTGCAGGAACGTTTGGGTATTTGATTCAAATAAAAGCAATCTGAATAAAACAGATTACTTTGCTTTTATATCGTATGCCATCAAAGCATTGCTGTGCCTGAGATAAAGAATCCCGTTATGAATTACAGGATGTGCCCAGAATGGTCCCGAATCGCCTTGTGTAACCTGAAAGCTGCTGACAAGATCAAACTTTTCAGGATTAATCTTAAGCAGACCAACATTCCCCTTCTTTTCATCATAAATATAGAGCATGCCCTCTGCAGCTATTATGGAACCTTTACAGTTCCATTTCTCTTCCCACATTTTTTTACCGGTATTCCAATCGATACAGCACCAGTTGCCTGTGCTGTTGTTCAACCAATTGGAACCATAAATATAACCATCAACCAGCACCACCCCACCATGGTGAACATCCAGAACACTGTCAGTCCATGCTACATTAGCGCTTTTGCCATCATCAGCAATGTTAACCATCATTCCCCCGTTATCGTAACCCCCGGTTACATAAACCTTTCCATTGTGATACAATGGCGTAACGCATTTGATCAGATCCCACTTAAAATCTGCTGGTTTCTCATGGGCGACTTTCCAGAGAATATCCCCGTTTGAAGCGTCAACTGCGAAAACATAGTTCATGGAAACATTTACAATCACTTTTTTACCTGCATTTTCGATAAGGATGGGTGAAACATAGCCGGGTTTATCATTGAGACTAGCTGATTTCCAAATATTTTCACCGCTTGCTTTATTGATAGCAATTGTCATCGTTTCAGGTCCGCCGGCAGTGAAATACAGTTTATCGCCATCTATAAGCAACGATTCCGCTATGCCCCAATTCCCGTAGGTTCCTTTATTCATCTCGCTGGCTTTATACGACCAGATTATTTTGCCCGTTATTCCGTCAATGCAGGCAATATCTCCTAATCCACTGCATGTGTATACCCTGTTTCCTTCAACAGTTGGTGTTGCCCTGCTCTCAGGGAATGACTCATTCCAGGCCCGTCCCATTTCTGTTTGCCAAAGCATTTTGCCATTCATATCCAATGCGTACAGCACATCTGCAGAATCTTTGATTCCGGTTATATAAATGGTATTATTCCCAAACGAAACCGAAGAGTTGCCTTTGGTGAGTTCCAGGTTAGTCCAAAGAAGAGTAGGCCCTTTAGCAGGCCATGATTTCAGAAGGCCGGTTTCGGCTGATACACCGGTGCGGTTTTCAGGTCGCCACTCGCTGATTTGTTGTGCATTAGTAAACTGAAAGTTGAGTAAGGCAGAAAGTAAAACTACGGTTAATGATTTCATAAAGGACTTTTTTTGATAAATGAGGTTGTTAAATTCAGCTGATTGCTGGCGCAAACTTAACCATTTCTGAATTTGAAAGGACTCAACTGAATATGCTTTTTTAAAAAAAATATTGAAATGGGTTACTTCAGTAAAACCAAGCGCGAATGTTATTTCAGATACAGACCATGCACTATGCCTGAGCAGAATTTTCGATTCCTGCAAAATAAGTTCAGCAATTATCTGTGACGTAGTTTTCTGAGTTGTCTCTTTAACTGCCCTGTTCAGGTGATTTACATGTACATTGAGCTGGTTTGCAAACTCAGAGGCGGCACGCATGCTTACAGTCTGATGGTTTTTCATCAATCGGGAACTGTCGTTCGAGCAATTCGAGGAATAATGTGGAAATCCGTTGGGAAGCGTTTATGGGTTGTTTGTCTGATTTTGTGGCAAATTTTCATGGCAGGAAGGATATAGAGGTTTCTCATATTCACGATCGCAGCCTATATTTTTGAATTTTATGAATATTTTTTTCATCAATAATACCGCCTCTACGAGGCTTTTAATATATTGATGATCTTTTATCTACCCTAATTTCGCACCTACGGTGCTTTATTAACCATCACTTACGTGAAAAAACGAAACTAGAAAGTTTCAAAAAACGTATGGCCTTTCCCAAAAATCCTTCTTCTTTCCCAACTTTTATGACTGACCCGGAACTTCTTGCGTGTTTCCTGACTTCAACGTATATTTGCTCCCGGCTGACAAGCCGTTACTGTATATTCGGATACCGGATTTTGTTTTAAATATCTGGACCTTAATTGTTTTAAATTAATAATACTGCTAATCCATTTTTCAATTAATATAATCCATAAGCCATGAAAAACAAAGTATTGCTGATCATTTTTCTGCTGATTTCTTCAGTATTTTCGGTGTATTCCCAACCGAAAACAAAAATTGAGTTAAAAGATAATTGGTACTACCTGAACGGACAAAGGTTTTTTATTAAAGCAATTGGCTATGAAATTGGCGCCCGGCCGGGACAGCATCCTTATGAAGGAGTAAGGAATGATGACCTTGATTTATTGAAATTCGATCTGAAAGTGATCAAAGAAGGAGGGTACAATGCTATCAGAACCTGGAGCCAGTATTCGGAGGCTCAATTGAAGGTAGTTCAGGAGTCGGGTCTGAAACTTATAATGGGAATAGATGTGAATCCTGACGGAAATTATGGTGACCCTGTATTTGTACAGGAATGCGTCGATAAAGTGAAAAAAGTTACGGCATACGCAAAAAAATACGATTGTATTATTACCTACCTGGTTATCAATGAACCTCAGACCGATCATATACACAAAATTTCAGGGAAGGCGTTTGTGGACCTGATGAAAACCCTGGTTGATGAGCTGCATAAAGGACACCCCGGAATCCCGGTAACATTGTCGGCAAATGCCATGATCAGCGATTATATGGACGAAAGTTTCTTTGATGTTTATTCCTACAATTGCTACGACCATTCAGAAGCCCAGTCTGTCACTATGGGTTTTAAAGATTACGTGAAAGGGTTAAATGAGCTTAACGGTTTAAACAAACCCTTTATAACTACTGAATTTGGCTATTCGGTTTCGCACAAAGGATCAGGTCGTTATGGAGGGAACACCCTCAAACAACAAAGTGACGGGCTAATTGCAAATTACCGCGATCTGCTTGATGCCGGGATTGTAGGTATGTGCCCGTTTTATTATGCCGATGGCTGGTGGAAAGGCGGCGATAAAAGCCACCATGCCATGGATCAGCCGGAAGAATGGTTTGGCTTTTGGGGATACAGTGACGTGAACGATAAATATGGTTCGCCACGCCCCGTGTGGTTTGCCATGCGCGATTATATGAAAGGACTTATTGTCAGCCCCAAGAACAATACAATTTATACAGGAACCTCTTTACTGCTGGAACTTTATAATGACAAGGATGTTAAAAAAGTGGTAATAAAATACCTGGATAAAGTTATCTATTCAAAAACCATAAGCAGCGAAGGCTATTTTACCGACCAGGTAACGGTTAATCCAACCGGAATTGAAGATATGGAACTTGCTTTCGAATTCTACGATAAAGACAATAAACTTATTAAAAACGAATCAATCAGTATCCTGGCTTCAAAAACGGCAATCGAATTACCAAAACTTACGATTGAGGTTACTCCCGGGAAAGATTTAAATGAAGGTAAAATAGCCAGCATAAAAACGAAAATAGAAACCAAAGAAAATTTTAAAATCCTGGGTGATCTACATATCAGCTATAATACCCATGTTGGATGGGAAGTAGGACCACAGGCAACGGTTCCAATTAAAGACCAGTCGGATAAAAAGATAATTACCGCCGAAAATTTCTTCAATATTCCTGATAATTGTTGGGTTGTAAACGCGTCGGCAGGTATTGCGGTTCAGTATGGTAAGTTTATCTTTCGTATCCACGACCAGAAAATTATTTTCAGGGGCAACTGGGCTAGCGAGGTTGGGCGTAAGTAATATTTAGGCTGAAGTTCGTATTGTTAAGCGGATGAATCTGCCATAAAAGGTTTTAACGCAAAGACGCAAAGTGAACGCAAAGAACCGCAAAGAATGGTTTTGTGTTCTTGAGTTTCTCTGCGTTATCATAGCGTACTTTGCGGTAAAAAAAATATAATTTTATTTTACAAAATATATTACCGCAACCGTAAAGCCAATTACCACTACAGCCCAACGTAATATTTCGGGCCTGATAAAAGTTGCTGTCCTTCCGCCGATATTACCGCCTAAAACAGATCCGAAAATCATTACGGCAACTACCGGCCAGTTCACCTGGCCGGAGAAACTGAAATATATCGCAGCTGAAACATTAACACTTAATGAAATTGCCTGTTTCAACGCGTTCAGTCTTATCAGGGAATCGTCAACCAAGAGTCCGAGTACAGCAAGCAGAATTACTCCCAGGCCTGCTCCAAAATACCCGCCATAAATGGCTGCCAGGAAAATCACAAATAGTACCAGAGCCCCTTTTGCGTTGTGATGCATGGACTTTTGCAAACGGGCTTCAACCATTTTTTTTAGAAAAGGCTGAAATGCAAGTAATACAGCCGACAATAAAATCAGATACGGAATCAGAATACGGAACGAATCTTCAGAAGTATTCAGAAGCAGGAGCCCGCCCGCAATACCACCCGCAATGCCGACAGGCAGTATCTCCCACAATCTTTGTTTTTGCGAAAGCAGATCATTCCGCTGGGCCATTACGCCTCCGAAATAACCAGGACAAAGAGCAATGGTATTTGTAATATTGGCGGCAACCGGCGGAATACCAATGGCAACAAGCACAGGAAATGAGATTAATGTTCCTCCACCGGCTATCGCATTAACAAATCCTGCAGCAATTGCCGCTATAAATGCAAATACCAGGTTGTATATGTCCATTCAGAAATGAAATTGATGGGACAAATTTAGCGTTTAATTCAGCAGGTTTGATACTGCCACACGACGGGAGATGCACCATTAAAGGAGAATGCACTCCACACTTATGAATCAGGTTAAAAGTAAACTGGCTATTTTATTTAATCAGTTTTACTACGACTTCCTTTTCATCAGAAAAAACATGTAAGAGGTAAATGCCTTTCTGCAGGTGAGTGGTATTAAATTGCCGGCTCGACGAATCATATCCAACTTCAATCTTTTGCCCGTTGATATCGGTGAAATAATATGATTTCAGATTGTTAAGATTACTCTTTATATAAGTATTGAAAGGATTAGGCGTGAAAACAGGTTTCAACGTCATTTCACTTATTCCGGAGGTAAACGGAGATTCTATTTTTAAATAAGGACGATTATCAGCAACAGTATCATCCGAGGTTTTCACACCAAAGAAAACACTTGCATTATTGCAACCCAGAAAAGGAGAGTATATAGTAAACCCGAAATTCGCATCGGGATTCTCTTTCCAATAGCGATATTCAGATGTTATATCGTACTCTTTAACACCAAAATCATTTGGGAAAGTTATAGTTAACGGCCCGAAGAAAGGATCAGGATATTCGGATGGCAAATTGCTTTGGACCAGGGCCATCTCGTCCCAGGCACTGGTGCAGCGATAAAAATAAAAATCAGCAGAACAGTTACTATAACAATAAGTTGTATGCTCAAAATGAGTTACCCCAAAAACAACGGAGCTTACGCTGTCCGGCAGGGTGGAAACATCAAATTTGAAATACGATTTGTAGTCACTCTCGTTGCAATTACTTCTGGGTGTACCCATCGAGTATTCCAAATTTCCAAAATTATCATATGGAGTATAGCGGTTTTCCCAGGTATCCTTACCACCTGTTAAAGTACCTTCGTCTTTCCCATCGTTTGTTCCACCACTCGGTTGAAAAATAATCGTATTTTGTGCGGAAGCACAGCCTAAAATGAAGAATAATGCAAGTACCAATTTCGTTTTCATAAATATTAGTTTTGTTAGGTTTATTGATAATATCCAGTCTTTTTAGATGTTTACAAATATAGACTCTTTTAATTCAAAGACAATCGGTTTAAATTTTAGTTTTGAGAAATTTTTAAACTGTATAATGGTTATAATTTGTGGCTTATAAGTTTCAGTCTGCTTACCGCTGCACAAAATTACAATTACGCATAAGTGTGAGCGAAGGTATTAATTGCAAACGCTACAAACGTGTGCCATCAGGGTAATGTCGTTTAGTTAAGGATATTTCTTTTGAGTATCGAACAAGGAATATCGATTTTTGATTTTCGAAGTTTCGCTAAATCAACGATGTACATCTAAAATCTTAAATTGTTCATCCTTGTTCTTAAATCAGTTATTGCTTAACTAAATGACATTGTCCATCAGGGGTGGGGCTGCTTACAATATTGAAAGCTATTGTGCTCAAATTATTGAGTTCGCATACTGTTTTTTGCAGACGTTTTACCGTCTTGGTTATTTAAACGTAAATATCTTATTTCAGGATAATTTTACCGGCATTAAAACTCCTGTTTCCATTTTTAACCTTGTAGTAATAAATCCCCTTTTGCTGTTTACTTATGTTAATTTCTGTTATTCCGGCGTTTATCTGTGCTGAATAAATTTGCTTACCAAGAACATCGGTTATTTCAAAGGTTGCTGTTTTTAGGTCGGTTTTAACGGAGAAAATTCCATTGCCCGGGTTTGGAAATATTTTTACTGGTAACTCCGTTTTCAGCGGATCCTGAATACTCACGCTAATAGCATTATTAGGAATACAAAGGCCCGTTATTTCAGCTCCACCCTGAAATGCACCTATCAGTGTTGAAGTGCCGGTAACTTTATCCACAGCCCGGAATTCGCCTGAGGAAGTGTTGCTGTTATAAGCAGCCATATACAGTATGCCGGTGTTCAGATCAAATTCCATATCCTGCTGGTAGTTGATATCAATACCAACAGGGCCAATGGCTGTGGCAGCACCGGTTAATTTGTTCAGCTTGTACAGGTAATCACTTCCCAGCCCGACCGAATACAGGTTCCCGGATGCGTCGCAGGCCAGATTTACCAGAACGTCGATTTCACTTTGACCTATAAATGAGGGAGTTCCATTGGAAGTATTGATGCTGTATAACGAAGAGGCAAAACCATCCCAGGTGACACCAAACAGTGTGTTGCTTGTATAGTCAAACGAAATTCCGGAGATAGGCATTCCTATACTGCCCAGTAAAACTCTGTCGCCTGTAAGAGGATCAATAATAACAAATGTGTTTTCAACGGATACGGTTCCGAACCATTTTTTATCATACCCCCATGTTCCTCCATCCAGGTAATTCATTCCGGATTGGCTGGCTAACATTAGTATATTTCCCGGATCTGACAAAGCAAATTTTGCCGGACCCGTTCTGTTATTTGGTTGATCATATGCTATATAGCAATAAGCAGTATCGTATGTTTCAGATATTGCGCTCCCATACTGTAAGGGATTAACAGTATTGACCGGCAAATCATTGTTGGTTAAAATACTTCTTTCCTGTGCTTGCAAAGTAAATCCTGAACCGATGAGTGCCAAAAGAGTGAAAAAGTAAAGTTTCGTCATGGTTAACGGGTGTTGATAAGAGATTAATTAGAAGGATAGATTTCCGACATTGCATAAGAGCATAAGGTTTCTGCCCTCCACTTTTATTGTTTTTTTTATTCTGCCATTTTTGGCAGCCATTTTTCCTGAAATTTGAATATGGATTATAAGAATGCTGAAACCTGCCTTATTGATTTTAAAAGCATACAATCCCTTAATTCCCGCCAAATATGCAATAATTCTACATATTTCAATCCTTCAAATATAGCTTTTATTCTAATTCCAAAAGAAATGATTTTTATTTCAAGGGAATTGGGGCAACAACTCATGTATGACTAAAAATACTATTACCAACAAATCCCGCAATTATCCTTCTGAGAAATTAGAACACTTATTTCTCTACTTCCTTCACGCTGCTTCTGCTTGCCGGCGCATAGATATCAAAACGGGAGGAAAAGTAATAAGCCCGCTACTTCGTTTGTCAAAGCCAACGCTTGTGGATTCACCAAAGGTTAAGATCCGCTAAAAACGGACAAGTTATAATAAGAGAATTATGAATAATTCAATAATTCAAAAACACATTATTAGCCGCATTTCTCCTGCAGAAAATTGTATCTATAATATCCGTGTGTCGTCCGTTTCGGGATAATTCCCAGTGCACTATAGTGTTTTTATCCGCATATACTTTTGTTATTATTTTTGATTTTACATCTCCACCAATCCAGACCAGGCCTTCTTGCGCGTTGATATGATAATTTTCTATTTTAAACGGGAACAGTGTTTTTCCATCCACTTCGTTGGTTTCCCACGATACAATAAGCGTGTCACGAAAGGGGGTTGTGCTTTCCCGGTTAATATACATTGTAAAATCAACTATTCGTTTTATTTCAAACGATAAAAATTTGCCATAGTTGTTAAGTTCGGTGAGACCTAAAACCTGGTTTGAAGGATCATAAGCCGGGTTTCCTTTAATGCAAAAATTATATAAAGAAGCATTTTTAACTTTCTTCAGGGTATAGACGAAACACCCTGAACTGTCGGTGGTAAATTCACCCGCGTAAATAGCTGTGGTCTCATCTTCGTTCTGTAAAAGCGCCTCAACTATAACCAATTGGTTGGGAATTACCGTTTTTGTACCTTCATCAACAACTTTCCCCTTAAGTTCAATAATTCCGACCGTATTCGTACATCCGGAAAGAAGCAGACTAAAAGCGAAAACAATGAATATGCTATATTTCATAAATTCCTCCTTCTGCTCTGGATTTGCGGCCATCCCCGGCAAGCGTATCCCAATGCGTAACATTTAATTACCTGATATTTAAAAACAATCTTGCTGGTCCACTCCTGATTTTCCGGAAACTCTTTGTGCGGACCAGGACTTCAAATATACTCAAAAACCTGCCATTTAGTAAAACATAATTGGTAGCTGGGCTTTTATTCTTTATTTGTCATAATCTCCGAGTCCTACGGCAGATTCTTTCCCTGGCAAACCCTTCTTAAATCCAGTTTCAACTACAGGATATATCACTATATCAATAGTAATCAGACCCTTAATGTACCACGGAACGCCCTGGCAGCATAGTACGATTCCGCGCCGTTGTGATACACAAATACATGTTTGTAACGACAGTCACAAAAGAGCGCGCCACCGTATTTTCTGATTTCCGAGGGCGTTTTTACCCAGCTCGATGTTTTCAAATCGAAATTTCCGAGTTTCTGCAATTCCCGGTATTGTTCTTCTGTTAAAAGTTCAATGCCCATGGCGGCAGCCATATCCATTGCGCTATCTGCCGGTTTATATTCTTTCCTCGATTCCAGTGATTCGCGGTCGTAACAAACACTTCTTCGGCCTTTGGGACTTTCCGCTGAACAATCATAAAATATGTATTCACCCGTATTTTTATCAAACACTACAACATCCGGCTCACCTCCGGTTCTTTCCATTTCGTTGAGCGTCCACAGTTTTTCAATATGAGATTCCAGCTTTGCCTGTAATCCGGCCCATTCCAGCCCTTTATGCCGGTTCATGTTTTTCTCAAAACGGGTTTTTAATACGATGATTAGTTCTTCACGTTGTACTGGCGACAACTCCTTTTTATTTTCCATAATAGAATGTGTTATACTGATTCTTTTACAATATAATGCTGCCGGGTATGTGGCAAGTCGGGCAAAGAAGTAGTTTAGTCATGACGCAAGATAGTTTGTTCGTATTTAAAACTCGAACTATACTTTCACGTTGGGCTTTACGGGTATGTGTTCTGTTAATTTCAACCTTTCAAAAATAGCAATTATTTCAGTCATTGCCATTTACCAATTAAGGATTGAGAATTAAATTATGCCGCGCCCAAAGTATTTATACCCATAAGTTCTCAATCTCAATTTTGTTTCTTTTTCATTTATCTGATCGCATGACATAATAACAGAATTTTTGTTTGGTTTTCGTCAGGTTAATATTTTTTCGCATACAACTGTTTGTAACAATCAGGTTTATACCAGCAATCTTATCATTCCTTATGGAGTTAATCACATTTATTTCAATCGATTTCCGGGCTACATCCGGAAATATGAATGTTGAGAGAGGTAAGTATCTCCTTACAAAGCCAGGATTAGCCAAAAAGCGTTAAATCCGGTTAACACCTTTATTTTTTTCTTTAGTTTTGTATTTATTATTATTAGGGCAAAAACCAGATTGAAGAAGAGCAACGACCAATTATTGGATGATATCCTGTTTGAAAGCAGGAACAAAGAGTATGGCGCTTATTATGTCCGAAAAAAATATAAGGTATTTCTGGCTTATGGATTGATATCTTCCGTTTTGATTACCCTTTTTACACTTTTCCTGATTGTGAAATTCTCGGAAATTCATCGGAAAGATTACTATTTAAATCCTGATTTAACCGGGCATTCAGCGAATATGGATCTTACGGATCAGCCTTATGGAATAAAGAAAATGAAATCAGGCGGGCTTCCTGAAACACCAGGCTTAATACTTCCTAAAATCATTCCTGTTGAAGAAGCTATTGCTCTCACCGAGGAAACTAAGGACACACAGACGGGGGCCAGCAATGATTCAACAGCAAAGCAAAACGGGGATTCCGATAAAACCGAGGCAGGAAGCAAAGCCGGTAATGGGGATGGAATAGCTGGAGAAGTATACGGTTCTGCCGAAATATATCCGAAGTTTCCGGGCGGCGACAAGGCAATGCAGGAATTTATCAGGGAAAATCTTCATTATCCCGAAATTGCCCGAACTCAAAACAGTACTGGTGTCATTCATGTTTACTTTGTAGTTCAATACAACGGTACTCTAAGAGATGTCAAAGTGATACGAGGTCTGCAACCTGATTTAGATAATGAAGTTGTTCGTGTTATAATGTCAATGCCGGCGTGGAGTCCTGGAATACGCGGAGGTATTCCTGTAAATGTTCGATGCATTATTCCAATAACTGTTTCTCCACAAAAGTTTAAGTAGATGGATTTTATTGGACTGATTTCTGTCTGAGTGTTTGCCGAAAAGTAATTGAGTAGCAAATGAATTAATTTCTACACATTTTAAGTTCCAATCCCAAATTTCAAACTCTGGAATATTTAGCGGAAATTTCCTGCAAATCATGGTACTTAAGGCTTAGCTCTTATTTCTCAGAATTCGGTTGCTGGGGCTTGTAACTTTTTTCGTCTCATATTTCCACCAAAGTAATAATTGCAGCTTTTTTTAGTTACTATTAACAAATTGCTGTTTACAAGTCGCTTCAGGGTCAATAGTAAGTTAAACCTAACAGTAGTACCTTTATACCGAAATCTTTAATTTTATGTTAAACTCAGTATTACTTCAAATAGTAACAACCGGTGCCGCAGCTGATACAGCCGTACAGCCACTTATTGGTATTCCGCAGCCACAAAGCGCTGTGTCGGAATCATTTTCATTAATTGATCTTCTTGTAAAAGGTGGCCCGATTATGATCCCGATAGCAATTTTGTCGGTAATCGCGATTTATGTTTTTGTTGAGCGGTGGTTCAGTATTCGCCGGGCTTCTAATTTTGAAGCCACCTTTATGAATAATATCCGCGATTTTATTTACAGTAACCGGATCGATTCGGCGATAGCTTATTGTAAAAGCAATAAGAGTCCTTTGTCAAGGATGATAGAAAAAGGTATAAAACGCCTGGGGCGCCCGCTTAAAGAAATTGAAGAATCAATTGAAATAGTAGGGAAATTTGAAGTATACAAGCTTGAAAAGAACATTGTTATCCTTGCCATTATTGCCGGTATTGCACCTATGTTTGGTTTTATCGGAACCATTATCGGGGTAATCAAGATTTTTCATGACATTTCCCTGGCCGGTGATGTTAGTATAACCACAGTTTCAGCCGGTTTGTATACCAAAATGGTATCGAGCGCTGCCGGTTTGCTTGTTGGTATAACAGCTTTCATACTTTATCACTGGTGTAATATTATGGTTGAAAAAACCGTTCAGAAAATGGAATACAGTGCCATGGAGTTTATGGATCTTTTACAGGAACCTTCAAAATGAACCTTCGCAAACGAAAGAAAATAACCGCAGAAGTTGCCACATCATCCATGAATGACATCATGTTTTTCCTGATGCTGTTCTTCCTGATTATGTCAACCTTGCTCAATCCGAATGTGGTTAAGTTAACGCTTCCCAATTCGAAACACAACCAGACTTTACGGCAGAAAGAGGTTACAATTTCCGTAACCAAGGAGTTACAATATTTCGTGAACAATGCGCCTGTCGCTTTCGAAATGCTTGAACCCTTATTGTCGTCGGAACTCAGCAAATCCAAGGACCTCACAGTTATACTAAGGTGCGACAGTGGTATTTCTGTTCAGGATCTGGTGAATGTACTTGAGATCGGTAACAAGTTAAAGGTAAAAATGGTACTTGCTACAAAAGCTCCCAATGGATCAAAAGGATAATAGAAAACAAATTCAGAACCATATTTTGGGTATTGCCGGGACCTTATTGTTTCATGGCTTACTGATCTTTTTGTTCTATGTGATCGTATTTCATACACCCATTCCTCCCTGGCCCGAAGAAGGCGGCGGAGGTGGCGGTAACGGCCTTGAGATTAACCTGGGAACAAGTAACGATGGAATGGGGGCGGACCAGTTTGCAGATATAAGTATGCCTAGTTTCGAAAACAGGAAAGTTTCGGAACCGTTTACTCCTCCGGCCGAACAGGATGTGAAACAGGCAAAAACGCAGGACGAGGAAGTCCTTACCCAGGACAACGAGGAATCCGTTGCAGTACCTTCAAAAACGGAGAATACGAAAAAGAAAACCGAAAAGACAACTCCTGTAGTTAAACAACCAGTTAAACCGGTTGCACCTGCTCAACCGGTTGTTAACCCAAATGCTCTCTATAAGAAGAAAAGTGGTAACGACGGAACTACCGGCAAACCAGGCAACCAGGGACGTGAAGACGGTAAAACCGGCTCAGGGAATTATGGCGGAACAGGAACCGGCAAAGGAACCGGTGATGGCTCAGGAACAGGAAGTGGGAGTGGAAGTGGTTCAGGGTCGGGAACCGGATCCGGAACGGGTGGAGGAATAGGCAGCGGTATTTCATACGATCTTGGTGGGCGGACCGCGCGCACTTTTGGGAAACCTTTCTATAATTCACCTGAACAAGGAAAAATTGTAGTTTCCATTAAGGTTAACAAACAAGGAAAAGTAACCTATGCCGCTGCTGGAGCAAAAGGAACCACAATTTCTGAAATCGGTCTTCGGCAACAAGCTGAGAACGCAGCCCGCAAAACAGTTTTTGCCCCAGATGATAATGCCCCGGATGAGCAAAGAGGAACAATTACGTATAATTTCAGGAAAGTAAAGTAGACTATTACAGATCAATATAACTGTCTTGTTTAACTGCTTTTTTGAATTCCAGTCAGGAAAAATAAACCTGAACTTTCAAAGGAAATTCCAGATGCTAAAAACAGAAAGCCCTGCGATTTGCAGGGCTTTCTGTTTTTAGGATGTTAATCTTTCGAATTAGAAGAACAACTTTATCAGAACAAGTATGGCAACAAAGCCAATGATTATCAGGAAAAATGGTAATGCTCCTGTGTTCTTTTTACCTGGCTCTGTGTCCTGGTGATATTCATTTGTATTCATAACAGTATGAGTTTAAAATTTTGATACCGGTGTTAATACCTGAATATTTCCAAACATGAAGCATGCTGGAATATCAGTTCCCGGAAAATAAATTGAATTATAAAGAAGCTGCCTCCTGATTTTGATCAGCACAGCATAGT
>JAURYB010000083.1 GCA_030654075.1 Bacteroidales bacterium | reverse complement strand
ATAATGCCGACACCCCTATGGGCGTAGCCATAAAACACATCACTGAGCCCGTGCCTGAAATATTAAATATCAATCCCACCCTGCCGTATGATGTGGAACAGATCATACGGTCATCCATGGCGAAGGATAAAACCAAGCGTTATGCCACCGCTGTGGAACTAGCAAAAGCGTTAAATATGGTCGCCTTTGGGAATGAAGGCAACCTTACCTCCACCATGAATACAGGGCTACGTTCAGGTGTATATTCCCCCACCACCACTCAACCATCTCGTG
Organism: Bacteroidales bacterium; assembly: GCA_030654075.1. Lineage (GTDB taxonomy): Bacteria > Bacteroidota > Bacteroidia > Bacteroidales > UBA4417 > UBA4417. The sequence goes on along the minus strand of JAURYB010000083.1, from coordinate 2,438 downwards.
GAAGAACAGGGCTGGCTGTGGGAGGGATTGTCCTGGTGGTCACTGTTGCCATAATTATAGTTACACAAAGAAATGCTATTAGCAACTTTTCTACAACATTACTTGAGCGCAACCACCATTTATTGTCTTTCTTCAAAAACCACCCTTTCACAATCTTGTTTATAATAATATTCATAGTTGGAGTATCACTATATAGAGTTGGAAAATTATATTCAATAAAAAATATATCTCTACAGCCAATCAATAAAGAATGGTCAATTTTTTCAAAACTATTAACCGTCAGAGATGTCAATCACACTGACACAAATTCTGAAGTCTTGAAACGCTTGAAAGAGCTGGAGGATGAAGTTCAAAGTCTTAAAAAAACACATAGCAATCCTTATGTGGAACATCAAGCTCTATTAGATAGTGAAAAGATAAGTTTTTCATCTTATAAGATAAACGAAAAGCTGACTAAAAAAACTGACGGGACATCGCCAGATCAAATTCCCGGCCATTTATCCCAGGATTCAGGTAGAACAAGAGCATCTATTGAACTAAATATTGAAAAAGCCCTCAATCTTATGTGTCAAGGCGATAAAGTTCAAGCCAGCATACTCCTTGCAGATGTACTTCTAATTGAGAAAAAGCATGAGGCAGCTTGGTTAATGTTAAGCATGACTGTTGAAAAGACTCAATATTGCATGGATTGCTTACAACATGTCCTGAAAATAAATCCTAATAACTCGTTCGCAGCGGAGGAATTTAATAGAATTCAATCTGCGCCTACTGATAGTAAAAATGCATTTATTAAATTTGATGATAAATATTTTTGGCGGGCACTAATCGCCTCAGTTCAAACAGAAACTCAAAGGGAAATTTGTTTAAATAAAATAAATTCTCTTGATGTTTCCCATTCAAATTCTTCCGAGGAACAAGAAGAGAGAAAAAGCAAAGAATTTATAAGTTCTTCTGAAGAAAACGCAAACTCAATAAAAAATAACTACCAAGGATCGTCCGAGCCAGTATTCAACGCAACACCCCAAAGTTCTAGCAGCTCGAAATCTTCTACGAACTTAAAAGAGCTGCCAAGGTTAAATCGCAAAAATTACGTAAAAATATTAAATTTGCTGGAAAGATTAACGCTGTATATTCTTTTTATAGCTCTTCCATTTGAAATTGAACATGTATACTTTGGGAGACAGATTGAGCTATTTCATGCTTTACTGCTAACGATTACCATATTGTTTGTTGTTTCAAAAATATTAGAAAAAAGACCTAAGATTTATTGGGGGTGGTGGTATGTAATAATACCTTTTGCTTTATATTGTTTACAGTCAAATATTAAAAACGTCGATCTGTTGATGGTTATATTGCTATATATTCTTACAGTAAATATCGTTAAAGAAAGTTCATATTGGGAGTTAGGGTTAACTGCCGCGGTCTCAATTCTGATTTTAACATTGGTACATTTAAATTATATTCAAAGCTTAATCCTTGTAGATGATATTAATATCGGCCAATGGGTTACTATCCTGGCACTTATTTCTCTTGGATTGAGTGTTTCTTCGAGATATTGGACTTCTCGGATATTTGGTTCACTAATATCAATTATTGTTATTTTTACTGTTTTACGGTTTTATCCTGATAGCGCGGCAGGTTTATTTACATTCGTCATGCCAATGATGTTTTTATGGTTATTAGTACGAATGATGCGGCTTTGGCCGCAACTAATCATTTTTTCTATCGTTTTATTTGCTGGATTTGGATTGGCGTTGATTGTGAATGGAGGCGAAATTACATCAGAAATAAAGAAGTTTATTGAAGTATCCAGTCCCTATGGCTGGATACTGATTATATCAATAGCAATTCTACCGCTTTCGGCTCTTGTCAGCCAAGTCGTATCCTTAAAGGTGGTAATATTTCCAACATTGCTATTCTTCGATGGCTTGTTGAATGCGCTTATTATGATGTCGAATGGAGTTTCATTTTCTTTAGTCGCTGTGATAAACTGGGCCGGGTTAAGCATATTACAATTATTAATTCAATTAGTTCTCATTGTTTTACTGTCACCTCTTTTTTTTATTGCTTTGGGTGGATCAAGCGAAAAAAGAGGAGTTTCAATTATTGTAAGTGTAATTATATTATTGGCAATTGTTTTTGTTTGTCTTTTGCTTTATTCAGAATTCCCGTCTTCCTGGCTTTTGCACGGTTTATTAATTCCCCTAACTTCAATATTGCTTGGAGCAATAGTCTTAAGCTTGTCATTGTTCAGTTTAAATATTGGTTGCGGAGGAATTTTAGTAGTTGTTACACTTCTTGTATATGGAGTTAGCTACATCTTACATGTACCCGAACCGGCAAAAATTTCATGGAATATTATATTGCCTGTTATGTTAGGGTTTAGTGCCTGGCGGAGCCAAAGAATTTGGACTATCATATTTGCTTCTTGTATGATG
>JAURYB010000122.1 GCA_030654075.1 Bacteroidales bacterium | reverse complement strand
ATAGAGCTCAATTGTTAATAACCTTGTATTTGGACACCAAACCGACGATTACGATTAATCCCCGTAGTAAATTTGTTAATAACCCACATGTTTTACAATTTCTTCATGCGTTAACCCTGGGATTTAGGGGGTAAAAGTATTTTCATAAGTAAAAGATATTGAATGGATTAAATCAAACGGTTCCATGATTTAACAAGCCATCAAACGTACAGAATAAAATAATATCGGTGTAAGATTCATCAAATTCTCCACTTTTTAATTTTAAAAACATGTTAACACCTGAAACAATAAGGATTGGTCACCATTGCAATACAATTTGGAAAGCATTTACTTAAGGCTAACAATAAGATATACAATCTGTTAATATGCCTCTTGTAATTTAAAGTAAACCGGCATATTGATAAGTGTTCTAACTGATTTACCATTCTGACGGCCAGGTTTCCAACGAGGCATAAGTTTCACCACACGCAAGGCTTCTTCATCACATCCTCCGCCAATACCATGTAATATTTTTATATTAGCAAGGCTGCCATCGGTTTTCACAACGAAGCTGACATAGACTACTCCCTGAATTCCATTTTCAGAAGCCTGAACAGGGTATTTAAGTTTTTTAGAAAGGTATTTTTTTCGCGCGGCATCACCACCGGGAAACGAAGGCATTTGCTGAACACTTATGAAAACAGAGCTGGTTTCTTCGTCGGTTTCGGCTTTTCCCATTGCGCCACCACTATTTTTAGCAATAAGCGAGCGTTTTGAGTTCTGTCCTTTATACATCCCTGACTCTTCCCTGAAAACATCTGATTCTACTCCCTGCCTGGTTTCAGTATATTCTGCATAATCATCTGTGGTAGCTGCATTTTTCCTGCCAGCCCTTGATATTTCCGAAGCCTGTGTGATATCTTCATTTACTATGGTTAATACAGGCGGAATATGAGTTCCCTTGTCGCTATTGTATTTTACGTTAAGTATAACTTTGCTGTTTGATGGAGGACAGGGTAATGTTTCAGGAATTTGCGCAATAAGAGCTGCTTCCCTTTGAAGTTGTTTCTGAGCCTGAAGTTTTTGGGTCTGCTGATTTTGAAGCCAAAATACATATCCTACACCAACGAAAAGTAGAATAGAAGCAGCTGCTGACAGCCATACAAAGGGTTTGTACGAAAGCCGTTTTATTTTACCAGCCTCAATCAATGCATGGGTATGCAGGCGCTTCTTTATCCGCTCGTTAATCTCCTCAGTACGGATATGAAATTCATTTTCCGCTTTTAAAGATGATCCCTGATTTACTTCAGAAACTGTTGGATCGCCTGGTAATTCATATAAATCAGAGTGATTAGTATCAGGATGTTCCGGGGTGCTGGTTTCAACTGTGTTTTTCTCATTTAGCCACATCCTGAGCCCTTCAGAGGCATCAGAGCATAAAGGACATCCGGAAACGTGTTTCTGCGCTCTTAGAAGCGTGTCACCTTTCAGCGAACCTGATACAAAAAGCATCAGTCCGTCCTTAGTAGGGCAACCTGATGGCAGAAAGATAGCCGACGACTTGTTGTTCCTGTCATTCATAGCGATCCATCCTTTCCAATAGTTGCTTCAGATTGCGTTTGCCGTTTTGTATATGGCTTTTAACTTCGTTGTAGGTATATCCTGTGATCTGTTCCACTTCGCGGTATGATTTTTCGTTCAGGTAAAATAATTCAATGCACCGTTTTTGCTCGATACTAAGACCAGTTATGGCTGTTTCGAGATAACGTATGCGCTGTTCTCCTTCGCTGACACTTAAAAGATGATTATGCTCGACGGATTCCATAATTTCGGTATCCAATTTTTTCAGATTATCTTCAATTATGCGTTCACCCGACTTCTTGTGCCTTAAATGCATCAGGCATTCGTTTTTGGTGATGGTGTATATCCAGCTTTTAAAATTATTGATTTCAGATTTCTTCAGCAACTCAAACAGCTTTTCAAAAACCAACATTACCGTATCTTCGGCATCGGCATCATTACCAAGGTATTTATAGCAAACGGTGAATAACAAGTGGGTATATCGCTCATAGAGAATACCAATAATCTCAATATCGTGTGTTTGTGTGTAACGGGCTACAAGCTGCTCATCAGGGAATGAAAGCAGTTCCTTTTTTTTGTCTTTACGGATAAAATGCAGGGCCACGTTATTGGTAGTTTTTACAAAGATAGAGTTTTGTGCTATAACGTCAAGTCGGCAAATTGAAAAGGCAAATTTGCGATTAATTCAACGACAAATTTTAAATTTTATGGAATTTTTATCGCTTTTGCATCTACTGGGTATAAGCGACAAATTTTAATCTTTTAAGGTTCCCAGGTTATGAATACCCAGTATTTTTTCTTTGAAATACAGTGTCAGACACCCGTTGGGTGTGCCGACACTTATCATCACAGTTTCCCGATTTAATATTCAGCTTTTAAAAACCCAAATCATGAAAACCCAAGAAACCTCAACCCCTCAAATGGACGAAATCATCTTCGAAAAAAGGAATAAAATTTACGGAGCTTATATTTTACGTAAGATGTATAACAAGCAGGTAAACAAAGCCTTGCTTTTTTCTGTCGGAATCCTGATTGCCGGGCTTGCGTATCCTCTGGCATCAAGCTACAAAGCCTTAGAACAAGGCAGATATCTCATTAATGTTTATGATCCAACAAATCTCACAACTGTTACCCCACCTGAAGACCCCAAACAGCTTCCGTCTTTACCTCTTGTTAAAGAACCTTTGGCTCGACCAAGATTTATTATTCCTGAGGTAACAAATGAAGTGGTTATTGAAGAAACAGGATTGCCAAATCAGGATGAATTTACCAATACGACTAATGAGCCCGTAGATATAAAATATGAGCAACTGGCAGAAAAACAACCAGATATAATCCCTGTTCCGGAAGTAAAGCAAGAAACATTTATAGATGTTCAAGAAATGCCTTCGTACCTGGGTGGTGATACCGAACGCCGGAGATTCCTTGCTGATAATATTAAATACCCTCAACAGGCATCGGAATTAGGCATTCAGGGAACCGTTTACTTGCAGTTTGTTGTCGATTCCAAAGGAAATATTACTGAATCGAAAATTCTTAGGGGAATAGGTGGCGGTTGCGAAGAGGAAGCATTGCGTGTTGTTAAAATGATGCCACAGTGGCATCCGGGCAGACAAAATGGCAAATCAGTTCGTGTGCTTTACACTATGCCGGTAAGCTTTAAACTGCAGGGTTGAGGTTAACTTGATTTCAATATCGTGTATCAAACGTATCCGTTCCCAAAAGTATAACAGAATATAGTGTTGATTGACTCTATTATTTCCGGGTTTAAACATATTGCTTTTTTATATTACTTTACTTTGTATTAGCCTGGCAGTGTTTGCAGAAACTGCCAGGTTTTTTTGATAGGCCAATCCGGATAACTTTCCTGGAACCTGTCAGCGTTTGGTAGGAGTAGCCGTCTTATTTTAAATTATCCCGATTGGCAAAGATTCACTAAACGCAAAACGGATGTGTCAGACACTCTGCGAGTGTGCAGACACATCCGAGTGTGCAGACACATGCGGGTTTGCCGACACACGCGAGGGAATTTTATACCTCCGCCAGAACTTCCAGGTAGTTAGCGTAGTATAAGTTATGATTTTATTAATCCGTGGGAAACGCATCAAATAATGTAAAAATTTATATCCTAAAAAGAAGAACAATAAAGCTACCGACCATTGCGCCACAAAGTACAGCGACTCGAATGCCAGTCTGGAACCGCTGAATAATAAAGCAACCAGATCGGTTACTTTAGCTGAAAGGTATGGGTTTACTAATGCAATAAGAACAAAGAGAAGCAGAAATACCATGGAATGCGCTGTTTCGATGGCTCGTTCGGGGCAAAAGTTCATGCATTTCATACAGCTTTCGCAGGTAAATTTCCAGTAAGGGCGGTTGTGTTCAAGGATGATGGATTTCGTTGGACATTGCTCCATGCATAATCCGCAGTTGTTGCAGTTGTAATTGGCAATAAAGGTTTTTGCCAGGATAAAACGGCCCACAAAATAATAACCTATTGCAATGGGAGCAACCAAAATATCTAATGGAAGCAGTACAAAGGATTTCAGGAATACTCGTTTGCCGGACAAAACTTTTGCAGCAAATCTTTTTGTTAGCTTTTCATAATGTTGAACCATGGAATCTACAACTTTTCTCCGGATTCCCGGATGCAGCGATATCCAGTTCGATGGCAGATCAACCGGGTACATGGCTTTTATTTTGTATCCTTTAATAAGCATGATCAACGCCGGGAAATACATGGCGATTCCGCTCAATCCCGGTAAAAATAATTTTGAAAGTTTCATTCCCGCCCTTGTATTCCCGATAAAAACATCCGATCCTTTAAACAACTTAAATGTGAAAAGAAATTTAAGCATGGAATGAGGCATATTAAAGCCATGCGTTGCCGAGAAAAAACCGATCAGCGTCTTTCCTTTAAAGCCGGCAATATCATCCGGGTTAAATTGGTGATAGGACGAAACATGAATTTTCAAACCACGACTTTGGGCTTCCTGCACAATCCATTCCGAAACCCGTTTCGAGTTACCAGTACCGGAATAATAAATTATCAGAAGGTTATCGTAATGCTTTTCCATCATGTAATGGAGTTATGCCTGATTGTTTGATTCAAAAATACATATAATTATCTAACATATAAAACAGTTTTTGAACATATTTTTACGTTTTATCGAAACACTAACCCCCAATTCCTAATCCCTATCCCGTGTTAATCATACTCTTTCTAAATTACCTGTTAAGAGGATAACAGCTGGATAAAAAAATATAATTTTGCTCCGTGAATCACTTAGGCAAGTGAATGATTAAACAATATTGTTCTATACAAAGATGAATAAAATTATTGAACATCCCATTCTGGAAGTACCTGTAGCCGAAAAGATTAGTTTTCAATACGAGGGAACTATAGTCACCGGGGAAAAAGGTTTCACTATTGCCGCAGCATTGCACCAGGCCGGTTTCCCGGTTCATAGCCACAGTTTATCGAATCGCGAGCGCAGTCTTGAATGCGGTATTGGCAAATGCGGTGCCTGCGAAATGCTTGTCGACGGGCAAATCCGGCGGATCTGCATCACCAAAGTTGATAATGTTAAAGAGGTAAGCGAAATTCCCCATGATTATTCGCCGGAAGCGCGGGCAGTTAATACCGAAAAACCTGTGGATGTTTATAAAACCACGGTTGCCATTATTGGAGCCGGTCCTGCCGGACTCGCATGCCGTGAAGAATTATTGAAACAAGGTATCGATACAATCGTTATTGACAACAATGATAAAATCGGCGGACAATTTTTAATGCAGACGCACCAGTTTTTCTTTTTCGAAAAAGAGAAGAAATTTGGTGGAATGCGTGGTTTCGATATTGCCAAAACACTGGCCGGCGACAGCCACGAAGGTATTTTCCTCAACAGTACCGTTTGGGATTTGCTCGAAGGTAAACGTATTGCTGTAAAAAATGTACTTACCGACGAAATCTATTATGTAGATGCGGAATACCTGGTTGTAGCAACCGGCGCGGTTCCGTTTATGCCGACTTTTGAAAATGATGATCTTCCAGGCGTTTATACTGCCGCCGTTGTTCAGAAAATGATGAACAATGAATTGACGCTACTCGGGAAAAAAGTTCTGACGGTAGGAGCCGGGAATATAGGATATCTTACATCATATCAATTGATGCAGGCAGGTGCCGAGGTAAAAGCCATTATTGAAGCTCAGGGTCACGAAGGCGGATTCCCTGTACAGGCGAATCGTGTTCGCCGTTTAGGAATTCCGGTAATGACATCTCATATTCTGTTAAAAGCATTGCCAAACGAAGATAACACCGGGATTATTGGTGCCGTGGTTGCCGAATGTAAAAACTTTGAACCAGTTCCCGGAACTGAGAAAATAATTGATGGCATTGATGTAATTAATATCTGCACAGGTTTAGTGGCTGACGATCAGCTGATTATTAAAGGCAACGAAATTTTCGGTCGTAATTGTTATGGCGCCGGCGATGCCATTCGTATAGGTGAAGGTACCAGTGCTGTATTGCGTGGCAACCAGGTTGCTTATGAGATACTTCAGGATATGGGTGAAAATGTTGATTACGACAAATACCTGAATGTTTCGAAAGAGTATATTGATTCGCAGCAACATCCGCTTCGTGTTATACAGGAACCTTTCAAGCCCACAACTGAACGTTTTAACGAAAAGCCATTTATTCAGATCGATTGTCTCTACGGATTTGCCTGTAATCCCTGCGAATTTGCCTGTCCGCACGGTGCCATTACTAAAACTTCTACCAGCACTGTTCCTCAAATTGATTTCGAGAAATGCATAGGGTGCATGGATTGTGTATATCAATGTCCCGGACTTGCAATTTTTGGCTACGCGCCTAAAAAAGACTGGATTTTCCTGCCTATTGAGTATTTTGCTGACGAAAAAGCTGAAGTCTATCTTGTAGATAATCAAGGCAAAAAGCTTGGCAATGGTATTATTGAAAAAATTCTGAAGAAACCAAATAAAACAAATATTGCCCGTGTAAAATCGCTCGATATTCATGGAGAAGCATTGCTGGAAGTTCGCGGCTTTATTATCAGGGAAAGCTATCCTGAGCCTATTATAATGAAACCCACCGAATATGCGAGCGAACACGAAATGTATGTTTGCCATTGCGATGATGTTACCCTGGGAGAGGTTGTTACAACTATTGGCGACCGCAAATTTATTTCGGTTGATGAAATAAAGCATACCACCCGTTTGGGAATGGGTGCCTGCCGCGGAAAACGTTGCATAAAAAGGCTTAAACAGGTTTTACGCAACAAAGGAATCAGTGTTGTCGGCGATGCCACACCTCGTGGACCATTAAGCAACCAGCTTGCGATGGGTGAATTATTCCCCAAAAATGTCCGTGAAAATATCATTATCAATAACAGCAAAAGTACAGCCCGCATAGTGGAGGTTCAGGCTTTAATAGCTGGCGGAGGAATTGGCGGCAGTGCCTTATTCCGTTATATGGCCGAAGCTGGCTTGAAACCTGCACTTATCAACTATGGTCGGGGTGCTTCGTGGCGTAATATTGCAGGTGGTCGCCCGGCGTTCAGTTTACCCGAAATTGCTGATATTGCCAGGCACAACCTTGAAATTTTCAAGGACCTTCAGAAAATCCGTGATATTAATTTCCTTTCGACCCGTTATGTGACTTTTGCTCATGATGAGGAAACATACAAGGCATTGGATGATTCACGCTCGTGGTCGGATGCCTATATGGTTGACCCCAAAGATTATCTGAAAGAAATTTCTCCGAATCTGAATCCGAACCTTGGCAAACACTACCAGGCCGCGCAAATTACCCGCGATTGCTGGCAGGCTACTCCAGGCCGGGTGATCGACCTTATCCGGCGTATAGGGGTTGAAAAAGGCGGTCGCATTTATGAGGATTGCCAGCTGATTGACGTAAGGAATGAAAACGGGAAGTATATCGTATTGGCCAGGGATCACGAAAAACAATATGTTGAGTTCCATACCCCTCATTTTGTAAATTCATTAGGCCCTGAAGCTGAGAAATTTTCAAAACAGCTGGGCATTGAAACTGGTTTGTACCCGGTTAAACACCAGGCGTTTATTACCCGAAGATTACCCAATATGGGGATTAACGGACAACCTTTGGACATGCTTATTGACCGGCGTAAATACAAAGGATTCTCCGCCGTTTATGGCCAGCAATTAGGCGAAACAGGCCAGATTATCGGTTGCGCTTCACCGATGGTTGAGCCAATGGAGGTAGACAAAAATCTAAAAATCAATTCAAAGGAGTTTCTTGAAATAGTTTCTGAAGTTTTTGTGGATTGGTTGCCACAACTTTCATCTGTAGGTTTCCAGGCTGTATGGGCCGGATATTATGTTGAGCCCAGGATGATTCTTGATCCTGATCTTGGTTTATTTGTCGGTTTCCGCGGACAAGGATTTATGCTGGGTCAGTACCTGGCAAAAATTTATGTGGATAAACTGATGGGTAAAGAAGTTCCTTCCTATTTCGACAGGCTTAAACTCAGTGGAGATGGATTGTTGGAGAAAGCTTTCAAATAAAACGAAAGCTACAAAATTTGAAAAGGGACGGTCAATAGCCGTCCCTTTTAGTGTAAATTGAAACCGAAACTTGATACTCTGCTTTATGAGAACTCAATTTCAGGATTATGATTTGCTGAAAAGTTTCTTGAACATAGATGTATCATCTTCTTTCTTGGCATCGTCAGAGTAATACCCATACCCATATCCATGACCATACCCATACCCATACCCATACCCGTATCCGTACCCATACCCGTATCCGTACCCGGCACCGGATCTGTCAGGTTTCACATCATTAACCAGTACAGTGGTGTTAGGCACGTTCCGCTTTTCAAAATCACTGGCAATTGATTCAAATACTTTTTTATTGGTTAGATTCTGACGAACCAAAAGAATATTAGCATCGGTATAAGGAATCAGCAGAAATGCATCTGTTACAATACCAACCGGTGGCGTGTCAATAATTATATAATCGTATATTTCCTTAAGTTCAGTAAGCAATTTTACATTCAGCGGTGATGCGATAAGTTCTGCCGGGTTTGGTGGAACAGGTCCTGCTGATATAATATCGAGGTTGGGAACAGGTGATTTCTGAATGATTTCCTCGAGTGTATTTTTACCGATAAGGTATGAAGTGATTCCAACGGTATTTTTCAGCCCAAAGTCCTGGTAAATTTTTGGTTTACGCAAGTCATATCCCATCAGCAATGTTTTACGGTCGAATTGCGCATAAATACAGGCAAGGTTCATGGATGTAAATGTCTTGCCCTCGCTAACACTGGTACTTGTGATAAGTATTGTAAACTTATCTTTCCCCTGTGTCATGTATTGCAGATTGGTACGTAAAGCCCTGAATGATTCGGATATTGCCGATTTAGGAGAAGTGTAAGCTACTATATTACTTTCATGTTTGTTATGCAGCACGTGGCCTATTACCGGAAGATTCGTGTGTTTTTCAATATCATTTTTGTTAACGACCTTATCATTCAGATAGTCCTTACCCAGGATGTAAAGTAGGGGGATAATCAGCCCAAGTATAAACGCTATGGTATAGTTAAGGCTTGTTTTGGGGAACACTTTTTCCTGAACAATAGGATCTGCCATGTCTACAATTTCATTGTCAGGAGTATTACTTGCTTTTGTAATGGCGGCCTCCGACCTTTTCTGTAAAAGGTATGTGTAAATGGCATCGTTGAGTTTGTATTTACGCTCAATACCCAGCAACTGTCGTTGCGTAGCAGGGAGGTTGCGGAAAAATCCGGAGAGTTCGTCAATCCTCCCATCAATATCTTTAATACTGATATCCGAAGTTTTTACAATATTGGTAATACTTTCGGTAAGCGCCCTTTTGGTGTTGATAATCTTCTGGTCCATAGCCTGGATCATCGGATTGTTTGGCTTTGCCGTGAGCAGACGTTCAGATTTATCGGCATATAACTGCTGTAACTGGGTCAGTATCTGCGTCATAACAGGATCTTCAATACCCATTGCCGATGGAACAACAACACCGTTAATATCGTCTTTATTCTTCTGGATATACTCTTTTAAGTTATTGTAATATTTTGCTTTAACGAGTAATTCCGCTTTAGTTTTTTCAAGTTCGGTTATGCCGGTATAAACCTGCTGCGACTGTGCATCCAGATTCATGATCTGATTGCTTGTGCGGAAATTTTGCAATACATTTTCGTTTGTATTGAGCGAATCGCGGATTTCCCCCAATTGTCCGTCAATGAAAATAATGGTATTTATAGCAATCTGATTCTTCTTTTCGAGGCCTTGCCGGATATATTCGAGCGAAAGCCGGTTCAGGAAATCGACGGCTTTTTGAGAATTACTGCCTTTTAATGCGATTTCAACAATTGAGGCTTCCTTGTTTATGGGCTCAATTTCGTAACCCGAAAACTGCGATATCATAGCGTTCAATGAGTTGAAAACAAAATAGAAACGTTGGTTCTGAGATGTTTTCGAATCGTATTTCGAGGTCTTTTCAACCCGAAAAGCAAACTCCTTTGTTGATAATTGTTCTCCGAAAGTATGCTTTTTGTCGTATTTGAGAGATGTGATTTTTTTGTCACTTTCGTGGAAACCATTAAAATTGTATAGTGACAGGTCTTGTCCTTCCGCTTCAAGCCGGTATTCTTTATCCGAAAGTATGGTTACATAAAATTTCACGTTACCTACCGGTTGAAGGCGTGATGTGTCGAGAATTACTTCGAAAGGCGATTCATCATACACTTCAGAGGTGATGAAATTGTCTTCTTTAAAGCAGGAGACATTAAAATTTAAGGATTTTAAGGTACGAGAAACAAGTGAACGTGACTTCAAAACCCCAATCTGGTTTTGTAGTTTCTGAGTATTGGTGATATTCCCAAATCCTAAAAGCGATTGCGCATCGCTTAGCCCACCCTTTTCTTCAGTGATCAGAACGGTCGTTTTAACTTTATAAACCGGCTCTGTATACTTATTGAACAGAAATGCAATAAGCATAACCAGAACAATAGTGATAAAAAACAAATACCAGTAGCTCAGAAATTTGTAGTACAGGGCTTTGATGTCAACAGACTGCTCCTGCTGCATTTCGTTATAATTGGGGGAATTGTAATCCATTATTTGAAGAATGTTAAGATAACAAGTACTAATCCTATGGTTGAATACACCAGGCCATACGGGAAGGTTTCGAATGCATAAGCCTTTTCTTTCATCGGCTCAACATATATTATATCATTCGGTTGAAGGTAGTAATAGGGTGAAGATAGAATATCTTTACTCAACAGATCGATTGTGACAATTTCATTTTTGTTCAGATCAGCGCGGATTATCTGTACCTTGGTGCGATTACCAAATGCGGTAATGTCGTTGGCCAGCGCAAGTGCCTCAAAAATATTAATATGATCTTTGTTCACTGTGAATTTACCTGGGTTCTTAACTTCACCGAGCACTGAAATGTCAAAAAGAACGAGCTTAACAACAACACTTGATTCCCGGATGATTTCAGAAACCAGCTTGTTCAGGCTTTGTTTCATTTCGATCACGGTATGACCGGCAGTGGGTATATTCCCTAAAAGGGGAAAGGAGATAAACCCTGAATCATTTACAAGGTAACTGGTAAGATAAAGGCTCTGATCTGTAGTGTTCGTATACCCGTTTGTTCCTCCGGAACCATTCATGGAAGCAAATAACTCGTTGCTTTTCTGGTCGAGCGTGAGAACACGGATGTACAGATAATCACCAGGTTTAAGCTTATAATCCGGTTTAATGTTTTTAAATTCACTCGCAATGGAGTCACCTTCTTTATCCTGAAGATACTTCATTTTAGCTTGTGGCACACACGAAATCACAGCTAAGCCTATAAGTATTAAATAAAAAAGCTTAAATGCAACTGGTCTTTTCTTCATAAGTAAATTTTTACAGAGTAATATATTCTATCACTAAAAAGCAAAGATATAATAATTTAACATAAATATTTGTCTCTAAGTACAGCTTTATATGTAGCGGAAACAATTATTTGATCAGTTCCCCCCTGAGTGTTGCAGCTGTGCAGGACAGAATTTTAACCTTCACATAATCACCCGGATTAAAGGAATCACGGGGGAAAACAACTACTTTGTTCTGACTTGTGCGGCCAAAAAGTTGTTGATTTGAACGTTTAGAAACGCCTTCGGAAAGTACTTCATATTCTTTGCCGATTTCAAGTTTATTGCTTTTCAGTGAGAGTTCCTGCTGTAAAGAAATAATCTCATCAAGACGGAAGCTCTTCACATCTTCAGGAACATCGTCAGGATATTTCCTGGCTGCAAGGGTATTGGGGCGCTCGGAATACTTGAACATATAGGCATAATCGTATCCAACTTCGCGCATGGCCGAAATGGTTTCCTGGTGGTCCTCCTCTGTTTCGGAACAGAAACCTGCAATAATATCTGTAGTTATTGCACAACCCGGAATAATCCTGCGGATGGCCGCAATCCGGTCCATATACCAGTCGCGGGTATAGCCGCGTCTCATCATTCCAAGCATTTTTGTGCTGCCTGATTGTATCGGAAGATGGATGGATTTGCAGATATTTTCATGCGCAGCTATTACCTCAAGCAAATTATCTGAAATATCTTTTGGGTGCGACGTTGCGAAACGAACACGAAGCAACGGGTTTACCGAAGCAACTTGTTCGAGCAAAGCAGGAAAATCAAGTGGTTTTCCGTTTTCTTCCCCGTGATATGAATTTACATTTTGCCCAAGCAGGGTAACTTCCCGAAATCCCTGTTCGAAAAGTTCGCGGGCTTCTTTAATTATCGTTTCTGGTTTGCGACTACGTTCCTTCCCACGAGTATAAGGAACAACACAATACGCACAGAAATTTTCGCATCCACGCATAATGCTGATATATGCAGTTACAGAGCTTCCACCAGTACGGACAGGATTAATATCCGCATACGTTTCGTCGGCCGAAAGTAATACGTTGATTGCTTTTTGTCCGCTTTCAACCTGTTCAAGCAATTGGGGTAATTGCCGGTATCCGTCAGGTCCAACGATCAGGTCGATATGACGTTCTTCTTCCAGAAGTTTATCTTTCAGTCGCTCGGCCATACACCCCAGCAACCCTATAACCAGGCCCGGATGTTTGCGTTTCAAAGCATGAAGTTCGTTGAGTCGGTTGCGTACCCGTTGTTCCGCATTGTCGCGTATCGAACAGGTATTCAGTAAAATCAGGTCAGCGGTTTTTATATCAGTTGTTGATTCGTAATTCTGAGTTTCAAGTATGGCTGCTACAATCTCGCTATCCGAAAAATTCATCTGGCATCCATAAGTCTCTATATAGGCTTTCTTCTTATTTTCCACAGTATAAATCCGAAAATTTAGGTAAACACACAATTTTTTTGGGGATGCAAAATTACAACAAATTCAATCACGAAATACAGTCAATAAATATCAGTTAATCAGACATATAGTTAAAAAAGAAATGTTTAAAATGATTCGCTGTTTTGCCTATATTATATGATTATATTAAGGTGTAAATAACAAAATGTCCTCTCAGTTGTAATTTTATTGCGTTACTTTGCAGCCGATTTTCTGGAATTAATTTTAAATATATGAGTAAAAATCTTGTAATTGTTGAATCACCGGCTAAGGCCAAAACCATCGAAGGATACCTGGGAAAGGATTTTATTGTGAAATCCAGTTTCGGCCATGTCCGCGATCTTTCAACCAAAGAGCTTGGTATTGAGGTAAATAATCAATTCAAACCTGTTTATGAAGTAATGCCTGACAAAAAAAAGGTGATTACGGAGTTGAAGAAACTGGCAGATGGTTGCGAAACTGTATGGCTTGCCACTGACGAGGACCGCGAAGGAGAAGCCATTTCATGGCACCTTGCTGAAGTATTGAACCTTGATCCACTTAAGACAAACAGGATTGTATTCCATGAAATTACAAAATCTGCAATTACCGAGGCAATTAAAACTCCACGCAGAATAGATCAGAACCTGGTAAATGCCCAGCAGGCTCGTCGTGTGCTCGACAGGCTGGTTGGTTTTGAATTATCACCTATTCTCTGGAAAAAAGTTAAACCATCACTTTCAGCCGGACGTGTTCAGAGTGTTGCCGTGCGTCTTATAGTTGAGCGCGAGGAAGATATACGCAAGTTCGAATCCACATTTTCATACAAAGTAAGTGGTGTGTTCGAAGTGAATAACGATAAGGGAAACGCTACGTTTAAAGCCGATCTTCCTAAAAGATTCCCGACGCTTGAAGAAGCTCACGATTTCCTGACACTTTGCAGTAAAGCTGCCTTTTCAGTTGCTGATGTTGATAAAAAACCAGGAAAACGTTCACCTGCACCTCCTTTCACAACTTCAACGTTGCAACAGGAAGCAAGCCGAAAGCTTGGTTTTTCGGTAAGCCGCACTATGACAGTTGCCCAGCAACTTTACGAAAGTGGTAAAATCACATACATGCGTACCGACTCCGTCAACCTGTCGCAAACCGCTCTGGGATTGGCGAAAGAAGAAATTACCAGGCAATTTGGTCCCGAATACCACAAATCTCGTCAGTTCGCCACTAAAAGCAAAGGCGCCCAGGAAGCTCACGAAGCTATTCGTCCTGCCTATATGAACCAGGTTACTGTCGAAGGCGACGCGTCACAGAAACGTCTTTACGACCTGATCTGGAAACGGACCATCGCTTCGCAGATGGCCGATGCCATTCTCGAAAAGACAAATATTAACATCGATCTTTCGAACAGTAAAGAACAATTTGTTGCGCTGGGCGAAGTGATTAAATTCGATGGATTCCTGAAAGTTTACATGGAATCAACCGACGATGATACCGAACAAACCGAAGGATTACTGCCTCCGGTTAAAAAAGGCGAAAAACTCGGAATGCAACATATTGAAGCAGTTCAGAAGTTCACCACCAGCCAGCCACGGTATACCGAGGCCAGTCTTGTTAAGAAACTTGAAGAACTTGGAATCGGTCGCCCGTCAACCTATGCACCAACCATTTCGACCATTATCAAACGTGAATATGTTGTAAAAGAGGATCGCGACGGAAGTACCCGCGATATCAAACAGCTTATGCTGAAAGACGGTAAAATCAAAGAAATTGTAAAACACGAAAAGTTTGGTTTCGAAAAATCGAAACTCTTCCCGACCGATACCGGCGAACTGGTAACCCGTTTCCTGCAGCAGTATTTCGACGATATTATGGATTACAACTTTACCGCCAGCGTCGAAAAGGAATTTGATGAAATTGCTGACGGCTTGAAAGCCTGGAACCTGATGATTGGTGAGTTTTATACTCCGTTTCATAAAAAAGTGCTCGAAACCATGGAAAGTGGTGAAAGAGCCAAAGGCGAAAAACTTCTGGGAACAGATCCGACCTCCGGAATGAATATTTACGTAAAACTTGGAAGGTATGGAGCGATTGCTCAGATTGGCGAAACTGATTCGCCTGATAAACCAAAATTTGCCGGTCTTCGCAAAGGCCAGACCCTCGAAAGTATTACCCTGGAAGAAGCAATAAAACTGTTTGATTTCCCGCGCTTGCTCGGTCAGTATGAAGATTCAGATATTACGGTGGCTATTGGCCGTTTCGGACCTTACGTTTTACATCAGTCCAAATTCTGTTCACTAAAGAGTACAGATGATCCTGCGACTATTACAATTGAACGGGCTATCGAACTAATTGATGCTAAACGCACCGAAGCTGCAAACCGCACCATCAAATCCTTTGCCGAACGCCCCGATGTACTTGTGCTTAATGGCCGTTATGGCCCATATATTGCCATTGGAAAGAACAACATCAAAATACCCAAAGGTTCCGATCCTGCTCAACTTACCCTGGAAGAATGTATTAAGCTAGGCGATGCCGCTCCGGCACCGTCAAAAAAGAAGTTTGTTCCACGGGGGAAGAAAGCGTGAGGTATTAGTTGAATAGTTAATAGTTAATAGAAAAATGGAAAATAGTTAACCGAAACTTCACTTTTTGCAATTACAGTATTACCTCAATTTCACCCCACCTTTCAGTCTCTAAGTCTCTCTGTCCCTAACCCCCAAAACCTAACCCCCAAAACCTTAACCATGCATATCTCCAGCTACTTTAAACCGGTTCAGGATATTATCTTGCCGCATGTTGCGGCTCATACAGGTAAACGATTAGGCGAGGTTTTCGAAACACATAACCAGGAGGAAGGATTTCCTGAGCTTGCGGATATTGAAGTAGCTATATTTGGAGTTGATGAAGATCGTAATGCTGTGGATAATCAAGGCTGTGGTATGGCTTCGTTGAGTGTGCGCGAATACCTTTACCGGCTTTTACCCGGAGACTATAAAACCCGTGTGGCTGATCTGGGTGATATTATGCGTGGCGACACAGTTGAAGACACGTATTTTGCCGTTACCGCAGTAGTTGAAACACTTCTCGAACTTAATATCGTTCCGTTAATTATTGGCGGCGGCCAGGATTTAACCTATGCTATGTATCGGGCGTACAAAAACCGCAAGAATATTATCAATATTGCTGCAGTTGATAATCTTTTCGACCTGGGCGAAAGTGAAGCTCAGCTTAATTCACGATCTTACCTGAGTCATATTATACTTCACAAACCCAACTATTTATTTAATTATACCAACATTGGTTACCAGACGTATTTTGTTGAACAAGGGGCTATCGACCTGATGCGTAACCTGTTTTTCGATATTTACCGGCTTGGTGTGCTTCATAGTGATATCAGCCAGGTGGAACCACTTGTGCGGAATGCCGATTTGTTTTCGTTTGATATGTCAGCCATCAGGCAGAGTGATGCGCCCGGAAATGCCAATGCTACTCCCAATGGTTTTTATGGCGAGGAAGCCTGCCAGATGGTACGTTACGCCGGAATGAGCGATAAAATTACTTCGGCCGGATTTTTCGAAATGAATCCTGCTCTCGATCGCAATGGGCAAACAGCTCATCTGCTTGCGCAAATGATATGGTATTTTATTGATGGCTTTTATCACCGCCAGGATGATCATCCTTCGACGGGTGCCGAGAATTATGTTCGTTATACGGTGCAGGTTACCGATTTCGACGATGGCATAGTTTTTTATAAAAGCAAACCAACCGAACGCTGGTGGATGGAAATTAAATGTTCGGATAATATACGCGAAAAGTATCGCCGCCATTATATTGTTCCATGTTCTGCTGCCGATTATCAAACAGCCCTGGCTGACGAAATCCCCGATCGTTGGTGGCAGGCGTATCAGAAGTTGATGTAAAAAAGTGAATAGTGAAAAGAGAATAGTGAAGAGTTGACAGAAATTCGAAAAGAATTAACTGGAAATAATTCTGAGCCCCATGATATTCACTTATTATTTCAATCCACAATCCGCAATCGAAAATCCAACATTCCTTACTTAACCCTTCCCGGATTATTACTTACAAACGCACCCCAACCGGTATAACTTGTTGCCGGTCCTTCGGCGGTCCGCTGGAAATAATGACAGCAGGCCACAGCCACAGCATCGGTGGCATCGAAGTATTTGGGCTGCTCAGCAATTACTACCAGCCGGTTTATCATTGCCGAAACCTGTTCTTTTGATGCGTTTCCATGCCCGGTTATGGATTGCTTTACTTTACGCGGCGAATACTCAAAAATAGGTAAATCACGGTATAGTGCGGCAGCCATTGCAACGCCTTGGGCACGGCCCAGCTTGAGCATACTCTGAACGTTTTTACCAAAAAACGGCGCTTCCAGAGCAACTTCATCCGGATGGTATTGATCGATAAGGCCAAGCACTTTTTCAAAAATGGATTTCAGCTTCAGCGGATGCGAATCCAGGTGGTCAAGTTTAATCACATCGAGTGCAATAAGCTCAATTTTCTTACCTTTATCCAAAATTAAACCGAATCCCATTATGTTGGTTCCCGGGTCGATGCCTAATATAATGCGTTCGCTTGCCAAAGTTCTGAAAATTATGTTGTAATACTATTTTTATGCTTAATGAAAAGTTCCAGGTACAGTGTTCCGCTTGCCAGCATCGGAGCGGGAAATCTGGGAACCTAATCCCTAATCCCTAAAACCCAACCCCTCCCTTTGATCCTAACGCCAAAAGTACGAAAATCACTGGATATTGCCACACGGCTTGTTATCGCTGCGCTGTCGCTTTCGTATATTTTTTACCGCATTTACGCGCTTCCTGCTGGGCAGGTGAATACGTTCTTTGAATCGGTGCTCAATGGCAAAAATGTAATATATATTTCTGCTGCATTGGTATTCCTTATGGTTATCAATTGGGGAATTGAATCGCAGAAGTGGAGATTGTTAATCAGCCAGGCTGAAAAAGTGAGTTTTGTAACTTCATACGAAGCGGTTCTTGGAGGATTGGCGGTAAGTATTTTTACGCCAAACAGGGTAGGGGAGTTTTTGGGAAGGGTGTTTATATTAAAAAAAACTGACCCATTAAAAGCGATTCTGCTCACGATTGTCGGCAGTTTCAGCCAGTTGCTGGTGACTGTAGTTTTTGGAACTGTAGCATACCTGTTTTTTGCTCCGGGATACCTGTCAACACTCATGTATGATAGCACCTGGCTGGTGACCGGATTTTCATTTACGCTGGTTACCATGTCAATCTTTTCGGTTTTTGTCT
The DNA here is from genome assembly GCA_030654075.1 of Bacteroidales bacterium. GTDB lineage: Bacteria > Bacteroidota > Bacteroidia > Bacteroidales > UBA4417 > UBA4417. The sequence goes on along the minus strand of JAURYB010000122.1, from coordinate 51,922 downwards.
TTTTTAATATCTCAGCATTACACCGTATTTCAATTCTTATACCTGAACAATATTCAAAAAGGATCAGGAGCAGCATTGACGCTATGGCCGATTGCCCGAAGCCTTTGTTGCTGAAAACGGTCTCGCTCAGCGCACTCAGGTATTTGGTGTTTTCAACCCAGTTTTATCTGGCAACAGTTATAATGGGTTTGAATTTCACGGCGGTACAATGTATAATGGTAATACCTGTTGTTTACCTTGTTTTGGCAGCAATCCCAACAGTGGCTTTAACTGAATTAGGGGTGCGTGGCTCTGTTTCCGTCTTTCTTTTTGGATTGATGGCCGGATCTGGGGTTTTAGATACAGAAGCCTCTCTGGCTGTAGTTTCGGCATCCACGCTAATCTGGCTTCTGAATATTGCCGTTCCATCGCTGGCAGGCGTTCTGGTTATTTTCAGATTAAAATTTTTCCGGCGATGATTTTCCTATTGATATCCGTTATCGTTTTTGTTGGATACGCTCTTTTGATCACAGCCATTACTATGGGTTGGCTGAGATTGAAAGTTTTCAGAAGAACTGATTCCTTGCCCAAAGTTAAAGTGAGCATTATTGTAGCAGCGCGCAATGAAGCGCGGAATGTTGAAAGGCTCCTCAATAGCTTGCTGGCACAAGATTATCCTTCACATTTAGTGGAAATAATTATTATTGACGATCATTCCACCGACATTACAGCAAGTTTGGTTGAAGAATTTATCCCCCAGAAAAGGGAATCACATAATCTGAAATTAATCAGGTTAGCAGAAGAGGACGGTTCCGGAAAAAAAACAGCGATCGATTGTGGAATCCAGGCATCTGAAGGTGAACTAATTGTAATTACAGATGCCGATTGTACTTCAGGCAGCCAGTGGATTTCAACTCTTTCCTCTTTTTACACTCAACATCAGCCAGGAATGATGCTGGGGCCGGTTTGCATAAAAGATGAAGGAAATTTCTTTGGTAAACTTCAGTCATTAGAATTTGTGAGTCTTATATCGGCTGCAGCAGGATCGTGTAGCGCGGGTTTCCCAATTCTTGCCAATGGGGCAAATATCGCTTTTACTCGTCAGGCTTACGATAGCTGTGGGGGTTTTTCAGGAAATTTACAATATCCTTCCGGTGACGACATGTTTTTAATGATGAGTATTAAAAAGAAATTCGGAGTGAAAGCAATACGTTTTTTATTTTCGAAAGAAGCTATTGTATACACTCCTGCAACTTTGGGATTCAGATCATTTATTCAACAACGTTTGCGATGGGTTTCAAAAAGCCGCGGGTATACGGATCCCATGCTGATTTTAACCTCAATATTGGTTTTTCTTACAAATGTTTTACTGGTTTTCACAGCTTTTGCCTCAATACTAAATCCCGGATATTTTAAATTCTTTTTGGGATTTTACTTATTAAAAATAATTATCGATTTTCCATTGATGCTGAGTTATAGCCGTTTTCAAAAGAGCACAAATCTGTTATGGTTATTCCCGGTTATGGAACTGCTGAACGCCGTTTACACACTGATGATTGGAATTGCAGGAAACGCTGGAAAGTATGAGTGGAAGGGAAGGCGGGTTTCAAACAAGGGAATGGAACGCGGATAAGGCGGAAAAGACGGATTGTCGCGGATTGTAGTAATTTAGTCACCACAAAAGGCATCAAAGAGGAAAATATTTTCAAGGATTCCGAAGTGTTCCTCAATGTTCTAAGTGCCTTAGTGGTTTTCTTCGTAAAAGATCTAAAAGTCTAAAATGATAACCTCCGTGTTTCTCTAAGTCCTCCGTGCCTCCGTGGTTAAATTCTTTATCAGAACCTCAGCCATCTCAATATCCTCCAGATGAGTGATTTTCATATTTCCCCGTCTGCCTTCCGCCAGATGTACAGGGAATCCTGCAGCTTCCATTACGGATCCATCATCAGTAAAATTTGGCTCATAGGGTTGCATATAAGCGCGCTGTAATTCCGAAACTTTAAAAACCTGTGGTGTTTGTATGGCACGTAAAAATTTCCGGTCCTGCTGGCGCGAAGTATCGCCTTCGATGATGCGAATCGTATCAGTTACAGGCACAACTGGAATTGCAGAACCGTAAGTTGAAGCAGCTGAAAATAAGTTTTTTAAAAAATCAGCGTTTATTACAGGTCTTGCCGCATCATGAACCGCAACAAAACCATCATCTCCAATAAATCTCAGACCATTTTTCACTGAATCGAAACGGGTTTTTCCTCCTTCTGCAACTTCGAAAGGAATGGATATTTTGAATTCCCTGACCAACTGCATCCAGAGAGACAGATAATCAGGATGAATTACAAGTATAATCTGAACAGCAGGATCATATGAAAAGAAAGCTTCAATCGAATATAAAATAACAGGTTTGCCGTTTAACAGCATAAACTGCTTCGGAATTTCACCTTTCATGCGGGTTCCGGTTCCACCGGCGACTATAATGGCGTATTTTTTCATTTCTGTTTTTGAAACCACTAAGGCACTTAGTTCACTAAGAGGCACTAAGGGTTAAGATTAAATGTATTTGACCAATTTCCTCTATAAGTTTATTTCTCAGTGTTTCTTCGTGTCCTTAGTGCCTGAGTGTTTCCACTTTCACCTTATTTTATCAGCAACGCTAATCCTCCCTCGGATGTTTCTTTATAAATATCCGGCAGATCATGTCCGGTTTGATTCATGGCAAGGCATGTTTTATCGAAACTTACGCGATGCTGTCCGTCGGAGAGTAAGGCATACGCGCTGGCATCCATTGCTCGCCCGGCACCTATGGCATTCCGTTCAATACATGGAATCTGAACCAGTCCGGCAACCGGATCGCAAGTTAATCCAAGGTGATGTTCTAGCCCCATTTCGGCAGCATATTCTACCTGGAAAGGTGTTGCGCCAAAAAGTTGCGCTGCGCCTCCGGCAGCCATGGAACAAGCTGTTCCCACTTCACCCTGGCATCCAACCTGGGCTCCTGAAATGGAAGCATTTTCTTTTACAAGATTTCCAATCAGCGCTGCAGTTGCAAGAGCCCGGAGGATTTTAATATCCGAAAAATCATACGTATTCTGAGTATGGTACAATACAGCGGGCACCACGCCACATGATCCGCAGGTTGGAGCCGTTACTATGGTTCCTCCACCTGCATTCTCTTCAGAAACGGCCAAAGCGTAAGCAAATACCAGTGCACGTTTCTGCAAAGTTCCTGCGGAGCTTTTTGCTTTAATATAGTAGGATGAAGCTTTTCGGGGAAGGTGCAAAATGCCAGGCAAAACACCCTCGTGTTCCAGGCCGCGCACGATGGATTCTTTCATGGTTTTCCATACCCCAGCCAGGAAATCCCAGATTTCTTCGCCTTCATGAATCTCAACATATTCCCACAGTGTACGGCCATTCTGCTGGCACCATTTCAGGATATCGGTCATTTTAGTGTGAGGATACACATTCACTTTCTGCGATTTCATTTCGTCATCCTCAATATCGCCACCGCCAACACTGAAAACAGTCCACTCGTCGAGCAATGTTCCGTTATCATCCAGCGCCTCAAATTTCATCCCATTGGGATGCTGCGGCAAAACGGTGTCTTTCTGCCAGATAATTTTTACCATATCTTCAGGAAACGATTCCCGCAGCACTTTATCCGTAAGATGCCCTTTGCCTGTGGCTGCAAGGCTTCCATAAAGAGTAATGCGAATCTGGGTTGCAGGTTCGTTTTTTAGCTTGAATTTTTCAGCTGCAAATCTTGGCCCCATGGTATGGCTGCTCGATGGGCCAAGACCGGTTTTGTATATTTTGCGGATGGATTCCATTTACCTAAAATGATATTTGAGAAGAAAAAAGCTGGAAACATTTATTTCCTGGCAGTAATGCAAAAGTAATCAATTTAGAAAGGAATGATGAGTAACAGACCCAATAATCCACATTGCGGCTGAATGAGAAACTGGCCGAGCCTTTTATAAAACCAAGTCTGTTTTGAAACAAAAATTTAATAACCGGAATTGTAATGACAAATACAATTTTACCTAAGTTTGACTCAATTATTTTCCACTGGTGAATGTATTTGCTAATTTAAAATAAGTTCAAAAAATGGCCAACACGAACACACAAATTGCTCCCGTTGACGAAATGATGCCCCCGGGGAAACTTTTTATACTGGGATTACAACATGTGCTGGCAATGTATGCCGGAGCGGTGGCAGTTCCTTTGATTATCGCTGGTGCTGCGGGCCTCACAAAATCGCAAACTGCTTTTTTAATTAATGCCGACTTATTTACATGCGGTCTGGCAACACTGCTTCAAACCCTGGGTATCTGGAAAATCGGAATAAAAATTCCGGTTATTCAAGGTGTCACCTTTGCCGCTGTAACGCCCATGGTTATTATGGCTACTAGCGGAGGTATGCCGTTGATTTTCGGATCTGTGATAGCGGCCGGGCTGTTTACGTTTTTAATTGCGCCATACTTTAGCAAACTGATTCATTTTTTTCCACCAATTGTTACGGGTAGTATTATTACAATCATTGGCATTTCGCTGTTACCGGTGGCCGCAAACTGGGCTGCAGGCGGAATTGGAAATCCAAACTATGGAGCCGGATCGTTTATTGCAATTGCAGCGATTGTGCTTTTAACTATTCTTCTGGTCAATAAATATTTTACGGGATTTATTGCTCATATCTCTGTACTGATTGGCCTTGTTGTTGGTTTGATTGTTGCCATTCCTTTCGGGCTTGTGAGTTTTTCAGGAGTTGCTGATGCTTCCTGGGTTGGGCTTGATTATCCGTTTGCGTTTGGAATGCCAAAATTTGAAGTTGGGGCAATTCTTGCGATGATTCTTGTTATGGTAGTTGTTATGGTTGAATCTACCGGAGATTTCCTGGCCATAGGTCAGATAGTAGGGAAGAAAATCGGGGAAAAAGAACTTGCTTCCGGTCTGCGGGCAGATGGATTAGCTACTATGCTTGGAGGAGTTTTCAACGCTTTCCCGTACACAGCATTTGCCCAGAATGTTGGTCTTGTAGCTTTAACAGGAATTAAAAGCCGTTTCGTTGTTGCGATGGCAGGTGCAATACTGGTTTTGATGGGTCTTATTCCAAAATTTGCCACAATTATAGCTTCACTGCCAAATGCAGTGCTTGGCGGTGCCGGAATTGCCATGTTCGGAATCGTTGCCGCAAGTGGTATTAAAGCACTCTCGAAAGTTGATTTTGAGAACAATAAAAACAATATTTTTATTGTTGCTATTAGCATTGGGATTGGCCTGATCCCGTTAGTGGCTCCCAAATTCTTCCAGTTTTTTCCTGACTGGAGCCAGACTGTTCTTCATAGTGGTATTACCTTGGGTTCAATTACAGCTATTCTCCTCAATGCTTTTTTTAATGGAAGCAATGGCGACGGAACTGGTAAAGAGAACGAAAGTATGACATCCTGATCCGGGCACACAAAACATTCAGAAATGGAAGTAATTCAAAGTGCAAAATTCAAAGGTTAAAGTGCAAAATGAAACCATTGGGAGAACTATTGCCTGGACAGTCAACTTGAATTAGTCCCACAATCGATATTCGCAGGGGCTAAAACACCTTTGCATTTTGAACTTTACGTTTTGACTTAAGCTTTTACAATAAAAAAACCCCTTTTTCAAGGGGTTTAAATCAGTAAAAGTAATTCGGCAAAATCTTTTTGTTACAGGATCAGCATTGCGTCTCCGTATGTAAAGAAACGGTATTTCTGAGCAACGGCTTCTTTATAAGCTTTCATCAGAAGATCATAACCTGCATAGGCTGCAACCATCATCATCATTGGTGATTGTGGCAAATGGAAGTTAGTGATCATGCTTGAACCAATGCTGAAATCGTATGGTGGGAAAATAAACTTATTGCTCCATCCGCTATACGGTTTAAGCTGTCCGGAAATGGTTACCGACGATTCAACCGCTTTCATGGTTGTGGTTCCAACCACACAGACTTTCCTTCGTGATTCAATGGATCTGTTTACAATTGCGGCCTGGTCTTCTTCTATAAGGAGTTCTTCCGAATCCATTTTATATTTGGTAAGATCTTCAACATCGATAGCGCGGAAGTTTCCAAGGCCAGCATGCAGAGTTACTTCTGCAAAATTAACTCCCTGGAGTTCGAGGCGCTTCATCAGTTCGCGGCTGAAATGCAGCCCGGCTGAAGGCACAGCAACAGCTCCTTCGTTTTTTGCATATATGGTTTGGTAACGCTCTTTGTCGTCAGGAACAATATCGCGAAGGCGTTGCAATTCTTCAGGAAGCGGAGTGCGGCCTAAAGATTCGATGGTGCGTTTAAATTCGCTGTACGGACCGTCAAATAAAAAGCGTAAAGTACGTCCACGTGAAGTGGTATTGTCGATTACTTCCGCAACCAGGGAATCGTCATCACCAAAATACAGTTTGTTACCGATACGTATTTTCCGTGCCGGATCAACCAGTACATCCCATAAACGGGCTTCGCTATTGAGTTCGCGGAGAAGGAAAACAGTGATTTTAGCGCCTGTTTTCTCTTTTTCGCCTAATAAAAGTGCAGGAAAAACTTTGGTATTATTCAGAACAAAAACGTCTCCGTCTCCAAAATAATTGAGTATATCCTTGAAGGTTTTGTGTTCAATGGTTTGCGTTTTACGGTCGAGTACCATCAAGCGCGATTCGTCACGGTTTTCAACCGGGTGAAGAGCAATCAGTTCATTTGGCAAATGATACCTGAATTGTGAGAGTTTCATATAGTCAGTATTTCAAATTTGTTTTTTGGAAAAGTGTGCAAAGGTAATGAATTTAAGCACTGAAATCAAGTGTTTTAGCAAATACAGCAAGTGGTTTTAACGCTTTTTGTGAAAACGATGTTAAATTATTTTTCAATTTATTGGGATGAATTGGCTTTTCAGTAATAAAATTTAGAAAATGGTGCCCTCGACTGAGTTCAGTTGATGGTGCCCTCGGCTCCGCTCGGTCACCTGGACCATGCTCGGTCAACGGATCTAGCTGGTCGAGCGGAGCAGGTGCCCCAGTCGATCACGGGAATCTCGTTGGTCGAGCGGAGCCGAGACCAGAAATTTAAATTCTTATCTTTGTTTTATTCAGTTATAAAACATTTCACCATTATGAAAGGCTATATGTATATACTCGAATGTTCAGATGGAAGTTACTATACAGGAAGTACCAATAATTTAGAGTTAAGAATATGGCAGCATCAAAACGGTGAAGGCGCAAATCATACTAAAAAGCGATTGCCAGTTAAACTTCTTTATTTTGAAGAGTTTGATCGGATTGACACAGCATTTTACCGGGAGAAACAAGTTCAGAATTGGAGCCGTGCAAAAAAGGATGCATTGATGGCCGGAGATGAGCGGTTGTTACATGAATTAGCGAAGTGTACAAATATTTCGAAAGCAGAAAACAAAGAGAAAATATAGATAAGTGTACTATTTTTTGCCGGGTAGTTGGTGCCCTCGGCTCCGCTCGGTCACCGGGAATTCAAAGTAGGTCCTAGGTTCTGCTGGGTAATTGGTGCCCTCGGCTCCGCTCGGTCACCGGAATGTAGTCGGGCGTTGCCTTGATCAACTCGGTCGCCGGAATCTAAGGTGGTCGAGCGGAGCCGAGACCCCGCCTTATGTCTAATATAACAGTCGAAGTTTCTCACCGGTGGTCGAGCGGAGCCGAGACCACAACCACATAACTTCTGCAATTTTCACTTCCAAAAAATTCCTACTTTTGCAGCCTTTATTAAATCAAAATACTATGCTTCGTACACATACCTGTGGAGAACTGAACATGGCTCATGCGGGCCAGAATGTAATATTAACCGGCTGGGTACAGCGTTCGCGCGACCTGGGCGGAATGACTTTTGTTGATCTACGGGATCGTTATGGTATTACACAGCTGGTTTTCAATATGGAAACCCATGCTGCTTTATGCGATCAGGCCCGCAAACTTGGACGTGAATTTGTGATCCTGGTTGAAGGAAAAGTTTCGGAACGAAGCAACAAGAATGCTAAAATGGCAACCGGCGATATCGAAATTACAGTTGAAAAACTCGATATCCTCAACGAATCGAAAACGCCACCTTTCACTATCGAAGATAATACCGACGGCGGCGATGAGCTCCGTATGAAATACCGTTACCTCGATCTGCGCCGCAACGCCGTGAAACGCAATATGGAACTGCGCCACCGCCTTGCTTTCCAGACACGTAACTATATGGACAGCCTTAACTTTATTGAGGTAGAAACACCGGTTTTAATTAAAAGTACTCCCGAAGGAGCACGCGACTATGTGGTTCCTTCACGCGTAAATCCGGGTGAGTTTTATGCTTTACCACAATCGCCGCAAACATTTAAGCAATTACTGATGGTAGCCGGTTTTGACCGCTATTTCCAGATCGTGAAATGCTTTCGCGACGAGGACCTGCGTGCCGACCGACAGCCGGAATTTACCCAGATTGACTGCGAAATGTCGTTTGTTACACAGGAAGATATTTTTGACACATTTGAAGGGCTTGTAGTTCATCTTTTCAAAACGGTTAAAAACGTTGATGTTGTGAAATTACCAAGGATGACCTGGGCTGATGCCATGAAATATTACGGAAGTGATAAACCCGATACCCGCTTCGGAATGCAATTCGTTGAACTTACAGATATTGTTAAAGGAAAAGAATTTAAAGTTTTCGACGATGCCGAACTGGTTGTTGGTATCAATGCCGGAGGCTGTGCCGAATATACACGCAAACAACTCGATGAGTTAACCGATTTTGTTAAAAAACCCCAGGTTGGTGCAGGCGGATTGATCTATCTGCGTTACGCTGCTGATGGTACGTTGAAATCATCAGTTGATAAATTTTACTCACCTGAAGAATTGAAAAAATGGGCTGAAGCATTTGATGCAAAACCTGGCGACCTGATATTGGTACTGGCCGGAAAAGCCAATAAAACCCGCAAAGCACTGAATGATCTTCGTCTCGAAATGGGAAGCAGGCTAGGTCTGCGAAATCCTGAAACTTTTTCCCCGCTTTGGGTCTATGATTTCCCATTGCTGGAATGGGACGAAGACAGTCAGCGTTTCTATGCCATGCATCACCCGTTTACTTCGCCAAAACCTGAAGACATCGCTCTTCTCGATACCGATCCCGGAGCCGTTCGTGCCAATGCATATGATATGGTTATCAACGGGGTGGAAGTTGGTGGCGGATCAATCCGTATTCACAACAAACCGTTGCAGCACAAAATGTTACAATTACTTGGTTTCAGTGAGGAAGATGCACAGGCACAGTTTGGTTTCCTGATGAACGCCTTCGAATTCGGAGCACCACCGCATGGAGGAATTGCTTTTGGTTTCGATCGCTTGTGTTCCTTATTTGGTGGCAGCGAATCCATCCGCGATTATATTGCTTTTCCTAAAAATAACGCCGCCCGCGATGTGATGATCGATTCGCCTTCGCGCATTTCGGATGATCAGTTGAAGGAACTGAGTTTAAAGGTTTCGATATAGTCAGAGTGCGACTCACTTCGGCTCCGCTCAGTGAGCGGACGCGCCCTGACTAAAAAGTCCTGGCTTTTTCTATTGACGGGATGACTCCAAGTCACCCCGTCAATAGTTAACCCGACCTGTTTTCTCATAAAATTCGTTAACAAAAATTTGCTGATGATATCTTTGGATATATTTGAAAGATATTTCCGGGTATGCGACGAATCATATTTTTGATATTGGTATTTATAAGCTTCAGTACAGCACTGATGGCACAGGTTTTCAAAGGAGTAATAACCGATTCGGAAAATAAACCGATCCCATTCTCAACGGTATATATAAAAGAGCTTTCCTTTGGAACATCTGCCAATTTCGAAGGACTGTTTGAGTTAAAAATTCCAGCCGGAAAGTATACCTGTACTTTTCAATGCATGGGTTACAAATCGGTAACACAGAATATTGCAATTGATAAAAACTCCCAAAACTTACACATTGTATTACCTGCCATGGCTTACGATCTGAAAGAAGTCGTAATAACTTCGAATGGAGAAGACCCCGCCTATAAAATTATGCGGAATGTAATAAGCAAAGCACCTGAGAATGCATCAATGGTGAAATCGTATGAAGCAGACGTTTATATCAGGGGAAGTATGGAAATACAAAAGCTTTCAGCAATGGTAAAATGGATGGCCCGCGATGAGTTAAAAGAACAGCAAATTAAGGAAGGTGATACCTATCTTGAGGAATCTGTAAATGAAATCAAATTTAAGTCGCCCAATTTTATCAATCAGAAAGTCAAATCCTTACACAGCACCTTTCCGGGCAACAACCAGGGCAGTTCTTCCGGAGCTATGGGATTTATAACGCAGAATACCTATAATCCCAAATCATTCGGCAACGCTGTATCTCCTATTACCGCAGGTGCTTTTACATATTACAGGTATCAATACGAAGGCACTAATCAATACGGAAACGTTTCGGTTGATAAAATCAAAGTCATTCCGAAAGGTGATGGATCACAGTATGTTAGTGGCTATTTATATATTATTAAGGGACTTTGGTGTATTTACAGTATGGATTTAGCCATAAATGCGCAATTGGGGACATCGATAAAAATCAGCCAGTCATTTGCCGAAGTAAATGAGGGTGTATGGTTAGCCGTAAATAACCGGTATAATATTGATATCGAAATTATGGACAATAAATCTGTAATCAATTACTACACCTCAATAAAATATAACAAACTGGAAGTAAATGAGGCTATACTTGAGGCAAACAGGAAGAATCTGGAACAATTGCTTCGTCAAAAGGAAATCCTTTCCGTTAAAACCAAATCGCGGGTAACCAAACTTGATGAACAAATCCTGAAGCTTTCAACCATCGAAAATCCTACAACGGCCGAGGCTAACCGGACTTCAAAACTTATACTACGCAAAAAAGAAATTATCCGTAAGGATACATTGAAAAACGACCATAGATTTATAGAAACATACAAAACACAAATTGATAGCGCTGCCCGAAACCGAGATACCTTATATTGGAATAAAGTACGACCAATACCGCTTTCATCTGTCGAAAAAGAAAGTACAACAGAATATGATTCCATCCAGATGGAAAACGCAAAACAGGCAAACGACTCAACCCGGACAAACAAGGCGAAAAATAAAAAGTTTTTCAAAGTTCTGATGATGGGTGGACTGTATGAACCTGACACCATAAAGTATTTTAAAAGTAAAGGCTTGCTTTACCCATTTGGCATCAATTTTAATGCGGTGGATGGCCTTGTTTACAAAACGAATTTCGAGCTGTTCCGAAAAGTAAAGAAACAGGGATTATATTCTGTTTCTCTTTCGCCCGGGTATGCTTTTTCAAGAAAAGCTGTCGTGTGGGATGCCGGGATTAATTTTACCGGTTCCGGAAGATACAGGCAAATTATCAATCTTACGGCCGGCTCCGGCACTACCGATTTCAATACTAAGGGAGCCATGGCATTGGAAAACTCTGTGTCGTCACTTTTCCTGCACGATAATATTTCCAGGTTTTATCTTAAGAACTACATCTCTTTAAACCATAGTATCCGTATTTCACACGAATTGAATTTAGAGTCGGCAATTACCGCCGAAGAAAACAAAGTACAGGAAAACAATACCGATTTTTCTATTTTTTACAGTGAAAGCAGAACGTATAAACCCAATATTCCTGAAGCAGATTCATACACAATGGCTGATCATCGCAACTTCCAACTCGACTTTACCTTATCGTACAAGCCTGCTCCCTATTATTTTATTAGAGATGGCGTTAAAATTCCCCGTCCCGGAATGAATAATACACCAACCCTATTTGTCGGGTATAAAAAAGGAATTCCTGTACCCGGCTTTGAAACAGACTTCGATCTGATAAAACTTGGTATTCACCAGAAAGTAAAATCAGGTTTGCGGTCAACCATTCAATACAACTTCGAAGCTGGTTATTTTGCGAACAGCCGAAGCATTTATTTCAACGAATTCAATCACTTTGCGGCTTCCCCATATGAGCTAGGTATTAAAAACATTTACCCGGTTTTTCAGCTGATGGATTATTATTCAAACAGTACTGATAAAGGGTATGTTGAAGGTCATGTAATGTATAAAACACCTATGCTGTTGCTCAAACGCCTTCCGCTTATCCGCAACAGGATGTGGAACGAAAGTCTTTCGGCAAATTATCTGTTTGTTCCCGAAAACGGGTATCACCTTGAATTGGGTTACGGAATAGGAAATGATCTTTACAATATTGGCGTTTATTCAGGTTTTAATAATTCAGGATTTCAAGCTGTAGGATTTAGGGTGTCATTTTCCATTTTCAGTAATAAGCAGCTGGAAATAGCATTTTAGGAATGAGCATATTATAGACAACTCCCTTTGTGAATAAAGAATGGTTGTTGAACATTTTTTTTATCATTAACTATCAGGATTGCAAATCCTTGGCTCTGTGTGGCGGGATTGTAAATCCCGCCAGGCTTTTCTTAACCAGGCAAGCTGGTTAAAATTCTATAACTTTTCAATTATTATCATACTGGATTTCAAATCCGGGGCTCTTTTCGGCGGGATTACAAATCCCGCCGAGAGGTGCGGATTTTTAATCCGCACCTCTCGGGTTCAGGATTTGCAATCCTGTTTGAATTGCACACAAAAATCTTTACTCCACCTTTACCCTTATCCCTTCCGAATGTGCCGAAAACTCTGGCGCATACATGCATTGCGCCGAAGTTATCCCATTCGAAAACTCACCTTTTTGCGTGGCAACCAGTTTATATTCAAACACATAAGTTCCTTTTGGTAAATAGCCAATAAAGAAGTTTGTTGAAGCATCACGGGTTGATTCGTAATATCCAAGCCCATCCTGGTAATTGTATCCCGAAAGCACATTTACCGGCTCAAAAGCCGATGCCCGCATATCTTTCAAATGAATATACTCCATATCACGGTCGGAACGAAGTTCAACACGAACTACAATTTTGTCGCCAACTTTAACCAGTGATGCTTCTGTGATGGGTTCTATTACCGGGCCGGTTGGCGTATTCACTTCCCGAAAAAGTTTTTTGCTCAGGCTGAGCGGCGTTTTGGCAGGCGTTATTTTATCAAGCTGTTCGAAATATTGCCAGTACAATGAGCCCCATGCAACTGTTGGATTTAGATTGTTAACGGTTACTTTTCCCATTTCAGGTTTAATTGCCGATGCATCCCAGCTGGTTTTAAAATAACCGGTTCCGGCTTCCGGTTTTAATTCATCAAGTTCATAAGGGTCAACCTTTTCGTTACCAACCGTTATTTCCACATGTTTATCTGATACCAGTTGTGATGTACCTTGCATTAGCAAAGCATATACGGCTTCAGTTGTTGCCTTGGTGGTTTTCCAGTCCTGGGTTTGTTTCTGTTTCAACAACCACATTTTCATTTCTTCCACAGAATTCTGATCGTCGTTAACCTCATCGAAAGCTTCAATCAAAAGCGCCTGTGTTTCAATCGGAGCCTGGTACCAGTTCCAGCCACGTTGTTCATTGCGCCAGTACATTCCCATTTCCTCGTTGTGCAATGAGGTTTCCTTTAACGAACGCATAATCAGCGAAGCCGTATTCTCCTCGCCGAAACGGTTGAGGTACAAAGCGATCATTGCTTTCATATAATTGTTCTGAGTCTTCCAGTATTTTACTGATTGGTTTTTGAAATACGCAAGAACTTCCATGTTATCTTTTCCGATCGGGAAATCAGCCAGGAAATATGTACGGGCATACAGGTATTGAATGTCCTCGTAACCCAGATGGTTGTTTTTCAGGTAATCCTTATCATTCTTCTTAAGTTTTTCGAAATCGACTTTAACTGTCTCATCAAGGTATTCAACAGCTTTTTGAAGCATATCGTGTATTTCAGTGTTTTCAACAGGATTAAGGGCTTCCAGAAAGTATAGATGTCCAAGTCCGGTTACGATATGCTGTGTGATGTAACGGCTTTCGGGCATTCCCTGGAACCAGGGCCAACCGCCATTCGGATTCTGCATATCACGCAGTTTTTTCAATGCAGAAGTTTGTTCCGAAGCCATACGGTTCAAGTCGAAAAGTAAGGCGATACGATGTTTACGTTCACTTTCATTTGTGGCCTCACGCACCCATGGGCTTTCCTGCAGAAGCACGGATTTCAGTTCTTCATTCTTTTCGAGATTCGATTTCAGCGCGTCAGGTGTTATGTTCTTCCAGCTTTCGAAAACCCGTTTAATTTTAGGATCACTGTTGGCAATATGTGTGGCCAGGCTGTTGGCGTAATACCGGCTGAAAATCTGCTCGGCACATTCGTACGGATATTCCATCAGGTAAGGCAAAGCTTGCACGGCATACCAGGCCGGGTTCGAAGTATATTCGAGCGTAAGCCTGTAATTGCGAAGGGTTGAGCCGGCTTTACCAGAATTAACTAACTTCTCAAAGGCAAATTTCTTCTTTTGCATTCCGTTTACCGGTAAAGGCATACTTTCCGTAACCAGCATACGGTTGGTAAGAACCGGAATTGCAGCTTCTTCCCCATCGCTGAAAGTACCGGCTGTGGCCGTAATACGATAAACCACAGCTTGCAGGCCTTCAGGAATAATGATCTTCCAGCCAACTGGCGAGCTAAGTCCCTTGTTTACTGAAAAAGGAATATTTGATTGTGTCAAACCCATAATTTCATCAACCAGCTTCATAGTCAAAGCATCAAAGAAATGAAGTTCGGCAGTTCCTGAAAGATCACGATCACTGATATTCGAGATTTTGGCTGAGAAATCCATCTTATCACCTTCACGCAGGAAGCGCGGAGGATTGGTAAACAACATCAGGTCTTTTTGAGTAACCAGGGTTTTCTCTATCTGTCCGTATTTCAGGTCTTTGGTATAAGCCAATCCCATCATTTTCCAGCGTGTCAGGGCTTCCGGTGCTTTAAAGTTTAATACAATTTCGCCGTTTTCGTTGGTGGCAAGTTGCGGAAAGAAGAAGGCGGTTTCATTAAAATCTTTACGGATTTGGATGTTTTGTGATGTAACTGGTTTCTGATCAGGAGAAATTTCATTATCGTAAACAGTTTCTGCAATCTCTAAAAGTTCGTTGTTTTCGCCTTTAGACTCTTTCTTATCGATAGAACTTCCTGGCGGGGATGGTGGAGGAGGCGACTTCTCAGATTTCATAGCTGCATCCATAGCTACACTCTTACTCATTGCCATATTCCTCATTCTTCCACCCGAATACCCAAAATTAAATCCAAACCAGTTTAGCCGGTTATATTCCCGGTTTATAAAGTTTAAGTTTGATTCCGGATAGACATATTGTTCAGACGCTTCTGTTCCAAAGCATCGGTTGTCGCTCCAGGTTCGGATTCCGTAATATGAATTGAAAATATCAAATGACCAGCTATGCGGAACAAAGGCATCCAGCGAAGCATCGTACATCCCGGCAAGCATTTCAGCTACAGCTTTTTCGCCTTTGCTGTCGCGAAGAGTGATCTGCCATTCTTCTTCCTGCCCTGGCTGTAACTTATTGCGGAAAGTGGCGAAGCTGATATCCAGTTTTTTGTTTGTGTAGGGGACATTGATAACTTTGCTCATCGCGAACGTACGGTTGTTTTTCACAAAAGCCAGGCTGATGCCGAAATTACCCCGGTATTCTTCTTTAACCGGAATGCTGATTAGCCTCTGCTCCTTACTCAGGGTAAGGATTTCGCGGCTTACAATTATATCCTTATGAATTACTTCATAAATGATATATGCGTTCTTAACCGGTGAGCCAATAATAAATTTCACATCCTTGCCCGGTTCAGCTGTTGGAGTTAGCAAAGAAAAAAATGCGGGTGAAACTGCATCGGAACCGGCAGACTCAGGCTGAAATGTGTTGAAATATTTCTTGTATAAAACCACTTCGCCAAATGCATCTTTGGTTCTGATTTCAACCACATACACGCCTGCCTGAATTTGATTTCCAACTTTAAAAACAGAATCTGCCGGAGTGCTGAAATTTGCAGAAAAAACGGTTGATTCAATCGGCCAGGTTGTTACATCGTCTTCATCCTTATAAACTTCACCGGGAAAATCTTTTTCGAATTCGGATTTTGTCATCGTAAACATATCTGGTTTTGCCCATTTTCTGGAATACAAAACCTGGCTGGGTTTACGGAGTTTTGAAATGGTGATGGCTCCTGAAGCTGCTTCTTTTTCGCCATTCAGGTTGGTGGTTGTGAGTGAAAACTGAAGATTTTTTTCAAGATTGATGTCATCCGCCAGATCAGTTTTTATAAGTAATGCTTTATATCCAACCGAAATACCAGTTTCGCTGCTATGGCTTTCGCCATTTATATCGGCAACATCTGCATAAACGGTGTAATTAAAGACCGGATCGGTTTTCCTGTCAACTGAAAGATCAGGAATTGCTTTAAAAGTTACTGTAAATGTGCCATCACTTTCTGTTGTTGTTTCACCATTTGTGATTTCCATTTCGGCTGATGTTGGCATTCCGCGCCATCCCCACCAGTAAGGGAAACTGGCGTTGCGAACCACCCTGTAACTTACTTTTGCATCTGAAACGGAACTTCCTGCATAAGCCAACGCTTTCCCTCTGGAAACAATGGTTTCACCCAGTTTATACGATCCTTTCACCGGTTCAAATGTTACTTCAAACTTTGGCCTTTTGTATTCTTCAACCTGCACCGAAACCGATCCTGTTTCGCAGCGGATAGTCATTTGTCCGGTAAGCACGCCCTGCGGAGCAATAAAATTGCCGCTGAATGATCCGAAATCATTAGTAGTAAGAGTTTGTTTCGAGATAACCTGTCCATTGGCATCATAAAATGCAACTTCAGTTTCGGTCTTTATTTTTAGCTGAACGTCTTCTTCTTTTCTTTCAAGTACTATTCCTTTAAAATAAATAGTCTGCCCCGGACGGTAAATTGCCCTATCCGTAAAAAAACGGGTTTGAACTATGGTTTTCGGTTCATTGTCGGGATAAGAATAGTTTGAAAAATAGCTTTCGGTAATCAACTGATCTTTTTTCGACGAAAAAACCAGGTAGAATTGATTATTTCTTTTGTTATCTTTTTTTGATGGAATATTCATCATTCCCGATTTATCGGTGGCAAAACCGCCTCCGGATTTGCTGTCGTATTTGCGGCTGTTGGAATTGTACTCACGATAAAATACCTGAACTTTAATTCCTGCAAGAGGCTGCCCTGATTCACGATTCAGAACTACTATTTCATTATTTCCATTTTCATTGCGGCTGAGGTAGCTGATATTGGATGCCCAGAAAGTGGCAGCAGCAATGATAGCTCCTTTATCCGGGAAATCGGGATCATTGCTTGACAGCAAAACATAATATCCTGCCTTTAAAGCTGGAATCCGTATTTCAGTGGAATGATTCCTGTAATCGTCATCATCAGGAAGTGCCTGTTCCCAGGATTTTTCAGCCTTCATACCCAGGTATTTTTCAAGGCGGACTTCCTGTTGCTTTTCGCGAAGGCCGCGATCGGTTTCGGGATTTATTTTCAGAAGACGGAAATATATTGTTTTAACATTTTTATAGTTCACTAATCCCAGCGAAAGTTTACCTGGAATTACAGCATAGTTTGTAGTAACCGATAACAAAGGTTGTTTGATACTTTCAATTAACGACCGGCAATTCGTAGCTCCGAAACTTTCCGGGAAACGAACGATGGCTGCTTCACATACTTCGATAGCTTTTTTCTTGTCCCATTTTTTTGCGTCAGAAACAGGTTGCCTGTTTTCATTTTCATCATTAAATGGAATGACTTTATCTTCATCACCATTTAACCGGGAAGCAATTTCAAACGCAATTTCTGTTGATGAAGGATGATTTTTAAATCGTTTTTCCAATAAGTACAAAGCGGAAAGGTAAAGGCTATCTTTCTCAGGCAGAATACTTTTTTTATGTACAAACGAGAGCCGCTCCATATCAGCATCAATCAAAGCGGTAGGATCTTTATCAATTGAATGGAATCTAACAGCTTCCTGTAAAAGCAATAATGCCTGGAATTCAAATGCAAACGCGTCAGGCGATGTAATACGTAAAGCTGTAAATTCAGCTGACGGCGTAAAATATTCCGCTTTATCCATCAAAAATGTATTTGCAGGTTTAGTTAATCCTGCTTCGGACGAAGAATAAAAATCAATAGCCCTATGTGCCAGGAAATCAAATAAGGTTGGTCTGAATTTTTCGGAATCTTTTTGTTTTTCAAGGATTTCGGAATAGGATGTGATAGGCGTGTTTTTCAGTAATTCTTTATCCGTGAGCGATAATGTATAATTTTCCATACAGGCTGTCACCAGCTTTTTTAAATCCCATGTTTTGATGTCATCCGCAGTAAAACCCGAGGTTTCACTTCGGCTTAGGATCTGCCAGCGATTATTTTGGTAGTAACGCCAGTATAATTCAGCAAGGATGGAATGCAGGATTTGTTTCACCGGCGCTTGTGCCGATTGAATTTCAAGCTCAGTTCGGGCTATGCTTTTTTCGAAATAATCTTCTTCGTAATCCGATTCCAGTTTCATTCGGTACAGAGAAGCTTTTACAAACTGGTCGGTCTGGTTGGCGGATTTCGCCTGGTTGTAAATGCCGAAAACTATATCGAGTGCCGACTGCGATTGGCCAATCCCTGAAAGCGAGTCGACCTGTTGCCATTTTTTTGTAAATTGATTCTGCGACATAGCGGTCAGACTGAATAAAAGGATAAGAATGCTGAAAGTTGTTTTCATAAAAAGCGGGATTTGCTGAAAATATAAAGGTAGAAGATTTAATGTAAATGAGAATGAGCCGGATAGCATTTTTCCATAACGAACAATCCGGATTTACTCTTTTTTAACAAAAAGCGTGCCCCTGATTTATTTAATCTGCGGAATAACCGGCAAAGCCTGAAATGAACAAATGCAGGTATATAAAGTTAAACTTTGAGTTTTTTCATTACTTTTAGTCGGAATTTATTTCATTCATATGCGGTTTTTATTGATAAGCCTACTCTTTTTTGCAGCTGTTTTAAGTATTGAGGCTCAAAGTGCTGCCGAAGTTTATATCAATAAATATGACACACTGGCTATTGAGGTATTGAATAACTATCAGATTCCAGCCAGTCTTGTACTTGGAATCGCTTTGCAGGAAAGCGGTGCCGGAACCAGTAAGCTTTGTCGTTTGAATCACAACCATTTTGGAGTTAAAGGACGTGTTAAATCATCAAAAACCAAATCAGGATATACAACTTCATACCGTAAATTTGAGTCCGATGAAGCCGCTTATCTTCATTTTGGCGAAATGGTTTCAAAGAAAAAATACTATGCAACTTTAAAAGCCGACATGGATTATATGAAATGGCTGAAGGCAATGAAAGCGGCTAAATATGCCACATCCCCACACTGGATAAGTCATGTGGATAAAATGATTAAACGCTATAAATTAACTCGTTTTGATATGCCGTTTCCAGCTCCGATGGTACCATATCCCGCAAATACAATTATAAATCTGATTCAGGAGTAAGACAATCATTTCCGATCGCTTTGTCACCCCTCGCCCAATCGCCCTTCTTTTAATTGAAGGAGTCAGGTAAAACACTAATCCGCCAATTTCGCAGCAACGGGGTTAGCCAATCCTGAATACGATGTCAGTTCAACCCTGGCACGGCCAACCGATTGTTCTGATTCAATAAGTACCGGCATTCGGTTAGCGTCATCCGTTAACCAAATAGTGATCGGGTAAGGATCATCGAAAGCATACCCGGTTGCGACCATTGGGCGGAAAGCAATGCACCTGAACTTGCCAATTTTGGTTTTCACGGTTTCCCGGCCTTTGAAAATGACACTTGAATTGTAGACCGAATCATCCAGGAAAAAGGGTACATGTATGATTCCTCCAGGTTCCAGATTTGAAATATCGAGTGTGCGCGCATAATAAAAGGCTGAAATAACATCCTGCATATTGGCAGGTACTTTTACGATTTTTGTCAGGCTGACAGCTAAAAGGTCTTCCTGCCGAAAAACAACCAGGTCATCTTTTTTATAACTATTCTCACGGGTACGACGTATAAACTGCCTGCCAACTATCGCGTCCTGATCAAAATAGCTTTCAAACCTATCGTTAACCTTATAAAATATTTCGATAAACCCAGTGGTTTTGCCTTCACCAATTACATGGTAGGTGCTCCTGTTGTTTAGAATTTTATCATCATTTTTTACCTCCAGCGTAGCTTTTCCGCCGGTAATGCTTCCGGTAAGGGCCGAATTAAAGGCAACACGGAAAGTCAGTTTCTCGCCGCGTACAAAAGCTGTATTATGAACTTTACGGTACGATTGCGGAAATGCTGACAGACAGCAGAAAACGAGTATTATGACTAGGAACCGGGACATCGAAAATCTTTTAATTTAATAATGGTCAAAAAACGTTCCAAAGTATGTTTTATTTCATTGGGCAAGCAGATGGTTCGGGAAGTATGTATTATGGTTTTGATCTTTATTTAAATGGATCTTTGAGTAAAGTTCGGGGAATTTGAAAATTATATTGACAATTTCAAAGCTTTTGCGGGGCACATTTCTGATTGATCAAGAATGCTGTTGAACTGGCGCTCAGAAACGCCGATACTATATATGCCGGGCCTGTCAATAATATAAGGTATGTTTTTAAGGCATTTTCCCGAATGCACGCATTCTTCCACATTCCACTCAATAGTATCTTTGCCATTGGTAAAATATCTGATATTCTTCACCGTAATTCCAATTAAATAATTGTGTCAAAATTACGATTTCCCACAAGGTGAGGTATAAAAACCGAAAACATTTATATTTAGAACTAATTATTTAATTTAAAACATTGGCAAACAAATATTTGCCGCAGATTAAACAGATTACACAGATAAATTTAGATAACTTATGCTCAAATTTCATCTAAAAAACTGAAAAAACTGTTTTAATCTGTGTAATCGGCGTAATCTGTGGCTAAAATACTTTTTGAGTAAGCTGATTAGTTACTTATATTTTAATGTTTACCCCCATTCCCGAATTCATTTTTATCGTTTTTTTCTGAAAAAATCTTTCATCAATTCACCGCATTCTTCGGCAAGTACTCCACTTGTAACCTTTGTACGCGGATGCAGAACAGAGGAACTCAGTAAAGAATAACCTCGTTTAATATCGCTGGCGCCATAAACAATCCGGCTGATCTGGCTCCAGAACGAAGCCCCGGCACACATTACACATGGCTCAACGGTTACGTATAATGTGCATCCTTCGAGGTATTTGCCGCCCATAAACCCTGATGCGGCAGTAAACGCCTGCATTTCGGCATGCGCTGTAACATCGTTCAGTTGTTCGGTAAGATTATGAGCACGGGCAATAATACGGTTTTCACAAACGATAACTGCGCCTATTGGTACTTCATCCTTGCCAAGCGCTTTTCGGGCTTCCTTAAGCGCCTCACGCATAAAGGATTCATCAGAGAAAACGGTAAATTCCATAAGTAGTCTTTCGGCAAAACAAAAGTATCTTTTTTCGGATCATTATTTACATTTACATTTAGATTTGAACAACTCTGAAAATCAAACTATGTTTAATGGTAATTCTACATTCTTTTAACAAAAAGAAAAGTTTAATTCTCGCTGGTTCAGCATAAAGATTCATATTTAAGCAAAAAGCATCTGACTATTTTACTCTTTGAACGCAGATCCTGAAAGAATTTCGTAATTTTGAAATGAATAGAGGGATAATTTCATTAAAACTTAGTAATATTGCATTCAAATTCGAAAATAGGCTAATGATCAGAAAGTTATTACATACAGCCAGGTTGCAGGTCGTTTTAATTGCCTTGTTATTATCAGGGTTTACTTATGGAAATACAGCCACTCACGACATGGTCACGAGTCCTTCGGTTCCGGCACACGAACAAACTGAGAAAAAAGCTTTTGATGCCGGTAAAATGATCATTGATCATATTGTTGATGCGCACGAATGGCACATTTTAACCTACAACGATTTTCATCTTTCGATCCCTTTACCTGTAATAATACTGGATAAAGGCAAACTTGTTTCTTTCAGCTCGGGTCATTTTCATCATGGTCACGAAGCCTATCGCGGATACCGTTTAATGACTGAAGGCGTTAACGAAGGCAAGATTGTAAAAACACTGGAAGATGGTGAAACCGCTGATGAATCAGCAAAATTGCCGCTGGACTTTTCGATTACCAAAAATGTTTTGTCCTTGTTTATCAGTGTTTTATTGTTATGTCTTATCTTTATTTCAATAGGAAATAAATACAAGAAAAATCCAAATACTGCACCCAAAGGTCTTCAGTCTGTACTCGAGCCATTGATTCTTTTTGTTCGTGATGATATTGCTATTCCTGGTTTGGGTAAAAAGAATTATGCTCGTTTTATGCCTTTCCTCCTTACGGTGTTTTGGTTTATTTTTCTGAATAACCTTTTGGGGCTGATCCCTGTTTTCCCGGGAGGAGCTAACCTTACCGGTAACATTGCAGTTACCATGGTGCTGGCACTTTTCACATTTGCAATAACCACATATAACGGCAATAAAGGGTATTGGAAACATATCGTTAACGCTCCGGGCGTACCCTGGTGGCTTAAAATACCTATTCCACTCATGCCTATCGTTGAGATAGTAGGTTTAATTACCAAGCCTTTTGTATTGATGGTCCGTTTGTTTGCCAACATGACCGCCGGTCATATTATCCTGCTTGGATTTATGAGCCTGATCTTTATTTTCGGTAATATGAATATCGTGGCTGGTTACGGAGTTTCCATATTCTCGATTGCCTTTGGCGTTTTCATGAGCCTTTTGGAATTGCTGGTAGCATTTATCCAGGCTTATGTATTTGCATTACTTTCATCCATTTACTTCGGGATGGCTATGGAAGAACACGAACATACCGAAGAACATACAACTGAACACTAAATCTTTTATTAATCACATAATTCAATTCTTATGTCACTCTTAAGCGTTTTATTACAAGTAGCAACAGACCTTGCTCCCGTTGCAAAAATGGGTGCTGGTATTGGTGCTGGTATTGCAGCTATCGGTGCAGGTATCGGTATTGGAAAAATCGGGGCTTCGGCTCTGGAATCCATTGCCCGCCAGCCAGAAAGCGTAGGCGATATCCGTTCGAACATGATTGTGGCTGCCGCTCTTATCGAAGGTGTTGCTTTTTTCGCTATCGTGGTTTGTCTGTTGATCCTGTTTCTGTAAAACAAAATTTCGGCTGCTGTATCCCTGCGACTGGCAGGGATGCAGTAGTTGAATTAAATTGATTGAAAACAAAGTAAACAAAATATAAATTATTCATACCCAGAACTATGCAATTAGTAACTCCTGGTATAGGCTTGATATTCTGGATGTTGATTTCATTCAGCCTGGTATTGTATGTCCTTGGCAAATATGCCTGGGGGCCGATTATGAAAGGCATACATCAACGGGAAGACACTATCGAAAAAGCGTTGGAAGCGGCTAACGAAGCAAAAAAAGAAATGCTACAGTTAAAAGCAGGCAACGAGCAGCTGCTTCGTGATGCCAAGGACGAGCGCGATGCTTTAATGCGCGATGCCCGCAAAGTAAAGGAAGCAATCCTGGATGAAGCCCGCGACAAAGCAAATGAAGCAGCAGCCCGGATAATGGAAAATGCGCGCGAAAACATCGAGTTCGAAAAAATGGCTGCCATCAACGATCTGAAAAATCAGATAGCCTCAATTTCAATCGAAATAGCTGAAAAGCTGATCGGGAAAGAACTTGAAAACAAGAAACAACAGCATGAGCTTACAGAAAAGCTCCTGAAAGACGTTAAAATTAATTAGGCAGAATCTATAAAAACCTCAAATGAGTTATACCAAAATAACCATACGTTATGCTGCTGCATTTTTCGATCTTGCTGAGGAAAAAGGCATTATTGATAATGCGTATGAGGATATGACAATGCTTGGAGACGTTTGCTCTTCGAACCATGATTTTGTACTTATGCTTCAAAATCCTGTGGTAAATGCGGATAAAAAAAATAAGGTTATTGCAAAGATTTTCGGGGCATCCATGAACAGGATGTCACTCAGTTTTATCAGCCTTATGATACGTAAGCGTCGCGAACGGTATCTTCCTTCTATAGCCGAAGCTTTTGCAGACCTATATAAAGCGTCGAAAGGGATTAAAACAGCGTATGTTACATCTGCAGTGGAACTTGCCACTCAGGACAAAGCCAGTGTGCTTGATATTTTGAGTAAGCTGACAGATAAAAAAATTGACCTGGTCGAAAAAACCAATGAAACTCTATTAGGTGGTTTTGTAATTAATCTGGATAATTTTCAAATTGATCAGAGTCTTTCAACAAAAATAAAAGAACTTAAAAAGGATTTTGAGAAGAATCTGTTTGTACGAGGATTTTAAAATAAAGAGGTTTTAGGTGTTAGGATTTAGGGGTTAAAGACCATTTCAGTTTAAACTATTTTCCAATCACCATTCACCATTAACTCATATTACCATTATGGCACAAATAAAACCCGCAGAAGTAACTGCAATACTGCGGCAGGAATTGGCCGGTTTTTCAACTGAAGCCGAAATCAAGGAAATTGGATCTGTGTTGCAGGTAGGCGACGGCATTGCCCGTGTTTATGGCCTCAGCAATGCACAATCCGGCGAACTTGTTGAATTTACAAAAACCGATACCAAAGGTATAGTGCTCAACCTCGAAGAGGATAACGTGGGCGTTGTACTGCTGGGTGAATCAAAAAATATTAAAGAAGGCGACAAGGTTCAGCGCACCAAACGAATTGCAAGCTTACGGGTAGGCGAAGGAATGCTTGGCCGCGTAATTAATACACTGGGCGAACCCATCGACGGCAAAGGCGAAATTAAAGGCAAGCTTTACGAAATGCCGATTGAGCGCAAAGCTCCGGGTGTTATTTTCCGCCAGCCTGTTACCGAGCCGTTACAAACCGGTATCAAAGCTATCGATGCTATGATCCCCATCGGTCGTGGACAGCGCGAGCTTATCATCGGCGACCGCCAAACCGGTAAATCTGCTATCGCTATTGATACTATTATCAATCAGAAAGAATTTTACGAAAAAGGCGAACCTGTTTTCTGTATTTATGTGGCTATTGGCCAAAAAGGCTCTACCGTTGCCAATATTGTAAAGACACTGGAAGATCACGGTGCCATGGCTTATACGGTTATCGTTATGGCTACCGCCAGCGACCCGGCTGCCATGCAATTTTACGCTCCGTTTACCGGTGCTGCAATCGGTGAATTTTTCCGTGATACCGGCCGTTCGGCTTTGGTTATTTATGATGATCTTTCGAAACAGGCAGTTGCCTACCGCGAAGTTTCATTATTGCTCCGCCGCCCACCGGGACGCGAAGCGTATCCAGGTGACGTATTCTACCTGCATTCACGCTTGCTTGAACGTGCTGCGAAAATCATCAAGAGTGATGAAATTGCGAAACAGATGAACGACTTGCCGGAATCGATCAGGCCACTTGTAAAAGGTGGAGGTTCGTTAACAGCGCTTCCTATCATCGAAACTCAGGCAGGCGACGTTTCAGCATATATTCCAACCAATGTAATTTCGATTACCGACGGACAGATATTCCTCGAAACAACGCTTTTCAATTCAGGTATTCGTCCGGCTATTAACGTAGGTATTTCGGTATCACGTGTAGGAGGAAATGCCCAGATCAAAGCGATGAAAAAAGTTGCCGGAACACTTAAGCTGGCCCAGGCTGAATACCGTGAACTCGAAGCATTCTCAAAATTCGGTTCCGACCTTGATACTGCCACCAAAAATATCCTCGACAGGGGTGCCCGCAATGTTGAAATTCTGAAACAACCCCAGTATTCACCAGTACCGGTTGAAAAGCAAATTGCCATTATTGCCTGTGGAACCCGGGGCCTGCTCCAGAAAGTGCCTGTTAAATCGATACGTGATTTTGAAACTGAGTTTCTCCATCATCTCGAAACCAGCCATAAAGAACTTCTGGCTGACCTGAAACAAGGTAAACTTGATGATCAGATTCTTAGCACGATCGACAATCTGGCAAAAGAAGTATCCGCAAAGTATATATAATAAAGCTCCTGTTCATTCAGGTATTTGAAAGAATGTTTATTTCGAAAGTGTTTAAATCAATTCTATGCCGAATTTAAAGGAAGTCAGAATCAGGATTGCTTCGGTAAAATCGACACAGCAGATCACTAGCGCCATGAAAATGGTGGCAGCTTCGAAGTTACGAAAGGCTCAGAATGCCATTCTGAAAATGCGCCCTTACGCAGCAAAACTGAAGGATATTCTGCAAAACCTGAGCGCCAGCCTCGATTCAGGCGATGGTAATTTGTATACCCAGCAACGCACACCTAACAAAGTACTGATTGTTGTTCTTACTTCAAACCGTGGGCTTTGTGGCGCTTTTAATACAAACATTTTACGCACTGCAGCTCAGCGGATCCAAATTGATTATGCGTCTCAGCTAAAAGCAGCAAATGTAAGTGTGCTCACAATTGGTCGCAAGGGAACCGAGTTTTTTACCAAACGCGGGTATAATGTAATCTCTTCGCATGATTCGGTATTCGATAGTCTTACTTACGAAAACGTTTCGGCAATAGCTTCCTCAGTTATGAATGCGTTTGCCGGTAAAGAATTCGACCGGGTGGACATAGTTTACAATCAATTTAAAAATGCGGTTGTTCAGCGGGTGGCAGTTGAACAGTTTCTTCCGGTCGAAGCTCCCGCCAAGAGCGCTGTTGTTTCAAAAACTAATACCGATTATATCTTCTTGCCATCAAAAGAAGAAATTGTAGTGGAATTAATTCCGAAGTCACTGAAAATACAATTTTACAAATCAGTTCTCGATTCATACGCTTCCGAACACGGCGCGCGTATGACAGCCATGCACCAGGCAACTGACAATGCAGGCGATCTTATCAAGGAACTTAACCTTGCCTATAATAAAGCGCGACAGGCCTCAATTACCAAGGAAATCCTGGAAATTGTAAGCGGTGCCGAAGCATTGAAGAACCAATAATGTGAAATCGGTTATTAATGGACTACAACATTCTTGTTTTTCGCTTGTTTTAAATGGAGTAAAGATTTTAAAATTTTAATATCATGATAAAAGAAGCAGTAGAAAAAGCAATTATTAATCAGATAAAGAACGAAGAACATTCTTCACGGTTATACCTTTCCATGGCTTCGTGGTGTCAGGTGAAAGGATATCCAGGCGCAGCGGCTTTTCTTTTTAAGCAAACCGACGAAGAACGCATGCACCAGCTCAAGTTTGTTCATTATCTGAACGACAGGGACGGATACAGCCAGTTGCTGGCCCTCGATAATCCCACTGCCGAGTATAGTTCGTTACTTGATGTATTCGAAAAAGTCATGATTCATGAGGAGTTTATTACCGCATCGATCAACGATTTGTACGAAGTAGCTTTGAATAACAAAGATTACACAACAGGCAATTTCCTGCAATGGTATATTAATGAGCAGATAGAAGAAGAAAGAACCATGCACGGTATACTCGATAAGATGAAACTTGCCGGTAACGAAGCCGGAGGGTTGTTCCACATCGATAAAGAACTCTCGGCTCTGGCTGCTGCAAAAGTTGTAGCAACGTTGGTTACCGAATAATTATTGTGAAATATTTATAAAAGCTGCACTGAATAAGGCAGCTTTTTTTTGTAGTTTTGAATAACAATTTCCTGTAGTTCAGATCACACCTAAACCCGGGAAGAATTCATTCATAACCATATTATTTAACCAGGCCATTATGTTGAATATAGCGTTATTCGGCCCTCCGGGCGCAGGAAAAGGAACACAGTCGGAATTCCTTATCAGCAAGTATAATCTCTTTTACATCTCAACCGGTGATCTTTTACGAAAAGAGATTGCCGAAAAGTCGAGGTTGGGATTAGAAGCACAGAGCAGCATTTTTTCCGGTGGTTTGGTTAGTGATGAAATTATCGTTCAGATTATTGAAAAAACAATCACCGATAACCCTGATTCCAATGGTTTTTTATTCGACGGGTTCCCGCGTACTTACATACAGGCTTACATCCTTGAAGGATTGATGCTGAAACTGAATACATCTTTAAATTGCCTGATAAGCCTCACTGTACCTGAAGAAGAATCCGTAGCCAGGCTTTTAAACAGGGGCAAAACCTCCGGCCGTAGTGACGACAACGAGAAAGTCATCCGCAACCGGTTAAAGGAATACAACGAGAAGACATTGCCTGTACTTCAGTTTTACAGGGACAAAGGCATTTATGTCGAGGTGAATGGCATCGACAGCATCGAAAATGTAAACCTTTCCATCACAAAAATTATTAACCACGAGTTGAGCAAAAGCCTGTTTAACATTGTTCTTTTCGGTTACCCCGGATCGGGTCGTGGTTCGCAGGGCAAAGCGCTGGCAAAGGAATTCGGCCTCGAATATGTAGCCACCGGCGCTATGCTGGAGCAGGAAATTGCGTCAAATTCAGAAACAGGCAGGAAAATAACCGATCTCTATGAAAATGGTCAGCTTGTACCTGATGAAATTGTGGTTCAGCTCATCGAAAAGAAACTGGCCAACTCCAAAGGTGTTAAAGGATTTATTTTTAAAGGATTCCCGCGCACTTTGGTTCAATCCTATATTTTGGATGGTTTGCTTAAGAAATATGGTTCCGCCATCTCGAAAATTATTGAAATTGAAGTACCAACGTTGGAACTAATCAGCCGGCTCGATGAAAGAAGTAAAACCGGTAACTGCATGCCATATGACAACAGTACCGCTAAAATTGTGAAACGGCTGCAGGAACACGAAACCAAAACAGTTCCTGTTATACAGAAATACAACCAGTTGCATGGGGTTATAAAAATAGATGGTCTGGGTACCTTCAATGAAGTATTTACGCGCATTTCAGCCGCTATGGAAAACGGGTTTAAGAATATGCGATAAACATTCCTTGATGTGGCAGCAAAAAAAATGGCGGGAGTTTCCACCCGCCTTTTTAAAATCACAGCTTTTCACTGTGTTTCCCTTTGCCAAAAGAAATTTCTTGGTGTTGCTTATGAGCAACAGATTCTACTACATTAGAATAAAAACCATGCTAAAAATTTGGTTGGACGGGAAAAACTGCAGATGAAAAGGGTTTAATGGGATTGAGTATTTTTAACAAGCAGAAAAAGAATAACTTACAGGCTAATATTATTTTGTTAATAATACCTTAATTCCTGGGGATACTAAAGAAATTTAAAAAGTAAGTGCCAAAAAGGGAAAACCTGTCCGTTTTAGAACCGGATTATCTTTAATGCTTTCCCCGTATTAAGAAACCCTTTGATGATTTGATGAACATCACGGTTGTCGCTGTATGGCCTGATAAAATCCTTAATCTTAATGGGATCACTAATGCTTTCTTCATTCGACATCCATCCGAAACCGGCAAAAACATTATTTTCGATAAGTACAACCGAAACCTCATCTTCATTACGGCCATGATCAATAATGGCCATATCTGTCCATTTATGGCGAAATTCTTTTAAGGCGGCATCAACTCTAAGGTTATATTCATCTGCTGGTTCAATACCGATGCACGCTCCGCTACACTGCCCGATGGAATGCTGAAAGCAAGCGCCATGATTCTGATACAACCCGCATAATTTCTGGCAAAGGTTATATTTGGCAACAATATCATGAACCAAAACCAACGCTTCATCAAAGGACGCAAAAACAGTATGGGGTTTCCCGGTTGATTTGATTTTTTCAATCTGGAGCATCCTATACCCTGATTGAAGGTATAAGGAGTATAAGCCGTATTTGTATAAAGTGCGACGCTGCAGCCTGTTGTGCAGCGGTTTATGCTTCTTGATTTCGTCTGATTCAAGCAAGAGCGCAATCAGTTCACTTCCGGTTTCTTCGAAACTGATACTTGCTGTATTGGAACGCATTTCGATGGCTTTGCTGGTAGTGCTGTTTTGAAAATGCGACAAAACCCTGGCGTGAATATTTTTGCTTTTCCCGATATAAAGCAATTTTCCGTTCTCGTCGTGAAAGTAGTAAACTCCGGCAGTTAGGGGCAACCTGCTGAAAATGGACCTATCGAGTGAAGGATGCAATCCGTCGGTGGGGATCTGGCTAAGCGTTGGATCGACACTCAGCAAACGCTCGAAAAGTTTTACTGTGGCTAAAGCATCACCTGAAGCCCGGTGGCGTGAAGTAATCTGGATACCTAAACTGCTGCAAAGATTGCCCAGGCTGTACGATGGATGCCCGGGCAGAAGTTTACGCGACATCTTAACAGTGCATAATACAGGTCTTTTGTATTTATAACCCAGGTTAAGAAATTCCTGTTTTACAAAACTATAGTCGAAGGCCGCGTTGTGAGCCACAAAGGTACATCCTTCCGTGATTTCAACGATATCGCGGGCTACCTCGAAGAATTTCGGAGCATTAACAAGCATTTCGTCCGAAATACCCGTGAGGCGGGCCACAAATGGAGGCACCTTGCATTCAGGATTTATAAGGGTGGAATATTCATTCACAACCTTTTTCCCGTCGTGAATATAAATGGCTATTTCCGTAATCCGTTCCCGGCTGGCATTGCCACCGGTGGTTTCAATATCAATTATTGCGTACACTCTTCTGTATAGTAAGACTTCAAAGATACTTTACAAATGCATTCGAGCCAATACTAATTTAATAAATGATTTAATGACATTTATTAAATTTGGTGTTTATGCTATTAATAATCAGCTTTATACAGAAAGAAGCATTAAAATATATTTGAAGAATCCAAAAAAATCATACCTTTGCCGTTCGATTAAAAAAAATCCACCGGACATGGCACATGAGGTAAAAATTTTTTCAGGCAGGGCTACACGCTATCTTGCCGAGAATATTGCGCTTAGCTTTGGAACAAAACTTGGTGAAGTTCAGGTTATTGTTTTCAGTGATGGTGAATTTACTATCTCATTTGAGGAAAACCTTCGGGGTAATGATGTATACATTGTTCAATCCACATTTCCTCCGGCTGTTAACCTCCTTGAGCTCTTGCTTATGGTTGACGCAGCCAAACGGGCTTCGGCCAGGACAATCACCGCTGTAATTCCTTATTTCGGATTTGCGCGGCAGGACCGGAAAGATAAACCGCGCGTTCCGATTTCGGCCAAGCTGATTGCAAATCTGCTTACTGCAGCAGGTGTGCAACGTATGATAACCATTGATTTGCATGCCGATCAGATCCAGGGATTTTTTGATGTTCCTGTTGATCATCTTTATGCTTCATCCATCTTTTTACCTTATATCAAAAAACTGAATCTTCCTAACCTGGTATTTGCATCGCCCGATACAGGAGGAACACGCAGGGCAGCCAGCTATGCCAAAGCTCTCAACACGGGTTTTGTTATCTGTTACAAACAGCGGTCAAAAGCCAACCAGGTTGATTCCATGTCGCTTATTGGCGACGTACGAGGGAAAGATGTTGTATTGCTTGATGATATCATTGATACCGGCGGAACTATTACCAAGGCAGCTCAGATTATGATGGATAACGGAGCCTCAAGTGTACGCGGATTCTGTACTCATCCTATTTTATCCGGTGAAGCGTTCGACCATATTGTCAATTCAGCATTTACCGAAGTAATTGTTACCGATACCATTCCGTTAAAACACGAAAATCCAAAGATAAAAGTGCTTACAACAGCCACATTGCTGGCTGACGTTATCAAACGGGCACACAATTACGAATCAATTTCGTCTCTTTTTAACATCAAATAATAATAACAATTAAACACAAATCAAATGAAAACAGTATCTATGAGCGGTTCGCTTCGCGCGAACGTAGGGAAAAAAGATGCGAAAATGAACCGGGCCAGCGGCAAGGTGCCATGCGTAATTTACGGTGGTAAGGAAGAACTTCATTTTGCAATCGAGGAAAAAGTGCTTGAAACAATCATTTTCACTCCTTACACTTTCCTGATTGACCTTGACATCGAAGGCAAAAAATTCACTGCAACCCTTCAGGATGTTCAGTATCACCCGGTTTCGGACAAAACCTTACATGCCGATTTCCTCCAGGTAACTGCAGGAAAACCAATTATTGTAAGCCTTCCTATCCGCGTTGAAGGAAATTCACCCGGAGTATTGCGTGGGGGTAAACTGGTTAAGAAATTCCGCAAGATGAGAGTTAAAGGTCTTGCTGAGCATATGCCGGAAGAAATCGTTATCAACATTTCGAAAATGGAAATTGAAGATAGCTTAAGAGTTAGCGATATCAAGATTCCTAATATCGAAATTCTGGAAGTAATGAGCAACCTGGTTATTTCAGTTGCTTCGACCCGTGCTGTTGAACCAACAACCCCGGGCGGAAAATAATCTGATCCTGCAATTTATCACATAAAAAGGCACAAGGTTTTATACTTTGTGCCTTTTTGCTTCCCGTGAAAACAGATTTATTATTCGGTGTAATAAAGCGGCTTTTTATCTTTTACTTATTGCAGGAATTATAAATTCCTGACTCCGTGGAGCGGGATTACAAATCCCGCTCAGCAAGGTTCTCAACTTTGTATCTTTTTTGTTTTTATAAAATCAGATATTGTATTGTTTTATCTTTTTGATTTTGCCAAATATAGGAATTACAAACCCCCAACTCCGTAGAGCGGGATTATCCGCCTTTGGCGGATGAGATCGCTTCGCTAAGTTTTAAATCCCGCCCAGCATTTTCAAATCCCGCTCAGCTGAATTATTTTATTCATATAATTTGTAAGTACTGATCATAAGCCTCATTCCAAACTTCTTCTTCGGAAGGTTCAACGGTTTTTGTTGGGAAAGATCTACTGGTAATATCGCGTATTTCATCTACATTTTTAACAATGCCTAATGCTTGTGCCTGCACCAGAATATTTCCTGCAACAACTGCTTCATCCGAAGATGTTATTACCGGAATGCCGCAACAATTGGCTGTAAGCTGGAAGAGTAATTCATTTTGAGCTCCATCCCCGGTTATGTAAATTGATTCAGGTTTTGCTCCGCGTAAATCCTCCGTTTGCCTGATCAGCGTTCTGAATTTAAAAGCGAGCCCTTCAAGAATGGTCCTGATGATTTCGCCATGCGTTTCAGGAGCATCCTGGCCGGTTGACTGGCAATACCCGGTTATTGCAGCAGGTAAATCCCCGGCATTTATAAACGATGTGTGATCTGTATCAATAAAGGCGGTAAAAGGTTGTGATTCACCGGCAAACAACATAAGGTCCGCAATTGTATACTTGTTTTCTTTCCATGCCTTCTGACATTCCTCTACTAATTTCAATCCAATAGTATTCTTCTGAATATTGAAACTATGACCTGCTCCGCCCTGGTTGGTAAAGTTCAGTTGTTGTGATTTTTTATTGATAATAGGACGAGCCGATTCAAAACCTAACAGACAGTTACTACTGATGTTGATATAAACCCAGTTGCTTCCGATTGCCGGAATTGCTGCGATAGCTGAGGCTGCAGCGTTTGATGCAACTGCAACAACAGGTATTCGTGCAATTCCTGTTTCGTAGGAAACATTGTTCGAAACACTTCCTATAACACTTCCAGGTTCTACTAAGCGCGACATAATGCTGACAGGTATTCCCAATGCTTTGAAAATGTCATGATCCCACATTCTTTTTACCGGGTTATACAACTGCGTAGTAGTCGCGATACTGAATTCAGTATTCATTATGCCTGTAAGCAGATAGTTGAAAATATCGGGTACAAAAAGAAGGTGTTTTGCTTTTTTAGCCAACTCGCTGTCCTTTTTCTTCACGGCAGCCAGCTGAAACAAGGATGTGATATGCGAAACCGGAACTCCAGTCTGACCGTAGATCTTGTCTTCTGTAATCCGTTGCGCAAAACCTTCAAGGTTTCCCTCGTTAGTTACTTCATTGGATATTATTGGCCGCACAGGAATTCTATCATCCCCCATAAGGGAAAAATCAACACCCCAGGCAGTTAGGCCAATGCTTTCAACAGGCAGATTTTTGTCAGCAACTATAACCAGACTCTTTTTTATTTCCTGGAAAAGCAATTCAATATTCCAGTACCTGTGATCTTTGGCCAGAATAGGTTCGTTAGCAAACCGATGAATTTCCCGGAGGCTTAGGGTGCCATCATTTAGTTCGCCAAGTACGGCACGACCGAATGTGGTTCCCAGGTCAAAGGCAAGGAATGTGTTTTTCATATTTTTTAAAGATAAGTAATGGTAAACAGATAACACAAAACGAAAAAGGTTTAACCCGGAAATTAACCCGGCTAAACCACTTTTTCATTATTCATTAAATGTTACATGTTAATCATTTCTGACGGGGAAAGTCATTAAGTAACTGTTATCCTTTGATTTTCAGCCTGACCAACTCTCCGATCTTTTCAATCGGAATTCGCTCCTGCTTCATTGTGTCACGGTCACGGATGGTGACAGTGTTATCTTCAAGCGTTTGGTGATCGACTGTAATACAATAAGGTGTGCCAATAGCATCATGGCGGCGATAGCGCTTGCCTATTGAATCTTTCTCCTCGTACTGGCACATGAAGTCGTATTTAACGGCATCCATGATCTCGCGGGCTTTTTCAGGAAGTCCGTCTTTTGCTACAAGAGGCAGAATGGCACATTTGATCGGGGCCAGCATCGAGGGCAACCGAAGCACAACGCGTTCCGATCCGTCTTCGAGTTTTTCCTCGGTATAGGCATAACTGAGAACAGCCAGGAAAGTACGGTCGAGGCCGATAGATGTTTCGATTACGTAAGGCACATAGTTTTCGTTCAGTTCAGGATCGAAATACTGGATTTTCTTGCCCGAATGTTCCTGGTGTGCTTTTAAATCGAAATCGGTACGCGAATGTATGCCTTCAAGTTCTTTAAACCCGATAGGGAATTCAAATTCAATATCTATGGCAGCATTGGCATAATGTGCAAGTTTATCGTGCGGGTGCCAGCGGTATTTTGCGGCAGGAATTCCAAGCGACTGGTGCCATTTCATGCGTTCTGTCTTCCAGTATTCGAACCATTCGAGTTCGGTGCCGGGGCGAACGAAATATTGCATTTCCATCTGTTCGAATTCACGCATGCGGAAAATAAACTGGCGGGCAACAATTTCGTTACGGAAAGCTTTTCCGGTTTGTGCGATACCAAACGGAATCTTCATCCTGCCGGTTTTCTGCACATTCAGGTAGTTTACAAAAATGCCCTGGGCGGTTTCGGGACGAAGATAAATAACATTTGAATCTTCACTTACCGAGCCCATGGATGTGCTGAACATGAGGTTGAACTGGCGTACATCGGTCCAGTTGCGGCTTCCTGAAACAGGGCAAACAATTTCCAGATCTTCGATAAGTTTTTTTACATCTGCCAGGTCGTTACGTTCCATGGCACCATAAAAACGTTTGGTTGTGGATTCAATTTTCTCCTTGTATTCAAGTACGCGGCCATTCGTGGCCAGGAACTGAGCTTTGTCGAAAGTTTCACCAAAACGTTTAGCGGCCTTTTCAACTTCCTTATCTATTTTATCCTGCCATTTAGCCATCTGGTCTTCAACCAGCACATCGGCGCGATAGCGTTTCTTCGAATCGCGGTTATCAATCAACGGATCGCTGAAAGCATCAATATGGCCTGATGCTTTCCAGGTGGTAGGATGCATGAAAATAGCGGCATCCAGGCCAACAATATTTTCGTGGTATTGAACCATCGATTTCCACCAATACTGGCGGATATTGTTTTTTAACTCAACTCCGTTCTGACCGTAATCGTATACTGCACTAAGGCCATCGTATATTTCGCTCGACGGAAATACAAACCCATACTCTTTGGAGTGGGAAATAATTTTTTTGAAAATTTCTTCGTTTTGTGCCATGTGGCAAAGGTAGCCATAAAAAAAGAAACAGACAAGGGGGAGTGGGTGTGGGAGAATGGGAGAGCAGGAGGGACTGAGAGATTGAGAGACTGAGGGACGGAGGGATGGGGCGAAGAGGCGATGGAGCGAACGAAGAGATGGAGTGATAGACAGAAGAGCGAAGGGCGAGACGGAGAAGGGGAGAAAGAAACGAAAATCCGCTGTTATCAGTTTCATCTGCGTTCCAATTTCAAATCACTTTCCAAAAATCAGTACTTTTGTAGCATGATAGCAATTGATAAAACCTTAATATCTGATGAACTTGGAAGCATCCAATTCTGTTGCGACTTGTCGGCCTGCAAAGGACAGTGTTGTGTGGACGGCGATGCAGGCGCTCCGCTGGATGAAGAAGAGATAAGTATACTTGAAGATTATTTCGACGAGATCAAACCATATATGACTGAGGATGGCATAACGCAAGTTGAACTTTCCGGTGTTTTTGATTATGATATGTTCGGAATGTATGTGACACCGCTCGTAAATGGACGCGAATGTGCTTTTGTTTATCATGAAAACGGGATAGCTCTTTGCGCCGTTGAAAAAGCATGGAAAGAAGGAAAAATTCCATTTCAGAAACCGATTTCCTGTCATTTATACCCTGTACGGATCAGCAAATACAATGATTTTGATGCAGTTAATTATAACGAATGGCATATTTGCAAACCTGCATTGTTGAACGGGGAAATAAATGATGTACCAGTGTACATTTTCCTGAAAGATTCCTTAATCCGGAAATATGGTGAGGAATGGTATAAAGAACTGGCCGAGACCTTTCAACCTTTAAAAAGTGATGATTAATACTTTCCAGATTTTAATAGCGATTACATAAAAATCTTAAATAATAAGCCCCCATATCAGGTTAAGCTTTGTTTTTATTCCTGATTCAGGATTTATTGCGGCAGTTTTAATCTCTGTTTTAAACTTTTTATACAGTTTTCTTGAGTATTGACTGCTTTGGTTTCTTTTGGTATAAAATTCCGGAATTTCCTGCAATTGAATTTCGGAAACCTTTGTCCAGATTACTTCCCGCTTAGCCACTTTTCAACTTTTTGATCCATTTCAGATTGTGAAATCACGTTCCCGTCCCAACCTTCTTTACTTGCAAAAAGCAGCTCTTTCTCCTGGTAATCAGTCAATTCAATAATGGAACCCTTTTTCTTGTTGTCCAGAATAGCTTTTATGGCTTTCAGAAAACCAATGTCTTCAATTCCGGAAATTCTATGAATTAGTTCCTTTTTTAACGGAATGGTATTCATAAACTTCGTCTTTAAATTCGGCATAAAGTTACCGAATCTTAATGGATTAGATCAGATTATTCAGTTGCATTTTTTCTCATTTCCACAATTGTCAACTAAACTTTAAAATACAATTCACACTGTTAAATCTACAATAATCGACATGGTTTATTCATTATCCGCCACACACCTGAATCCAACCGTACCGCATCGTTCAAAACCCTGCGAAATTCTGAGCAGTTTTTGCGTATAAGTAAGTTCCCGCGGACCGCCTTCCACATACCACCAGCTTGAAGCAGGCAGGAAATAACTTCCGCCTTTTACAACCAGGAAATAATTGGTTCCGTTATCGTATTCGTCGTTGGTCAGTTGCCACACACAACCAACAAGGTCGTAAAGTCCGTAAGGATTAATCCCTTTTTTGTATTTCCCTACAGGGTATAATTTGCCGTCTCCCGTGTTGCAATATGCCGGATCAACCTGCAATTTTGAAACTGTTAGAGTGTTGGTTATAACTTCCTCTTTCCGTTCAACTTTCACTTTATCGCCCCAGGGCCAGTCGTACAGCTTTTCGGTTTGTGCGGCATACTGCCATTCGCTTTCAGTTGGCAAACGCTTGCCGGCCCAGGATGCAAAGGCTTTTGCATCTTCGTATGAGATCCAGGTTACAGGATAATTTTCTTCTCCAGGAGGAATTTGTCCAATTATCCAATGTTTCAAAAAGTTAGCTGTATCAGCCGGTTTAAAGTTGCTGGCTTTCAAAAAAGCCTGAAACTGTGCATTTGTAACCGGGTATTTATCCATGTAAAGCGAATGCATAATCTTCTTTTCTTTTTCATCCACAACCGGATTTGGAATAAAATTATCACCAAACGTGCTTTTCTGATAAAAAACTCCGGAAGGAATTTTAATCATATCCTTTGGCATCTTCGCAGGAATTGAAGTCCTGACAACCGTACTGATCAGCCTTGGCGTTGCGAAAGGAATTTCGAATGAAGTTTCGTCAATAAGTTCATCCTTATCAAAAAGCTGAACCACAAACTTGCCTTCGTAACGCCCGAAATCATTGTACATTTTTATTTTACTAAACGTAACAGGATATTCCTTGCAGGTTTTTTCATACGACGGATCACCTTTCCAGATTTTAATTTTTGTTCCAGCTGTGGCTGAAATAACAAGTGAATCTCCATTCAACTCAAAATGAATATTCTGTGGAAAAAATCCAACCGCCCCTACAGCACCTTCGTTGTTGGTTCCAATCCAGCGCTTCGAAAAACCCTCGATATCAATGCTCACAAAACATTTTCCCTCAATCGTGTCAATTTTTACGGGAACATGGCTCCATAAATCAACATAATGCCAGCCAGGTTTTTGTTGCACTTCAAACAAAGGCGAATCAACGCCTTCCGGAACGAGACTGAAAATTGTGTAAATGGTTTTATGGTCCAGCGGCCATTTATTAACATAGACTTTGTCGGACTTTGTCGGAATCAAAGGCGTGTATCCTGCCGAAACGAAATTATCCGTATTCTCCCGCAATATCATAAGCGTACGACCAAAAAACCGGTATTCTTCATCCATCCAATCGGGCCGGCCGGGAGGAAAAATATTCAACTCAGTTCCATAGCCATTGAAAAAGGAGGTTGCATATTCGCGGCGGATATGTTCACGATGTACTTCCGCCACACGGAAAACAGCAAAATCGGGTTTGATAAATTTATTGAGATTAAGCAATGGCGGGTAATACAATGCGTTGTGAACACGACCGGCAACAATTCCCTGCATATCACGCGGCACTGCCATTCCTTCGCTGTACATGATAACACCTTTCCGCACCTTGTCGGCGGCAGCCTGGTGTTCCCGGCTCGATTTTCCTTCAGTATCGAGCACCACGCCATCAGCAGTCGTCTGCTCAATCATATCGCTCATTCCGGAATGATGATCTTCGTTTCGGGTGCTTTCGTCCCAGGGATTGTAGCTGATAAAAAGCCTGGTACCATTGGTTCTGCAAAGCTCTGCGAGTTCTTTTATTTTGGCTGTTCCACCGGGCAAAGCACGGTACAAATCCCATTGATTTCGTTGATCAAGACCAAGCATAGGCCAGTTTGGCCATATTCCGATTACATCGTCGCCGCCATAAAGTTTTTTTCCTTTTTGGAGAAACTCTTCCAAGTGAAATGCTCCATCTTTGGCATCGTAATACTGATGATCCCAGTTCATCATTAAATGCATCGCATACGTGTGCCGTATCCATTTTAAGTCTTCGCGCTCAAAAAGGGTATTATCAAATGTGCCTTTAATTTCGTAAAGCAGGCGATCCTGAAACATCTGGCGAAGACCTTCCTGCCAGTTCCCGCTATAAATATCGGCCCAAAGCGTATATGTGACGCTGCCACCCGGATAAAGCAGTGTTTCGAACCTGCGGCGTTGGGCTTTTGTTTTATCCCAACCTGTACGCCGGGTCAAAGCGCATATTCCATTTTCATTGTCGGGAGCAACAGCTGCAAAACCAAGTTCCCATGCATTATCCGGAAGAATAACATTTACAGGTTCATAACCCGTGCGAAATAAATGCGAACGGGAAAGACCGTTGTCGCCCTTGCCGGTAATATAAACATGCTCAGGATTTTCGCCGAAAGGGACTACATTTTGTATGCTTATGGTATCTGAAGACGATGTGTTTTTAAAAATAATACGTGCATTAGCACCTGTTTCTAAAGGCAAAATATGATACGAAATCTGTAAATTCCCATCTGTAATTATACTGCTATCAGCCGTTAGCTTAATTTTCCCGGCTAAGGTTGTTTTTAGATTTCCATTTGCGAGGTATGAAAGTATTGGCGGATCATTGAGCTTGTAAATTTTGCCACTATTATCTTCTGCTGATTGAAAAGACAGCTTTCCGTCAGTCTGTAAATCAAGCTGCTTCAAGCCCTGGGAATACAGTTTGTTGACTAAAACTGTCAGGACAATTAAAAGAATAATTTTAAACGGGAAGTTGATCATCGGGCGTTGATTTTCGGTTTCAACAAATTTCGTGATAATCATTATATCAACGAGAGAAAGTTGAATTTTTGCCGTATTCAGAAATCATTTCTTCATTTCCTATAAAATCGTAATTTTATCGTAATTTTAATCTGGTTTTCTTTATGAAATCGTTTGTCGTCCTAGTTTTTAGCCTCGTTTTATTTACAGACATTATCATTGCTCAGGAAGCCTCCCAATGGCGCGGCAAAGACCGTGATGGCATTTATGATGAGAAAGGTTTACTCCCATCCTGGCCGGCAGAAGGACCAAAGCTATTATGGCATTATGATAACCTGGGCGAAGGTCATGCTTCGGCATCAGTAGTTGCCCATGAAAAAATATACACTGCCGGCGCTACTGACGGGAAAGGGACAGTTTTCGCTTTTTCACTCGACGGAAAACTCGTGTGGAGCACACCTTATGGCGACGAATGGATTGAAAGCTATCCCGGTTCACGATCAACACCTGTGATTAACGGCGGGAAAGTCTACCTGATGAGTGCTTTTGGCAAAATTGTATGCCTTTCGGCTGATAAAGGAAATATTTTGTGGTCAGTGGATATTATGAAGGATTACGATGGCCGCAATATCGTTTGGGGCGTAACCGAAAACCTGCTCATCGACGGTGATAAACTTTTTTGTACAGCAGGCGGAGTTAAAAATAACGTGATAGCTTTGAATAAAAACACCGGCAAACTTATCTGGAGCAGCGCAGGTAACGGCGAAATAAGCGCATACTGTTCACCCTTACTGATTACTCTACCAGCACGTAAAATTGTGGTTACCATGACCGAAAAATCAATACTAGGTCTTGATGCCGAAACCGGTAAAAAACTCTGGAGTTATGAGCAGATAAACCAATATGCAGTGCATGCCAACACGCCGCTTTATAGCAATGGTTACCTGTATTGCGTTTCGGGATACGGATATGGTGGTGTTATGCTGAAACTTGCAGCCGATGGAAGCTCCGTTGAAAAAGTTTGGAAAAACTCACGACTCGACAGCCGGATGGGTGGTGTTGTTTTGCTCAACGGAAAAATTTACGGATTAGGAGACAAAGTAAAAGGTGTTTTTGCCATCGACTGGAAATCCGGTGATGAAGTTGCTTATGAAAAACTTAATGGCCGTTCCGGAACCATCATTTCAGCCGAAGGTTTACTTTATACCTACGATGAAAGCGGCGAAGTAGCCTTGATTGAACCTACTTTATCTGGGTTCAAAAAAATAAGTGGATTTAAAGTGCCTTTTGGCTCAGCTCAGCATTGGGCTCACCCGGTAATTGAAAACGGCCGCCTGTATATCCGCCACGGTAATTCGCTGATGGTTTACGATATCAGGAAATAAGAGACCAAGATCCAAATTCCAAGTCCCAAATTCCAAGTGTCAAAACCTCATTGTCCTGCCCTCTTGGGATTTGGATCTTGGAATTTGAGACTTGGGTCTTAACGGCTAATTTCTCTTGCAGATAGTTTCCTGCATTTCAACGACTATTTCCGGACATTTATCAAAATAATATCTGATATATCCGGCAATAGCATATTTTTACTTTGCTAATTGCTGATTTTCCGGGCAAGCCTGATTTTTAAACCGACTTTAAATCAAAAATCTGTAATACTCACACTATGATCCGTAAAGTATTTTTCCTGGCTTGCATCACGATTCTGATCTCCGCAAGCCTTCAGGCACAAGTTAATGCACAATTCCGGGGTCTTAACCGTGATGGGGTTTATTCCGAAAAAAATCTTTTTCCATCCTGGCCTGCCGAAGGTCCGGCACTACTCTGGAGCAATAACGAAGTCGGAAACGGATATGGTCCGCCGGCTATAACAAATGACCGTGTATATATTACCGGCGAAGTCGACAGCATTGCATATCTTTTTGCTTTTGATCTGCAAGGAAAACTCCTCTGGAAATCGGATTTTGGCAAGGAATGGGTGGTTTCCTACCAGGGATCGCGCTCTACTCCTTCTGTTGTCGGGGATCTGATTTATGTCTGCTCCGGGCTTGGAAACCTGTACTGCCTTAATGCTCAATCGGGTAAAAAGGTTTGGTCAGTTGATATGCTTAAAGACCTGCATGGGAATTTCACGCTTTTCGGGCATGCCGAATCGCCTTTGATTGACGGTGACCAGGTTTTTCTGACACCCGGCGGTGCTGATAACAATGTGGTTTCCCTGAACCGTTTTACCGGAAAAATAAACTGGTCATGTAAAGGATTTGGTGAAATACCCGGTTACAACTCACCCATTATGATCAACCTTCCTTCACTAAAAATACTGGTTACTTTCAGTGCTTATCATTTGATGGGAATTGATGCCCAA
The DNA here is from genome assembly GCA_030654075.1 of Bacteroidales bacterium. GTDB lineage: Bacteria > Bacteroidota > Bacteroidia > Bacteroidales > UBA4417 > UBA4417. The sequence goes on along the minus strand of JAURYB010000122.1, from coordinate 9,449 downwards.
GCCGGGAAATTACTCTGGGCGCATGAGCAGGTAAATGTTCCGGTCGCTGAACGCAAGCCCGGTATGGGCGATACGCACAGCAATTCGGCCTATTACGAAAACGGCTATATTTATTATGTTGCAGGTGATAACAACTGCGGCACAAAGCTGAAACTTTCGGACGACGGAAAACAGATTACCCAGGTTTGGAATAACAAGGCTGTTGATAATTACATGGGCGGTTTCATTAAAATTGATAACCGCATTTATACCGGCAGTGAATCAAAACGCTCGCTGATCTGCGTTGATGCCAATACCGGGCAGGTTATTGATTCTCTGAAAATCGGAACCGGATCAATGGCACTTGCCGACAATTTGCTTTATTATTACAATCAGCGTGGTGAAATGAATCTTATAAAACCTGTTCCCGCTAAAATGGAGTTAATCAGTAAATTCAAAATTACAGCCGGCACCAAGGAGCACTTTTCGCACCCGGTAATAAAAAATGGCGTTCTGTATATCCGCCGCGGTCAGGCATTGCTGGTTTACGATATCAGGAAAAAATAAATCGTAGCGCATCAAGTCCAGGGAACGTTCGACTCGAAGTAGCGTATTCTCGTTGCCAAACCCTTCAAGGATTCAAAACCCTTGAAGGGCTCTGAAACTAACAACCATTTAAAAAGAATTTTATGACAAAAGAAGAATTTTTCAAATCAACAGGCTTTAAAATACTACTACCCGTCTTCATTGTTGCTATGGTAATTGCTCTTTGGCGCAATGGGTACGAATTCGGGCAGTGGCTATACAGCGTACTTCACTCGTAACTACAAAGTCGGTATTTGTATTGAATTTATCTTGGCAAACCAAACCAATAATATAAACAGGTGTCAGATGATCCTCAAATTCAACCCCATTCTGCTTTTTGCCGTTCTAACCATATCATCAGGTCTTTCAGCGCAAACCATCACCCAATTCCGGGGTCCAAACCGCAACGGGATTTATCCTGAAACAAACCTGTTGAAATCCTGGCCGGCAGAAGGTCCGGCAGCGCTGTGGAAAGTGGAAGGAATCGGCAACGGGTACAGTTCGCCTATCATTTCCGGCGACAGGGTGTATGTAACCGGCGAAATCGACAGTATCGGGTACCTGTTTGCTTACACTAAAACCGGCTCACTGATCTGGAAAAAGCAAACCGGCCGCGAATGGATGGAAAATTTTACCGGATCGCGATCAACACCAACCCTGGTTGACGGGCTGCTATACCTGGAAACCAGTATGGGCCGCGTTATCTGTTTTGATGCAGTTGATGGAACTGAAAAATGGTCGGTTGATATGCTCAAAGATCTTCATGGAGTAAATGTGCGTTTCGGATATTCCGAAGGACTGCTCCTGAACAACAACCTGGTTTATTGCTTTCCCGGTGGCTCCGACACCAATGCAGTTGCCCTCGATCGTTTTAACGGTAAGATTGCCTGGGTTTCAAAAGCAATGGGGGATTCAACGGCATATACTTCACCAGCTCTTATCACATTGCCTTCGCGAAAAATCATCGTTAACTTTTCAATCCATAACCTCATCGGGCTGGATGCAGCTACTGGAGAACTTTTATGGAACAGGCCACTTATTGGACCAGGAGATATACAGGCTAATACCTCTCTTTTCGAAGATGGACATATTTACTCAATTACAGGTGGAGGTAATGGCGCCGTGAAACTGAATTTATCGGCTGATGGCCGCTATATCACCGAAATCTGGCGCAACGAAAAAGTTTCGGATGTGCATGGAGGCTTTGTAAAAGTTGGCAATTACATCTATACTTCACAGTACAAACCACGACGTTATTGCAGCATAGATGCAACAACAGGCTCGATTTCGGATTCACTGAAATTCGATAAAGGTTCCCTTATTTTTGCTGATGATATGTTGTATTGCTACACTGAAAAGGGAATGGTTGGATTAGTAAAGCAGGAGAATGGTAAGATGGAACTCGTAAGTTCATTCAAAATGCCAGTCGGAACCAAGGAGTTTTTCACCATCCCGGTCATTTCGGAGGGAGTGCTTTATATGCGGCATGGTGATGCAATGCTGGCGTATGATATCAGGAAGAAATAGGTTAATTCCGAAAATAAAAGAGGTACAGATTATTTTACCCATTTCTGTGAAAAACAGATATCCCCGTACATGAAAGTGATTTATTGAAACCAAAATTTGCGACTAAATATTGGTTACAATATTGTTTTGTTTTATCTTTGCATAACTTTATCGATATGTCGAAAGCCGAAAAATTGATTGCGCGGTTATTATCACAGCCAAAAGACTTTACGTATTCAGAACTTAGAACATTACTGGCTTTCTGGGGATACGAAGAGTTGCAAGGAGCGGGATCGAGGGTTTGTTTTCAAAGTAAAAAACATAAAATTAAACTTCACAAGCCACACCCCGGAAACATTCTCAAACAGTATCAAATTGGTTTAATTGTTGACGAAATTAAAAAAGAGGGTTTAATTTAATAGGAGGATAAACCTATGAAAGATGTGTTAAATTATAAAGGATTTATCGGCTCTGTCCATTTTTCCGCCGATGACAGTATTTTTTACGGGAAAGTTGAAGGAATTACCGACCTGGTAACTTTTGAAGGCGAAACTGTGAAAGAGCTTACCGAGGCTTTTCACTTCATGGTTGACGAACATATAAAAGATTGTGAAGCCGAAAATATCGCACCCGAAAAGAGCTACAAAGGCAGTTTTAATGTACGTCTCACACCAGAGCTCCACAAACGGATTGCTGTTTCTGCTAAAATGCGAGGTATTACCATAAATAAATTTGTTTTCGAAGCTCTCAGTGAAACAGTATCTCATTAAATGAAATGATTCAAAAATTTGCTTTTGGGCCATTTGCAATTCCCTTTATCGTGAGCTGAAATATTTCCCTGTGATAATTGAATTTAAATTACTGCTTTCCATGGTAATCATAGGCTGAACTCCGGTTGAGTTATGAAATATTATTCCGCTAAATATGGATAATTTTACCTCATTCTGGAAATCAGAACTAGTATGCCTTCACACCGTCCGGCAATATCAAATGTGATTATATATCAGTTACATCCACTATAAAACTCAATGTCTATGAATTAGCGATTTACAATAGTATCGCCTTAAATAAGTACTTTTGCTTTCGTAAAAACCAGCAGTGACTTGATGCTTAAACCCTACATTTTCAGATACCTTCTTCCCGCTTTTATAGTGGTTGGAATTGGCATTTTAGCATGGTGGCTTATCTATAACCCGGTTAAAACATTTACGCCATCAGTTCCTGGAATGGATGAACGAAAAACCGGTGCCATTGCCGCCCAGAAAGTTAATATTGGCGAAACCTTTACTTTTTTCAAAACCTGCGACGATATTCCAGGCACACGCTGGCCCCGGTTTCGTGGTGCTGAATTTGATAATGTAAGCAAGGAAAATATCCGCCTGATTGATAAATTCCCCAAAGAAGGTCCGAAAATCCTGTGGAAAATCCCTTTGGGTGAAGGGCATGCAGCACCGGCAGTTTACGATGGCCGTGTGTATATTCTTGATTACGATGAAACTTCAAAGCAGGACCAACTCCGCTGTTTTTCGCTACTGAACGGAGAAGAACTCTGGAGGCGAGGTTATAACGTACGATTGAAAAGGAATCACGGTTTGTCGCGTACCATTCCGGCTGTAAACGAAAACTATGTTGTGACTATAGGCCCGCGCTGCCAGGTAATGTGCGTAAACCGGCTGAATGGCGATTTGCTCTGGGGGCTTGATCTGGTAACGGAATACAATACAGAAGTGCCTTTCTGGTACACTGGTCAATGCCCGCTCATTGTAAATGATACAGCGATAATAGCCACAGGAGGAAAAGCAATGTTAGTAGGAATCGACTGTAAAACCGGGAAAAAAGCCTGGGAAACGCCAAATCCTAAAAACTGGAAGATGTCGCATTCCTCCATTATGCCCATGACATTTAAAGGCAAGAAAATGTATGTGTATTGCGCCATTGGCGGGATTTGTGGCATTTCTGCCGAAGGTGCCGATAAAGGTAAAATCCTCTGGGAAACTACCGGATTTTCACCGGCTGTAATTGCGCCATCACCTTTAGTTTTGGAAAATGGACTAGTTTATATGACAGCTGGATACGGCGCCGGAGCAGTCCTGATCCAGGTAAAAGAAACAGGAGGAGGTTATTCAGCTGAGATAGTCAAACAATACAAACCACTTGCAGGACTGGCTTCGGAACAGCAAACTCCAGTTTTTTACAACGGCTTTGTTTTTGGGATTTTACCCAAAGATGCAGGCGAACTCCGCGGCCAATTTGCCTGCTATAAAAGCAGCGACACACGCAAAGCTATAATGAGCAGCGGAAAAACAGAACGATACGGACTTGGTCCCTACATTCTGGCTGATAACAAATTCTTTATCCTGAACGATGACGGGGAAATGACTATCGCCAAATACTCGACATCAAAGTTTACCGTTCTGGATAAAGCTAAAATCATCGACGGGCAGGATTCGTGGGGACCGATAGCTATTACCGGCGGGTATTTGCTGATGCGGGATTCAAAAACGATGGTTTGTTTGGATATGAGGGCAAAGTGATGGAATAATTGCTTAGAATTTAACAAAACAACCTGAGAAAATAGGACAGTAGATTGTGAATATCTAATAAAAATTTCAAATGTCTGAATCAAATATAGAAATTTATAAATCTGATACCGGGGAAACCGAGATTTCTGTAAGGTTGGAAAACGAAACTGTCTGGTTGAGTTTAGCTCAGTTTGTAGAGTTATTTCAACGTGATAAGTCGGTAATATCCAGGCATTTGAATAATGTGTTCAAAGAAGGAGAATTATCAAAGGAGGCAACTGTTGCAAAAATTGCAACAGTTCAAACAGAAGGAGGAAGAGAGGTTGAAAGAAATATAGAATACTTTAATCTTGATGTTATAATTTCAGTTGGTTACAGGATTAAATCACAACGTGGAACACAATTCAGAATTTGGGCAAATAAAATATTGAAAGATTATCTGATTAAAGGATTCTCTTTAAATGAAAAGAAATTATCGCAGCAAAACCAACAATTAAAACAACTTCAGGAGTCAGTAAAAATTCTTGGTAATTTAATAAGCAACACAGACTTATCTACTAATGAGAGCATTGGATTACTTAAAATAATTTCTGACTATGCTTATGCCCTGGATATCTTAGATCAGTACGACTACCAAACACTTGAAATCAGGAATACTTCAGGGAGAGAGATTTATCAGCTCACGTATGACGAAGCAATTAGCCAGATAAGGATTGCAAAAAACACTCACGGCAATAGTGATCTTTTTGGGCGGGAAAAAGATGAATCATTCAGGAGTTCCATAGCATCAATATATCAAACAGCTGGCGGAGTTGATGTGTATCCAAGTATTGAAGAGAAAGCAGCAAACTTGCTTTACTTTATCACTAAAAATCATTCATTCACCGATGGAAATAAACGGATTGCAGCATTCCTGTTTCTGTATTTTATGGAAAGGAATGGTGAATTATTCGATGGTGTGGGTAACAAGAGAATTGCAGATAATACACTTGTTGCATTAACACTGATGGTTGCCGTAAGCAAACCGGAAGAAAAAGACACGATGATCAAAGTCATTGTAAACCTTATCAACCGGAATAATTAGAGATAAACTAATAATTGTTCTGACAAATGAAACAAAAAATAATCATCATTTCTGCCATAATCCTGCTTCTCACGCTGGTTGCGTTTATGGTTAAGGATTTTTTCTTCAGCAAGCCGGATAATACCAATCCATACAAGTTTGAATTGGATGACTTGCGAAAAGGAGATACTGCCAAAGCTGTCTTTACCGAAACTCTGCAATTCAAGACCGGTCTTGAAGAAATTCATGGTATTGCTATAGATCTGGAAAATCAGATATATGTTGCCGGAAAAGAAGGTGTTGAAATATTTAATTCTGCAGGAAAAACACTCTATAAAATTAACACGCGAAGTACGCCTCAAAGCATTTCTGTTAATGGGAATGGTTATATCTTGCTTGGAATTCAGGATCATATCGAAATATGGAATAGGGATGGCAAACAAATTGCCAGGTGGAATTCCTGTGGGCCAGAAGCAGTGATTACCAGCATCGCCGTACAGGGAAATAATGTTTTCGCAGCCGATGCCGGGCAAAAAGTCGTTTACCGCTATGATAAACAAGGAAAACTGCTCAACAAAATAGGCCTGAAAGATCCGGCCACCAGTGTTCCAGGCTTCATCATTCCAAGTCCTTATTTTGATCTGGGAATCAGCAAGGATGGGAATCTTTGGGTGGTAAATCCGGGCAGGCATAGTTTCGAAAAGTATACCTTTGATGGTGCACTGCTTATTTCCTGGAGCAAGGCCTCAATGGCAATGGAAGGTTTTTGCGGTTGCTGCAATCCGTCTAACTTTGCATTCCTGAACGACAGTTTGTTTGTAACCAGCGAAAAAGGGATTGAACGGGTGAAGATTTATAATACCGACGGGACTTTTATGGCTATTGTTGCCACTCCCTATCAGTTTGAAGCCGGAACCAAAGGCCTCGATCTGGCTGTAGATAAACAAAACCGGATACTTGTACTTGATCCTGTTAAGAAACTGATTCGCATATTTCAACAAAAGTAATTTTCAGTGTCTTTTTCAGTGTCTGCACACCCGCAGGGTGTCTGAACACTGAAAATAAAACCAGAAAAAGCTAAACTAAATAATTTAACCTATGCAGAACCGGAGAGACTTTCTGAATATGCTGTGCCGCGGATCAATTCTGACCGGACTGGCAGCGACAACAGGGATTCTGGTTTACCGTTCAGTGAAAGGCGGAAACTGCGAACTGGGTTCTTCCTGTACAAATTGTGGTAAATCGGATAGCTGCGATTTGCCCGAAGCCTCGCTTTTCAGGCAAACCGTGTGGCAGCTCGATCCCAGCAAGTGCATACAGTGTGGGCGCTGCGCCGAGAATTGCGTGATGTCGCCATCCGCTGTAAAAGTAACGCATGTTTATGCTATGTGCGGCTATTGTGATTTGTGCGGTGGCTACCTGAAACCCGATACTAAAAACATTTCAACCGCAGCTGAGAACCAGCTTTGCCCTACCGCCGCCATCAAACGTAAGTTTGTAGAAGATCCTTTTTACCAGTATACCATTGATGAACCTTTATGCATTGGTTGCGCCAAATGTGTGAAAGGCTGCGGCGCTTTCGGTAACGGCTCACTGCAATTGCAGGTCCGCCACGATCGCTGTGTAAATTGTAATGAATGCGCCATAGCACGGGATTGTCCTGCTGACGCTTTTAGCCGTGTACCAGCAAACAAGCCCTATTTGTTACAGGGAATCGAAGCTAAACCGGAAGAAAGGATTTAGGTATAGGGGTTGCCTGCCTGCTGCAGGCAGGGGATTTAGGGAAAGGGAAATAGTACACCCATAGGTAAAAACATAGCACTAAGCACATAGCACTAAGCACAAAATATCACTTAATGAAAAAAACGCTTGCAATAGTTTTTCTGGTCTTCCTGTTCGCAGTTCAGTTTATGAACTCGTATGCGATTCAGCGTTTTCCAAAGCCGGAATTCGAATCAGGGTATGTGCAGCCCGAAACCTTGCTTCCCAATCCGCGCGCCGAAATGCTGGCCATTCTGGATATTGCGGTTCTGATTATTTCATTGTCGGTAGTTTCATGGCTGGTGATAAAAAAACGAAACCGCAACGCGGTTTTCTGGATGTCGGTTTTTGCTCTGGCTTATTTTGGATTTTACCGCGAAGGTTGCGTTTGTTCCATCGGATCTATCCAGAATGTTACACTGGCAATATTTGATACATCATATTTAATTCCTCTTTCCGCGATTATATTTTTTATGGCTCCGCTGGTTTATACGGCATTTTTCGGCCGGACTTTCTGCGCTGCGGTATGTCCGTTTGGCGCTATCCAGGATTTGGTGGCTTTCAGTCCGCAGAAACTGGGTTCACGGCTGAATGCTGTACTTGGTGTAATTCCATACATTTATCTTGGACTTGCTGTTTTATATGCCGCAACCGGAACCGATTTTATCATTTGCCGTTATGATCCGTTTGTCGGAATCTGGCGGTTAGATGCTTCTTTCGGAATGTTCATTTTCGGAGGAATTCTGCTGGTTGTCGGAATTTTTATTGCCCGGCCGTATTGCAGGTTTCTTTGTCCGTATGGCGTTTTGCTGAACTGGACCAGCCGCTTTTCGCGAAAGCATATTACCATTACTCCCGCTGAGTGCATTCAATGCCGCCTTTGCGAAAACTCCTGTCCGTACGATGCCATTGAAATGCCTGTTACTACAAAAAATCCTGAGGATAAAGGTACAATGGCCCGAAAGCTGATCTTTATTACTATCCTGATTCCGATCCTGATGCTTGCAGGCGGCTGGGTTGGCTCACGCCTTCATGAACCTTTGGCCAGTGTAAATGCAAAAGTTCGGCTGGCAAAGCAAATCCTGAACCCGGTTACCGAAAAAAATCAGCCTGAAACTTTCGAAATTGAAGCATTCAAATCAGCCGGAAAGCAACAAAGCCAGGCTTTTGCCGAAGCATCGGTTGTTCTGCATAAATTTTATATCGGAAGCTGGATTCTGGGTGGTTTTATCGGGCTTGTTTTTGGTGGCCTGATTGCCGGAAGGATGATGACAAAACACCGCACCGATTATACTCCAAACAAAGGAACATGCTTAAGTTGTGTGCGCTGTGTGGATTATTGCCCGGTGAAACTGCCGAAATGAAGAGTCGGAAGACAGAAGTCGGAAGACGGAAGACGGAAGACGGAAGTCAGTGAACGGGAATGACTAAGTTAATTTAGCAGCTTCTGCTTTTTTACCAGAAGTGCAGAAATTGATGAAAGTATGAAGTAAAATTTAAAATAATTGAAAGGTCGAACATTAAACAATATGTCATGAGCTTCAAATTCGAAAAACTTATTATCTGGCAACTTTCAATGGATTATGGAGAGGCAATAAATCAATTAACCGATAAGTTCCCTAAGAAAGAATTGTACAATCTTTCTTCTCAGATACTTCGGGCAGTTGATTCAATCGCACTTAATATTTCAGAGGGCTCCATTGGTCAGTCTGATCCGGAATTCAGAAAATTTATGGGTTATTCTGTTCGTTCCCTCGCGGAAGTAGTAACCTGTTTATATAAAGCCAAAAGACGTGATTATATTTCGGAAGAAGAATTCAAAGAAAACTATGATCTTGCCTTTAATTTGATGAATATGATGGTAAAGTTTAAAGAGAAAATAAATTAAAATGCTTAGTACATGACAAAAATTACAAACAATTGATAATCAACAATATGTGTTAATAACTTGGTGGTAACTATAGCTGACAAAATGATTTAATATACTGATATTCAGTATCTTGAATGAAATACTACCAGGTATGGCACCAAGA
>JAURYB010000082.1 GCA_030654075.1 Bacteroidales bacterium | reverse complement strand
TCCATCAAGGATGGCCTGCCAACCAGGAATGTTAACGATGCCTGCCAGGACAAAAATGGCATCATGTGGTTTGCCACAAATTTCGGGGTATCAAAATATGACGGTTTTAGTTTCACAAATTACGACAACACCAGTGGCTTGCCCGATCAGCATTATAAAAGAATTAAAATTGATGAAAAAGGTGTGATTTGGGTAATGCCCGAAAATCCGGCTGATACCATTGTTTTTTATATAAATAAAAGATGGGAGAAGATACTCCCTCCACCGAAAATTGTACAGAATCACCAGATGAACTCCTTTGATATAGTCTATAAAAATGGCGGAGCAGTTATCTGCATGGGAAATTATGATGGATTTTATATTTACGAAAACAATGCCTGGACCCATCACAAAATATCGGATGATAAACGGCTGAACAATGTTTATTCTGTTATCTCCCAAAAACAGGGTTTTTATCTTTCCACCAAAATTGGACTTTGCCTTTTCGAAAACGGTAAAACCGACTGGAGCCTGAATGCCCTGATCAAGCCTTATGGAACCGAAGTTGTTTCAATAAGTTTTGAAAACAAGAATTTGGCAGATGAAAAATTATGGGTACTGAATGAAAAATGGATAGGGTATATTCAGCATAACAGATTTACACTGGTTAGCAATAAATTTCAATTGCAACATCCTTCTGTTTATTATAATACGTTTATGGCTGTTGATAAAAAAGGCAATGTTTTCTTTGGCAACAATTGGTCTAAATACCTGATTGCTGACTCAAGTGATATTCCGGAACCCTTAATGATTTCAAATGGATTTACCTCGGATGGGGCAAATTCGGTATTTATTGACCGTGAACAGAATATTTGGTTTTCGGAAACCAGAGGTATAAGTAAGTTTAACAATTTTAAGATTAAAAGCTACCTCGAAAAAAATGGAATGCGAGAGAATGAAGTATCCGCAATTTGCGAAACGAACGACGGAAAGATCGTTTTAGGCCATAATAAAGGGTTGTCAATACTTGATAATAATACGTTTAAAACCATTGACTTCCCTGAATCAGAACAGAAAAATATGAGAGTTCTTGATATGATTAAGGACAAGTCAGGAAGTATATGGTTCGCATCCGTTGGCCTTGGCCTGGGCAAGTTACAAACAAACGGCGCTATTAAATGGTATAACTTAAATAAGAATACTATTACCTCGGCAGTTTTGCAGGATAATGCAGGTAAAATATGGGTTGGTATCGACGGGAAACTTTTTTTTCTGCAAAATGAACAACTTGTTGAATACCAGCATAATAATCGGATTAATAATACTTTGCGAAAAATATTCCGGGCGCATGATGGGGGGATATTTCTTGCAGGCTCCGGTGGGCTTTGGTATGTACATAATGATATCATCAAAAAAATTCCTTCACCTGCCGACAAGAAAGCGGATAATGTTTATTCATATTTTAAGGACAGCAAGCAAACTGAGTTTGTTGGTACCATTCATGGATTGTATGTGATTGAAAATGGAAGGATAACAAAGTTTAGGAAAAATGGAATTGAAATTAACAGCCCGGTTTTCTTTATTTTTCAGGATCACAATGGTTTTTTTTGGATTGGTTCCGATAATGGCGTTTACAGGTGGGACGGGAAAAGTAACCTGGATATTTATAATGCAAATAACGGGCTGGCAGGATGGGAGACCAACAGGTCTGCAGGAATTTCAGATTCCAAAGGCCGGATATGGGTTGGCACTGATCGCGGACTTTCCTGTTTTGAACCTGGTTTTGATCAGAACCTTATTCCAACACCTGTAATCCACCTCCTCTATGCCGAGGACAGCAGAGGCGTACAGCATGCTTTAACCCGGAAAAGTTTAATTAATTATGCGGATAATAGTTTGCTGTTTCAGTTCAGGGCAATTTCTTTTTATAACGAAGATTTAATCGAATACAAATATAAGCTCGAAGGGTTTGACGAGGAATGGCAGGATATAAACCAGCCATTACTGGGTAAAGTAAGATATATAGGATTAAAACCAGGTAAATATGTATTTTGTGTTAAAGCTAAAAATATTTCGGGAGCCTGGACCGAAGTAAGCCGATCCTATCCGATACGAATTACGCCTCCGGTTTACCTTACATGGTGGTTCCTGCTTCTGGCGTTCGTTGTGATTGGAGCTATTATATACGGATTTATCAGGATTAATGTCCAGAGAATACATAATTCAAAGTTAGAAAAGGAAATAGTTGAGCGAAAACGTATTGAACAAGAACTTACCGAAAGCAGGCAAAAATTCCAGGATCTGGTTGGACTGCTTCCCGAAACTATTTACGAAGCCGATTTTAGCGGCAAATTGGTTTATCTGAACGATACAGGATTAAGGCTCTTTGGCTATCTGCATGATGATGTTGATTCGTATATGCTTATCGACCAGCTTGTAGCTTCCGATAGCTATGAGGATATACATTTGCATATGGAAGCCGTTTTTAAATATAAGAAATCGGACAGGGCCATTATGACCGGCATCACAAAAAAAGGAGACACTTTCCCGTTTTCAATTCATACTGTTCCTATATTATCTGACTACAGGTGCATTGGGACAAGAGGCGTGATTATTGACCTTACTGAACAAAAGAGATTTGAAGATAAAATACAAAAAAATGCCGAAGATCTCCAGGCCCTCAATAACAGCAAGGATAAGTTATTCTCTATTATAGCCCATGATTTGCGGAGCCCGTTTACCACTTTTCTTGGTTTCACTGAAGTGCTGGACGAAGAAATTGATACGCTTCCTAAAGATGAACTGAAGACTATCGTTACATATATGCGGAATTCCGCAAATAATTTGTATCAGCTTTTGGAAAACCTGCTCGAATGGTCGCTCTTGCATCGCGAAATAACCAGGTTTAAGCCCGAAAGCGTGCTGCTTCTTCCGTTAGTGAAAAATTGTGCCAACACTATTTCTGATACGGCGAAGATAAAAGGAATAAATTTGAAGATTGAAATTCCTGAAGTTCTGAAAGTTGAAGCTGATGTTCATATGCTGCAAACCATTATCCGTAATTTATTGTCGAATGCTGTAAAATTTACCACGGGTGGCGGTTCTGTTCAGATTTCCTCATTTACCAGGGAAGAACATTTTGTAACCATTGCTGTTAAAGATACCGGAATTGGCATCGAGGCTGAACAGGCGCAGCGAATATTCCATTTTGATGTCAATAATAAAACAAAGGGCACGGATGGGGAACTCTCAACCGGGCTGGGACTTATACTATGTAAAGAATTTGTTGAAAAACACGGAGGCAAAATCTGGGTCGAAAGCGAAGAAAACACGGGAAGTACTTTCTTTTTTACAATAGGTAGTAGTAAAGTATAAATATATTTTAATGAACAATCCTACTGATAATACGAATGATGCTATCGGCAAACTCAAAAAAGAGCTGCTGGATGTTAAGCATGCGTTTGAATCCCTTAAAAAAAAGTATGAAAACGACGCCTCTGTAATACGGCACAGGCAAATTAAAGAAGCATATCATATCAAAGACCTGGTTATTGAATCATCATTAAATCCGATTGCTGTTTCTGACCTTCACGGTAATCTTACCTATGTAAACCCTGCTTTTATCAATATGCTGGGGTATAGTTCCGGCAGTGAAATTATTGGGAAACCAATTGCTGAATTCTGGCATGCCGGTAAAACAACAAGTGAAATATTAGGCGCCATCAAGGTCAGCGGAGGTTGGTCCGGTGAGTTGGAAGCTCAGAAAAAAGACGGATCTGTTTTTGATATTCTGGTTTCAGCAAGTATGGTGAAAGACCTTTCCGGTGAGCCGGTTTCTATGTTTGCTTCATTTGCCGATATAACAATAAGTAAACATGCCAATAAAATTCAATCCGCAAGTGAAACCAGTTACCGTGAATTATTCAACAATGTAAATGATGCTATCTATATACAGGATGAAAACGGTACCTTCCTCGATGTAAATGAAGGTGCCGTAAAAATGTACGGATATCCTTATGAAGTATTAGTTGGTAAAAATCCTTTGTTTGTCTCCGCGCCAGGTAAAAATGACATGCCTGCAATTGTGGCTATGAGTGAAAAAGCTTTTGCAGGTGAACCACAGCAATTTGAATTTTGGGGTCTGAGGTCAAACGGCGAAATTTTTCCAAAAGAAGTTCGTGTTGTCAACGGTACGTACTTTGGGAAAAAGGTAAATATTGCTATGGCACAGGATATTACCGAGCGGAAACAAGCTGAAACTGCCTTGCTCACCAGCGAAAGACGTTTCAGGGAACTTATTGAACTTGCCGTCGACGGTATTTTAATCGGTTCACCGGAAGGCGATATCATCCAGGCAAATACCTATATGCAAAAGCTGACAGGCCGAACGCTGAAAAATCTCATCGGTATTAATATAAATGAACTATTCGATCAAAATGTATTGAAAAAAAAGCCGTTGAGGTACGATTTGTTAAAAAAAGACAAAACAGTAATCAGCGAGCGTGATATTCTGCGGAGTGATGGCAACATTGTTCCTATCGAAATGCATACTAAAATGATGCCTGATGGGACATACCAATCTATCATCCGCGATATTACTGAACGGAAAAAGTCGGAAGAAACACTCAGGCAAAGCGAAGAAAAGTACAAATCATTGGTGGAATCTACTTCTGATATAATATGGGAAACCGATGCTGACGGCTTGTACCGGTATGTTAGCCCGCAATTTGAGAGTATCCTGGATTATAAACCAGAGGAAACCATAGGTAACTCCCCTTACGACTTTATCTCTGACGAATTTTTATCGGAGATAAATGCCAGGCTTGAGTCCACAGAAGAAAATACGCTTCCTTTTTACCTTCTGGTTAATAAATATAAACACCGCGACGGGCATCTTGTACATGTTGAAACCAGTGGTGTTCCGGTTTATGATCAGTCCGGGAAAATTTCAGGTTACAGAGGTGTGAGCAGGGATATCAGCAAACGCTACCTGGCGGAAAAAGAATTACGTAAACTTTCCGCAGTAGTTCAGCAAAGCCCCAATACAATTATTATAACAGACCTTAATGGGAAAATGGAGTATATCAACCCGGCAGGCTGCACTATTTCGGGGTATAGTTTTAATGAATTAATCGGGGAAAGTCCAGCCATATTTAAATCAGGTGAAACAACTCCGGATGTATATAAATCTTTATGGCGCGCTTTAAAAGCCGGGAAAGAATGGAAAGGTATCTTTTATAACAAAAAGAAAAATGGCGAACATTTCTGCGAAAGCGCTTCGATATTACCTATTAAAGATGCTGAGGGGGAAGTTACCCATTACCTTGGAATTAAAGAGGATATCTCGAAACGGCTTCTGTCGGAAACTGCGTTAAAAGAAAGTGAGCAACGCTACAGGGAGCTTTTTGAAGCTTCACCTGATGCTATAATTCTCGCTGATATTGATACCGGAATGCTTGTAGATGCAAATACCGCAGCTTGTAACATGCTTGGTCGCCCGTTGGATGAAATCAGAACATTACACCAAACCATGATTCATCCACCCAGGCATTTTGAACATTCGAAAAAATCATTCCGCAAACATGTTGATGAAGTCCGGAATACTGGTGATATACTTATGATTGAAAGTGTTATTCTACGTTCGGACGGGATTGAAATACCTGTTGAAGTCCTTTCCAATACAATGACACTTAACGGAAGGAAGATTCTGCAAGGTGTATTCCGTAATATTGCTGAACGCAAACAAGCCCGGGAAGAGCTTTTGAAAGCCAAGGAATATGCTGAAACTAACGATAAGCTTAAATCTGCTTTCCTTCAGAATATCACACATGAACTGCGTACCCCGCTGAATGGTATTATTGGATTCAGTGAAATGATTACCCAAATGGACAGTTCAGAAGAGGATCGGATTGAGTTCAATAAAATGATTAAAAAGAGCAGTGCCAGGCTCATCAATACCATTACCAATTATATGGATATTTCGATGATTGTGTCGGGGATAACCGAAATCAACAAATACCCTGTATCCCTTAAACCACTTCTGAAAAAAATAACAGACCAGACTTTTGATACTTTTACCTCACGTAATCTGAACCTGGAGATTATATTAAAAACTCCGGAAAATGACGCCCAAATTAATACAGATGAGATTCTTCTGACTAAGATAATTTCGCACCTTATCGATAATGCTGTAAAATTCACAAAAGAAGGATCTATTACGTTAGCTTATGATTTCAGAGACGGGAATCATCTCTTCTCCGTCAGCGATACAGGCCTGGGAATATCAGATGAAACCCTGCCGGTAATATTTGAGATTTTCAGGCAGGCCGATATTTCAGCCTCCCGCGAATATGAAGGAAGTGGCTTAGGCTTATCCATAGCAAAAGGATTCGTAAAACTGTTAGGCGGCGAAATTTGGGTTGAATCAACAAATAACGAAGGATCTACATTCTGCTTTACCCTGCCTGAAAAAAAATCAACTCCGGCCGAAATTGTGAATGTTGAAGTGTCTGCTCAACCCGAACACCCAATAGTGCTTGTTGCCGAAGATGATGATTCCAACTATAAATACCTGGAAATTGTTCTTAAAAAGGCTTCGTTTAAAGTTTTCAGATCCTACAATGGTTTTGAGACTATTGAAATCTGCCGGAACTTTCCGGAAATAAGTATCTTGCTTACCGATATGAAAATGCCTGGGATGGATGGCTTCGAATCAGCCAGGGAGATCCGGAAAATACGGCCGGATTTGCCAATTATTGCTCTCTCAGGTTTAATATCTTCCGACGATGAAGCTGCCGCAAGGTTAGCCGGATGCAATGATTATATAATTAAACCTATAAGTAAAAGCAAATTGCTGGGAACAATTGATAAATTGCTTCACCCGGCTATGTATTGAGACTGCCATTCATAGCCGGAGCGCGAAATCGGGAGGCGCTCCGGATACGAATTATTTATGCACCTTCCTTATAAAATCCTCTATTTCTGTTACTCCGCCCTGGTATATCAGGTACCCATTGTAGGGTTCGCGTGGAGTAGTTTCGTCGTTAATTGGCGTAAGCATTATCCGTTTTACTTCTTCCAGGTCGCTGGTTTGTCCCAACGCCCATCCTAACTTTATATAAGCAACCTCGGGCAGCATATTTTCGGCCGGCACAACGCCTAATGCCATCAGGTCGCGGCCTGTATCGTAAACAAACATGTGCACATATCCCCAAAGCGTTTGAACTGTCATATAAACGGCAACGCCGGCTTTGGCAGCTCTCTCAATCGCCGGATAAAGGGGCTTGTTTACATGTCCAAGACCGGTGCCGGCAATCACGATTCCTTTATACCCGTGCTCCACCAGTGAATCAATAATATCAGGTTGCATATTAGGGTAATAATATACGATTGAAACTTTCTCTTCAAAATAGGGTTGAATGGTGACTTTTCGGTCTTTTCGCCGGTGGTTGTATGTTTCCTTTATCGGTTTCAGCCCTTTACGTGTGATGGTGGCCATCGGAGTATCTCCGATTGTCCGGAAAGTCGATCTGTACGACGAATGCATTTTCCGCACACGAGTACCCCTGTGAAGAAACCCGTATTCATCACTGGTAGGGCCAAACATACAAACCATAACTTCGGCTATATCACCATGCCCGGCAGCCGTACAGGCGTGCATCAGGTTAAGTGCTGCGTCGGAACTGGGCCGGTCGCTCGAACGCTGCGAACCTACAAGCACGATGGGTACCGGAGAATTCTGAACCATAAAAGTAAGCG
>JAURYB010000080.1 GCA_030654075.1 Bacteroidales bacterium | reverse complement strand
AAATGGAAAATAGAAAATTGTCCCGTTGAAACCTTTTCACACTGAGCGATGGTTGCTGAGCTTTCGCCGAAGCAAGTCGAAGTGTGTCACACTGAGCGAAGCCGAAGTGTTGAACCCTTGAACCCTTGAACCTTGAAATGAAGTGAATAGAAAATGGAAAATAGAAAATGGTCCCGTTGAAACCTTTTCACACTGAGCGATGGTTGCTGAGCTTTCGCCGAAGCAAGTCGAAGTGTTGAACCTTTGAACTTTTATTCCCTACCTTTTTATTATAAATTTTCTGGTTACAACTCCTTCTTTATAGACAATCCTTAGCAGATACATGCCTGGTTTGAAATTCCGGGTAATAAGCTCAATACTTGTTTCATCTTCTTTTTTCAGCCGGACAGATTGCTGTTTTCCGGCCATATCCAGAATCGACAGTGAATTTATCTTACCCAGGCTATGCTGAACATACAGGAAATCAGTTGCAGGATTAGGCAAAAGCAAAAGTTCCTTCCCCGCCGGGAGATCATTAATACCAAGAGTTAACGTATTTTTGGCCGAAACCAGCCAGAGTTCAGGGTCAAACTGCATAGAGTCGATCGCAAAACCTGGATTAACACTAAATGTTTCGCCGGAAAAGGTATGGTTAAATACAATAGTAGTGTCCATGCTTTCACCAAAGAATTTAATAGGAACAGGCAATTCAAAGAAACTGACTGAAACATGGGTTTGACTCTGATTAAGGGTTACCAAAGCGCTGTGATCAGCCGACTGTCCAACATTAACACTATATTTGGGATACCCTTGCCCCGTAAACCAATCGGCAAGAAAGCCTGTGAGGTCGCGGCCTGAAGCGGCTTCCATATGTGCTTTGAAATCCGAAGTCCGGGCAAATCCATTAACAAGCTTCGGATCATTCGTGTAAGCTTTCATTCCTGTAAAAAAGTTTTCATCACCGATAACCCAGCGTAGCATATGCAGCAACATAGCGCCTTTATTGTATGAAAGACGACCGTCAAATATTCTGTCAACGTTGGTAGTATCGACGCAATAAACAGAGCCATAGCTGGCGCTGCATACAGAGTTAATTGCGATTCGTTTCCACACTGGCCAGTAATACTTTTCAATATTCTCGTACCGCAGGGCGGCGCAATACGTGGCAAAACCTTCGTTAAGCCATATATCGTGCCATGAGCCGCAGGTAATCATATCGCCATACCACTGATGAGCTAACTCATGTGCTATTGTTCCTACGTTAAACGCCCCAGGCCCAAGGAAAGTCATAGTTTGATGTTCCATACCTCCACCCCATCCAAACTCGGCATGCCCATATTTTTCAGCACGAAATGGGTAAGGAGCAAAAAGTCTTTCGTATAACGCAATGCTTTCCAGTACAGATGATGCACTACTATGTAATGTTGCAGAATCTTCAGGATAGATATAATTCATCACCTGTAGGGAATCCGTTCCTGTAACCAGGTAATCCGAAAAACGGGCATAGTTGGTTGACGCAATCGCGATAAGATATGACGCTATCGGGTATCGATGTTTCCAATGCGCCAGTACAGAACCTGCGCCATAAGGAGTTTCACTGATCAGCAGTCCGTTGCTGGCCACATGATTTCCTTTAGGAGTAACCACGAACATATCAATGGAATCAATTTTATCGGTAAGGTCATTTTTCGAAGGCCACCAGTCGGAAGCGCCATAAGGCTCGGAGAGTGTCCACATTACCGGGGTTCCGTTATGCGTTTCGCTGGCAAATGAACCGAAACCGCTTGTTGTTGGATTGCCATGATAATATACTGTTACCGAATCCATGGCACCAGCGGAAATTGTAGTACCAAAAGGAATTGTAATTACATTGCCGGTATGAGTTACCGTATGCTTCGTCCCGTGATAGAAAGCAGAGTCGGCCAGCATTGTGGCGTATAATTCAAACTGTATGCTGTTCATCCCCGCTTGGGTGGCCACAAAACAGGAAGTTACTGAACCGTTAATGTATGCCTGCGCAGGATCGGCGTACAGGAAGAAACGGTGGTATTTCAGATCATAATTATTCAGAATCAGAGCCTCACGTGGCTGCATAAGATGCCGGTACGCCGATTTTTCACTTTCGGAAATCATCTCCAGGTTCTTTATCAATGACTCCTGCTGCGCATATAAATGAGCTAACGGTGTGAGCAACAGAAGAATGAATAGTATATGGATGTAAAAGGTTTTCATTGCCGGGAATATTAGGATTTGGGATTGTAAAGATACTGATCATAGGATAAAACAGAACAATCTATTTGATATAAATGGAAGAATTGTGTAGATTCTTATTACGGCTAAAGGAATCAGAAACTTTAGTTATGGTGAAATCAAAGACAATTTTAACGCATTCGGATTATCTTTTACAGGTGAGTAAACTTGCAACTCAATCGTGACTAAAAGTAGCAGTTAAACGAAAAAATCCCTTTAGGAGTTTTTAACCCTTGAAGGGATAGAAATAGTAAAACAAACTTTAGAATTAAAAGATCAGACCGTTACCGCTCTCTCTTTATCAAACTTATTCGCCTTAGCATACGATTTACACTGATGCATAAACGCCTGCAGTCGTGAATCTATATTGGTCGCTTCCTGCCCGTCGTAGGCAATATTTTCCCAGGGGATATTGTTATGATCCTTGCGGAATTCATTACTAACCGAAGCTACCAAAGTACCCGGCATACATGTAAACGGCATGATGTAAACAATACCTGAAATATTAGCCTGAACCAGCCCGCCGGCACTGCCAAAAGCTGCCACAGGATCGCCATCGTAATCTTTATGAATATACGGAGCGCTGCGTTTTATCATTTCTTCCAGCTCGATTTCCGTTTCCATTTCAACAAAATCCTTGACCGAATTCTTCAGTTTATTACCGGTATAGTGTTGCCCCCATTGCTGTACTTTTGATTTAAACAAACCTTTCAGGTCGCCTTTCCATAAGCTGTCGCGGAAATAGCGGTACGACGAATAAATCAGCCATTCGCCAAACGGAGCCATAATAGTTTCAGCGCCCAGGGCTTCCAGCTTCTCGACAAGGAATGAGCTGCAATACGGGTTATCGCGCATAAAAGTTTCACCTACAATGGCGATTACAGGCTTGCGTTTCCCATCATACACTTCGAGTTTGCTGAACTCCTTTCCGGCATTTTCGAGTGTTTTAGGCAAAGTCTTGGAGCCTTGTTCAATAGATTCAATCACCTTATTAAGCCAGAACTGGTAAAGTTCGTTGGCCGAACCCGGAACCTTTTCGTATGGGCGTTTTTCCTGGACCATTTTCTTTAACAGGTCGGTAGCTACAATTCCTTTCCAGGCATTTAACCTGAATTTGCCGGATTTTCCGGGAGCTATTTCAGCATACGCGTTATCATTGGTAGGTGTGAGAATTTCCGCTTCAAAAAATCCCAATCTATCAAAAATTATCCGGTGAAGCTTATTATAATCTCCAAATCGGCACGGCCCGTTATGGTCGGGCATAAAGAAAGTCATCTTTGACGGATCAGCGCCTGGTTCCTGGAGTTTCTTTATAAAACTTCCAAGTGTAGCAATAAACGGGAAACATTCCTGGCCGTTGGTTTGCTTTCGGGCAATTTCAATTTCGTAAGCTCCGGGCATAGGAAGCACCTCTGCTTTTATCCCGCATAATCTTGAAGAAGCGGCTATAGCATGAACCGTATCGCGGGCATAAGGAATATACAAGGTTCGACCGGTAACTTTATCCTCTGTATTATGAATGTACCTGGGTTCAATGGCATTTGAGCCGCTCACTTTCAGGTAACCATCCAGGCTGTCCAGGAAAGCTTCGAGACGGGTAACCAAACCGGCATCGGCGCTATGCTCGTCTACTTCAATATGCAGGTAGGGCTTTCCTTTCATTTCGTCGCGCACATAATGCGTAAGGAAGGAATCAGGACCGCAACGGAAATTTCCCATAAATACGCCAAACATCCTGTCGTCCTTCCGGATTATCCGGGTTGCCGAGAGAATCTTCTGACCGTTGGGCCAATACATCATTTTATAATCATCAAAAATATTTTCCTGGTTTAACGGCAGAAAATCAAGCGGAATCGGAATCGTATTCAGGTTAATCAGTTTCTCAACCAACCGGAGATTCAACGCCGGATCGCCGGTATTATACGGACGACCAAGAACAATCATCGCTTTTTTATCCTTCGGAAGATTTTCGAGAATAATACGTCCGCGGGATTGTAAAGCATTTTCAAAGGCGGTTTGCTGAATATCGGCAGCATTTATTGCTTTAATGGATTTGGATTTGGCAATGCCGAATCTCTCTTTCATAAAAGTAGCAATCTCCTTATTCAGCACCCTGCCGAAATAGCGAAAATGCAAGGTTGGAGTGAGAAATTTATCTTTGGTCCTCGGATCTGTAAAAGCAGAGCGCAACATAAACGGATACGTCTGAATCCATGGGCAATTCGGATTGTTGGTTGGATTGGTTTTTGTTCCTTTTGCATTCACAATAAATGGAAGAAAAATAAAATCTACATTCTTCTCCAACAGGTTATCAACATGACCATGTATGAGTTCAACAGGGAAACAGGTTTCAGCAACCATAATTTCCAGTGATTTTTTCGTGAGCTGGTAATCCGTCGGATCGGAAAGGACAATACGGAAATCAAGTTCCCTGAAAAAGTTGAGCCAGAAAGGGAACTGCTGCCAGAAAACCATCAGGGCCCGTGGAATACCAACTGTGGTGCGGCTATCAGGCGCTTCTTCCTGGTAATCTCCCATGAGGTATTTAAGCCTTTCCTCGAAATAGTTAGGAATGTCTTTCCCTTTCCCTTTCCGGTCATCCACCTCATACAATTCGCAACGTCCGCCATAGAAAAGCGGTTTTTTCTCACCCGCGATTTTAACTTTCTGTATTTCGCAATTGTTGGAACATGATTTACAGGTAAAACTATCGAGAGTAAAAGGCAAATCACTGATATGAAAACCTTTGAAACGGGATTTTTGCCCTTCAGCCATGGTTTTACGCGCCAGTATAGCCGCGCCGATTGCGCCGGTAACATCAAAATGCGGGGGAATAATTATTGGCTTTCCTGTTATTTTTTCAAATGCGGCAACTACCGATTTGTTGTTGGTAACACCACCCTGGAAGAATATTTTGTTGCCTATCGGTTTATCGCCAACAACTTTCTGAATGTAATTCTGAACGATTGAATATGCCAGTCCACCAACCAGGTTATCCTTATCGGCACCACGTTGCTGATGCGAATTGAGATCCGACTCCATGAAAACAGTGCAGCGGTCACCCAGGCGAACCGGGTTGCACGCTGAAAGCGCCAGTTCTTCAAAATCTTTAATGATATTGATATTCAGTTTTTCAGCCTGCTCTTCGAGGAATGAACCTGTGCCGGCGGCACATACCTTATTCATCTCGAAATCAACAATAACTCCATCCTGGATTGAAATGTACTTTGAATCCTGTCCGCCAATTTCAAAAATAGTATCGACAGTCGGATCATAATCTATTGCGGCTGTAGCCTGCGCTGTAATTTCGTTACGGATATCATCGGCACCAATAAAATCGCCGATCAGGTACCTGCCCGATCCGGTAGTTCCGGCTGCAACCACCTCCACATCTGCTCCTATTTCTTCAAATATTTCCTTCAGCCCACGCTGCACCGCATTCAAGGGTTTGCTTGCCGTTGGCAGATACCTTCGCGCTACCACATTATGCTCATCATCAATCAGAACCACATTGGTACTGAGTGAACCGATATCAACACCCAGCGAAACCTTAATTTTTTGTCCCGGTATTTTCTTAACAACTACATCTTTATTATATGTAGCAATAGATTGCACTAGTTTATCATGAGAAATATTTTCGTATTCCTTATTCAGCAGGTAAAAATCAAGATCATCAAGTCCTTTAAACTTAGTGATTGTATCCCTGCCGTTAGAAAGTACATTGTATAAAGCACCTATAGCACCCATCGAAGCATGATATTCAGGGATAATCAGTTCTTCGTCGTTTAATTCGAAAACTTCCCTGAAAGCGCGAACCATGCCGGCATTGGCAGCTACACCACCCTGGAAAAGAAACGGAGATTTAAATTTTTTACCACGACCAAGATTGCTTTTAAAATTCCGGGCAACGGCAAAGCACAAACCTGCAACTATATCGTGTAATGGTGTTGCGATCTGCTGCAGATGAATCATATCGCTTTTAGCGAAAACGCTGCATCGTCCCGCAATCCGGGGAGGATTTTCAGATAGAAGCGCCAGTTTCCCGAATTCGATTTCGATAGGAACACCAATACGTTTTGCCTGCTGATCGAGGAAAGAACCCGTTCCTGCGGCGCATAAGCTGTTCATGGCGAAATCCGATAAACGCGTATAGCCGTTATCCCGGCCATTCTCCATCAGGATAAGCTTTGAGTCTTCACCACCCATTTCAATTATCGTTCTGGCCTCAGGATAAAGTGCTGAAGCTGAAGTTGACTGTGCAATAATTTCATTAATAAATTCACCGCCGATTAATTCAGCTGCTTTTTTGCCACCGCTCCCGGTTAGCGCGATACAGTCTATATTTTCGGCACCATATTTTTCAATAATTTCGTCCAGGGTGCTTTTAAGAATATAAAATGGGCGACCTTCACAATATGTATAACGGTTCTCAATGATTTGCCGTTCCTCATTCATCAGAACAGTATTAAGAGAAATAGAGCCTAAATCAAGGCCCAGGTGAAGCCGGGAGGCCGCTTTTGACATATCTTTCTTCATACTATCTCTCGTTAAAATTTACTATAGATTTTGAAAAATATCAAGCTAAGTTAACACAAGTTGATAGAAATTTCAAACAAAAAATAAAAAAATATTTAAAAGCCTTATAAAATAAGCGTGCAAAGTAGTCCTTTATTAAGTTATCAGGAATATATATGCCTCAGATTTCACAGTTGTAAATTAATTGTCATGGTTAATTGCCAACGAGAATGCTGAAATGCAAAGTTTCAAATAACGCTATTTTGTGAAATGGTTCGGTTAGCTTACCACAAATCTGTGACAATGCCTACGTGTAAAAGAAGATTAAATTACTCGCTAAATTTTTCCGATCTTTGCAAAACAAACACTGAATATATGCCATCCGGCCTGCGACACTATTTACTTCAAACATTGAAATTATTGATACCGGCATCAATAACCCTATATGCCATTGCCTGTGCTACTATTGTGACGCCAACAGGTGGTCCGAAAGATGTAACACCTCCGAAAATGACAAGTTCTCAACCCAGGAATCTTTCGACTAATTTTAAAGGGAATAAGCTCGTTCTTACATTCAATGAATTTTTAGTTTTGAAAACGCCGGAGAAATTCATGCTGATCTCACCTCCTTTGAGCAAATTGCCCGATATTAAACTGAAAGGACATGACGTAGTAATAAAACTGGAAGATTCGCTTAGGAGCAATACCACTTATAATTTTTATTTCGGCGATGCTATCCAGGATATTTCGGAAAATAACCCTGCCAAGAATTTCAACTTCGCGTTTTCAACAGGTCCCGATATTGATTCATTAAGTCTTTCGGGAATTGTTACAGATGCGTTTACATCCTTACCGGTAAAAGAAGCACTCGTAATGCTTTATACCGATTTCGCCGATTCAATACCCATGTTACAGATTCCAGTCTATGTTTCACGTACAAATGCAAAAGGAAATTTCAGGCTGAATAATCTTGCTTCGGGGAAATACCGGGCTGTAGCATTGGTCGACAAGAACAGTGATTATATCTATAATCTGCCATCCGAATTAATCGGGTTCTCCGATGATTCGGTACAGCCCTATGTTGCAGCTATTGATCTGGATGATTCAACTCTAGTTAAAACTAAAGCGGACCTTAAAAAACTGGTATCCATCAATATATTTCCTGAACCTGATTCGGGACAACGAATCCTGAAAAGTGTTATAGCTGCAAAAAACAAACTTTCCATTGCTTTTCGTTATCCAACCAAATCACCGGGGTTCCGGGCTATTAATATTCCTGATTCTTTGCCTTGGGCTCTTCAGGAATGGAACCGGACCAACGACACCCTGAATGCCTGGTTACTGAACAAACCTGACACATTAAAACTTGAAGTGACTGACCATGGAATCAATATTGATACTGTTAAAATCTTTACCACCTTAAAAGTTACCGGGAAACCGAAGAATAAAGATAAAGTGGATCGCTTGAGTTATTCGTCTACAATTGCCGGCAACACCTTGGGTTTCAACAAACCATTCATTCTTACGTTTGCCAACCCTGTAAAGGAATTTGATCTGAATGCGTTACAGTTAGCAATCAAAACAAAAAAAGATACAACCTATGTTACTCCTGAAGCTATGTTTACAGATAGTTTACACCGGTATTTAAAGGTAACTCATAAGTGGAATACAATTGAGTACTACGACCTGTATATTCCAAAGGGCGCTTTTACTGACATTTACAGCGATACCTGTGACTCCACGCATGTTACATTTCAAATGAGACCTGTAGAAGAATATGGCAGGTTTGCGGTGCTGATGACCAGGAAAGACGCCAGCTTCCCGGTAATTATACAGCTTACAACTGAAAAAGGAGCAGTTGTCGATCAACGGATAATTACTAACGAAAAGCGTATCGATTTCGGACTTCTTTCACCCGGCAAATATGGTTTTAAAGCCATTTTGGATGTAAATGGAAACGGGAAATGGGATACAGGAAATTTTATAAAGAAAATCCAGCCCGAAAGTGTACTGATACACCCCAAAATATTTGAGGTTAAAAGCAACTGGGAGCTGGAAGAAAATTGGGATCTGTAGCCGGAAAAGACTACCTGTTTAATATAGTAAAGTACCCGTATTACTGAGCTTCGTTACATTTATTGATGCAGGTAATGATATCGAGAAGCGTACTGTTTTTCAATGAGTAATGAATCTGTTTCCCATCGCGCTTCGAAGCGAGTATCCCTTTGCTTTTCAGAATGTTAAGATGATGAGATGCTGCAGCCTGCTCAATATGCAAAGCTTCATATATTTCAGTCACATTAAGTTTCTTATTGTTATTCAGCAATTCGATAATTGCAATGCGCATTGGATGAGCCATGGCGCGCAGTTTACTTGCTGCTGCTTCAAGTTTTACAATGTCAAGTTTCAAATGTTCGGTCATTTCAATAAGTTTTTTTTGCAAAAGTATAAATAAATACATTACCGGATCGTAAATATGTAACTTTATTCATGCGTTTTATCTAAAAAAACATAACACACTGATAATTTGGAACAATGAAATGTTAAAGAATTAAAAAACGAAGTAATTCCTGTTTCATTCTCCCCCAAAAAGGGTTAGAGAATGTTTAAGCTGATCGCTATTCGAACATTTGAGTAAACGCAAACTTAGTTCCATCGAACAATCCTTTATCACTTAATTTCAGTTCAGGAATTACTAACAAAGCCATAAATGAGAGTGTCATAAACGGAGCCTTTAACGCACCTCCAAGTGCAATCGCTTTAGTATTGATTTGCTCATATTTATCAGCGACAGTATATCCATCGATATTGGCCATTAATCCGGCAACCGGCAAAGGAAGTATATCCAGGTTTTGACCATCGGTAACCGCAATTCCTCCTTTAGTTTCTACAAGGCTGTTTATTACCGTAACCATATCAGTATCATTTGTTCCAATACAGATTATATTATGACTGTCGTGTGCTACAGTTGATGCCATTGCGCCACGTTGCAGGCCAAATCCCCTGATAAACGCAATAGCAGGTTTCGAAGGCTCGTAGCGGTTAATTACAGTAATTTTGAGGACATCATTTTTACTATCGCTAACTACATTTCCATCTATGATAACAGGATCAACCATTATTTTTTCAGTTACAAGGTCGCCATCAAAAGCCTGAATCACTTTTAACATACCATTTCCAGCTTTAACTTCAAGGTCGGAAGTACTAAAAGCCGGGGCAAAAAACCGGTTTGGAGCCTCATAGCTGAATGTTGGTAAAAGAGATTTTCCTTCCGAGGCTACTGTTTCTCCGTTAATAAAAGTATATTGTATATTGAAGGCAGTTAAATTATCAACCACAACAATATCCGCTGCATCACCCACCTGCAAAAGCCCGCACGGCAGTTTGTAATGTTTTACAGGATTCAGAGTGCAAGCCCGTAGAACATCCATGGGTTTGTATCCGGCTGATATGGCACGTTTTATAAGCAGATTTATATGCCCGGCAACCAGGTCGTCGGGATGTTTGTCGTCGCTGCAAAACATTACTTTTTCAGGATGAGTGTCCAGCAGCGAAACCAGTGCATCAAAATTACGGGCAGCGCTTCCTTCGCGGATAAGGATGTGCATGCCTGAATTAATCTTATCTATTGCTTCATCAATATCAGTGCATTCATGATCGGTTGTTATGCCGGCAGCAGCATACTTTTTAATATCTTCACTATTCAACCCGGGAGCATGCCCATCAACAGGTTTGTTGTATTTCTTTGCTGAGTTGAGTTTGTTATGAACTTCTTTATCCCCGAATATCACACCGGGAAAATTCATCATCTCCGAAAGGTAGTAAATATCATCCCGTTTAAGCAATTGCTCAATTTGCGCAGAATCAATAACAGCTCCTGATGATTCAAACCCGGTTGCAGGAACGCATGAAGGTGCTCCAAAGTGAAATTTGAAGGGAGATAATTTGCCGTTATTAATCATAAAATCAACACCTTCCAATCCAAGTACATTGGCAATCTCGTGCGGATCGGAAACGGTTGCGGTTGTACCATGAACCACAGCAAGCCTTGCAAATTCAGCCGGCACCAGCATGGAACTTTCAATATGCACATGAGCATCAATTAATCCGGGCAATACAAATTGGGTTTCAGTCACTTCGCATTGAGAAACGGAAGTGATTTTACCATCTGTAACAACAAGTTTTCCAGGGAATATCTTACCGGCTACAACATCAACAATTTGGCCGGAGAGTGTGAAGGGTTTTTGCATATAAGTAGAATTAACAAGGGAATTACCCGATGCAAAAGTAATGGTTTACCATTTGGTTTGAAAAGAAAAATTGAGGCTGGGAACCAGCAAATCAGTTATGCTGACTTATAAACAGGGATCAGCTCCAGGTGCTGATCAGAAAAATACTTTTTTGCTGACAGGTAATCGGTTGTAAAACCCAGTAAAAAGCCTCCGCCGCCTGAGCCACACAGCTTAAGCTGGAATTTTCCCGAATCCAGTCCCCATTGCCATGCCGGCATAAAATTTTCGGGAATCATATTGGCAAAATGCTTCAACTGAAATGTTGATACTTTAATAAGTGATTCGAAGAAAGATCGCATATTCCCACTCAGAAGATCCGAAATACATTGATTTACCCAGGGAATATATTCTGTTTTAAAAATATTTTCATATTCTTTGAAACGCATCTGTTCAAGGAAATGGTTCACCAACGGACCGGTTTTCCCGATTCTGCCCGTATCCACCAGAAAAATAACCCCTTCGCTTTCAAACTTACTTCGCGGTACGCCGGTGATGGCAATATCTTCACGCGAATGTATTAACAACGGATGTTGCAGATAGCAATTCAAAGGATCAATGCCGCTGCTCTTCCCATGAAAAAGTGACTCCAGGATGGAGAATATTTCTCTTAGCTTGCTGATGTCCAAACCTGAGATGGATTCATTTGCTTCAATTTTGTTGGTGCAATACCTGTCGTAAATGGAAGCAACCAAAGCGCCGGAACTGCCAATGCCGTATCCCTGCGGAATATTGGATTCGAAATACAAGCCGTTTTCTATATCACGGGCAAGAGACTTAAAATCCATATTGCATGGCATTTCAGCCTTTGCTTCAAGCTCAAGCATGTAGCCAAGGAATACCTTCAGCTGTTTGTTCGACTGAACAGCGAAATCGAAATCCGTGTATTTGTCGTCGTTAATAAAACTTAGCTGACCAGTGAAATGTGTATACGGAATTGTAAGCCCTTTGGAATTGAAAAGGATGCTGTACTCGCCGAATAACAATACTTTGCCGTAAAAAATATCTGCTTTGCTACTCATTCTATTTTTTTTTCAAAAACCTGATGCGAAACAATCTATAAAGCATTAACCAACCTTAACCGGTCCTTTGCCATAAAAATCATCAATACGCATATTTTGTTCATTGTTTTTTAATAAATCTTCAACAATTAATTTATTCACTTGTTCAAACTGATCCTTAAAATAAAGTAAATGAACGTTTGGCCCGGCATCTAAAGTGAAACAGATATCGAGCCCGGTTTCTTTCCTGATTTCCTGTATTCTATTTATAATCCACACAGTATCAGGATACATAAGCATAAAACCTTCATCAGATGTCATCATAAGCGCGTGCAAAGTAAGGGCTTCATTTTCAACAATTCGTATAAAAGTTTTCTTATCGCCTGTTTTTAATGCTTCCAGTAAATCTTTTGTATTTTT
Organism: Bacteroidales bacterium; assembly: GCA_030654075.1. Classification (GTDB taxonomy): domain Bacteria; phylum Bacteroidota; class Bacteroidia; order Bacteroidales; family UBA4417; genus UBA4417. Next base: position 7,860 of record JAURYB010000080.1, on the reverse strand, counting down.
TTCAGCCTGTTTTATCCTGGCTTCCGCAAAAGGGTGGCCGATCATACGGTTGTGTCCTTCGGAACTGGAAACCGATTTTTCTTTATCCGTAACAATTATAATGGTATCCATTAACGTGGTGAAAACCGGATGCAATTCGGTTACCGGTACTGCCAGTAAATCCGATGATCCGAGGTAGGATTTGCTCTTGCCCCAAACTGTAAATCCTGGAAACACAGACCTACAGGCACTTCCAGATCCAAGCCTGGCAACATAAGATGCTTTCTGCCTGAATTCAGTTTCATCCAGCATAATACCATTAAGTTCGGTATCCAGAGAGCAAAGGCAAAGAGCCAAAGCACTGAATGCGGATGCAGAGGAAGCAATTCCGGCTGAATGCGGGAAAGTATTATGTGTTTCGAGTTTCAGGTTTACCTGGGCGAGCCAGGGAAAAATATCGGTAACTGATTGGAGAAATTTATTCATCCTTTCGCCAAAAGCTGCATTTTGGTTGCCTTCGAACCAGAAATCCAATTGAACCGATCCTTGTATTTTGCGTGGCAATGCTGTCAGCGTGGTTTCAGTAAAAGCTTTTGACAGAGTCATACTCAGTGAAGGATTTACCGGAAGTTGCCGGCCGGTCTTTCCCCAGTATTTTACGAGCGCAATATTACTTGGCGATTGCCATGAAACGGATATTGGCTCTGATAATGCAGAAGTTAATTCAGAACCGGGAAAATCAGAGTTAGTCATCTGAAAACTATATTTGGATGCTAAAGTACAATATCGTTATAATTAAACCATGTTTCGAGTCCTTTACTTTTCAGGTAAGCGGAAAGTACCCCAGGATCATCGTGCCAGGTGAGCATGCAAAAATCGCCGCCCCAGGCACCCAGAGACTTTACTTCTCCGGGCAGATCAGTGAAAACGGTTTGCCGGATTGATGGAGTTTCCAATAAATTGCTGATCATTATTTCGTGGTCAAGCATCACTTTCTCAAATTCCAGAAGCGATGATGAGCGAAGCATTCTATCTGCCAGCAGATTGGCTTTTCCGATAATTTCCGGTTCCGGGTTTGAGTTCCGGTTGCGGTATTTTTGAATTCCTTCGGCTGAGTCCTGCTTATTTCCCTGGTACACAAAATAGATTTTATTTGCAAACGAAGGCGAAAAAGATACACGCTCAAATTCAGGTTTGTTTCCTTTTAGAGAATAAATTATTGGGCCATCACTTATAGCACATGCTATATCGTAGCCTGAGCCTTTCGAGACTTCAAAATGCAGTTTGAAAGGATCGATACCTGCCCAACCGGCTATAGCGGCAATAAGGGTTGAACTGCTTCCAAGACCCCATAACAACGGATAATTTAAAGTGGAAATTACATGATAACCCACTGTTGAATGGCAGAAGTCTGGATTAAGTTTTTTTGCAGCTACCAACAAACGCTGAGGATGTATTGCAATATCAGGATGACTGCTTTCAATAATACTAAAATCCTTTAAAGAATATTTCCCGCTGAACCATATGAAACCATCATTTGCAATAGCTTGCCATAAAATAATTCCCTGCTCATTTTCTTCCACACTCAAACGCTGGCCAAACTTTAAAGGCACAGCTAATGCCTTTGCTCCGTTCAATACCAGGTATTCGGAGGTAAGTAAAAGCTTGGCGTTATAGTAGGATTTGAAAGACAAATTATTATTTGGAATTAGGAAACGCAATTATTTAGATTTTTACGATAAATATTTTGTCTTTGTATGCGGAGATGCGATTCTCGCGTCTCCGCATACAATCAACCAGTTCATGTAGAGACGCGGATAGATTCCAGAAACCCGTTTACCGCGCTGTGTGAAACCTTTTCATGCTTGAAGAACTCAACGGCTTGCTTTTTTTCTTCATCCGTTGCCAGGTAAACATTCAGAATATTAAGCAAATGCATTTTCATATGCCCTTTCTGTATTCCTTTTGTAACAAGCGATTTAACGGCCGAATAATTATTTGCAAGCCCGGCGGCCGAAGCAATCATCATCAATTCTGCTGCGTCAGGATTACCAAGTAATTGTAAAGATAGTTTTGCCAAAGGATGCAAATGAGTAAGACCGCCTACAGTACCGAGAGCCATAGGAACTTCGAGTGAAAAATGAAAAATATTTCCTTTTATCTCCACTTTCGAAAGGCTACTATACTCACCGTTTCTCGAAGCATAGGCATGTCCGCAGGCTTCTACAGCCCGGAAATCGTTGCCGGTAGCAAGAACAACTGCGTCAATTCCATTATAAATTCCTTTGTTATGCGTGGTTGCACGGTACCTGTCGACCTGGGCAATACGAACGCCGGTTTCGAACCGTGCCACGAATTCTCTGTCGGTATATAAATCATCGTAATGATGACCCTCCTCTGTTATTAAACCTTCAACCCAGGTACGAACCAGGCAGTTTGGGGTATAGTTTGAAAGGATTGACATGACAACCTGCAAACTGTAAAGTGAAAGGGCATTACATCCTGCCGCATAATCACGTAAGGTATCGGCAAATTCCTCCAGGCAAGAGTTGATAAAATTAGCGCCCATGGAATCGCGGGTATCGAAAGTTGCTTTCACCTGGTAATAATCAGGAATTTTATCCGTCATATCAACAAGCTCAATTGATAGTATTCCGCCACCGCGTTTCATCATATTAGCTGTGATGCGGGAAGTATTGGCAAACATCTGTTTCCTGATTTCCGCGAAATGACAATCTAATAATTCGTAACCACCATTCCAGGTAAAATGTACCTGTCCGATTTTTTCGAGACCAATTATTTCGCTGTGAAAGCCTCCCCTTTCGGCCCAGAATTTTGCAGCGCCTGATGCAGCCGCAACTACCGAACTCTCCTCGATAACCAAAGGAACCATATACATCTTCCCGTTAATCAGAAAGTTAGGAGCTACTCCGTATGGAAAAAAATAATTACCAAGTGTATTTTCGCTGAATTCATCAATCATTTTCTGTGTCGCAGGATCGCGATGCCAGGAAGCATGCAAGGTCTGGCCGAATAATTCGGGATCAGGTACTTTAGATGCTACGAGGTCAATTTTCTGATCTTTGTTCAGGCGCGAAAACCCACTTGTAATTTTATACTCTTTCATTCGTTGAATTTGGATGGCAAAGCTAGTGAATCGTAATGGTGAAAATTATTATATGCTCAAATAACATCTGCATTAAGAGATTGTTTATTGTTTGGTTTTATATTTTAAACATTTGTACATGTCAACTATCGGAATTTATATCAACATATTGGCTTTTGAATAAATCAGGATATTCCAAATCTGGAAACTAATCAATCACCATAAAGCCTTAACAAACAATCATTTGCCACAGATTACACAAATTTCACAGATAAATTTATACTATTTATTGTTCAAGTCTAATCTAAAAAACTGCTGAAAGGAGTTTAAATCTGTGTGATTTGCGTAATCTGTGGCTAAAAATACAATTAAGATTACTGACTGGTTACTCCAAATTTAATATTTCTCTTCTGAAAAATTCAATAGCTTTGTCAACGTTTCCAATCAAAACTTCTACATGCTATACTTATCGGCTGATTGCATTATTCCAATAGAAGGAGAACCTTGCTTCAATAGTGTTCTTGTTGTGGAAGATGATGGAACTATCGAAGGAATTTATACCAAAAGCGAACTAACAGATCCTCTCTACGAAATCATTCATTACAATGGCATTCTTTGTCCCGGGTTTGTAAATACACACTGCCATCTTGAACTTTCGTGGGCTAAAGGATTATTTTCAGAAGGTGAAGGCCTTGATTATTTTATCTGGCAACTCGGAAAATTCAGGAAATCCATTTCTGAAGTGTACAATCTGAAGGCAATTGAAAAAGCCGCAACCGAAATGATACAGTCGGGAACTGTTGCGACGGCTGATATTGCCAATGGAAAACACACACTGGATTTTAAGCGTAGAAGCAGTCACTATTTTCACACCTTTGTAGAAGTTTTCAGTTCAGATCCGGCCAATGCAGAAGCTGTTTTTGAAAAATCAGTTCAATTAAAAGCAGAATTTAAAAATCAATCGTTGGCTGCATCTATTGTTCCACATGCAACTTATTCACTTTCTGACAAACTTTTCAGGCTTATAGCAAACGCGGGAGAAGGAGAATTGCTTACTATCCATCACCAGGAAAATGAAGATGAAAACCTCTTTTACAAGGATGGAAACGGTCCGATTGCTGCAAGGAGAAAAGCATTTAACCCAAATTTACCGGCATATTCAGGAACCGGCAAACGCCCGATGGAAAGCATCGCAGCTTACTTCGACCCGGACCAGAAGCTGCTTTTAGTGCATAATACTGTTTCACAACAAGTGGATATTGATTTTGTACAGGGATATTTTAAGCAGCCTTACTGGTGCCTATGCCCGAATGCCAACCTTTTCATCGAGAAAAAACTTCCTGACATAGACCTTTTTCGCAAAAAAAATTGTAAAATTACCATTGGAACTGATAGCCTGGCTTCGAACCATCAGCTGAGCATCCTTGAAGAAATTAAAACTATTCAGCAACATTTTCCGCTTATTCCTCTTACTGAGTTATTAAAATGGAGTACACTAAATGGTGCCGAATTTTTAAGCCAGGAACAAAAACTGGGAAGTTTTGTTAAAGGAAAGAGACCGGGTGTGGTTTTAATCGAAAATGCTGATATTAACACATTGCTACTCAAAACTGAAACTACATCACGACTCATAATTCCGGCCCACACATGAAAGTAACTCTGAATAACAGCGAGGTAATTATTTTTAAAGGCGCCACCATCAGTGAGATGGTTTTAGCATATTCATTACGAAGCCACAAAATGATGAAAAGCGGCAAACTATGTGTTTATGATCGATTTGGAAATTTAACGGAGGCTGATGGCCCTGTTTATGAAGGGCAATTATTCTATTTAAAAAGAGCGGAATAGGTTTGGAAAGAGAATTGTTTAAATTCAAGAAATACAAGCAATATTCTGCCTCTGATTCACCTGTTTGCCACAGATTTCGCCGATTTAAGCAGATTTATAACTACTTTTAACTTGAATCTCAGTGAAAATCAAAATACAGCAATTTATTTAATCAGTGAAATCTGCGTAATAGTTCGGAATTGCACACTACAAGTCTGTGACGTATATTTGTTCCTGAATACGTTACACTAATTTAATTCTTATAAAACTACATCCGATTTTTTATTTTGCAATCCGGATGAAATAACTTTAATGAAAATTATAAACCTCAAAATCCTATGAAATTGAAATCACTTATCCTGTTCTTAGCTGTTTTTACGCTATTTTCAATCGATAACCAGTCGGTTGCGCAGAAAAACAAGAAATCTACTGAAATCCTGATTCTGCATACCAACGATATGCATTCAAGGATCGATAATTTCGGGAAACTTGCTTACCTGGCCGACAGTTTGCGTAGGACACACAAGTATGTTTTCCTGGTTGCCGCGGGTGATAATTTTACCGGAAACCCAATCGTGGATATGTATCCTGATAAAGGATTCCCAATGATTGAGCTTATGAACAAGCTCCATTATGACGCTACAGCACTTGGAAATCATGAGTACGATATGGGCCAGGCACTGCAGAACAAGAGAAGGGAGCAGGCTACATTCCCTTTTATCAGTTGTAATATTGATGTTTCAGGAGCTATTGCAAAACCTTATGAACCTTTTGTAATTCTTAAAGCCGGCAAGATAAAAATACCTTTCCTCGGGATTTTACAGTTAGGTGAAAATGGTTTGCCCGACTCACATCCATCGCGCCTTGATGGTTTAAAGTTTACGAATGGAATCAACAAAGCCAAAGACTTTCTATGGTTAAAAGATAAATATGGCATGTTGATAGCGCTTTCACACCTGGGAGTTGAAACGGATGAAGTCCTGGCAAACTCATACCCGCAGTTTGATTTGATCATCGGAGGTCACTCTCATACCACCATGGTAAAACCGCTGATTATTAATAATGTAATGATCGTTCAAACCGGCTCGGGTTTAAAGAATGTCGGAATTACAACGCTTCACGTAAAAAAAGGAAAGATCACCGATAGAAATTATGAACTTGTTCCATTAGCAAGCATTAAGAAAGCTGATCCCGAAATTCAGGCTCTCATTGATAAATACAACAGCAACGAGGAAATGAAGCGCGTTGTGGGATTTGCCGAAACTGCTTTCAGTAGCCAGGAAGAACTTGGTTACCTGATGACTGATGCCATTACTGCTCGCATGAAAGTCGATTTTGCATTTCAGAATGGAGGAGGAATCCGGATTTCGGATTTACCTCAAGGCGATATTTTGTTAAAAGATATTTTCCGCCTCGATCCGTTTGGCAACCAGGTGGTAACTTATACCATGACTTACGACGAAGTTAAAACTTTGATTTCAAACGCATATAACCGGGAAAAATCCATTGACCTGGTTCCTTCAGGTATGACCTATTCCATCATTGTGAACGCTGATGGATTATGCTCTGATGTTGAAATGAAAGATGGCTCCGGAATTGAACTGGATGCCCGCAAAACCTATACTGTCGGATTAAACAGCTACATAGCAGCCAGTTATAAGTTCAACCACAAAGATCCTGGTACGACTAATTATAACACTACAGCACAAACGTTGCTTGATTACCTTGGTGATGTTAAAAAGGTAAATTATGCAGGAGTTAAAAGGGTTTCCAGGAGAAAATAAATTTAATTAAACGAAACTAATCAGTCTTATCAATAGGCGTTTTTGATCAATGATTCAGATGAACTGATCGGTTACCATTAAACCAATGCATTTTACCAGGTATCCGGTTTTTTCGGAGCGGGTGCCTGCATTCCCTGTTTCAGGCTTTCAATCAACTTGCGGGTAAAATCATCAACTTGTTTCAGGTAATCATCCCAGGCCGGAATGTATGATTTATCCAGTTTATTCATATAGCGCTCGAATGGTTGACGTGATATTTCTTTCATATTGAAGTTCGTGATTGTATAACGAAAGCGACCATCCTTCAATTCAATTTTCATTGAATAATCTACTCTTCCAGCCACAAGTGTAGCCCCCTTTTCTATTTTTGATAGCTCTATGCGATGGACAATTTCTATAATCCCACTTGCCTGATCGCGTACTTTTGTCGCATCCGCAGGATTCTTATACTGCTTGTTAATCCATTCTATCGCCCGGTTGAACAATTCAGAAGGTGTACCAGCTACTGTAACAACTTCCTTGTAGGTAATTAACTTTGTTTCCGGATCAACAGGCATTTTTACTTCTGAATTCTGAGCATTTACACTCAGGCTACCTAGCATCAGTATGGATGCAATTATATTTAGAACAATTATTTTCATTGGGAATTATTTTAACAGGTATTAAACAACTTTCGTGCCGCAGAGTCGGCTATTTATTTTTAACAGGCTTTCGTACAATAATATAAATATCTTCACTATCGCGCTTCATCATATACTTTTCACGGCCAAGCTTTTCCAATTCAAGCGAATCACCCGTTAGCCGTCTGTATTCAATGCTGTCTTTCTGCGCCTGATCGTGGTAGAATTTCAATTCTTTTCTTAACCCATTCAGTTCCTTCCTCATTTTATACTGCGAAACGAGGTTATTGCGGTCGAGAATCAACATCAAAACCAGGAAGGCTATACCCGTAAGCAGGTATTTGTTCTTTAATATGGAAGGTATCTTATCAACAAACTTCTTTATCATGATGGAACAAAGGTATTAAAAAAGGGGTTAGGTGTTGGGGGTTAGGGGTTAGGGGTTAGGGATGAGTTATGAGTAGTTTAGGTGTGATGCAATTGTCATTCAATTGTCATTCAATTGTTGTTTGACGAGGGTTGTGAGATACTTTGAGCTTTTTAG
>JAURYB010000121.1 GCA_030654075.1 Bacteroidales bacterium | reverse complement strand
TCTTGGTGCCATACCTGGTAGTATTTCATTCAAGATACTGAATATCAGTATATTAAATCATTTTGTCAGCTATAGTTACCACCAAGTTATTAACACATATTGTTGATTATCAATTGTTTGTAATTTTTGTCATGTACTAAGTTGATTTTTATAGATTAAAAAGTACTGTTGGCAACAAACGCTATAGCAAATGCGGGTTTGCGAGTTCGTTGAAACATTTGAAATCTTAACCTACATTTGTGCTGGCAGACAGTTGAGTAATAATCTAATCCCGCACTTGCCATAGCGTCATCCGTTACCCAACATAATAAAACGCTATACATGAGAAAATCAGACATTTACGAAATTACTATTAAGATTCTCGGACTTTATCTTTTTCTAACGATTATTGTATCCTTGAGACAATCAGTCCAATTCTTATACATCTTGAATTTTGCGGAATATTCGCCAGAACAAATAGCAAACTATCAGATAATGCCTGAAATTATAGTTTTTATCTCTCATTTAGTCATTGTGACTGCATTGGCTTTTCTGTTTACTTTTAAGACAAAAATTGTTGTTAGAATTGTGTGCGTATCAACTGATTATGAAGAAGAAGCAAGTTTGCTGGCCGACAAGAAAAGTATCTTTGAAATCGCAATTAATATAGTTGGTTTAATGTCGATAATTTGGGCTTTGCCAGACTTTTTAAACAAACTTCAACATCATATCAGACTGGTACAACTTAATGCACCGACAAATGACTTTGATACAAATTATCTTATAACTTCTGGACTTGAAATATTGATAGGTATTATTCTGATTTATTTCCGAAAACCTATTTCAGCATATTTGTCCAGAAACTCTCAAAAGGATTTAGAAAAATGAAAGGGCTGCACATAACAAACGCTATAGCAAATGCGGGTATGCGTGTTCGTTGAAACATTTGAAATCTTTATATACATTTGTGCTGGCTGACAGTTGAGCAACAATCTATTCCCGCACTGGCCTTAGCCTCAACCGTTGGGCTTAATTGTGGACCACCGGATTCGGCAGAGAGAATCTCTAGAGTCGATTTTTTGTACTACCTTTGGTATAAAGTTTGAGAAATGGACGACAAGGTACAATACTGGATTGAAATATCCGACTATGATTTGGAGACTGCTGAGGCAATGCTTCGAAGCAAGAGATATTTGTATGTTGGCTTTATGTGCCATCAAGCAATTGAGAAAGTTTTTAAAGCCTATTTTACAAGTACAAAATCAGAGACAGCTCCGTTTTCTCATAGTTTATCATACTTGGCAAAAAAGGGTGACTTTTACGAATCCTTCTCTGAAGAACAAAAGGATTTTATTGACCAAATAGAGCCGCTAAATATTGAGGCTCGATATCCTTCTCATAAAGAACGACTGCTGAAAAGTCTTACCGAAATGAAATGTCTTGAAATTTTGAAAAGAACTAAAGAATTACAAATATGGATAAAAGAGAAGCTATAGATAAAGTTAAAGAATACAGGCTATTACTCAAGAATTACTTCCCACTTGAGAAAGTTTACCTATTTGGTTCTTACGCGAAGGACACAAACAGAGCAGATAGTGATATTGATGTTGCAATAGTCGTAAGCCATATTGATGGAGATTATTTTTCTATTCATCCATTGTTGTGGAAGTTAAGAAGACAAATTGATGACAGGATTGAACCTATCCTTATTGAAAGGGACAATGATAGCGGTGACTTTTTGAGTGAAATTCAAAAATACGGAATTGAGATAGCTTGAAAAACAACTAAGCCCAACAAACGCTATAGCAAATGCGGGGTTTGCGTGTTCGTTGAAACATTTGAAATCTTTATATACATTTGTGATGGCAGACAGTTGAGCAACAATTTATTCCCGCACTTGCCATAGCGTCAGCCGTCAGACTGTCTAAAAACCTGTCTCTTTAGATTTTCAGCAGTTATTAACACTTACAGTTATTTAATAACAAATGCCGGATTTTATCCTGGTTTAATCTTGTATAGCATTGATTATCGGTATATTTACCTCATGAAATTTATCACAGGACAAGACAGAAACCAGATTCCACTTTTTGCTTCATCTATTGAAGCGGCTATTGATCAGGATAACGAAGTGCGATTGATCGACATGTTTGTGGATAGCATAAAACTGGCAGATTTTGGGTTTAAGTTTGAGTTTATGGAAAACGGAAGGCCGGCTTATCACCCGTCGGTTTTGCTTAAACTCTACATTTACGGTTACATGAACCGCATCCGTTCCTCCCGCGCATTGGAGAAAGAATGTGGTCGTAACATAGAGCTGATGTGGCTGATGAAAAGCCTGGTACCCGATCATAACACCATCTCCAATTTCAGGAGGGATAACCCAAAGGCTATACGCAAGGTTTTCAGGGCAACCGTGCAACTGGCCAAACATTTTGATTTGATTGGCGGTAAACTGCTTGCCGGCGACAGCACCAAACTACGGGCTCAAAATTCCAAGAAGAACAATTTCAACGAAGCTAAAATTGAACGGCACATTGCCTATATTGATGCACGGCTCGAAGAATACAGCAAAATACTGGCAGCCGAAGACAAGGAAGCTGTAAGCGAACCCGAAAAAGTAGAGATTCAGCAGAAAATCAAAAAACATAAAGAACGTAAGGCAGGGTACCAACATCTTCGCCAGCAATTGGAACTAAGCGGGGAAACGCAGATTTCCACCTCCGATCCTGAAAGCCGCCAGATGATAACACGCAACAATATAACCGAAGTTGTCTTAAGTGTTCAAACAACCGTTGATGAAAAGCACAATATTCCGATCGATTACAAGGTAACCAACCAGACTGATAACAAAGCCATGGGCGGCATGGTTCGGCGGGCTAAAACCATATTGCAGGACAGCAGTTTTACATTACTTTACGACAAGGGATACCACACCGGTGGCGAGTTTGATTATGCACAAAAGCAGGGTGTTGAAGTGATTGTGGCCATTCCCGGTCCTGGCTCGCACGCACCGGATCAGGCCTTTGATATTGAACATTTTGTTTACGATAAACAAACAGATTCATTCACCTGCCCTGCAGCCCAAACACTCACCAGCAACGGAAACCAGTACGATAAAAGCAGCTCTAAATCCAACTATAAAGTAAAACAATACAAAACCAATGAATGCCAGCGGTGCCCGTTTGCTACCAAATGCACAAAAAGTAAAAACGGCCGTATACTGGAACGTTCCGAATACGCAGATTTGATAGATGCTAACAAAAACCGGTACCTTATTAACAAAGAAGTCTACCGCCGCCGACAGGCCATTGTGGAACATCCCTACGGCACCATCAAGCGGCAATGGGGATTTTCCTACATTATGACAAAAAAAACAATGAAACGCGCCTCAGCCGATGTAGGGCTAATATTTGTTGTGTACAACCTGCGAAGGATTATGAATATTGTTGGACACGAAAAGCTGAAGGAATACCTGAAAGCTTTGATTTTTGTTTTTTGCTCAATAATCGCCTATTTTAAAGCTATTACCCGAAGTAACTTTTTCTGGGTGCGGAAATTACTTCTGAGAAATGCGCTGCTCATATCAAACCTATTGCTTAATTTTAATCCCGTATTTAGTCCGGAAATTAACTTTGGGAGAGGTTATTAGACAGACTGCCGTTGGCAAACATATTATAACAAGATAGTTACTTCACCTTTAAAACTTAAACATATGAAAAGAAAATGCACATTATTGATCGAAGGATTGATTTTAATCCTTTTCCTCTTTAGTTGTACTTCGAAGGAAATGAAGAAGGCTAAAGAATTTATGGATGCTGGAATGTATGAACAAGCAATCCAATTACTTGAAATTGAAATTCAAGCGAATCCCAAAAATGCTGAAGCGAGTTTTTTACTTGGGAAGTGCTTTTTACAATCTACAAATACTCGAAAAGTCGAAGATTGCTTTAATAGAGCCATTTTACTAAATACAGATTTTAAAAATGAGATTGGCAGCTTATATTTTGATAAATCATTGGAGCAATTTAAATCCGACGATCCAGCTTCAGCAACATCTTATTATGAGCAAGGACTTAAATACAATCCAACAGGTGCGGAAGAATTTGCCGAGAAACTATACAATTATGCCAATGAATCTTCAGAAACTACAACATACCCTGAAAAACCTATTAAAATATTTAATGCCATTATTCAAATTTCACCAAACTACAAAACAAAGATTGCAGAGAAGACTTACTCTCTTGCAAAGTCATTTATTGCCAAAGGATTTGTCAAAGAAGGCTTTGAGTATGCAGATTACGGTATCAATTTTGACCCAATTCATATAAAGGATGTTTCTGATTTGTATTTCAATTATGCAAACACACTGTTAATTTCTCTCAATAAACCTAACGAATGCATTTTTTACTTTGATAAATGTTTAAAATTGAATCCAAATAGAAAAATAGAAATAGGTAATATCTATTTTAATCAAGCAAAAATTTACGAAAAGAATAATGAAAGCACCCTTTTATTACTATTTGCAAGTAAGTGTAATGAGATTAATCCCGATTATAATTCATGGTATTTAAAATTATCAGAAAAGTACAAACCAAAAATATCTACTGATGGTTTGCTAGCATACTATTCTTTTAATGGCAGTTCAGAAGATAATAGTGGTCATTCATTTAATTTAGTTAACAATGGTGGTATAAGTTCTACAGACCGTTTTAATCAGAATAAAATGGCCTTTTATTTTAATAATAACAGCTATATGGAAAATAATAGAGGAGTCAATGTATCTTCTGATTTTTCAATTTCTGTTTGGATAAAACCAGACATTTCAAACAATTATAGTCAACCAGTAACTGTTGGTTATAGGAATGGTGATAACATTAGGATTACTTATAATCCTAGAAACTCAACAGTTGGATTTGATGCTTGGCTTGGAGGTCCAACAGGTGTTTTTAGTAAAACAACTGTTTCTAAAAGTGAATGGACACATATTGTTGGTGTAAGAAACGGATCAAGCTGGAAAGTTTATTTAAATGGACATTTCGATAATTCCTCATATGGTTCATCTAACACTCTAAACAATGCTATTATTAAAGTTGCTGATTTTATAGGTGTAGGTCATTTTAATGGTTCTATTGACGATATTCGAATATACAATCGAGCTTTATCTGAACTAGAAATTACAAATATTTATACTGAATAAAATACGTTTGCCAACAAACGCTATAGCAAATGCGGGTTTGCGTGTTCGTTGTAACATTTGGAATCTTTACATACATTTGTGCTGGCAGACAGCTGAGCAACAATTTATTCCCGCACTTGCCATAGCGTCAGCCGTTAGCGGCAACTCTGTGGCTTACACTAATTTAGCTTTACTTTCAGCCCAGGTAAAAGATTTCCAGACAGCAATTTATTATATGAAAAAATACCTGTTGCTTGTACCTGAAAGCGAAGATGCGCGTAGTTGCCAGGATAAAATTTACGAGTGGGAAGTTCAGATAACTAAGTAAATAATCAATCTATATTTAAAATAGAAATATCATGAAAACAATTCGATTAATAACACTATTCGCCGTTATGCTTTTCTCGTTTATTGCTAATGCACAGACTGAAGAAATTGATAAAGCAAAATCAGTTATTTCAGAACTGTTAAAAAATAAGGCTAAAGTTTTTAAAACTTTGGATAAAGATGATCCGGATTATCGTAAGGACGTTACTTATCCTTGGGGCACCCAGATAAACATTGTTGTATTGGAAGATAGAATAGTATTCACAAGAAAGAAAAAGTCTACTATAATTTATTTCTCAGAACTGGGAGATTATGAGAAAAGTAGATACATAAATGATAATGGAACTGCAGGTGTATCGATTGGAGAATTTGTCATATTGCTTCACGGGAAAGAGAATGGTGCTAAACTGGCCGATAATATATTTTATATTGAAAAATACCATATTGAAAAACAAAATGCACAACGAAATGCACAACTCCATTCCCAGCTCGCTCCCTTTCAATCAATAGCAACACAGTACCGTACACTACAAGTAAAACCTATTATTTCTGAAGAGCAGCGAAAATACATCGTACAAGCAAATTCATCCAATGAGCAGAAATTATACGGTAAAGCCATTGAATTTTATGAAAAAGCCATTGAAGTAGATCCAACTGCTTATCCTGCTGCCTATTCAAACCTGGCCCTGCTTTACGCTCAGTTAAATAAGTTTGATGCAGCCATTTATAATATGAAAAAATACTTGATGCTTGTCCCTGAAGCAGAAGATGCGCGTAGTTGCCAGGATAAAATTTACGAGTGGGAAGCAATGATGCAGAAATAAATTAATTCATTAAAAAATTGCAACTATGAAACAGATTATTAAAATATTATGCGGCGTTTTAATATTTGGAGGTATATCCTTAATCAATACAAATGTTTTTTCACAAACAGGAATTCAGTGTGTAGGGTGTGGTGGAATGAATGGCAATCATCAAACCAGTTGTAAATATTATAACCCTCCTGCACAAGGGACCACCAACTCTGCCAATAAATAAAGGTGTCGAACAAATGTTTATGGAAGCGCTGTTTACCAGGATGTTAAAATCTACTTCATCCACAACTAAACTTACAGAACAAGAAAAGCTTCGCCAGCAGCAGGAAGAGCTGGAGAAAAAAAAAGAATTGAGGAATTACGTGCCGCAAGACTTAAAAGATATAATGATTCTATTCAGCAGTCTCAACATGAGAAAATGATGAAATCCTACAAAATTCTTGATAATGGCGTCAAGGAACTAAAATACAAAGGACTGATAGATGAAAAACCTAAATGGGATCCCTCAGTTGTTGTGCTTAGCGAACAAGCGCTTCTAGATACAAATACTCAAACTTGGGTGGAATACCAAAGAGAACTATTTAAAATAAGACTGGAACAACCCAATTATTGGTGTAAAAAGTATTATGAAGATTTAGTTAGGCAGGATTCATTAATTAAAACAAATCATGCCAGCAAAATAATGCCGGTTCCACCAATAAAGGTATCTGAGCTCCAACCTGGTGACGTAATTCTCATTGGTGATGGAATGACTGCTCAAGCTGGATTAGATGCATTTATAAATGAAAATGATGCTAATTACAACCATACGGTAACCTGCATAAAAGTGGTAAATGGAAAAAGATTCTATCTAGATAATACGGCTGGCGAAGGCACAAGAATAATAACACAAGAGCAGTTTGTAGATAGATATGGAGCAAGAACGTCCAGTGTAGCACAAATGCGAGGCAAAGGAGATGCCTGGGGAGTTGCACAGCCACTTAACGAGGTAGAAGCTAAAAGACTTTGGGACAAAGCTATGGAATTAAACGCTAAAAACAGAGATAATGTGAAATACAATTCATATCCAAGGAACAATCAGGTTAATATGAATTTATTGGGCAATACAAATTATGGTATTATGGGAGATGACAACCTGGTTTGTTCTGAAGCGAGTTGGATGCTTATCAACGCTACCGGAAGATATCAAATTCCGGGGTTCAAAAACAATAAACTAATTTCAAAATTAGGAGTTGAATTTAGTCCCGCTTCATTTGACAACACAAAACAATATTTTCTTATAACTCCTTTACAACATTAAAAAAGAAAGAATAGCAGCAGGTAACAGCACCTACAAGAAATTGGCGGTTCAGTGGTTAAATGAAGCTTTGTGCTTCGTATCAAGTTCAGTGCTTGCAGACAGTTTAGTGCTCCGAAATCGCCAACTTCTTGTAGCTGCAAACCGTTACCGCCAATGCTGTTGAAAAAAATTGCCACCGAGAAAATTTTAAAATATTTTGAATAATGTTCACTAATTAGCTAACTTTGCACAGTGAAAGAAAAATTCGTCAGAAACATATTTTACTATAAGAACTATTATCTTGACTTTTACGCGACCCTAAATCCCGAAGTTAAGAAAAAGTTCAACTGGACATTACAACTTGTTCAGAAATAGAACGTGTCCCTGAAAAATATTTCTCATACATGAAAAGTTCATCAGGTCTTTTTGAAATAAGGGTCGAGGTCGGTTCTAATATTTATAGGGTTTTCAGCTTCTTTGATCAGGGAAAACTTATAGTGTTGGTAAACGGATTTATTAAGAAAACCCAGAAAACACCAAAGAGCGAAATAGAACTTGCAGAAAAACTCAAAAAACAATACTTCGATGAAAAAGATAAATAAAAACCTAACATCATTTGCTGACCATCTTGATTCTGAATATGGAAAACGTGGCACTGAACCACGAGAAAAGTATGAAGAAGGATTTGAAGCGTTCAAACTCGGTGTTATGCTCCAAGAACTGAGAAAAAAGCATGGAATGACACAAGAGCAGCTAGCTGAAAAGTGTGGTACAACAAAGACATATATTTCCCGAATTGAGAATGATGCCAGCGACATTCGACTTTCGACACTGATGAGAATAATCCGAGAAGGATTTGGAAGACACCTAAGTTTAAGTGTTGACATTTGAAAATAAAGCACATGGCGGTAACAAACGCTATAGCAAATGCGGGTATGCGTGTTGGTTGAATCATTTGCAATCTTTACATGCATTTGTGCTGGCAGACAGTTGAACAACAATCTAAACCCGCACTGGCCTTAGCCTCAACCGTTATGTGCTATGTTATTTCACCGAAATTTCCATTGGCAAAGCCGACTTTTCCGAAATTCATACGACAATTTTTCGTAACTTTGATGTATGAAAACTACCAAAAACTTACCTCTTGATTTTGAGATTGACAAACTCACTAATTCCATAGAGAATACTTCTACGGGAGAAGTTTTTGACACTGTAGTTGTTCGGCTGACCTCAAAAGATTTTGGGTTCATACATAAATCAGAATGGCAATTCGACTGGAGCAAAGAAATCAAGGACAAGACAAAAGAGGTGTACAAACTGACAACAGTAAATAACCCGACAATTATTCAAGGACTTTTGAGCATTGAGGACAAAGAAGATCATGTTTTTATGCACCTCATTGAAAGTTCCAAATTCAATAAGGGAAAAGACAAAGTTTATTTTGGCGTACCTGGAAATCTTGTAGCATTTGCATGTAAAGTCTCGTTTGACAAAGGATATCAAGGATTTTTGGCTTTCGATGCTAAGACTGCCTTAATCAAGCATTATCAAGAAACATTACATGCTACTTATTTTCGTGGACTCAGAATGTATATTGAAACCACTGCAGCGTTAAGATTGATTTCACAATACTTTAAATCGTAAAAATATGGGACTCATAAAAGAACCGAAAAATGTTGACTTCACTGTTCAATCTGAACCATGGACAGAGGAAGAATTGAAAGACTTCCGAAAATTAATGAGCGAACTGAAAGCCAAATCCGCGAAAAGAAAAGTTCAGTCGTCATCGAAAAAAAGGAAAGTCGGAGCCTGAATTGTGTTTAGAAACCTTGACTGAAAAGAAACACAGCACATAACAAACGCTATAGCAACTATTTTTGAAAAAAAACCGACCGAAATAACAATATTCCACTTCTTGTACCTATATTTGTACTCTGAAACGTACAAAACAAACAATATCATGTTGACAACAACAATTTCCGATTTTAGAAAAGACATTAAGCAGTATCTTGATCGCGTGACTGAAAACTTTGAAACTCTGATAATAAACAGAGGCAAAGACAGCGGTGTGGTCATTATGTCCTTAGACGAGTATAATTCGCTTAATGCTACTTATCACGAATTGTCTTCCAAGACAAATGAGAAAAGGTTAGATTCAGCCATTGAAAAACTCAAAACAGGCTCATCATTTCAGAAAGACCTTTTAGAACTATGAGATACATATTTGTAGATGAATCCTGGGAGGATTATTTGTATTGGCAAAAGACTGACAAGAAGATTTTATCGAAAATAAATGATTTGTTAAAAGACATTTCACGAACTCCATTTTCAGGCATAGGAAAACCAGAGCCATTGAAGCATAAATATAAAGGCTTTTGGTCTCGCAGAATTGATGGTGAACACAGACTGATATACAAAGTGAAAGACGACGAATTATTAATTGCAAAATGTAGATTTCATTATGACTGAAGATAAAAAACAGTTGCTAACAAACGCTATAGCAAATGCGGGTTTATTCGCTTCGCTCATGAGATCGCTTCGCTAAGTTTTGAGCTGCGCTCAAGAGACCGCTGCGCTAAGTTGCGTGTTGGTTGAAACATTTGAAATCTTTAAATACATTTACCGATAAATCGGTACAGGTTCCCGAAGAATCGGGACAGGAGGTGCTGGCAGACTTTGAGCAACAATTTATTCCCGCACTTGTAACAGCCTCTCCGGTAGCGGGGTGCAAAAAACAAAGTATATAACAAATGTGGGAAATATTCGGAAACTTTACATATATTTACCAATATATCGGTACACTTAATGCTGGCAGATAGTTGAGCAACAATTTAATCCCGCACATGCCATAGCGTCATCCGTTAAGCGTCTTGCAAAAACACAAATTAATTGTAAACATATGAATTATGAAAAAAATAATATTCTTGATTTTAGTTGCAGTTATATTAACAAATTGTAAGAAGGACAATAATAACGATAATACTAATGGCAATGAAAGCAGTATTGTTATTAAAGGTAGAATTTCAGCAAAAAAAAATAAAAGCGGTAATTCTTTGTCCGATGCAAAAATGGTTCTTGTAATTAATGTTCACATTGGGAAGCTCAGTTCACATTTTGTTAATATTGTTGATGGCTCCTTCAGCTACAACTCTCAAATGGGAATAGCTACAGCTCTGGTATTTCTGGATGATCAATACAACTCTATTGGAACCCTTTCCAGTCAGGGATTGAATCTTCTTCCTCTTTGCAATTTAACAAATGGTGATAATACCACTATTGATTTGTCATATCTTTCTTTGGTTGGGAATAGTGTAATTCCTTCACATGATCCATTAGGCAATGAAATAATTATTACAGAAGCAGAAATAAATAGCTTAAAAGTGATTTCAGGATTCTTTGAAAATATAGCCAAAAACATTGATACCGATAATGATAGTGTTTTGGATGTTTTAAACAATAAGCAGCTTTTTATTAAAACCCGGTTTAATTTTTCAGGAGGTCAATGGGGCATCAACAATTTAGCGCCTGTATTCTCTGACAGTCTTCTAGGATATCAGCTTCAAATTGATGGTGCCCAAGGATTCTCCCACCCCAGCAGCGTAGTGTTATCGGGTCCTTCTGCCAGCCCTTACTCGAATATTAACTTAATATGTAATAATCCTGATGGGAATGGTGGCTTTTATGCTGTATTTGGAAGACAACCTTTTTTGCCCTTTAAAAGTGGAACCTACACCATAAATATTGATGGTAAAAATCATACAATGGATTATACATTTATAGACCCGGAACTTAATTTATTATTTATTTTACCTACCCTGCATACCAATAGCGATGGGAAACTTGTTTCGATATCACTGGAATACAAGTTGCCGGACAGTACTTCTATAAATCCCGTAAACATATTGACAGATGTTATGGTTCAATTTACTAATACCTCAGGAGTCCAGTTTTATGACACCCCGAGGTTAATAAACGAGAATGCAACCATAGAAGGATGTGATTGTGTTAAAGGACTGTTTTCATATACACTTAATACTCCTCTTGACATCTCAGCATTAAAAACATTATCTGTTGGTTATAATGATTTGTTAGGTAATTTATATGCTATCAGTTGGCATCAATAAATAATGAAAGATGCACAGCCACTAACATGGTATATAAAAAATTGGGCAGATAGTGCTAATTTTCAAGTGTGTAGCTCGCATTTATCTTTGTGCGGGTTTACAAGTTTGTTGCTCCGAAATGCCCAACTTTTCATATACCCTTCCGTTAGCACCAATGTTGACCCGTCCTAAAATACAAATAATGGAAATATTAGATATCAGAACACCACGACTTCTGATCAGAAATCTGAAACTGACCGACCTAAGCGATTTTCATATGTATCGTTCGAATCCTGAAGTAACAAAATATCAGGGATTTGATGTAATGACCATTGAGCAAGCCAAAGAATTTATACTAGGACAACTTGGGAAAGAATTTGGCAACGCAGGAGAATGGGTTCAATACGGCATTGAAAACAAAGACACCGGAAAAATTGTAGGCGATTGCGCAATAAAGCTAAACCAAAGCGACACACGAATTGCGGAAATCGGGATAACCATTTCACACCTTGAGCAACAAAAAGGTTATGCAAAAGAAGTGTTACTGGGTATTTTATTTTTCTTGTTCGACACAAAACACATTCACAGAGTTGTTGAAATTGTAGACACTGAAAATCTTGTTTCAATCCACTTATTGAAAAGTTTAGGATTTAGACAAGAAGGACATTTTATTGAAAATATTTTTTTTAAAGGGAAATGGGGAAGTGAATTTCAATATGCGATGCTAAAAAAAGAATGGGATAAAAACAAGGAAACTTTAATAAAAATGGCCATATCAAAGGGAGGGGATTAAGAAACATATCTGAAGCTTCCTCTCCTGTCCGCCTGAGTAAGGCGGATTGATTGACAGCTAAGTGCCACGAAGCGAAGCGATCTCACAAGCGTAGAGCGTAATCAGCAAATACAGTTTCAATTCAATGTGCAAAAGATGAATGTTATGTTTACACAAACTTTTTCTTTTTTTTTGCGAAGGCAGGAGCTGGCAGGAGTTTGAAAATACATTACGTTTGTGGTACAGTTTTTGAGATATAAATTAAATTGATAGCATCATTTGTAAACAGAAACAGGGATTTCGCTGTTTATTGTTTTTGCATTGGATGTATAAATTATACATGAAAGCTTTGCGAAGTTAGTTTTCGGGTCAAGGCTTACGTTTTAGTTCAACCCTATAGTAAATAAACCTGCCATGACATTCGGGAAGATTACAATTTTTGCGCTTTATATGTTGATTAGTACGTTAACATGTGTAGGCCAACGCCCACCGCTTAAGTATGGCAAAGTAGATGACAAGGAGACTGCTCTCACTTCATACCAGGGGGCCGACGCGGTAATTCTATGTGATTATGGTGAATATAAGTTCAATGGTATAACAGGAGTTGTATTTTTTGAATTCACACACCATTTGCGAATAAAAATTTTAACCGAAGCAGGACTACGGTACGCAACACAACAGATACACTATTACGATTTACGCTCAGCTTCTTATTACCCATACAATGAAACCTATATATTGAGGGCTCAAACCCTTAATGTAGATGAAAAAGGAAAAATTACAGATTCGAAAGTTAAAGCAAAATCCACGGTAGTATCACAACCCGACGATAACTTTAATGCCAGTGTAACCATACATTTCCCGGATGTAAAAGTTGGGTCCATAATCGAATATGAAATCACCATTCCTACCCTCGAAACTGTTAATCCGAATCCCTGGATGGTGCAATATGATTTGCCATGCCTTTGGAACGAATTGCGGATTATAACTCCACTGGAGTTCAATTACGCAATCAAACCGTATAACATCGATTATGCCGATGTATCAGACGTTAAAAGTATTACAACCAGTATAAAATACCCGGGGCGATCAGTTGTATATAACGC
The DNA here is from genome assembly GCA_030654075.1 of Bacteroidales bacterium. Taxonomy (GTDB): domain Bacteria; phylum Bacteroidota; class Bacteroidia; order Bacteroidales; family UBA4417; genus UBA4417. Next base: position 6,798 of record JAURYB010000121.1, on the reverse strand, counting down.
AACCCTTTTTCAGTTTCTACGGCAGGATGTCCCAGCTTTACCCTACCTGGGAAGCGATTTAGAGTATAACAACAGCCGTATGTTTGTCAGGTTTATACTCGACTATGTATCTAAAAAATTTATACTTCCCCAGATGAGCGAAATTTTAAAAGCTATGGAGCCGGAATACAAGTTTATGGATAAATCAGAGAAACAACTTATTCTTGAAAATTCAGGTTTTATTCTTTACAAAAGGCCGGATTTAGTTAAGATTGCGAAAGAACTTAACAAAAGCCGGCAATTTGGGGTTCCTTTAGTGCTGAATATGGGATTGAACGATACTATAAAGAAATTATCAAGCAACAGTAACACCAATGAAGAAAAAGTGATGGCCATTTATCAGTATGTACAAGATCAGGCAGTATGGAATAACCAATACCGGATATTTGTAGATGCAGGAATCCCGCTCTTTTTTATAAAACTTGCAGATAAATTTGCGAAAGAGCCTGCAAAGATGAATACAAGTCTGCATAAGGTAATCCAGAAACAAGAAGGAACCAGCAGCGAAATAAACGCTATTTTAATTAATCTGCTCAGGGCTGGTGGATTTAAAGCTAATCCGGTTCTTGTCAGTACGTTAAACACCGGTTATCTCGACACAACTTTTTTTAATCTTCAACAATTCAATCATTTAATAGCTGCTGTTGAAGTGGATGGGGAGGTTCTTTTACTGGATGCGGTAAAAAAAGGCGGCGGCTCAATCATGAGCTCGGACATTATGAACGAATATGGACTCATGATTGAAGCGCGAAACGCTCGCTGGATAAGAGTTGCTTATCCATACGCTATACTTCCGGTAGACATGGAAGCCCCTGTATTTGAACAAAACCAATAAAACTTGTTGTTTGAGCTTCTGTATTCACAGGGTGACTTTAGGCAACTCTGTAAAGCGAACCGAATTGCCTGCGAAATCTGTAGGATAGATCTGTTTGTCAATGCATAAAAAAAACTGATTAGCTACTCAATTTTTAATATCAGATCTGTTCGCTTTCATTAAGATTACCTTTAAATGCAAATTTAATCAACTGTTCGAGCGGAACGAATTCAAGTGTTTTTTCGTGTGTTGCTTCAAGCACAACGAAAGGAGCTACACCGGCATTCCAGGCTTCCACCCAACGTGAAGCGCACAGGCACCAGCGATCGCCGGGTTTCAGACCAGGGAAACTCCATTCGGGGTGAGGTGTAACAAGGTCGTTACCAACATTTTGTGAATATTCCAGAAAATCTTTTGTAACAATAACGCAGACTGAATGCACAAAAGTATCATCTTCACCCGAATCGCAGCAGCCGTTTCTATAAAAACCAGTCATAGGCTTTGTACTGCATGGAACTAATTTTTCGCCGTAGATATTTGTACGCATGAGGTATTTTTGAATTAAATCTGAATTTGATCAGGTATGGATTTTATGACAAACTGCTACATTCCGGATGTGATCAGAAGTTTCCAAACAGGGATGACATTTTTTAGTTTTCACTAATAGTTAATCAATAACATATAACAAACTGAATTGTTCCGAAAATTGCCTGTAAGATTTCAAAATACAATTAAAACAATTGATACTGTTTGAGTTTTTATTAGGTGACTTTTAAACATAATGTTGAATAACTGGCCATTAGGTACAACAGCAAATTTGTCATTTCGAAGAATTGAAAAAATCTGCCGAGTTGATAACATTAATCTTGCTGGCCTTATAATCGCCCAGCATTTTTGTTTTCAGCGAATCGGACACAGCAAGTATAGCATCGTTTATCGCCATTACGTTATAACCCCTGTTTTGAGCTGCCTGCATGGTGCTTTTTACACAATGCGAGGCATCGAGGCCGGTAACATAAAGCCTGTTTACCTTTTGACTTATAAGAATGCTGTCAAGGCGCGGATTACTGAAGGCATCCTCCTGTTGTTTTGTGATAATGAAGTCCGGAACCACATTCAGTCGTTTATCTAAAGCTACACCTTTGCTGCCTTTTGCTAATGAATTATTGATCAGGTTTACCAAGACATTCGAAACCTCACTACGCACATAAATTACAGCAATATTTCGCACAAATGCACTATCAATAATACGATTTAGCTTCCTGATCAGGCTGTCGGAAGATTTTTTATAACTTTCATTCTCTGCCAGTTCCCCTGTTGTATATTCTTGAATATCAATTACTAATAAGGCTGAATGATCAGATGCATATTTGGCAATTGGTGATCCCTGTGATACTTTTAATCCGTTCATTTCAAAAATGATCAGGTTACCGCCTAACACAATAATTACCAGTAAAAGAACTGCAACAATCCAGAGGAAGGATTTTTTCATAACAATAAGTTTTAGCAAATATTGGAATAAAACTATCCGGACACATGTTTAAAACAAAAATATAAAACTTATGAAACCGATTCGCAATTTGAAAAAACTAAATAGGCAGGCATTTACATAATAATTGTTTTTACAAGCATTTTTATAAACAGTAGATTTGCAAAAAATATCAGAAATGAAAAAAATCAAGAGCATTCTACTTGCAAGCTTGCTTTTCCTGTCCGGAATTTTGATTCAGTTCCATGCAGATGCTGCCATAAAACTTCCTGCTTTAATAGGCAATAATATGGTTTTACAGCAAAATTCAGTTATCAAAGTCTGGGGCTGGGCTGATGCCGGCGAGAAAGTCACTGTACAAGTCAGCTGGCTTACAGTAAAATCTTCAGCCATTACAACAGCAAAGGGCGATTGGCAAACTACCATCCAGACACCAGTAGCAGGAGGTCCATATACAATATCCATTTCCGGACGTGATTATACTATAACTATTGAAAATGTGCTGATTGGTGAAGTCTGGGTTTGTTCAGGCCAGTCGAACATGGAATTTACTATGCGGGGACTGGGATGCTGGGATAATTATAATCCGGAAAACCGCAATGATGTATCCAAAGGGCTTTATACAAATGTTCATCTTTTCACCGTTCAGAAAGACACCTCCGATGTTCCGCTTTCCAACTGCAGAGGGAACTGGCAGATTGCAGATACCAATACGGTAAATGATTTCAGTGCCACAGCCTGGTTTTATGGATCGTATCTGAGTAAACACCTCGGAATTCCGGTTGGATTGATATCATCGGCATGGGGCGGCACACCTGCCGAGGTTTGGACACCGGTTGAAAGTATTAAAGCGGAACCCGATCTTGGGTTTTATTTCAACCATTGGAATGGATCTGAGTGGTGGCCAGGCACTCCAGGGGTGCTTTTCAATGCCATGATTCACCCGCTGCTGAATTATACAATTAAAGGAGCCATCTGGTACCAGGGCGAATCAAATGTTAAAGACTCAAAGCTTTATCCTGCTTTGATGAATACACTTATCACATCGTGGCGAAAAGCCTGGAACATTGGTGATTTCCCGTTCTATTTTGTACAAATTGCTCCTTTTACTTATGAAAACCCATATTCCGGCGCATTGTTACGCGAAGCACAGTTAAAATGTCTTTCAATTTCCAATACAGGCATGGCTGTAACTATGGATGTTGCAGGCGATGTTACCGATATTCATCCTAAAAACAAACTTGAAGTTGGAAAACGACTTGCTCTTTGGGCAATGAATAATACGTATGGAAAAACAGACGTAAGTTTTTCGGGCCCGGTTTATTCTAAATTGAAAATTTCAGGAAATTGCATCTTGCTGGATTTCAACTATACGGATGGTGGACTAAAGTTTCACAAATCAGCGGTAAACAATTTCACTATTGCAGGTGCTGACCATGTATTTTATCCGGCAACATTAAAAATTGAGGGAAATACGCTGGTGGTTTCATCCTCAAAAGTTAAACGGCCACAGGCTGTAAGATATGCTTTTTCGAATGCTTCGGTGGCAACCTTGTTTAATGGTGCTGGATTACCAGCGCCTTCATTCCGCACCGATAACTGGGACATTATTTCTGAAAATGCCATTCTGAAACCATTCTTTGATCCTGAAACTAAAACGCTTACATACCAGCTCACATCAAAAGCAAGGGAATCGGATATTTATTATGCATTCAACAAATTTCCGACTAAAAAATCGCAAAGATTCCTACTGCCGATTCCTTCAGGCAAGCCAGAAATAATATACGCCATTGTTTCTCGTAACGGCTTCATGGCAGAAACCGCAGGCAGCTGGAAAATAATTAACAATAAAGCTATTGGTGCAGACATTACTTATAAAAATCCATTTTCGGAGAGATTTGTTGCCGGTGGCAAGCTTGCCTTACTTGATGGCATTTTAGCATCTGAGAACTTTCAGGATGGAAGTTGGCAGGGATTTGAAGGCAACGATCTTGATGTTATTATTGATCTGGGGAAAACGATACACGTTAAAAGGATAAAAGTAAATTTCCTCTCGGATACTAAGTCATGGATATTCCTGCCAAAACAAGTTTCAGTGCAGGTTTCGGAAGATGGAATTACTTATAAAAAACTTGGAGACAATAAGTTTTCATCTGAAAAAGAAATCGAAGATGTTCTGATTCAGCCTGTTTTGTTTGCTACCGACTGTAAGGTCAGATTCATCAAACTGTCGGCAATTAATCAGGGACTTTGTCCGGCATGGCATCCTGGGGCGGGCAATAAATCCTGGATATTTGCTGATGAAATTATTGTTGAATGAAATTTATTGCCCCGGCTTAAAGCCGGGGCAACAGAAACAGCCTTTCTAATCAATATCCCGGCCTGAAGGCCGGGGCAATAGATACTATACTCTATCCAACAGGACTGATATCAGCCAACCCCGACTTTCAGGCCGGAAATTTACAGAATAAACTAAATACGCTATGCAAAACCAATGGGATGAACGCTACGCCAGGCAGGAATATATTTATGGCACCGAACCGAACAGCTTTCTGAAAGAAAAACTTTCCGAATTAAAACCAGGAAGAATACTTTTGCCTGCCGAAGGCGAAGGCCGTAACGCAGTGTATGCTGCCACACTTGGCTGGCAAGCTGAGGCCTTCGATCAAAGCGAAGAAGCAAAAAGGAAAGCACTTAAACTGGCGGAGCACAACAACGTACAGATAGTGTATTCAATTCAATCATTGGATGACTGGAATCCCGAACCTGATCAATATGATTGCATTGTGTTGATTTTTGTACATCTACCCGAAGAATTGAGAAAACGGGTACATCAGTCAGCTATTAAAGCCTTGAAACCGGGAGGAATTATTATACTTGAGGCTTTTACTGTCAACCAGCTATCCCGCAGCACCGGTGGGCCGAAAGCCCCTGAACTGTTGTTCACATCAGATCAGATCAAGAGCGATTTCGGTAGTTTATCCGAACCTCAAATACTGGAGATACAAGCTATTCTCGATGAAGGTCCGCTTCACCAGGGAGTTGCGGATGTTGTCCGCCTTACAGGTTATAAACCTTCGGAATAATCCAATTTTCTTACATTTGCAGCCAACTCTATACGGTACTATATGAAACCTGAACTCAAATTAATTTTATTCCTGTTTTTCAGCCTTTTGGTCTTGAATTCTAGTACAGCACAAAAAAGCAATTCACTCGAAGCCAAAGCCGCACGAATACATCAATCTGCATTTACTGTTGATTCGCATACCGACACTCCGCTCAATTTTTTAAATAAAAGCTACGATATTTCTAAAGACAACAGTAAAACAATATCCCGAAGCTGTGTTGATTTTCCACGTATGCGTGCCGGGGGATTAGATGCAGCGTTTTTTGCTGTTTTCATCGGCCAGGGACCGCGCACGGCCGAAGGAAATGCAAAAGCCAAAGCTAAGGCTGAAACCATTTTCGATTCAATATATGCAACTGTAACCCGCAACAACGATATCAGCGGTATTGCAACTTCCCAGGCTGAAGCAATGAAACTAGTGAAACAAAAGAAAAGTGTTGTATTCATCGGTGTTGAAAACGGGTACCCTATTGGCAATGACTTATCGAATGTAAAACATTTCTACAACAGGGGAGCGCGCTACATTACACTTTGCCACACAAAAAATAACGATATCTGCACCAGTTCGACAGATACAGCTAACAAAACCGGTCTTAGTGATTTTGGGAAACAAGTAGTTCGGGAAATGAACCGCTTAGGAATGATGGTCGATGTTTCGCATGTGTCGGATCAATCGTTTTATGATATTTTAAAACTGAGCAAAGCGCCGGTTTTAGCTTCCCACTCCTGTGCGAGGGCATTGTGCGATAATCCACGAAACCTGACTGATGATATGCTTCGGGCTCTTGCTGCCAATAACGGAGTAGTACAGATGTGTATCCTCAGCGATTATGTCAAAAAACCATTGCCTAATCCGGTACGCGATTCGCTACGGCAATCCATCAGAAAAAAGTATCATAATTTCCAGGATTTAACCGATGAGCAATGGGAAATCGCCATTACAGAATTTCATTCTTTTGACGATAAATTCCCGCAACAGCTTGCAACTGTTCAGGATGTTATTAACCACATTGACCATATGGTAAAAATTGCAGGTATAGATCATGTGGGAATAGGAACCGATTTTGATGGAGGCGGCGGAGTTGACGGATGCAAGGACGTAAGCCAGATGGGAAACATAACCCTGGAACTGGTAAAACGCGGGTATTGCGAAAAGGACATAGAAAAGATATGGGGAGGAAATTTGATGCGGGTATTGCGGGATGTGGAGAAGGGCTCGGGAAGTTAGTGACTGAGAGACTGAGAGACTGAGAGACTGAGAGACTGAGAGACTGAGAGACTGAGAGACTGAGAGACTGAGAGACTGAGAGACGAAGAGACTGAGCGATG
>JAURYB010000072.1 GCA_030654075.1 Bacteroidales bacterium | reverse complement strand
TGATGGAATATGTTTTTATGAAATACCGCTGCGGAAAACCAGTTTGAAATACAAAAACAAAGGATATAAGAATAAAAAAAATCCTGAAGTTTATTTTAATATGTGATTTCAGATAAACCATATGTAAACAAAGAAAATAGTATTAATTGAACGACAATAAATTTGAGTGGATTAAACCTTTTTACATAAGGATCTTTTTTTTCATAGTTTTAGATGAAACAAGCGATGGTTGAATTTCTTTCGCACAACTTAATACTCATTGGCAAGTTCCATGTGAAAATTCAAAAAAACAAATTATGAACACGTGAAACATATCTTTACTGTCAGGTATCTGAATTCAATTTTACCTGGTAAGAAATTAGCGCAAATCCAGTAAATGGGTTAGAAATAATAGTCAGTTAGTCAGGTTTGTACTGTTTAAAAGCAGTGATAAACTACAAACAATTTACAAATATAAATAAATCCAAAATGAAAATAAAATATATGTGTCATTTTAACGGTTGATGTATATGTATGCAACGAAAGGAAATCAGATTTTGAAAGACAATTTATGCGTTGAAAATGTTTTATTAAACATTCCGATTCATAATATGTTAAATTTACAATGAATTAGCTTTCACCATCAATCAAATCATTTTTCAGAAAAGCAATATTCAGAAAAGCACCATACTAATTTTGCTTTTTTTCACAATACCAAACAATTTCCGCTATCTCCTCTATGAACCATACCAATCAACTGATACACGAAACCAGTCCGTACCTTCTTCAACACGCACACAATCCGGTAAACTGGCTTCCGTTTGGAGCTGAAGCATTTGAAGAAGCAAGCAGGAAAAATAAACCCTTATTGATCAGCATTGGGTATTCATCATGCCATTGGTGTCATGTGATGGAACATGAGTCGTTTGAAAATGAAGATATAGCGACACTGATGAATACTAATTTTGTTTGTGTGAAAGTGGATCGTGAGGAACGACCTGATGTAGATCATGTTTATATGGATGCGGTGCAACAGATACATAACAGCGGTGGCTGGCCGTTGAATTGCTTCGCGTTGCCCGATGGAAAGCCTTTCTGGGGCGGGACCTATTTCAGGCCGGAACAATGGATACAACTACTGACAAATATTGGCCAATTGTATCAGAACCGATTTTCTGACCTCGAACAACAGGCAAATGAACTAGCGGAAGGAATTGCAAGACAGAATTACCTTTTGAACACTGAATCTGCGACTACAAATAAAACCATTGATTTTTCTTCAGTATTTGATCTTTTATTCAACGCCTTTGATTCTGAAAAAGGTGGATTTAGCGGATCTCCAAAATTTCCTATGCCGGTAGTTTTGAATTTTATGATGCAATACAGTATTCTGCAAAAAGACGAATCTGCCCTGATCATGGTAGATTTAACACTGAAGAAGATGGCTTGCGGAGGAATTAACGACCAGGCAGGAGGTGGTTTTGCGCGATATTCAACCGACAGCGACTGGAAAGTTCCGCATTTTGAAAAAATGCTTTACGATAATGCACAGCTTGTAAGTTTGTACTCATCAGCTTTTCAGCTAACAAAAAACCGGCTATATAAAGAAGTTATTGAGCAAACAATAGAGTTTGTAAACAGGGAACTTACCGCGGCTGAAGGAGTTTTTTATTCCGCGCTTGACGCGGATAGTGAAGGAGAAGAAGGACTTTTCTATACCTGGTCAGCCGAAGAATTTAATGAAGTTTTAGGCCATTATTCAGCCTTAGCAGGTGAGTATTATGAGATTGACGCGAAGGGTTTATGGGAGAATGGCCGGAATATTCTGCTTCGCCCCGATAGTGATGACTTGTTCGCCCAACAACATTTCCTGTCGGCAGATGAATTATCGTCATTAACCGGTTTCTGCCGGGCCCGGTTGCTCAAAGCACGTTCGGAGCGTATTCGTCCCGGATTGGATGATAAAATGCTGGTAGCATGGAATTCGCTGATGATCAGCGCGCTGCTTGATGCTTACTGTGCGCTCGACAGGATTGAATACCTGGAGTCGGCCATACATGCTGCCAATTTCATTCTCATTAACCTGAAGCGGCCGGATATCGGGCTTTATCATACATGGAAAAACGAAAAATCTCAGATCAACGCATTTCTCGATGATTATGCCTTTACATGTGAAGCATTCTTAAAACTTTATTCGGTAACAACCGATGAGCATTGGCTTAATGAAGCCGGGTCGCTGGCATCTTATGTTGTTCAACATTTATACGATTCGGATTCAGGATTTTTCTGGTATTCCGAAAATAATGACAAACAAGTTTTTACGCGTAAGATTGAGATTTATGATGGAGTAATACCTTCGGGCAATTCGGTAATGGCTTCGGTATTAAACACATTAGGAATTTTCCTTCATAATTCCGGATACAGCGAAAAAGTCCAACAAATGCTTTTATCAATGGAAAGCCGGTTTACCCGTTACCCTTCAGCATATGCAAACTGGGCTTCGCTTGCTTTTTCTGTTGTTGATAAGCAAAATGTAATCGCTGTGGTTGGAAACGATGCTGTTTCAATTATTAAAAAACTGAAGGAGCGAAACCTCTTCAGCACGATGATTTTTGGAAGCAAGACTGAAAGCAACTTACCCTATTTTGAAAACCGGTTTGTTGAAGGGAAAACACTGATTTATATCTGTTCGGGAACCTATTGCATGGCACCGGTTGAAAGTGTGGAGGATGCTGTCAGGCTATTGTCCGGAAAGGATTAATTGTAACTAATCAGTCTGCTTTAAAACTATTTTGCCACAGAATACGCAGATTACACAGATTTTAAACTGCTTTCAGCAGTTTTTTAAATGAAATTTGATCATAAGCAATGAATGTTTATCTGTGAAATCTGCGAAATCTGTGGCATATATTTGTTTGTCACTGCCTTAAATGAACTGATTAGTTACGAATAATTTATTTGATTCAATTCTCAATCCGGCTCTTTGGTATCGGGCTACTAAGACCCAGGTCGCAAATCCCAAATCCCAAGTCACAAATCCCAAAATCTAATGTGCCCTATTGTGCCTATTGTGGTTTAAAATCAAAAAAGAAAGTAATGATTCCCTAACCCCTAAATCCTAACCTCCAACCCCTAACAAAAAAATCAGTCGTTCGAAAAATCTTTCACCAACTTTCGGTAAGCCGAAAAAACATTGGCACGGGATACAAAGCCGATATATTTTCCATCCTTAAGTACGGGCAGATTATAATGTGAGGTTTCAGCAAACTTCCGGGCAACATCTTCCATTGTTGCTTTCTGATCAACAATAGTATCAGGCATATACATCAGGTTGCGGATATACACCGTATCATACTGTTCATGCTCAAAAATGATATGCCTGATGTCATTAATAAAGATGACTCCAAGAAAAGTGTTTTCGCTATCAATAACCGGGAAAACATTTCGCTGCGATTTGGCAACCAGCTTTACAAATTCACCCAGGGTTATATCCGGACCGGTAGTGATAAAGTTTTTTTCAATCAGTCGTTCTATCGAAAGTCGTGACAATACGGCTTTATCTTTATCATGCGTTATAAGTTCGCCGGTTTCGGCCAGGCGTTTTGCGTAAATAGAATGCGGTTCGAACGGGATAATGGTAAGATAGGCAACTATAGATGTTATCATTAAAGGCACAAAAAACTGGTAGCCACCTGTAATTTCAGCAATAAGGAAAATGGCGGTAAGAGGCGCGTGCATTACCGCGGCCATAACACCGGCCATGCCGGCAAGCGCGAAGTTGCTTTCGGGTAAACGACCGTTCATAAAAAAATTTACCGCTTTACTCAGGAAAAAACCTGTAACCCCACCCATGAAGAGTGAAGGCGCAAACACCCCTCCTACTCCACCTCCACCTGTTGTTGCCGACATTGCAACTACTTTAAAAATTAATATCAGGATCAGGAAAAACAGTAACAGGAAATAGTTATTTCCCATTGCGGAAAATATACTCCCGTCAAGTACTCTCATTCCATTTCCATCCAGCAGGTTATTGAGCGTTTCGTAGCCTTCGCCAAATAAAGGAGGGAAAAGAAATACCAGCAAACTTGTAATAATACCGCCGGTCAGCATGCGTAGAAAACCTGTCGGAATACGCTGAAACTGCTTCTCAATCGACATGTTAGCCTTTGTAAAATAGATAGATACCAATCCGCAGAGTAACCCTAACAATGCATAAAACGGCAGGTTACGCATAGTGAAAGGGTGAGCTGTGACTTCAAATGAGAACAGCACATCACTTCCCATAAAGAAATACGCTAAAATGGCGCCTGAGGCTGATGAAATCAGAAGTGGGATAAGACTCGCCATAGTAAGGTCAAGCATCAGGACTTCCAATGAAAAGATAACTGCGGCAACCGGTGCCTTAAAAATACCGGCAAGCGCGCCGGCAGCGCCGCAACCTACCAGCAGGGTAATGGTTTTGTAATCCAGGCGCAGGTAACGGCCCAGGTTAGAACCTATGGCTGAACCGGTAAGTATTATCGGTGCTTCCAGACCCACGCTGCCGCCGAAACTTACAGTAATGGTACTCGCAATAAGCGAAGTGAACATATTGTGCGCTTTGATGATGCTGTTGCTTTTCGAAATGGCTTGCAGTACTCGGCTGATACCATGCCCTATATTATCTTTTACAATATACTTCACATAAAGGTAGGTGATGAGTATACCCAGAAAAGGCAAAACCAGGTAGAGCAGGTTGAAGCTCTTAATTGAAATCACAGTCAGTAAAAGCGAATGGCCCAGATGAACGGCATTTTTCAGGGCAATGGCTGCCAGGCCACCCAGTAAACCTGCAATGAGGCTGAGTATCAATACAAAATTCCGTGGTGAGATATGTCGTAACCTCCACGAATGAATTCTCTGATAAAACTTACTACCTGGCATAATAAAAACAAAAATAAGAATATAAACCGAAAAGTCTGGATTTAAAGAATGGCTAAATAATATTTTGATGTGCTGGCAACAAATTTTGATTTAAGAGATTTTAAACAAATCTGAATGTTTTTGTTAATCTCGAATTGAATATTATTTTTCTTACTTTTTGCTTGATCAAAAAGTAACAAAAAATCAAGGCTTTCGAAAAATATGTTGCGGTTCTAA
>JAURYB010000070.1 GCA_030654075.1 Bacteroidales bacterium | reverse complement strand
AACAGATGAAACGAACATGACAAAATCAGCCAATTTTGACTCACAGGCGGATGATATTATTTTGTCATGGAGTTCCATGTGACCCGAAAAAAATAAATAATAACACATGAAATAGCCATGATTGGAATAAACCACCAACCGAAGATGATATTATGATCAATCTGGCGTATTCCATGCGACCCGTAAAAAATAAATAATAACGCATGAAATTCATTAAAAGAACAACACTACTGATTTTTCTCCTCTATAGCTTCCCTGTGATAATGGTTAATGCCCAGCCTTCAGGCGCGAAAAACGGCAATGGCGCAGGAAACGCTAAAGAAGGTTTTGGCATAATTACTGGAGCATTGCGCGATATATCTACAAATGAGCGTGTTGAATATGGCAGTGTTGTATTATTTCGCAGTGCCGACAGCACTATGGTTACAGGTGCCCTTACCGATACTAAAGGGAAATTCCTGATTGAAAAAATCAAACCGGGTAAATATTACATCCGGGTACAGTTTATTGGGTACGACAACAAAATAATTCCGAACGTAAATATATCCAATCAAAATGCGGATATAAAGCTCGGTGACATTGCAATTCAACCGAGTTCCTCGTCCCTTTCAGGAGTAGTTATTACTTCGCAAAAAGCAATGATCACCAATAACCTGGATAAAAAAGTGATCACGGTTGATAAAAATATGGCAATTGGCGGAGGAACAGCAACCGATGTTATGGAAAATGTACCTTCAGTATCAGTTGATGCTGACGGAAATGTAAGTCTTCGCGGAAACCCGAATATAACGCTTCTGATTGACGGGAAACCATCAAGCCAGACCGGGGTTTCAGCCAGCGATGTTTTAAACCAGATACCCGCAAATGCAATTGAAAGCGTTGAAGTAATTACGAATCCTTCAGTTCGTTACGATCCCGACGGAACAACCGGTATCATAAATATTGTATTAAAAAAGAAAGCGCTCCAGGGCTTCAGTGGAATTATTTCAGGAAATGCCGGAACCGGTGATAAATACAACGGATCTCTTAACCTGAATTACCGCCAGAATAAATTCAATGTTTTTGTTGGAGCTGATGCCCGATTGAACCACATGAAAACATCCATGGAAAGCACCAGGACAACTACACTCAGTGATGCAGCTACCGAAGTTCTGAAACAATCTCAATCAGGTTCCATGGACCGCAATATGTACAGCCTGAGCGGAGGAATTGATTATTATTTGGACACTCGAAACAACCTGACATTTAGCGTCCAAAACCGCAATATGTCCTTTAACTCAACCGGCAACACATTAAACAACCAGTATAATGGCTCTGACTCCTTACTCAGGTATTTCGAAAGGCAAAATGAAGGATCACGAAGTGTAAATTCCTATGATTATACACTTTCGTACAAACACCTTTTTCCACAGAAAAGCAGAGAATATACCAATGATATTATATACAGTTCCAACCAGATGGAAGCCGGAACCATCATTGATCAGCAGGATTATTTATCCCAGGGTTCTGAACCTGCAGGCATTCCTTTTCGTCAACAAAACATTGCCTTTAATGTAAACAAGTCGTTAACAGTTCAAGGCAATTACGTTTATCCAATGAACGAAAATGGCCGGATAGAAGCAGGTTATAAGGCATCTTTGCGCGATATGTCGATGAATTATGATTACAGTTATTACAATGATTCTACTGATAGTTGGGTAAACCAGGAGGTTCTCAAAAATCAGTATGATTACATTGATCAGTTGTATGCCGTTTACGGAATTTATGGTAATTCCTTGGGTAAATTAAAATACCAGGCTGGAATACGTTTAGAGCAAGTGTTTACAAAATCAAAGGTCTTTAATACCAATACTGACTACAACAGTGATTATTTCCAATTTTACCCGTCGTTGCATACTCAATATGACCTGGGGAAAGAAAGGGAATTGCAATTCAGCTATAGCCGTCGCGTCCAAAGGCCTTCGCCTCGTGAATTGAACCCCTATGTCGACTATTCGGATTCACGGAATATAGAAACCGGTAATCCGGCTCTGAAACCTGAATTTGCGACATCACTGGAGCTTGGAGTACAGAAATACTGGAAAACCAGTTCATTGACCACAAGTATTTTCTACAACCGGACGAAAGATGTGGTGGAAGATATCACCCGGATGCAGGATAACGGCGTAACTCTTACAATGCCAATGAATATCAATACATCCACTAAATATGGCATGGAGCTTATCGGAACCATAAGCCAAAAAAAATGGGTGAAGGTCAATGCAAATGTTTCTCTCTTCCAGGATATAATGAGTGCGCTGCCCGAAGAAGATATAGAAGGATCCAAACTTTTCTCGTGGAACACACGGCTGAATCTGGCCTTTATCCCATGGAAAGACGCCTCGTTCCAGGTAATCGGCAACTACAATGCACCAACACGAAATATTCAGGAATATCACAAAGAGCAGTACTATGCGGATGCATCTTTCCGGCAGGATTTCCTGAAAAATAAACTATCGGTAAGCCTGCGTTTAACCGATGTTTTTAATACCCGGACTTTTTATGAAACTACAAACGGTAACAACTTCAGTACCGAAAGCACGCGTTATCGTGAATCAAGGGTGTTTTATGTGGGATTACAGATGCAAATCAACAACTATAACAAGAAACTATCGAAAGATACAGGAAATGGTGAGAATGGGGAACAGGACGGATTTTAACAAACATCATCCTTGTTTATATCAGTACAAGTTGCTAAACGAGAATACTCCCGAGTATTCTCGTTTTTTTAGCATTAAGTCTTTACCCGAAATCATAAATTCAGGAATCTGAAAATCCGGATATTGCTATTCCTGTTTAATAAGAATCTGTATAAACTACATATCCGGAATATAAATATTTGAATTCTCACTAACTTTGGGAATATTCTAAAAACTTTCAAATATGAAAAAACTTCTTATCCTAACCACGGCAGTTGTACTGATATTTGCGATTTCGTGCAAGAACAAGCAAAGCAATGAACAAGCCATGGTGGTTAATGCCGATTCAGTTTTGATGCTGGCAAATAACATGTTCCAACCTCTTCCTAAAGAAGCTGCAAATCCCGAAAATGCAGTTACTCCCGAGAAAGTACTGCTTGGTAAAACGCTTTATTACGACAACCGGCTTTCGATGCATAATACACAGAGCTGTAATACTTGTCATAACCTGGCTACTTTTGGAGTTGATAATAAATCGACCAGCCCCGGCGACAATGGCAAATTGGGCACCCGGAATTCTCCAACCAGCCTTAACTCAGCTTTACATTTCCTTCAGTTTTGGGATGGCCGTATGAAAGATGTTGAAGAACAAGCCGGTGGACCCGTAATGAATCCTGCCGAAATGAGTATGCCGGATGAAAAAACAATGATTGCTCGTTTAACAAAAAATGAAGGATATAAAAAAATGTTCGATGCTGCATTCCCCGGTGAAAAACAACCGGTTTCATTTACAAACATGAGGAAATCCATCGCTGCTTTTGAACGTACATTGCAAACTCCAGGAAAATTTGACAAGTTTCTAGAAGGTGATGTGACCGCACTTAACGAACAAGAACTAAAGGGATGTAAAACTTTCATGGAAACAGGATGTACAGCTTGTCACACAGGACCCCTGCTTGGTGGAAATATGTTCCAGAAATACCCTTTGTTCGGCACACACAAAGAGCTTACAGGTAGTACCGTTGATGATCAAGGCAAAATGCAGGCAACAAAAAATGAAGCCGACAAGTACTTTTTCAAAGTTCCTTCACTCCGAAATGTGGCTGAAACATGGCCTTACCTCCACGACGGAAGCATAAAGGAATTAGGTAAAACTATTCAGATCATGGCTAAAGGGCAATTGAATAAAGAACTTACACCTGAACAAAATGGTGATATTTCAGCATTTCTGAAAGCACTTACAGGAGAAGTGCCATCTGAAGCAAAACAGGTACCCGCCATGCCATAATCGGGTTAATTCCTGGATAAAAAACCTGCACCTTGAAACGTTGCGGGTTTTTTGTTGCTATGTTAATTCTACATAAATAACATAGGTTGTCACAATAACAAAAATAATGCATCGTTCTGGCACCTAGCCAAAACGTATTTCTCTTTAACCCATCTAAATCTTTCCAAGGGGAGACCTGAGAACCAGGCTAAAATTCCTGTTATTTTTCCGCTTTTCCACTTAAAAGCGATGCAAGGCTGTTGATGATTTTGCTAAAAAAGGCTTGCACCTCATCTTGGGAAAAAGCCAACAATCATTTGCCGGATAAGTATTTGGGCCTTTTTAAGCAGACCCTAACTAATCAGCCTAATCAAAGGCATTTTAGCCCCAGATTAGGTACAAATAAAATATACAGTTGCAACGCTAAACAGAAAGGGTAAAAGCCTTGTCGAAAAAGGAGAAATGCCCCATAGCTTAATCCAATAGTGCAATATTATTTCAAATAAAGGAGGATTGTTTCCTTTACTTAACTGGGAAATAATTGAAGAAACATCCATTTGAGCGATATAAATCGAAAATGGCTCATCATTAGCAATTGACATTTTACCAAGGTAAAGTATTTTTATGATAAAATTTATTGCTACTAAAAACAGAGGAATATAGTATTTTAGAAGGAAACTTTTATTTGAAATAGTGCTTTTCATTTCTATTTTCCGGGATTACTAAAAAGAGTAATCCCTGATGTTGGCATTACTCATCTTGAAT
Source organism: Bacteroidales bacterium (assembly GCA_030654075.1). Lineage (GTDB taxonomy): Bacteria > Bacteroidota > Bacteroidia > Bacteroidales > UBA4417 > UBA4417. Next base: position 1,816 of record JAURYB010000070.1, on the reverse strand, counting down.
TTGACAAACCTAATGATCATAAAAACATATGCTGTTATTCAAAGCAGGATATAACGAAGCTAAGATATTCTGTTTCATTTTATTGACTTAGTGCCGTGTAATTTATAAAGATAAACTTTACAGCCAATTTTATGATACGTAAGATGTTTTGCTCAGCCAGGTTATTCTAATCCCTTCAGAAAAATAATCGATGCCTGTTTTGAGCAGTTCAATGTCAATTAGGTTAGAGGATCGGAAAAGACTTCCCCTTGAAGCATTTTCCATTTTAACCCTGAGCGGCTGCGGCGGAGCGGAGCCAAAGCCAGCCGAAAGGAACTATTTGTTTTTATTGATCCCCGACCCGAAGATCGGGGCATTGGATTCCCATTTTTACCCTGAGCTAGAGTGGCTGAGTGGCTCCAGTCGAAGCGAACAATTTTCCATTTTTACACTGAGCCTGCCGAAGTGAACTATTCCTGATTAACTTTCCCCTGAATACAATCCGTACCTTTGCCAAAAATAAATTCAATGGATCAACGACTGGTAGAATTTGAGCGACTGCTGAAAATAATGGACGAACTCAGGGCACAATGCCCATGGGATAAAGAACAGACGTTTGACTCGTTACGGCATCTTACTATAGAAGAAACCTACGAGCTATCGGATGCCATCCTCGAAAAAAACCCGGACGAAATTCGTAAAGAACTGGGCGACCTGATGTTGCATATTGTTTTTTACGCCAAGATCGGCGAAGAGTCAGGTGCATTTGGAATTGCCGATGTGCTGAAAGGAATAAACGAAAAACTTATCGGTCGTCATCCGCATATATACAGCGATGTAAAAGTGAGCAATGCAACCGATGTAAAGGACAATTGGGAAAAGATAAAACTAACCGAAGGCCGTGAATCGGTACTCGAAGGTGTGCCTATGTCGCTTCCGGCAATGGTGAAAGCGTACCGCATACAGGATAAAGTCCGCGGAGTTGGATTTGATTGGGATAATGTAACTCAAGTATGGGACAAAGTTGAGGAGGAGATTGCTGAATTGAAGCACGAACTCAACAATGGACACGATAAAGACCGCACTGAAGATGAATTTGGTGATTTGCTGTTCGCCCTGATCAACTATTCCCGTTTCATTGATGTAAATCCAGAAACGGCCCTCGAACGTACCAACCGAAGGTTTATCGGCCGCTTTAAACATCTCGAAAAAGCTGTGAAAGCCGATGGCAAAGATCTCCATGATATGAATCTGGCCGAAATGGATGTATACTGGGAAAAAGCAAAAGCAGCAGAAGGTTAATAGAATAGTTTACCAGCCTTAAGTGAAGTATAATATAACGTAATAATGTGTGTGTGAGTGTTCATGAAAAAAAATCACATGATACACTATCACATTAAACTGACCAAATCAGAAGTTGAAGGCCTTCAAAGTATCATCAATAAAGGTTTATATATTTCACAGACATTTAGGACCGCATATATTCTTTTGTAACTAATCAGTCTCCTTAAAAGCACCAGGCTTCACCCGGTAAATGCCAATTTGAAGCTTTTCATCAATAATTCAGGTTAGAAACCTGCTAAAAACCAGGAAAGAATTAATCAGCGGCTGCAGAATATGGGATCACATTCAAAAGTTGGGGAGTAGGTTTCGAAAAATGTTAATTCTGAGAGTATAAAGTCTCGTAGAGACGAAAGTATGGTAGCAAAAAAATACAAATTAAGGTTAAGCCTCGTAGAGGCGACATTATTATACACTATTCTTATGGCAAATATTTACTCGCAACTGAACACTCACGTTGTTTTTGCAGTTAAAGGAAGAGAAAATATATTGCCAT
>JAURYB010000120.1 GCA_030654075.1 Bacteroidales bacterium | reverse complement strand
GTCTTTCGTTTGTTGTTGAACTAGACTTTGGTGATGCGGTGAGTTTTTTAGTGGTCATTCGGTTGTTGTTGAACGAGGGAATGGAGAAAAATTGGGTTTTTGCGTTGTTATTCGGTGGTCATTCGGTGGTCAATCAGTGGTCATTCGGTGGTTGAAAACTGAGTTTTGAAGTCCATTGAGATTAATGAGTTGTTATTCGGTGGTTATTAGGTGGTTATTCGTGGTCATAAATGTATTTCCCCAATTGTTTACAAACAACTATTTTCTATTTTCTTTTAACACTTCGGCTACGCTCAGTGCATCGCTATTTTCTATTAACACTTCGGTTACGCTCAGTGCATCGCTATTTTCGATTAACACTATTACCCTTACCAGTTAACAACGGCCTTATTGAAAATATCCTGGGCAAGTTCTTCATTGATCAGGTCAATCAATGATTCTTCAACTTCAGAAAGACGCTTTATTGAGGGGTAGTCCTGGTAACGGGAGAAACTGGTTTCAAAATCCTGCTTTTCGTCCTGCTTATTGGTAAAACGGATATTTACTGTAATCTTTAGCCTTTGCATCTGCGCCTGCTGATCGCCTGAAATGGCAACAGGTTCAGTGGCATAGCCGGTAATTTCACCTTCAATATTGAGGTCACCGTTTTTACTGGTAAGAACAAGATTCGATTGATTGGTAAATTTATCCCGGATGGTTTCGGTTAATTTACGACTCAGCGTTGGTTGAACCAGCAACGAGTTGTTTGGAAGATAACTTATTGAAATAGATTTAACGGTTGGTGAAATGCTGGCACCGGTAAATGAATAGCTACATCCTTGTACCAGCCAGATACCCAGGAGTGCCATCACTAAAAGTGAAGGCAAAACCAGCTGCCTGAATTTCCGGATAAATCCCGGTAAGCTATTAACCTTTAATCCCATATTCCCTGATTTTACGGTACAGTGTTCGTTCTGAAATCCCAAGTTCTTTTGCGGCGTTACGGCGGCGGCCTTCGTGTTTTTCCAGCGCACGTCGTATCAGTTCAAGTTCACGTTCCTGTAACGAAAGTGACTCCTCCAATATTTCACCATGAACAAAAGGCTCATCATCAACAGATTGATTCCGGTCGTGAACCAGTACTCTATTTACATCCTGCCGATGAGGTTCGTTTAATAAATGTTCAGGTGCGCGTGAATCAGATGCATTAAAATGACTGGCAACCTCATCATGTCCTATGATTTCGCCGACTAATTTTTTAAGATCAGTAATATCGCGGCGCATATCAAAAAGTATTTTGTAGAGTAATTCCCTTTCCGACATTTCACTTCCTTTATGCGCGTCCTTAAACAGTACCGGCAGATCGCGGCGCGTAGTTTCAGGAAGATAGCGCTGGAGTGTAGCGGCTGACAAATTGCGGTTTCGCTCAATAATTGATATTTGCTCCGTAAAATTTTTCAGTTGCCGGATGTTACCCGTCCAACGATAATTCATCAATATCTGCTTAGCCTCGTCGTCGAGTTCCAGTACAGGCATACGGTATTTTTCGGCAAAATCGGAAGCAAACTTACGGAACAAAAGTATGATATCATCTTTTCGTTCACGCAGTGCGGGTACGGCAATAGGTACTGAATTCAACCGGTAAAATAAATCCTGCCTGAACTTGCCATGATCGATAGCCAGCTGCACTTCAACATTAGTAGCTGCAACCACACGTACATCCGTTTTCTGGCTCTTTGAAGAACCTACTTTAAAAAATTCTCCTGATTCGAGCACTCTGAGTAAACGTACCTGTGTCGATAAAGGCAATTCTGCAACTTCGTCAAGAAAAATAGTGCCACCGTTAGCTACCTCAAAATATCCTTTTCGTGCTTCGTGAGCACCGGTAAAAGATCCTTTTTCGTGGCCGAAAAGCTCCGAATCAATTGTACCTTCCGGAATTGCTCCACAGTTTACGGCTATATATGGCCCGTGTTTACGGGCACTCAGGTGGTGGATAATCTGGGGAAATATTTCCTTCCCTACTCCACTTTCACCGGTTATCAATACACTTAAATCTGTTGGTGCTACCTGCCTGGCTATATCAATCGCCCTGTCGAGCAATGGTGAATTGCCAATGATACCAAAACGTTGTTTTACCGAAATTATATCCATCGTATTTCGAGCCTCTAAAGCTATCATTGCGCAAAGTTAACGTTATTATCTGCACATACTTTATCTCTTTAACTATTTTTGGCAGTATTGCTGACAAAATGGCAAAAAACAAAATTTAAAACAAGAACAAGCCATATCTGTAAAAGCAAAAACCGGAACTGCGTCCGGCTTTCAATGAGAATTAGTACGAAGATATTATCTCCTTATCACCGCACCCAGCTCCTTTTCAAAAACTTCAGTGAGTCGTTTCATTAGTTTTTCAATATCATTGTCGGTCAGTGTTTTCTGATCATCCTGCATGGTGAAACTTACGGCGTAGGATTTTTTTCCGGCTTCAATCTTTTCCCCTTCATAAACATCGAAGAGGTTAACAGCCCGAAGGATTCCTTTGCCGTTACGGTTTGCCAGAGCTTCGATTTCGCTGAATTTTACAGACTTATCCAACAGCAAAGCGAGGTCGCGACGAACTTCAGGATATCTTGAGATGTCACTGAACTTAACACTATCAGGTTTTATCTCACGAAGAAGAGTGCTCCAGTCCAATTCAGCGTAAAACACTTCCTGCTTAATGTCAAATTGTTTCAAAATACTTGAATTCAGCTTGCCAATGCTCAATAATGGTTTGTTATTGATACTGAAAGCCTCACCTTCGGCAAACACAAGGTTATCAATTGAAGACGCAACCATTTTGTTTACGCTGTTTCCTGTTTTACGCAATGTCGCAAAAACAAGTGATTTCAGGAAATGATAATCTGTTTTACCTGAAGGCATATACCAGCTTTCGCCTTGCTGGTTGCCGGTAACATATATTGCAAGCTTTTTGTGCTCAGTGTATTTCTTAGTAACATCATTGCTTACCGCCTGGGCCGGAACATAATTATAAACATTTCCGAACTCATAGAATTTGAGATCAGGCATCCGGCGGTTCAGGTTGTACGAAATACTTTCGAGCCCGCTGAAGAGTAAGGTCTGGCGCATAACACCCAGTTCACTGCTTAAAGGATTCAGTATTTTAACGCATTCATCGAAACTGAACACTTCGGATTTTTCGTAATAGGCAGAACTGGTGAGTGAGTTGGTGAGAATTTCATTAAAACCATTGTTACTCAGGTAATCTGCAAGTTTTTGCTGCAGTTTTTCAGGATCTGGCTTACGGCTATACGAAAGAGATGAATGCAACGAGTCGCCCAAATCAATATTATTATATCCATAAATGCGCAGGATTTCTTCAACCACATCAGCCTCACGGGTAACATCAACCTTAAAAGGAGGAACCGAAAGCTGCAATCCATCTTCACTTTCCGAAAGAATTTCTATGGCCAAGGAAGTCAGTATATCCTTAACCGTATCTTTATCAATATGCTGACCGATAAGCGTATTTATTCGGTTATATGAAACTTCAACCTCAAAATTCTCAACAGGAACAGGGTAAACATCCACAATTTCAGAAGAAATAGTTCCGCCTGCGATTTCTTTCATCAGCATGGCGGCACGCTTCAACGCGTAAACAGTAATATTTGGATCAGCTCCACGTTCAAAACGGAAGGAAGCATCTGTTTTTAATCCATGAAGCTTTGATGTTTTACGCACATGTGTACCATCGAAATAAGCGCTTTCAAGAAATACAGACGTTGTGCTATCACTGACGCCGGATTTAGCTCCGCCGAAAACACCAGCAATACACATAGGTTCAGCAACACTGCAAATCATCAGATCATCAGCGCTCAGACTGCGCTCCACGTTATCAAGCGTAACGAACTTTGTGCCGGCGGGCATTTTCTTTACTATAACCTGATTCCCGGTTACATGCGCGGCATCAAAAGCATGTAAAGGCTGACCGGTTTCCATCAGCACATAATTAGTAATATCCACAATGTTATTTATCGGACGCAAACCTATTGATTTCAACCTATCCTGGAGCCAGGCTGGTGATTCCTTAACATGTAAACCATTAATTGTTATCCCTGTATACCTTGCGCACGCTTCGGCATTTTCAATTTTTACTGTGATCGGAAGGGAATTGTTATCCACTCTAAACTGATCAACTGAAGGGAGCGAAAGGATAACTTTTCCGTGTTGTTTTTCACGGTTATTGATAGCCGCAACCAGGTCGCGGGCAACACCTATGTGCGAAGTGGCGTCAGCACGATTAGGTGTGATCGCAACTTCAAGAAGTGTATCCAACTCAATTCCGAAATAATCTGCAGCAGCTGACCCAACAATAGCATTCTCGTCAAGTATCATAATTCCATCATGTGAATCACCAAGCCCAAGTTCATCCTCGGCACAGATCATCCCATTGCTGGGTTCGCCGCGAAGTTTACCGGCTTTAATGGCAAATGATTCATCTCCATGATAAATAACCGCGCCGATTGTGGCAACCGGCACACGTTGTCCAGCAGCCACATTAGGCGCTCCACAAACGATATCGAGCACATTCCCTTCGCCTACATCCACTTTGCAGCAGGTAAGCTTGTCGGCATTGGGATGACGTTGTGCCGACAGTACATGGCCAATCACAATTCCTTTCAGTCCGCCTTTTACAGATTCATACTCTTCAATAGCTTCGACTTCGAGGCCGCAATCGGTTAATATACGACCGACTTCAACAGCTGGAAGGCTTACGTTAACATACTCTTTAAGCCAATTATAGGAAATTTTCATTTTTTATTCTTTATGAAGGCACAAATTTAGGGATAATTTAGTTTTGTAAGAAGGCAATATTAGCTGGATGCCAGAAAACGTGGCTGATTTTTCGTTTTTTGTGTTTTGGAAATATGTTTTTAGCCGGATATTCGAAACGTGATGACAGTTGTCTGAAATTAAGTTACCATGGATATGATCGTTCATTTAAAATTCTATATTTAGCCGATATTCAAATCAATAATTAAGTACTTTTACCGCTGCTAACAGTTCTTTAAAACCTTTCCTTTTGAAAAAATTTCTATTCTCAGCCATCGCTCTTCTTTCCTTGTCAGTAGTATTAATAAGCTGGGGTGGCGTTGGCCATAGCAAAATCAGTGAATCAGTTTCCTTGTCATTCAACCCACAGATGCAGGATTTTGAGAGCTGGGTTGTTTTCTTACGCGATCACGCTTCGGATGCCGATTATCGCAAAAGTACAGACTACACCGAAAGCCCGAAACATTATATAGATATTGATAAATATAACGATTTCATAACAAACGGACGTATTCCACAAACGCTTGATTCAGTAAACACTATTTATGGCTCCGCATTTGTGATTGTTAATGGAATATTGCCCTGGGCAACCAAAGCCTCATTCGATTCGCTTCGTAATTGTATGCAACGGCATGATTTTGTAAAAGCACAGGTTTTCGCAGCAGACCTCGGACATTATGTTGCTGACGGACATATGCCATTACACATTACAAAAAACTACGATGGACAATATACCGGAAACGATGGCATACACTCTCGGTATGAGTCAACCATGATTGGTACATATATTTCACAGATTATATACGCTGGTGAAACTATCACTGAAATAAGCAATGTAAACCAGTATATTTTTGACTATTTATATGCCAATTATTCCCATATTGATGCAATACTATTGGCTGATACCTATGCTAAAACGCTAGGCACTACATACTCAGATGCGTATAAAACTGCGTTATGGACAAAGACCAAAGATTTTACTATTCCCTTATTCAGAAGTGCTTCACATGCTTTTGCGGAATTGATTTATACCGCCTGGATTGAAGCGGGAAGTCCAGCTTTAATTGATGCTACTGCGACCAATCCTCTTCAATTAAACAATGCTGTTCTGGAACAAAATACGCCTAATCCGTTCGCATCCTCATCACACATAAACTTTACGCTTAAAGAAAACACAAAAGTACTGATGCAGGTCTATGATATTAACGGTTCTGTTATTGCAACACTTGTTAATGATAATCTCCCCGAAGGCAGTCATGCATGTGAATGGGCTCCGGAAAATGTTCCATCAGGATTATACTACCTGGTGCTTAACACGGGAAAATCAGTACAAGTAAAAAAAATGGTTTATAAGGGTGGGGTGTAGAATCCTTCAATAATAGCTGATAGTTCATTCAATAAAAAAAAATACAATCGGACTCTTTCACTATAGGCCATATATAGCTCAAAAATCCTGTCTACGGCTATTGAATGACCACTGAATGACTACTAAAACTTCTCACAATTTCGCAATTCGCTCTACCTTCTAACATACCATCGCCCATTCCAATAGAGACGCAAGGCATTGCGTCTCTAACTGATCATCGCCCATTCCGATTTTTTGGTACTTAGATAATTCATATAACGCAATATTCGTTGATTTTCGGCTTTAGCGAGATGCGGGTCATCATCAAGAAGTTTCTGCGCTACGTTCCGGGCTGCACGAAGCATTTGTTCATCACGTACTATATCAGCCAGTTTTAAATCGAGAATACCGCTTTGCCTGGTTCCCTCCAGGTCGCCGGGACCGCGGAGCTTCAAATCCACATCCGAAATCTCGAATCCATCCGTGGTTCTGACCATGGTTTCAATTCGTGTACGACCATCAGCGGAAAGATTAAAGCCAGTCATCAAAAGACAGTGCGACTGATCAGCGCCGCGGCCGACCCTGCCTCTAAGCTGGTGAAGTTGAGATAGTCCAAATCTCTCTGCATTTTCAATAACCATTACCGAAGCATTCGGAACATCCACACCGACTTCAATTACCGTGGTAGCCACCATAATCTGAGTTTCACCATTTTTGAAACGGTTCATTTCAGCATCTTTTTCATCCGCTTTCATCCGGCCATGAACCATGCTCAACGTATACTTCGGTGCCGGAAAAACTTGTTTAAGATGATCAAAACCATCCTGAAGATTTTTCAGATCGAGCATTTCCGATTCTTCAATCAGAGGGTAAACAACATAAATCTGCCTTCCAGCGTCAATTTGCTGACGCATGAAATTATAGACTTTTTCGTGCCCGGCTTCATAAAAATGATAGGTTTTGATAGCCTTGCGGCCTGGTGGTAATTCATCAATCACCGAAAGATCCAGGTCGCCGTATACGGTCATGGCAAGGGTTCGAGGAATCGGAGTGGCCGTCATTACCAAAACATGAGGAGGAACCTCACTTTTACTCCACATCTTGGCACGCTGTGCCACACCGAACCGGTGTTGCTCATCCACTACAACCAAACCCAGTTTATTAAACTTCACGGCATCCTCAATAAGAGCATGAGTGCCAATAATTATATGCAAGTCCCCGGATTGAAGCATTGGATGAATTTCCTTACGGCGCGCTTTTTTTGTGCTTCCGGTTAACAGATCAACCGTTATATTCATTCCCTGAAGAAATCGCGAAATCGTAGCATAATGCTGGTTGGCGAGTATTTCGGTAGGTGCCATCAGGCAAGCCTGGTAGCCGTTATCGAGCGCGATCAGCATACACATCAGGGCTACAAGAGTTTTACCACTTCCTACATCACCTTGCAGGAGCCGGTTCATTTGTTTTCCCGCTCCCAGGTCAGCACGTATTTCGCGGATAACTCTTTTTTGAGCATTGGTAAGTTCAAACGGAAGATTTTCCTTGTAAAATGTGTTAAACAATTCGCCAACACGGCTGAAAACATTTCCGCGTATTTTCTGTGAACGGTTGATTTTATATCGAAGCAACCGGACCTGGATAAAAAACAGTTCGTCAAATTTCAGTCTTGCCCGTGCTTTCTCCAGTGTTTCAGTATCCGTAGGAAAATGAATATTCATAAGCGCTTCCTCGCGGCCCATGAATTTAAACTCACTAATTATATCGTTACTCAGCGTTTCGGGAATAACTCCTTTTAACTGAGATATAAGTGTCCGCATTATTTTCGAGAGCGACCTGGTACTGAGACCATTTAACTTCATCTTTTCTGATGAGTTGTATATAGGATGAAGCGGGTCAGCTGGCTGGGCGATAAATTCGGCAACCGTTTCGGTTTCGGGATGTGAAATATTGTACCGGCCATTAAATAATGATGGCTTGCCAAATACAACCCATTCGCTTCCCATGGTAAATTTGTCCTTCACCCAGCTGATTCCCTGAAACCAAATAAGATCGATTGAACCGCTGGCATCGCGGATGGTAACTACCAGGCGGGAACTCCTGCCCTGACCAATCAGCTGAACTTCCGTAACTTTTCCATGTATCTGCAAATAAACATTTTCGGAATTGATTTCACCGATTGGCAAAAACCGGCTACGATCCACATGCCTGAACGGGTAATAAGTCAGCATATCGTAATACGTGCTCACAGCAGCATCCTTACGAAGCAGTTCCCCACGTTTGGGTCCGACTCCCTTAAGATATTCTATTGGCGTATGAAGCAGATCGACTGACATGGACAGGTTGAATAATGATGGCAATTAGGAGGTTCAGGAAAAGGTATAAGGCATAAGGTATAAGGTATAGGGCGTTGAAGGTATAGGTTCATGTTCGGGAAAAGTAAATTAAACTCATGTCCAAAAAAACCCAAAGGATTTTCTTGAAATTCTTAACACCTATTCCTCTATACCTAAACAGATACACCTTTGTATCCAAATCTTCCTACAAAAGTATAAAAACAAAAGCAACTCTCCATACCTGAAGAGTTGCCTGCTGTTAAATCCTATTTTTATTCTTTAAAATCTTATAAAATGAGCTGAATGCTTCCTAATATTCCCAGAGGTTTTGTTCGAAGTTGAAGAGATCTTCCTTGATCCTCTCCGATTCCAGTATAGCGTCCATACCTGTAGCGTACTCCGAAATCTTACGATCATATTGATTATCTACCTTATACACATAGCTACTAAACATGCGTTTCCAGAAAAAATCGTCATAAGTGAGCTTTGCCGCGCCGTTAAACCTGTTAAATACTTCTGATTTAGCTAAGATTGGACGCGCTTCGGGGAAATAAATCCAGAAAAGCGCTTTCTGTCCACGATACGTTCCATCTTCGTTAAACACATCAATTATCGGGCAAATACCTATGACGCGTACTTCGAGCATTGAACGCTGCTTATCGAAAAACCAATCTTCTTTAAGTCTGAGTTTCTTAATATCAGTAGTATTTAATTTTTTAGTAATTACCGTATCGTAAAAATCGTAAGGAGGATAAGAGCGTTGTAATTGCATAGAATCAGCTTTCTCCACTTTCGACATCAGTTCTTTGAATGACATTGGTGATATAAACTCGTCAGTTGGAGATGACGCATCATATGCTGTAAGGCTCCCTTCCTTAATAGCATCCATCATAATAGTCATAAAGCTACGCCAGTTGTTGTGCGGAGTTTCAGGATAATACATGGGTTGGTTCATTTTTTCGCGCATATCAATAACCCGCCATATACGTTTTTCCCAAACATAATCAGCATTTCTGATCCAGGGATACGCAATAGGCTTCTTATCTATCTTCTCAGTTCTGTCCACAACACCATCGCGGGGAGGTGTGTTTAATATCTGCTGCGCGTTGCTGCTGGCAGCAATGAAGAGCAACAGTAGGGCTATAATCAGGATATTCTTTTTCATCAGTTTAACAACTTATGATTTATTGAAGTGTAAGTACAATAGAGTTCAATTTACGTGTTTTACCATCAGGACCTTTGGCAAAGATGTCTTCCAGAATTATTTTATCACCCCGGCGTGCTCCTTTGATAAAGTCCTTCATCTGGGGTGTCAGACTATTATTATTACTGGTATAGTCCTGAATATCACCTTTACGATTGCCTGAAAATTTAAAAGTTGTAACCACAAAATTCAGGTTAAACTCAAAGTCTGCTGGCATACGGGGAATAATGGCTCCTGATGCAATTACAAGATCCTTACTTACTGCACCACCATTGGTATTGGCAATAAAGGCTTCAGGACTTGGAACATTCTTAACACGATATTCCACCGCTCCCATGCTTTTCATCCGGTCACCAAGTTTAGCACTTACTGATACTGAAGCTTTACCAACAGTAGCAGGCCTGACTACCCATTCGCCGCCACTACGTGCAATAGAACCATTGGTTATGCTAGCGTTGATCTGGTCAGGGGAAACACCTCCGGCAGAAATCATAACCGGGTTATCAACACCAATATAGAAAACATTCATTTTTGTTGCAGAAACTGATAATGAAGGGGGAGCAACTATGTATTCGAATTTTACAGGCGATGCCACAATCGTGCCATCAGGTTTCTTCATATTAACAGTACCTGTCACAGTTTTTGGTCCCGGAGATGTAGCTGGTAATGTTATTTTAATTACACCATCCTGACTGGTACGCATTCCACCTATGTTAGCTGTAAACTCCTGTTTGGAATCGCGGGCTGTAACAAATACTTCAGCTTCATAACTTTCACCCATAAATACATACTGACTTTTAGGTACTACAGTGGCACCAACCTGGTCTATTTTAAAATCCGTTGCGCCAATCTTGCTTCTCAGGTGTGTAACCACATCCAGTTCAGCATTTTGTATTTCCGCAACCAGTTTATTTAAAATTGTTACATCAGCTGCCAGGATTGTGTGATAAAAATTATGCATTTCCCAGTTTTGTTCCTTATGATCGGCATCATAGAAAGGGCCTTTAAGGTCAAGACCTAATTTAATATTACCACGATCAGCAGGGTCAACCAGGTTAATGAGCGTTTCTTTAAATTTGGCAATTTTAATCTTCATTTCGCCGGCTTTCCCTTTCGATCCATCGCTTGATCCACCGATAAAATACACGGTTGTTTCATCATACTTATCTTTGGAGCCCATGAGGTAAAGCGGCCTTACTTTTGCTGAATCCAGTGGGATTCTTTCGGACTTGGCTATTGCTTCATATTTCACAGTATTGATATACGCTTTCATTTCGTCAGAAAGATTGCGGGCTTGTTTAGCTTTTTCCCAATATGCACCAACTTTGTCAGGTTCATTTTGGAATTGTCGTTCGAAACTTTGATAAAAATCTGTTGTTTTACTGTTGAAAGTCTTGTTGGTAGTTTCCATACTTTCGTTCACTACCAGAAATGCATTCAGAATCTCAACAGACACATTGAGTGCCAATAAGGCCGTTAGGACCAGGTACATCATCCCGATCATTTTTTGCCTAGGCGTCTCTTTATATCCAGCCATATTTAAGCGATTTCAGTGTTGAGTTATTTAGTTAAAGTTGGATAACAGATTATTTAACAAGATTTACATTCATTGCGGTAAGCATATTACCGTAAACCTGGTTGAGAGCACTTACACGCTTGGTAAGCTGATCTATTTCCTGCTGATATTTGCTCATATTCGAAGAGGATTCATTCATACTGTTGAGGAATGAACCAACAGTAGACCTGAGCTGGTTGGTGGTTTCAATCTGCTCATTGGAACTCCTCAGCTGAACTTCATAAATAGTATTAAGAGCGGCCAGGTTACCTGAGATTTTCTGTAGCTGGTCGTTATACGCTTTACTATCAATGGCACTGAAATTAAGCATTTCAGCTGATTTACTTAATAATTCGGCTGATAAATTATATTTTTCAGATAATTTATTTGCTGATTCAGTAGCTGATGCCATACTGCTGGAAAATGTTTCAGTAGCTGTCATTTCTTTCTTAATAGCCGAGGATACTTCTGTATATACAGTTGCCAGATCACCTGCGGAAGCCGCGGCAGATTTTATACTTGTCGAAAATTCACCAACAGATGCGGCATCCTGTTGAAGAACATCGCTAACTCTTTTATAGGATGAGGACAATTCACCGGCTGATTTACCAGCGTCTTTTACATTTTTAACAAAGTCCTCAGTAGCAACTGCCGTACTGGTAACATCTGACATTTTGCTTACGTTCTCGCTCATTTTACGCATTCCATCACCCAGGCTTTCAATAAGTTCAGGTCCGATTTTCGCTTTCGATAGCATTTCATCCAGATCCTGAGTAACAGTTTTTCCTGATGCAGTCCGTTTTATTGAACCGGGAGTACCTGGTTTGCCTTCGTGATACATACCGGCAAGCTCAGGATAAACAAGACTCCAGTCGGGCTCCACATGCGGTTGTTCAAATGCCGAAAAGAAAAATATAATTGCCTCCGTTGACAGACCTAACATCAGCATCTCGTTCGCATACGGCAAGTGAATAATTTTAAATAGTGCTCCCATAATAACAACTGCTGCACCTATGCCGTACAACTTTGCCATAAAGTTTTTATACCCTTTACTACTAACAAAACTTGAAAAACTCATGATGAAATAAATTGAAGTGATTAATGACGTTTACTGAGTATTAATTAACCAATACTCAAAAAGTAACATTTGATTTTAGTTATAAATCCTTGAAGCTCTGGCAGGATTATCGTCTTTCTGACGTCCCATAAAGTCCTGAACACACCGGAAACCAATATAGCATTTGGATGAATCCTGGTATTCGTAGGCACGGGTCGATACCTGCAGATAATAAGCGATATCTTTCCATGAACCTCCACGTACAAGTTTACGTTTCATTAAAGGAGGATCATCGTCTTTTGCGTTATACATATAAGTAGGGTTCATATCCCAGGTAAACTGGCTGGCTGATTCGTCGTATGCGTCAGCGCACCATTCTGATACATTACCTGACATATCATAAAGGCCGAAATCGTTAGCAGGATAATGCGCTACGATAATCGTACGCGCGCCGCCATCATCAGCATAATTTCCACGCAATGGTTTAAAGTTGGCCAGGAAACACCCTTTGTCGTTCCGTGTATAAGGTCCACCCCATGGGTATGGACTCATTGTATTGCCTCCGCGTGCTGCCCATTCCCATTCAGCTTCAGTAGGAAGCCGGAATTCATTAGGAATTGCTGTTTTCTTTTGTTGCAGGAAGGATTCCAGTAATCGTGTACGCCAAACACAGAATGCACTGGCTTGTTTCCAGCTTACTCCAATTACAGGATAATTATCATATGCCGGATGCCAGAAATAACGCTGCGCAACAGGATCATTGTAACTGTAGGCGTAATCGTGGAGCCATGAAAGTGTATCAGGATATACATTGATAACTTCCTTGCGAACATAGACCGAACGATCTTTCATCCCCTGGGGACGGTTTGCAAAGTTTGCATTTTTCGTATCACCGGGCTGTGAATAGTCTTTTTTGGATGCTGCAAGCAAATCAATATAGTAGTACTCGTAAAAAAGTTTACGTGTGTCTATTTCTTTTTTCCTGTAAAATCTTTCATTTTCAGGCAGGAACATAGGTTCCAACGCATCACGGTTTTCTTCGGTATCCCATGCTAATTCTGCATCCCAATTAAGGTACGGAGGATCATATACTTCACCTGTTTTTTGTTTTCCGAAATCAGGAATTCATCAGGATTAATTTCACCAAGGATACGGCGTGCAAGAGAATCTTTCACCCAATAAACGAACTGACGGTATTCGTTGTTGGTGATTTCAGTCTCATCCATATAAAATGCCGTTACCGTTATGGTACGGGGATTGTTCAGATGTGCATAGGGCACATCCTGATCTCCTGTTCCCATTGTATAACTTCCCAGTGGCACGTATGCCATTCCGAAGGGATCGGGTTGATAAAATTTTTCCCGGGATTGAACGCCTATAAGTTCACCATTTCCGCTATTACTGCAGCTGGCAAAAAGTATTGCAATCAGTGAAATGCAAAGCAGTTTTTTCATTGCTGTGTTGTTTGTTTTGAGTCAACTTCTGCCATTAAATACGTAAATTCCAACATTACTATTAGTTTTTCGATAGTAGAAAACCTGATCTTTCACCCATTGATTTAACTATATTACTAGCAATTGATGACATCATTTCAGTATGCAATTAACGACAAGTTGTATTCTTTATTATCCAAGTCCAATAAATTTTAACATTGGACTATCTATTTATGTCTTTTTTTTCTAAAGGTAACGGGTATTTCTGTATCCTGTACGTGTTTTTTCTCTCTCTAATTTGAATCTATACCTAACCATAATCTCATGACTACCTGTAGCTGCCACCTTACTGGTCGGAATATCATACGCATAACCGATCTCAATATCCTTATAAGCTACTCCAACCATAAGGGAAACGGCATCCTGAATCCGATAGGTCAACCCTCCCCATACTTTATTATTGTACTTAGCCATGATATTAATGTCGGCTTGAATAATATTTCCATCTGATTTAAGAAATACAGAAGGGGTAAATACATACCCCTGAAAAGCGGGAAGTGTAATATCATAACCACCTGTAAGATAATAATGACGCACGTTTTGGTAAAGAATTAGTCCTGTGGATGTTGTAGGTGATTTTTTAGTCTGAAAAACCTGGGTAGAAGAAAGTGCAACATAATAACGTGGCTTTTTCAGAAATAAGCCTACTGACATATCGCTGATCATAACTCCAGTTGAAGTAAGTCCTGAAAGAACCGGATCAGTTTCAACTCCATCAGTTGCTATGAATTTTTCTTTACTTATTGATTTATTATTGAAGTTCGCATTAACGCCTATACCTAACTTGCCATTACCTACGTTAAGATGATAGGCATAACCTAATTTGAGCAGCATATTTTTAGTAAAAGCTTCTTTATCCTGTGCAACTCCTACTCCTATACCACCGCGCAGAAATTTAACCGGAGCTTCCACGTTTAACAAAAAGGTTTCAGGCGAAACTTTATTACCCTGACCATCTTTAAACCCTACCCATTGTTCACGAAAAATACCTGTAACAGTAATGCCATCATACAAACCGTAAGAACCCGGATTTACAAAGGCCTGATTGAACATATTATGCGTAACCTGAGGATCCTGTTGCGCTCTAACTCTGACTGTAAACGCCAGTAACAGAAAAACAATAAAGACTGAACGCATAGATGGTCTTGAATGCATAGGTATGTTGAAAAAACGTGCTAAAGTAATAAAAAAAAAGGTTTAGCCACCATTTAACCAAGAAATCATTCAATTTGTTTTTAACAAAAGAAAGTTAATTTAATGCTTAATTGAAATAACCTAGTGCATATTTGTTTGATTGTGGTAAATGAATCCAATGATATACTTGTCTTAACCTGAAAATAATTTTCAGAAAATAAAATTCTGATGGTTGTTCGGATTATTTGTCAAAGAAAAATGCGCTAAATGAGTGCTCCAGGCTGGTTAAAAACAATACAGAAAATTTATTTATAATAGTATTGGTATCCCAAAATATCTGACGAAATTTGCGAGCTCGTTAAAATAAAAAAAAATTCATAGTTAAAATATTGATTTTATGGACTTTCGGCCTGAGAAAATATTCTCAAAAAAATGGTTTATCAGCTACAGCCTCATTGTTATTGGTTCAATAATACTGGCTGCGGGATTTGTTTTCTTTATTTCTCCTTATAAAATCGTGCCCGGCGGAGTTTATGGTATTGCTATTGTGATACATTATATGACCGAAGGAATGTTCTCGTGGGCACCTTCGGGGCTGCCTATCGGGTTAATGGGACTTATAATGAATATTCCGCTTACCATCATTGGTGTCAAAATATTAGGTCCGAGGTTTGGAGTTAAAACCGTTGTAGGGTTTGTACTCACTTCGGTATTTATGGATCTGATCACTTATTTGTTTGGAGAAGCTCCGCTGGTTGCAGGCGATGCGCTGTTGTCGTCAATTTTCGGGGGAGTATTGGTTGGTTTAGGACTTGGTCTTATCTTTAAATCAAAAGCAACTTCAGGCGGATCGGACATTGTGGCTATGATCCTCGCTAAATATACGAAAATGCCACTCGGACAACTGATGATTTATGTAGATTCGGGAATTGTACTAATTGGGCTGGTAGTTTTCGCTGATTTTAAAATACCTTTATACTCCTGGATTGTAATTTATGTTACCGGCAAAACCATTGATATTGTATTGCAAGGAATGAGTGTAGATAAAACGCTGTTTATTATTTCCGATAAATTTGTTGAAATCCGCGACCGTATTATCAATGACCTGCATCGGGGCGGAACCTATATTCCGGGTAAAGGGATGTATAACGGCTCTGATAAAACCATCATCTTTACTGTTGTAAACCGCCGGGAAATGGCATTGCTGCAGGAGTACATTCATGAAATTGATCCAACCGCGTTCCTTACAGTACTTGAAGCTAACGAAATACTTGGCGAAGGATTTAAATCGCTTAAGGAGAAACTGGAAGATTAGGGATTGGGGGGTTAGGAATTGGGGGTTAGGGATTTGGGGTTAGGGACTCAGTCATTCAGTTGTCATTCAATAGTTGTTTTGGGGTTTGAGGTATGGGGTTTGGGGACTCAGTCATTCAGTTGTCATCCAATTGTCATTCAGTGGTCATTCAATGGTCATTTAATGGTCATTTAATGGTCATTCAGTTGTCATTCAATAGTTGTTTGGGAATTGGGAGTTGGATTAGGGTTAAGCCATTCGGTTGTCATTCAATTGTTGTATAGAGTATTGGGGTTTGAGTTGGGATTGTGGGACTTGGATTTTGAGACTTGAAATTTTGAAACCCAGAATTTCCCGGATAAACTGTAATTAAATACCTGGTAACAAAGTAAAACCTATGGTAGATACTTCCTTTTTACTAAAAGAAAAGCTATTTTCGTTAAAATGGTTCAAATCCTATGCGCTGATTGCGGTAGGCACTTTCCTGGTGGCAGTTGGATATGTCCTTTTTATAAGTCCTGATAAAATTGTTCCGGGAGGTATCTATGGCGTTGCCATTATGCTTCACCATTTACTTGGGACACCTATCGGGCTGACAGCACTGGCATTTAACATTCCGCTTACATTAATAGGAATCAAGATTTTAGGACCTCGATTTGGCGCTAAAACTGTTGTGGCTTTTGTACTTACTTCCATATATGTTGATACATTATCCTATTTTTATGGCTCATCACCTTTGGTTCCGGGCGAAACACTGGTTTCCTGTATTTTCGGTGGTTTATTCATAGGAATTGGGGTGGCTTTTACATTTAAAGCCAAAGCCACCAGTGGCGGTTCTGATGTGATAGCCATGATTTTACAGAAATATACGCGCATGCCTCTCGGTCAGCTGATGATGATGGTTGATTCCTCTATTGTAGTGCTTAGTTTTTTTGCATTTGGCGACTGGCGCATCCCATTGTTCAGCTGGATTACCATTTTTGTAATCGGGAAAGTGGTTGATACCGCTATGCATGGGTTTTCGTACGATAAAACGCTGTTTATTATTTCGGAGAAACATTCGGAAATCCGCGACAGTATAATCAGTGATTTAAAACGCGGCGGAACATTCCTGAATGGTGAAGGCATGTATAAACATGAAAGCAAGCAGATCATTTTCACGGTTGTTAGTCCGCGCGAATTGGTTATGCTTGAGGAATATGTGCATAGAATTGACCCCGAAGCATTTATAGCTGTTCTGGACGCGTACGAAATACTTGGTAAAGGATTCAAATCACTGAGTGAAAAAGTGGAAGACAAATAACTGAATAGTCTGTCAGTAAGATATAAATGAAAATCCCGGACTGCTTTTTAGGGCTATCCGGGATTTTTAATATAGTATCTTAACTTTCTAACCTTACCTGAATAACTTCACAATATCATTTCCATTTGCAAAAATCAGCAGAGCGAAAAGCAATACCATTCCTGTAATCTGGGCATATTCCATAAACTTATCGCTGGGTTTGCGGCCGGTTATAATTTCGTAAAGCAGAAACATAACATGCCCGCCATCAAGCGCAGGGATTGGCAGAATATTCAACACCGCAAGCATCAGCGAAAGAAATGCGGTAAGTTCCCAAAACCGTTCCCAATCCCACACGGAGGGGAAAATACTGCCTATCGTGATAAATCCGCCAACCGATTCGTATGCTTTTACTTCCGGATTAAACAGCAGTTTTAGCGATTTCAGGTATTCAGCAGTTCTTTCGTAAGCTTTTATGGTTCCGGCAGGAATAGCCTGGAAAATATTGTAATGGTATTCTTTAAGCTTAAAATAGTCCAGAGGTGATTTTGGGGCTACACCTATTAATCCTCTGTCGGAAACTTTGATGGCCAAAGTAACTGTGTCTGTACCGCGCAAAACACTGACATTCGCAGTTTCGCTCTTATGTTTCTGAACTTCTGATTTGAACTCATCAAAAAACAAGGTTGTTTTCCCGCCAATACCTATAATTTTATCCCCAACCTTCATTCCGGCACTTTTCGCTCCCGATCCCGGGGCAAAATCAGCAGCTTCAAAAGGAATCCGAAAGCTGATAAATTCAGGCGATTTATGTTTTAAAATCTGGGATATCGATTCCCTGGGAATAACAACTTCGACTTTTTGGCTATCGCGCTCAACCTGGATGGTTTGTACATTTTCCAGGACGATGGTAGCAGGTATTTTTAAAAAATCTTCTACTGGTTTGTTATCGAGGGTAAGTATCTTGTCACCATTGCGGAGTCCAAGTTTCTGACCCAGGGTATCAACGGTGATGCCGTATTTTACTTCGGAGTTTGGAAGGTATTGTTCGCCCCACCAGGATAACATAACTACATAAATACCAATGGCTAATAATACATTTACGGTAACACCGCCAAGCATAATAATCAGCCGTTGCCACGAAGGTTTTGCCCTGAATTCATAAGGCTGAGGTGGTAGTTTCATGGCTTCCTTGTCCATGGACTCATCAATCATTCCGGAAATTTTTACATACCCGCCCAGAGGAAGCCAGCCAATACCATATTCGGTATCCCCTTTTTTAAACTTAAATAGGGAGAACCAGGGATCGAAGAAAAGATAGAATTTCTCAACCCTTGTTTTGAAAATACGCGCGGCAAGAAAATGACCGAATTCGTGAAATATCACGAGAATCGATAAACTGAGAAGCAGTTGAACTACTTTTATTAAAATTACCATATAAGGTCTGATCTTAAGATGTTATGAATATTATTCCACTTGAAACGGGGTGCAAATTTACTGCTTTTTCCTACATGTATTTCAATGGGAGGAAATTCGATGTTCCGGCTTTGATGAACTACTGAAATCAAATAAATGTGAATAACTGTTTTTAACCACGGAGGCACGGATTACACAGATGTACACAAAGTTGATTTTTTAGTATTTATTTGTATGAGAATTACTCTTTGTTATCTGAATAAATTCTTCAGACCGCACATATGACTGATAAAAAGATTTTCTGATAGATTTGTGTGAGGATTTTAAAATTCCTCCGTGCTTCTTAGTGCTCTCTGTGCCTCCGTGGTTTAACTTTTTACCTGGGAATTAATAATTATACAGAGATCATTTCCTGAAACTGCCAATAAGTTCTGTTGCAACTTCCCTTGATTCAGCGTCGGTAGCTTCATAATCACTTAACGAAGGGTTACTGATAATACTGACTTTCGACATGCATTGCTCAATAAGTTCCGGGATTTGCAGGAATGTAATTTCTTCGCGCAGAAAAGCATGAACGGCAACTTCGTCGGCGGCATTCATAATGCACGACATGTTTCCACCTATCCGGATTGCTTCATACGCGAGGTTCAGGCAGCGGAAATTTTCTTTATCGGGTTTCTCAAAAGTAAACTGCAGGCACTGGTCGAAACTGAATTTCGGGAATTGTGAAGGAACACGCTGTGGATAAGTAAGCGCGTATTGTATAGGCAAACGCATATCAGGCATTCCCATCTGAGCCTTTATTGAGCCATCAGCAAACTGCACCATGGAGTGAATGATACTCTGCGGATGAACCACCACTTCAATCCGGGGTATATCCATGTTAAACAGCCATTTAGCTTCAATCACTTCGAGGCCTTTATTCATTAATGTTGCCGAATCGATGGTAACCTTGCAGCCCATATTCCAGTTCGGATGTTTTAATGCCTGGTCTTTGGTAACACAAAGGAGCCGGTCGCGTGTCATGCCGCGGAAAGGACCACCGGAAGCGGTTAAAATAATTTTTTCGACAGGATTATGAAATTCCCCTGCCAGGCACTGAAAAATAGCCGAATGTTCTGAATCGACCGGATAAATGTTAACGCCTTTTTCGCGCGCCAGTTTTGTAACCATTTCTCCGGCAACCACCAAGGTTTCCTTATTGGCGAGCGCAATTGGTTTTCCGGCTTCGATAGCTTTCAACGTAGGTTTTAGTCCGCTCCAGCCTACCAGGGCAACCAACACCATATCAATGCTTTCCATTTCAACAATCTGTTCCATGGAAGCCGCGCCCGAATACACCTTTATATCATACGGATCCAGGGCTTCGAATACACGCTGATACAAGCTTTCGTTGGAAATTACTACGGCATTAGGCATAAATTCCAGGGCCTGCCTGATCAGTAACTGTGAGTTTGAATGTGCGGTCAGCACTTCCACATCAAGTTTATCGGGATGTTGCCTGATTACTTCGAGTGCCTGTGTCCCGATTGAACCTGTTGATCCAAGTATGGCAATGCGTCGTTTCAAAAGTGTTAATTTGTTTGTTATGTGATTGTTATCGGTAGAAAGTTAAAAAAGGCTTCGATTTCGTTCAGCCTGAAAAATAGTATTGCAAATTGAAGTAGAACGAAGCAATCAGGCCAGGCTAAAATACAATGTAATCTTTTGGATTTACAGGAATTCCGTTAATCCATAACTCCAGGTGCAAATGGGGACCAGTAGACAATTCGCCTGTTTCGCCAATAATAGCAATGGTTTCGCCTGCGTGAACTATATTTCCTTCTTTTTTAAATAGCACTGAATTGTGTTTATAGATAGAAATCACATTTCCTGGATGTTGAATCGCGATTACATAACCGGTTTCAACAGTCCAGCCCGAAAAGATGACAGTACCATCCTGAACGGATTTTATTACTTCGTCGCGGGCGGCAACAACATCAACCCCAAAATGCTTGCGTAACGGATCAAATTCACTTGTAATAATTCCTTTAACGGGTGAAAAGAAAGTGAGATTCCGCATGGTAGATCCTTTTCCAGCCGATTTACCTGACTTTAAGAGGGTATATTTATTCGCATTATCGTATTCGGTTCGGAGCAGCGAATCTTCGGGCGAATGTTTATCCTTAATATTGCCGTAACTTCTTGTTTTGGCGGTATCAGCCGTTACCATCTCCCGCTCATTAGGGATATCGCCACCGAGTACTTTTTTTAGACTTTCCAGGTATTTTTCCTGCGTACGCATGGCAAACGCTACCGAATCGGAACGAAGCTGTAACTCATAAATACGCCGTTGTAAGGTAACATCGGTATAGCCCGGTATATATTCTTTCAACGGAGTAAACGCAATAATATAAGTTGTGATAAAGACCAGGATAATCGACATCAGGCCAATAGCAACAAATACATTCAGCCGCGAAAGCTTGAATGAAATACGCTCTTCGAGAGTTTCTTCATTTAAAAGTACCAGCCTGTATTTATCGCGGATACGCCTTAATAAATACTTCCAGATTTTAGTTCTTTCCGATTTTATATCCATAGTTTTTTAAACCGCACAACAGTATTAATCTGCAAACCTACCTAAAATAAAAAAATTCAGCACGAAATCTGTGAATATAATTTCATAAAAGTACTTAAAATTAAAGTCTGATGGCTGTATGACTGTTCTTTATATGATTTTGGAAATATTGCATAAGGCAGAAGTCGTTACTGAATTGAAAAATTATTCTGACAAGGATGCTTTTTCATTCCAGTTTCCCGCAGTTACTCAAATGTTATAAAAGGCCAATACCAGGATGCAAAAAAGGTGCTTTTCGAATTAAATGTTGTAAAAGCAACCTTTTATGAGGAAATTGGGAAAAATGAAATATTTTTGCACTCTTTGAGTTAGTATAGTAGCTTCGCAAATACAACCAGGTAACTAAAAACATACCACCCCTTTGAAATTAAAATCATTTATCCGTTTTATTTTTTTACCGCTACTTATTGCAGGTATTGCATTACTGTATTCATGTTCCACTAAAAAAAATACATTCACCCGCAGGGCATATCATAACGTAACAACGCATTACAATGTTTATTGGAACGGAAATGAGAGTTTTAAGAGTGGGAAATCTGATTTAGCAGAAAGCGTTGCTGATAATTATAATTTTATTCTGCCTGTTTACAATTTCGGCACAGTTACAGAATCCCGCAAAATCGGATCCGCTATGGACCGGGCTATTGATAAAGCCGGGATAGCAATTCCACAGCATTCCTTGTTTTTCAAAAATGTGGAACACAACCGATGGATTGATGATTGTTATCTGCTCATCGGCAAGGCGCAGTTTTACAAACAGGATTACTCAAACTCACGCCGTACCATGGAGTACCTGGTAAAACAATATGCAGGTACTACCACTGAACTCGAAGCGTCGTTGTGGTATATACGTACTTATCTTCAGCAAAAACGGTACGATGATGTGGCTTCACAGATTGAGCAGTTCGAAACACGCTTGGCCAAGCAAAAGCCCCCATATAAAATACGTCGTGAAATCCCTTTGCTTTATGCCGATTATTACCTGCTTTCGGGAAACCTGTCAGCGGCAAAAACAAACCTGAAGCAAGGATTAACGCTTACTTCGGATTCAAAACTTAAAGCCAGGATCAACTTTATTCTCGGTCAGATTGCGCAGAAAGAGAAGAATTTTGCTGAAGCTACCGATTATTATACTCAGGTTATTAAAAGTTCAGCCCCTTTCGAAATGGTTTTTAATGCCCGGATTAACCTGGCTAAATCATTCGATATTAATACCGGCGATAAAGCCGGACTCGAAAAACAACTCAGGCGAATGCTGAAAGACTCTAAAAATACAGAGTATTTCGACCAGGTTTATTACGCTTTGTCCGAACTCGCAATCCTTGACCATAACGATTCGCTTGTGATGCACTACCTGAAGCTTTCTGTTGCCACAAGCACCAAGAATAATTATCAGAAGTCATCGTCGTCGTTGCAACTGGCCGATATGTTTTTCGCAAAGCAGAATTATGAAATGGCTGCAGCCTATTATGATACCACTTTGCAAACGCTCCCGCTTGAACATCCGGAATTCACCGCTATCAGCTCAAAAACTCTAACCCTTACCGAATTGGTTAAGAACCTGAGAGTTGTTCAGTTTGAAGATAGTTTACAGAAACTTGCCCGTATGCCTGAGGCTGAACTGGCGGTGATAATTCAAAAAATAATTGATAAAGCTGCAAAAGAAGAAGAAGCAAGGAAAGAACTGGAAGAACAACAGCTTAATGAAACAAATATTTTAAGCAATGTTCCGAATATGCGGAACGAAAACATTACGAGTGTAGGATCAGGCGGATGGTATTTCTATAACCCTTCGGCAATAAGTTTCGGATACTCCGAGTTCCTGCGTAAATGGGGCCGCCGGAAACTGGAGGACAACTGGAGGCTTTCCAATAAACGCGCAGTTGTCCAATACGATGATGTAAGTGCTGACCAAACCAAGTCCGGTGATTCATTAACATCATCTAAGAAATCTGACACGATTAAAGCTTCGACCGATCCTAAAAAACCGCAAACCTACATTGCCCGTTTACCTATAACTCCTGAAGCACTTGCAGCATCCAATAAGGAGATTGCTTCGGCTTTGCTTAACCTGGGTTACATTTATAAGGACGGGTTGAATGATGTACCGCATTCGGTTGAATCGTTTGAAGAACTCACTACCCGTTTCCCTGATTTGAAAGATATAAACCGTATTTATTATCAGTTGTACCTTATCGGGATGCAAATACCTGATGACGCTATGGCGAAAAAATACAGTGATATTATTCTGAATCAATATGGTGAAACCGATTATGCTCAATTGATCAGGGATCCGGAATACAACAAAGATGTTCTTGCCCGTAAAAACCGTGCCTCGTCGCTCTATGAAGAAACGTACCAGGCATTTAAGCGTGGACAATATCGTATGGTTTTACTATATAGCAACCAGGCATTAGCTGAATATAAAGATAAAGACCTAGTTCCCCGTTTTGAATACCTGCGCGCGCTTTCGCTCGGGAAAACCTTGAGTATTGATACTATGGTTGTTGCTTTGAACAAGCTGGTGTTAGCCGAACCGAATCATCCCATTTCACCTTTGGCAAAAGAAATTATTCAAAAATACGATAAAAACCAACCTGCCATTTCCAAATCTAATACCACTAACACCGAAGCCAGTGTTGCTGATTCATCAAACAAAGCAATTGCTTCCGGAGCCGATCTTTTTATTCAAAGCGGAGATACAACCGTTCCTGATATTTACAAATTAAACCTCACCCAAACCCATTTTTATATCATGATGGTTGACGGGAACAAGGTGAATGTAAATGCTACGAAAACAAGGATATCCGATTTCATTTCGAAGAACTTCAGCGCGGCTAACCTTTCGGTTAACGCAATTGTACTGGATGGAGGCTGGCAGATGATCTCGATCAGCAGTTTCCGCAACAGCCAGGCCGCCATGGACTTTTATAATGCTGTTGGCCAGAATGAGTATGTAATATCTTCGCTCAGGCAAGGCGAATACAAGCAAATGATTATCTCAATTGATAATTACCCGATTTTCTACAGGGAGAAAAAATATAACGGCTACTTAAACTTTTTCAGGAAAAACTACCTGAAATAGCAAGACTGAAGATCTTCAGTAAATACAAAACGCAAAGCAATATTCTGCCCAACAAGTATATGTGAAGGATAAACTCGGATCACATTCAAAAGTTGGGGAGTAGGTTTCGAAAAATGTTAATTCTGAGAGTATAAAGTCTCGTAGAGACGAAAGTATGGTAGCAAAAAAATACAAATTAAGGTTAAGC
>JAURYB010000045.1 GCA_030654075.1 Bacteroidales bacterium | reverse complement strand
AAGTTTTGACTGATATATTAGCAGTTAACCCAGATTTCAGGTTAGTTCTTGTAGGTCATACCTGTGATCTGGGTTCAAAGGAAATAAATGTAAGAGTAGGTCAAAAAAGGGCAGATGCAGTGAAGCATCTTTTGGTTAAAGGTGGAATTTCTGAAGCTAAAATGAAAACCATCACTAAAGCGTACGATGAACCACTGGTTCCCAATACATCCGGAGTAAACCGGGTGAAAAACAGGAGGGTTGAATTGAAATTTGTGAAAGAAGGGAAATAGTGCCCGAAATCGAAGCAGGGCTGCCTGGTTGTCTTTGGGAAGCAGCCGTGTAGTGAAATCATCTTGCCAAAGAAAAAGCCGGGGAAAACCCGGCTTTTTCTTTGGTTGTCGGGGCGTCTTTTAGTCGGGGCGCGGCTCAAAGTCGCACTCCGACTATAAAAGATTTCGCGCCCCCCGACTAAATCCCTCTCCCGCTTATCCTGATTTTTAAATTTCGTGTAGGATATATCCTACATGAGAATCAGTCTTTCCCCTACAGACAAAATGAATTTTATAGTCTTTATTTGTAGGTTAGAAATTACCTATCAGGATGAGAGTATTACCAACAGATGATTTGAATTTGATTCACGGAAGGTCTGCGGAGATTCAACATCTTTCCGGATATCTGGAATTAAGGGGGTTGAATACATTTCTTACCGGTAGATCTGGACTAAAATCAAAAACCGATCATGCAACTGCTGCTATGAAAATGAGTGAATCAAACAGAATTGAAATAATACAGACAACCAGGAAATCGGATAGGAAGGTTATCTTTTATCGTTTCGGCTTTTTTACCATCAGGGTGCTGCCGCGAAATGGACATTCAAACCTGCGCCGGTTAGCAACTTTATTAATACTGGTATTAATCAGTAGTGTATTTGTATCTAAAACTGGTTGAAGCGCATCTTATATTCTGACGCGCTTCAGAATTACTGCCGGAGCAAAATAAAAACAGGGTTTAACCAATATAAAAAAGCATTCCAATGAAAACGAACAACCGATTTATGAATTTGAAGGTAATGCTACTTTTAGCATTGGTTATTGCTCTGTCTGCTTCAGCAATGGCTCAAATACCTGACTACAATCTCCCGCAAAACTGGATGTGTCATCCTGTATTGAAGACTACGGATGTGGCCCGACAGTATGATTTAAAACTGTCAGTTCTGAATTCGGATACTTCACATAAATTTGATACAATTTATCCCAACTATACGGATACTTTAGTAGATATATTTTATATGTATCCTACCATTAACATGGATAGAGACACAAGTAATACAGCAATAGCTGATATTGACACAGCTGTTGCTCAATTTGTGTATCGTGAGCAGGCGGGTATTTATTCACAGTATGGTCGGGTTTTTGCGCCCTATTACAAACAAGCGACACTAGGCGTTTTTTTGATGCACGATCTGACAGAACCGGATAAATTGAAACTGGCTGATTATATTGAAACAGCTTACATGGATATTGAAGCGGCCTTCGACAATTATCTTCAAAATTATAATAAGGGGCATAAGATTATTCTGATAGGGCATTCGCAGGGATCGGATATGATGCGGTTTTTGTTACACCGACGATTTGATAACAACCCCGTCCTCAAGTCGCAGTTAGTGGTTGCCCTTTCGGGAGGCGAACCAAATTATGCTGCAACCGACGGAAGCAGAACCGGTGGCTCACTTGAACATATTAAAACACTTGATTCCAGCCTCCCGCTTGAAAGTGGTTGCATAATAAGCTGGCGGTCATGGAAAAATGGTAACGATGTAACGCCAATTGATGCAGCTTCTATTTTTTATAACCAATACTTAGTGGATAAAGGCTTATTATATCAAACCTACGATACAGTAAATAACAGGCATAGTGACTCTAATTATGATTTTGGTTATTCAATGCCTAAGCTGGTTACCCGTTATATTTCGATGTCACCGGATAGCACCCAGTACTGGGGTTTTGATGATATGTTCGGAGCACAGTTTATATCGGCATTGAACAAACCCGGTTGCACCTATTTAATGATTGAGAATATGCCTATACCCATGGATTTGAGAGTAATACCGAATCCAATAGAATTTGATCCTTACAATCCTTCAGTTCCTTTTAATCCTTTATCTGTCTTGTTCCCTTCATTACCTATACCCGAAGTGAGTAATTTCCCATCTCCGCCTGGTCCTTACACTAATTATCATTGTTGGGATATGCAATTCGTTCAGGGTGATTTATTGAATCTTTTGCCGGAACTGATCGCAATCACCATCGTGGAATTGCCTATAATTCCCAAACGCTATGTTACAGTTACCGGGGCCGGGATAAAAGACGGTTCATCGTGGGCAGATGCACAGGATGAAACGCAACTGCAGGCAGCTATTGATGGAACTGGAGTAACCGAAGTCTGGGTGGCAAAAGGAACGTACAATCCTACTCTTATAGTTTCAGGTACGACTGACCGGGATAAAACATTCCGGATGAAAGAGGGCGTTGCCATCTACGGCGGTTTTGCCGGTACCGAAACAAGTTTAAATGAAAGAAGCAATTTTGGCGTTGGAAGTGTAAACGAAACCATATTAAGTGGGGATATAAATGGCGATGATGTTGCAGTTGGTTCAGGAGCTACTTTAGCAATTACTTACAATACTGAAAATTGCTACAATGTAATCAATAATAACGGTTTAACAAGTGCTGCCGTGCTTGATGGATTTACTATTACAGGTGGAAATGCGGAAAGTAATTCCGGAAAGGGTGCAGGTGGTGGAATGAATAATTATAATGCCTCACCAACCCTGGCCAATTTAACCGTAATAAATAACGTGGCTGCCTGGGGTGCGGGGATTTATAATAATTATCAATGTAATCTGATTATTACAAATTCAAGCATCGTAAATAATTACGCTACAATTTTTGGAGGTGGCATGTCAGATCAGTCCAATAGTTCCCCAATATTGACCAATGTATTGATTTCGGGGAACTCGGGCGGAATGCAAGGTGGTGGAATATGCAACTGGGAAGCGTGCTCACCCATATTAAACAATGTAACTATTTCGGATAATTCAGCAGGCTCAGGTGGTGGAGTGTATAATACAGTTTCATCAACTCCAATCCTGAATAATTGCATCATCTGGGGAAATACATCAACGTATTCCGGCAGCCAGATTTATAGTGATGCCGGATGTTATTCCATTGTAAACAATTCATGCTATGGAAATATATCAGGTTATATAGAGGGCTCTTTATTAGTAACCAATAATATAGCTTCTGATCCGCAATTTGTGGATGCAGCAAACGGTGATTACCGTATCTATGGAATCTCTCCATGCGCAGATGCCGGAAATGACTCCTATAACTCCCAGACCAACGATATCCGCGGAACAGGATTTGGCAGGAAACTGAACAAAACCGATGGCTTAGCCGGCACTATCGATATAGGTGCTTATGAATTTAAGTTTGCAACCGACTCAACGACACCTTGCATTAATCCTGTTACCGGAGGCATCATCACGGATAGCCAAAGTGATTGCGTCCCTTTCGATGCAGCAGAAATCACAGGTTTAACCCAACCCGACGGATACTCCGGCACACTTGAATATCAATGGCAGATTTCGACCGATAGCATTGCTTTCGTTACTATTGAAGGAGCAACATCCGAAACCTATGATCCTGGCCTTATTTCAGGTTCAGCCTGGTACAAACGATTGGCTAGAGTTGGTTGTAAGGCTGACTGGGGCGATGCAGCAGAATCCAATGTGGTTAAGATGGCAATAGTTGCGCCCGCTATCGAAGTTACTGCTACCGCAGGAAATACAACGCCAACCCAATATGCTACCCTGAAGTCAGCGTTTGATAATATAAACAATGGCATACATCGCGGGGCAATTACCGTAAAAATCATTGGCAATACCTTTGAACCGGCAACAGCAGTGCTTTACCAAAGCGGTCACAGCCCGTATTTAAAATTTCCTAAAGGTTCTGATTATTTCTCGGTAAATATCTATCCTGTTGTTACCGGTCTGACTATCAGCGGCAAACTCGATGCACCGCTTATTGATCTGAACGGAGCCGATAGTGTAACCTTAAATGGCAGCCTTAACGGGTTAAACGCCGGAAAAGACCTTACTATCATTAACACAAGTTTTTCGGATGTTGCCGGCACTTCAACCATCAGGTTTATTAATGACGCTGTTGCCGATACCGTGAGATATTGCACATTGAAAGGCTCATCCAACAACGCAAATGCCGGTGTTGTATTTTTTAGTACCACCAACGGAACAAGAGGGAATGACAGTATTGTTATTTTAAATAACGACATTACCTCTCCCGATCCTTTGAACAGACCCGTGAATGCAATATATTCACTTGGAATTCAGGCAGTTGATATGGATAACAGTGCTAACATCATATCTCATAACAATATTTTTGACTTTGCAAATAAGAGTGTTGTTACTGTTCAACACTACACTAACGGAATACTACTTGAAGGCAGCAATATGGATTGGAAAATCTCGGATAACAGCTTCTACGAAACAGGACCCTATAATACCTTTGAGGAAACTACCGTTACCTGTATTAATGTTGCCAGCAAGTCGGGGAATACCGTTTCTATCTCAGGGAACTTTATTGGCGGGAGTGGAAGCGAATGCAGCGGCATGTGGTGGGATAATGCTGACGGGAATATCAGTTTCAGGGGAATTGCTTTAATAACAGGCTCTTCAAAGGCTTCATCCATACAGGGAAATACAATCCGGAATTTTTACAACAGAAGCAGTAACGAGGTTCCATGGTCCGGGATACTCATCGGCAATGGCGACGCTAATATCGGAACCATAGCAGGAAATATGATCGGGGACACCACAGGAACAGGATCTATTATTATTGAGTCAGTTCTTGGTGGGGATTCGTATGCAATTTTTGCCAATGAATCTGAAAATGTGCGTATTGAAAACAACAATATCGGATCATTTATGATTTTATCTGATAAGGAGAAAACTCTCAATTTTACAGGTATTTTTTCAATGAGTAATGGTAATACGAATACCGTTATCCGGAACAACCAGGTTGGAAGCCTGAGTGATGCACGCAATATACATTACTTTAATCCTGAAAGTGATGAGAATCAACAGCTTATTGGGATTTTTTGCCAGGGAAGTTTGTCGGATAGCATTTCCGGGAATATTGTATCCGGATTTAATAGCATAACCAGTGATACAAGCGCAAATAATGAATCTTTGCTATATGGCATAGTCGATTTCTCTTATGACGCTTCCGTTATTTCAGAGAATCGCATTAGCAATTTAACGACAAATTCAAGCCTTCCCGGCGATGCATTCTTTCCTTCAGTTTCAGGGATCATTGCGTTTGCAAACAGAACTCAGACCATTTCAAACAACACGATTACCAACCTATCGAATACCAATCCTGATCAACTGGTATCGGTAAAGGGTTTGTTGCTTTTAAAGATTGATGCTTCTGAAGATACTATTTCCGGTAATTATGTCGGTGGTCTCAGCATTGTTTCATCCAATGGAGCATCAGAAGTAACAGGTTTGTCAATAGAAGCTGCTATGTTTAACAAAAAGAAAAGTCCGCTCAGTAACAAGCTGTTCGCTGATTTCCAGGTAAACAAGT
The DNA here is from genome assembly GCA_030654075.1 of Bacteroidales bacterium. Taxonomy (GTDB): domain Bacteria; phylum Bacteroidota; class Bacteroidia; order Bacteroidales; family UBA4417; genus UBA4417. Next base: position 9,704 of record JAURYB010000045.1, on the reverse strand, counting down.
TGAGCAAAGGAAGCAAATCAGCAAACGGTGCTTCCATGTTTACTACGGTTACAAATAACATTATCAATGTTGGAGACGATTTTGCCTATACGTATAGAATAGCGGGTATATATGACAGTACACCTGAGTATGGCAGCCGCTACTACTTTAACACTGTAAATATAGGAGGCTATCCATCAGCGGGAAGTTCGGATTCGTATGCTTTTTACCTGGCTGATCACTCATCTGAGCGCGATATCAGAAACAATATACTTGTCAACAGCCGAAGTAATGAAGATGGTTTCGTTAAAAACTATGGTTTATACTTCGGGGAAAGTGTTCCTTCAACTGGCAACCTGGCATTAGGTTATAACGATTATTATGCTCCGGGCACCGGCGGCGTATTGGCCTATATTAACGGAACAGCCCATGACACCCTGCCCCTCGTAGCCGGCCAGGATGCCAATAGTTTAAATATCGATCCTGCTTTTGCAAATGCTGCAGGTATAACCGCAGCCAGTTTACTGTCATCAACCAAAACCCTGGTTGCCGTAGCCGGAACAGGCATAACTACCGACTATGCAGGATTAACCCGCAGCCTGCTTTACCCTGCTATGGGCGCCTGGGAATTTGATGTATCTCCATGTAGTAATCCAACTAACGGCGGAATAATTTCCGGTAGCCAAAACGGGTGCTCACCATTCTATCCAATTGTAATTACTAGTTCAGAATTGCCATCCGGGAACTCCGGTAGCCTCGAATATCAATGGCAAAGTTCGGCCGACAGTTTACTGTTTACAAATTTAGTTGAAGCAACATCGGAAACGTATGAGCCGGCATCACTTGAGAGTACAACCTGGTACAAACGCCTTTCGAGAGTGGATTGTATGAGCCACTGGACCGGAGCCGCCGGATCAAATGTGGTGAAGATTAAGGTTGAACCCGCACCTGAAACACCCACAATTACACGAAGTTACGATACGTTAACAAGTGATGTTGCCAGCGGTAACCAATGGTACAAGGATGATATGAAAATTGACGGAGCAACAGAACAGGAATATGTAGCAATTGAGGATGGTAACTACTTTGTTATTGCAAGCCCATATGGCTGTAGCTCTGTAGCGTCCTTTCCGGTTTTTGTGCTTCATGCAGGTATCAGTGATTTGGATGTAAGCCATTCGTTTGATGTGTACCCAAATCCAGGCAAAGGACAGCTTAACATCAAAGTTAAATCAGCAAAACCGGTTGAACTTAACATTGAGATTTTCAATGCTATAGGAGTTCTTTTCTGGAAACAGGAGAAAGTCAGCATCGACGGAACGTTTATATTACCTGTAAACCTTAATTCCGTTCCTGCTGGAGTCTATTTTGTTGCCCTTCGTAATAAGAATATTGCAATGACACGCAAGGTTGTTATTATGAAGTAATTGATTTATTACTTCATCTTTATGCAGAAAAGCCGGCCGAATCCGGCTTTTTCTGTTTTTTTTGGCCAGGTGTGATTAAACCACTACGGCACTGAGTTCACTAAGAAGAACTAAGAATAAATTCACTTTGTGTAATCTGTGCCTCTGTGGTAAAAAGACCAGATACGTTTCAAGTGCATCAGATATTCTCGCTTTTTCAGGCAAGAGAATTTGTACCTATCTGAAAATAATAATGATACATCACAATCAGGCTATTTTATTTTTCAACTCATCGCTGTTTTCTTTCCGCAAACACCTGCTATTTTCAATTTCCTTGTAGGGTTTATCCTACACGAGAATCAGTCTTTCCCCTACAGACAAACTGATTTATATAGTCTTTATTTGTAGAGCAGAAAAAGCCTACATAAATGAGAGTACTTATAGCAGATGATTCAGATTTGATTCGTGACAGGTTGCAGCAAATGCTCAGGCAGTATGGGCAGGTGGATATTGTTGGCTCTTTCGATAACGGTACCGGGGCGCTTGAAGCATTACATCACTTTAGGCCCGACCTTGCCATAATCGATTATAAAATGCCTGGGTTAAGCGGCCTCGAAGTACTGAAAGGAATACGAAAAGAGTCCACAGCGATCAAAATAGTCATACTCACTTTTTACTCATCCGACTATTACCGCCAATTAGCCATGCAAAACGGTGCCGACTATTTTTTTTCGAAAGCGGATGATTTTGAAAAGATTTCGCTGGTTGTTGAAGAAATGATGGAGAATGCTACTTAGAAATGAAACCTGGATAGAAAAAGGCAGAAATCCCTAATATAAAAGTGGAGTCCAGAACCCACTAAAAAAACGGAAGTCTTGGAATAGACTTATTATAACAGGAATGTAAAACTAATGAAATGAAAAAATTAATGAAATTTTTTTTTCCGCTTATTCTGGTCATATTTTTAATTTTATCTCCATCATGCCGAAAAACGGAATCTGATCCGACTCCGGCTATTGATCCGTTCGCTAATGGTACCAATGTACGAAATATGATCGTTGTTGTAAGCGATATGCATATGGGCGCGGATGAAGCTTATACCGAATGTAAAGACAATCGTGCTCCTCTTGCGAAGTTGCTCGGGCAGATGAGGGTGAGCCCGAATGTGAAAGAACTTGTAATTGCCGGTGACCTTATCGATGAATGGTTCGTCCCGGCGGATGTTGACACCTATGCAGGCAAGGACCAGGTTGATTTTGTACAGCGTCTGGCAGCAACAAACAAAGTAGTGTTTGATGCATTAAACCAGATTATTCAGGAAGGTAAAATTAAAGTTACTTATGTCCCCGGGAATCACGATCTGGCCATAACTGCCGCAAATGTCAGCCTTATTCTTCCGGGAATAAACCAGGCACGCGATGATCAACAGGGCTTAGGAACCTATACCCCGACCGATTTCCCGATTTTGGCTATTGAGCATGGGCATCGGTATAATTTTGCCTGTGCACCTGACCCGATTTCCAATAAGGTTATTGCGCCTGGCAGCATCATGCCTCCGGGGTATTTTTTCACACGAATAGCTGCACTCGCTGCTAAACAAAACGTTGCAATACACGGCGACACTTTACCTGATCCAAAACCAAATACTACCGGTGATGAAAGCCAGTATTTAGCTTATCAATACTGGAAGAGCTGGATAGGTTTAGTAGAAATGTTTCCTATAACAAACAGATTCAACGTTCCGTTAATTATAACAAATATTAATGGATTTACTCAGACTTATTCGGTGGATGACATAGTACCTTACCAGTTAACTGACGGTGGATATATTGATATGAATCTTTTCAAAGGCATTTATGACACCGCCAATTGGAACCAAAGAGAAGTTTTAAATCAAGTGGCAGTCAAATTTCCGGTTACGCAGGCGATGGCAGATGCCGATGATAACAGTAAAACAGATGACCAGGCAAAGACCCAGTACTTTATGAACCCGGATTCGGATAAGAGAATCGTTGTTTTCGGACACACCCACCAGCCGGAAATAATTGCGTCGAACAACACTAACGGTGAATACTGTATCTACGCGAACTCAGGAACATGGATTGATAATAATCCGCATCAGACAACCATGAATTTTGTCGTCATAACACCGGAAAATACAACTGATATTCATTCTCAAACCTATGTGAAGCTCTACAATTTCATGAATGATGTTGTATCCCTGATGGCAGTTGACGAATTACGTTATACAAAATAGCGTGTTTTGATGGTGAGTTTTAAAATTTAACTCGTTTTAATGAGAAGGATATAATTCACACAATTGGATAGAAAATTGGGGCGAGTTGCATTTAGAAAAGGATTCCGGCTGTGAGCCGGAGTCCTTCTTTGCGTTTCGAAGTACATTTAATTAGGGAATAAAACCAGCCCTGCATTTCCGCTTTTTTGTTTGGAAGTCCCGGTATTAATCAAAAAGAGTATGAATTACACAAAACGCATTTTAATCTGCATTCCTTTTTTTATCGCTTCTGCAATTATTATTTTCAACAGCTGCAGCAAAGACAACCACCTGGTAAATCCATTAGCAACCAGGGTTTACACAACGCTCGACAGAACTATTATCCCGGCAAACGTTTCATCCTGGCCTGTGATGTATCCCTATGAGGTCTCCAAATTTCCAGGTTTTCCTCAATACGGTGCATGGTCTTACGGCCCGGGACTGGATTACCAGAAAAGGCTGGACCTGATGCCTGTTGGATACACCGGTTCCCAGGTTACAAAATCTGCCCGTCTGTTAAACTTTTTTGCCATAACCGATGCACATATGACCGATGAGGAAACCCCGGCTTCGGCAATGTATTTTGGTTACAAAGGCGGTTTTATTGGCGGATATTCGCCGGTTTTGCTTTTTACAACCCAGGTTTTCGATGCGGCAATCCGTACGATAAACCTGCTTCACAAAGAAAAACCTTTTGACTTCGGGATTTCAATGGGTGATGCCTGCAACAACACGCAATACAACGAACTCCGTTGGTACATCGATATTCTTGACGGCAAGAAAATAACTCCCGATTCAGGTATAAAGGATGATCCCAAACCAGGCACGGGAAATGATTTCCAGGACGAATTCCAGGCTGAAGGGCTTGATCCTGCCATTCCCTGGTACCAGACGATGGGCAATCATGATCATTTCTGGACAGGTTTACTTCCTCCTGACGATGCCGCAAGGGCAGTGTATGTAAGTGACGAAATACTTAACGTCGGCAATGTACTGCAGCACCCTTATGATCCTAAGCCTTTTGAGACCCGTGGGATTTTTATGGGTACCATCGATGGCACTACTCCTCTTGGCGAAATAACAGGAATCGGAGCCGAGAGTAATTTCGCAACGCCACCGAAAGTGCATGCCGCCGATCCAAACCGCCGCTCGCTGCTGAAAGAACAATGGATGAACGAATTTTTCAATACAACCTCAAACCCGGTTGGGCATGGATTCAGCCAGGCTAATGTTGATTCGAAATTCAGCAGTTATGCATTCGAGCCTAAGTCGGACATACCGATAAAGGTGATCGTGCTCGACGATACCCAGAATAACGACGATCCGCATCTTAACTTTTACGCCCATAGTTCAATCGACGCAGCAGGGTATGCCTGGCTGGTAAATGAACTTGAAAAAGGCCAGTCCGAAGGCAAGCTTATGATTATTTCGTCGCATATTCCTATTGGTGTTTTGCCGGCGGGCAATGGCATGGGCTGGAGTGAAAGCGCCGCTGTTTCCGAGAGTGATTTTATCGCCAAACTTCATACCTACCCAAATCTTATTTTGTGGATAGCGGGTCACCGGCATGTTAACCAGGTTACCCCAATGCCATCAACCGATCCGGCTCATCCTGAAAATGGTTTCTGGGAAGTGGAAACCACCTCGCTGCGAGATTTCCCCCAGCAGTTCCGCATGTTCGATATCACGCGCAACAGCGACAACACGGTTTCGATTTTTGCAACCGACGTTGATCCAATTATGACCGAAGGTTCATTGCCGGCATTATCACGTTATTATGCCGTTGCAGCCCAGCAGATATTCGATGTTCAGAAGCCGTATGCACCTTCGTTTTCGTACAATGCGGAGCTTGTAAAACAACTGACTGCGGAAATGCAGCTTAAGATTCAGAACTATGGAAAAGTGGTTCAGGAATAATAGAAATTAACTCCTTTCCGGTTTATAGACTTTTCCTGGGATCGGGAGATGTTCAATCCATAATCAAACAAAATCCACAATCCCCGACCATAACTGGTAAACCCCGAAAGCAGCAAATGCAATTACCGAAATTCCGATTGAGATCCGGATAATTCCAGGCCCGAAATTACGCGCGACGGCAAAAAGTGCTGTCAGTCCGATCGAATAAATTACCATGGAACCGTAAAACGAGATAAGCAAAACAATTCCGTTTACCGGAGCTTCGTTCCAGCTTTTTATCAGCATGGGTCCCAAAACCAGACTCCATGCCAGGTATGGATTCGGATTCAACAGGTTTACAAGTACAGCCTTGAAAACAGTAAACTGCGGCGAATTATCTTTCTCAACATTTGGTGTGAATGTTTGCCATGCTTTGTATGCAGTATAAGCCAAATAAAGAAGAAATAGTCCACCGGCAATCTGAAGTACCTGCAATACTTCATGCGGAACATTTGTTAAAACCAGCAATACAAAAATAATTACAGGTATGTCGCTCAACAAGGGTGCAAATACTAATGGTATAGTTTTTCGCCAGCCGTTTTTTATGCTTTGCGAAAACAGGAAAGCCTGGAAAGGACCTGGTTGTACAACGCAGGCGAAGGCATAGGTTAAACCGAAAATAAGATAATTGATCATTAGGCGTACCGGGGTTTTCGCTTGTATGTTATAGTTGAAAATTCCCTGAGTGGATGGCTTACTCCTTCTCAGATTAATGATAATGTCGTTTTACCTCAGATAATCACTTACCACCTTTTTAATTCCATCTTTTACTTTTTCCCAGGTTTGGCCTTTAAAACTTTCGGGTGTTTCGCTATCATCAGCCTCTGTAAAATAAGTGATTGCATTCGGAATGCTTATTGCCAGCATTTGGCTGGGATATTTTTGTTTGTGCCAGTCCATTATTTGCTGCAAAGGAAAGTGCTGAAGAAGTTCAAACAAATCCCAGAAATCTTTTTTTTGTGCCCGTCCAAGTATGGCCTGAATTTTCATCGCTGAAATATCTGCGCTACTATACATTCTTATACTTTCTTCCTTTTCAAAAGGTGCAATTGGTAAATGTGGAAAGTAAACAATGTCTACTTTTATATTTTGAATATTGCAAAAAATGCCGAATTTCTTGTGCCCGCTTTCATAATCGAAATCAGCACCAAATTCATGTAATAGTTCTGTTTCAATACCTGCGTGGTCAAATCTTTCGTGATAAAATAAATCCAGATCAACAGAACTCCGGTGACCATATTTTAATGCCAAAGCTGTTCCACCCACCAATGAAAAAGGCTGTAGAGACGGCAATTCCATTAGCTTTTTCAGTAAGGAAAGAGTTCCGGGTTCAACTGTCTCAATATGTAACATCTGAATTCGTTTAAAGGTTTTCCAGTTACTGCGCTGGCAAGATGTATCCTGTGTTCAGGCAAATATTTAGTATTTAATAACGCTTCAGTCACTTTTTCGTCGCCATAATACCGGCGGCACTGGCGGATATCCTCCACATCGCCACGTTCAAAAACCCGCGCAATCACCCAGTTAGCCTTGGCGTCGTAATCAATGAGCTCAAAGTTAACATCCCAGAAAATACGTTTCTCAAATATGGGTTTCGCTTTCGTATCCATACTGCGAAAATACTAAAAGTGAACGGCATAGCAATGGAGTGGTTGGTGTTTTTTTGTGATGTTGGATATTAGAAGTCGGAAGTCAGAAGTCAGAAGACGGAAGTCAGAAGTCGGAAGTTGGAAGTTGGAAGTCGGACGTGGTAGGTCGGATGTTGGAGTGTAAGGTCTTTACATCGTACCTCGCACTTCGCCATTTAACACCTCGCCCACCTCCCTCATTCCCTTCATTTCCAACTAAATTCTTACATATGTAAATCCCTTGCAAATAAACCCTACCTTTGCACACTTTTTCACAAGCAAATATTAAATGCAAAGCATCCGAAACATCGCAATTATTGCCCACGTCGACCACGGCAAAACAACACTGGTTGACAAGATATTACACAGCTGTAACCTCTTCCGCGACAACCAGGAAACCGGCGAACTCATTCTCGACAACAACGATCTGGAACGTGAACGTGGTATCACAATCACCTCCAAGAACGTTTCTGTAGAATATAAAGGTGTAAAAATAAATATTATTGATACTCCGGGTCACGCCGATTTCGGCGGTGAAGTGGAGCGCGTATTGAAAATGGCCGATGGCGTACTGCTCTTGGTTGATGCCTTCGAAGGACCCATGCCACAAACACGGTTTGTAACCCAGAAAGCACTTGCACTTGGTTTGTTACCAATTGTTGTTATTAATAAGGTTGATAAAGAAAACTGCCGTCCCGATGAAGTTCAGGAGCAGGTTTATGAGCTGTTTTTTAATCTTGAAGCTACTGACGATCAGCTTAATTTTCAGACCATATATGGTTCGAGTAAGCAAGGCTGGATGAATACCACCTGGACCGAAGAAACCGATAATATTTTCCCTTTACTCGATGCAATTATAAAGTATATCCCTGAAGCTCCAATACCTGAAGGCCCTTTACAAATGCAGATAACATCACTCGATTACAGCTCATACGTTGGACGTATTGCAATCGGTCGTGTTTCGCGTGGTATAATTTCCGAAGGAATGAATGTTGCTCTTTTAAAAAGAGATGGTTCGTTTACCAAATCAAAAATTAAAGAATTATATTCCTTCTCAGGTTTGGGACGTGTAAAGGTAACTTCTGTTCACTCCGGTGATATTTGTGCATTGGTTGGCCTCGAAGGTTTTGATATTGGCGACACCGTTACCGATCCTGATACGCCTGAGCGTTTGCCCGATATTCACATTGATGAGCCTACCATGAGCATGCTTTTTGCCATCAATAACTCACCATTCTTTGGGAAGGAAGGCAAATTTGTTACCTCACGGCACCTGAACGACAGGCTTCAGAAAGAAATTGAAAAAAACCTGGCCCTTCGCGTTGAAGAAACCGGTTCATCCGATCAGTTTATTGTTTACGGACGAGGTATTCTCCACCTTTCGATCCTTATCGAAACCATGCGCCGCGAAGGATACGAATTACAGGTTGGACAGCCACAGGTTATTATTAAGGAAATTGACGGTGTAAAATGCGAACCTATCGAAACACTGATCGTTGATACTCCACTCGAAGTTTCAGGAAAAGTAATTGACCTGGTTACCCAGCGTCGTGGCGATATGCTTGCTATGACCCCTAAAGGTGATTTGATGCACCTCGAATTCGTTATACCATCACGTGGTATTATCGGTCTGAGGAATGCAGTTCTAACCGCCACCGCCGGCGAAGCTATTATGGCTCACCGTTTCAAAGCATTTGAGCCATGGAAAGGTGCCTTGCCACAACGCCTTGCAGGTGTTCTGATCAGCATTGATACCGGTATGGCAACCGCTTACAGTATTGATAAACTTACCGATCGTGGCCGGTTCTTTGTTGAGCCTTTCGACCAGATTTACGAAGGACAGATTGTGGGAGAAAACTCCCGCGATAACGACCTTGGTGTTAATATCTCGAAAGCCAAACAGATGACCAACTTCCGTACCACGGCTAAGGACGAAGCAGTCCGCATGCCGCCGGCTGTTAAATTTTCGCTCGAAGAAGCTCTTGAGTATATACAGATTGACGAATTGGTTGAAATTACTCCAAAATCAATGCGTTTACGCAAAATATACCTGAAGGAGCACGAGCGGAAGCGGATGTCGAAATAGCGGAGAAAATAGTTAATGGAGAATTAGAAAATAGTATTGGAATTTACGATTTACGAATGACGATTTACGATTGGGTAGATCGTCATTTTTATTTACGATTGGCGAATGACGATTTACGAGGTACGATTTACGATTGGGTAGTTCGTCATTTTTATTTACGATTGAGGAATGACGATTTACGATTGGGTAGTTCGTCATTTTTATTTACGATTGGCGAATGACGATTTACGATTGGGTAGTTCGTCATTTTTATTTACGATTGGCGAATGACGATTTACGATTGGGTAGTTCGTCATTTTTATGTACGATTGGCGAATGACGATTTACGATTGGGTAGTTCGTCATTTTTATTTACGATTGGCGAATGACGATTT
>JAURYB010000039.1 GCA_030654075.1 Bacteroidales bacterium | reverse complement strand
GGGACACCCAAATGGGTGTCCCAGACAAAAATATTACCTTTACCGGATGTATGTTCGCAAGAAAATAAACCCGAGTGGAATAACCAGTGTCCAGGTCATTGATAAAAGTACAGGGAAGTATCGGGTGATAAATACTATTGGAAGCAGCTCTGACACTTCGACTGTTGAGTCACTTTATCAGCAGGGCAAACAATGGATTTCCAATTATCTCGGAGAGCAAGATATTTTTGATACTTACCAACAGGAACACGAGGAAAAGCAGGTTACGGAATATTTATTATCCAATATTGAAAACATCTTACTAAATGGCACACAACTGATATTGAATGAGGTATTTAAGACTATAGGATTTGATGCTATTAACGATGATATTCTAAAAAAACTGGTAATAGCTCGTTTAAGTCAGCCGATGAGCAAATCAGCAACAGTAGAATATTTAAAATCGCATTTTGATCAAGATATAGAGCTACACAAGATATATCGTTATTTGGACAAGTTGTATAACACTCAAAAAGATAAAATACAGCAAATCGCCGTAGAACATACACGCAAGATTTTAGGAGGGAAAATTGGTTTGATGTTTTATGATGTTACAACGCTCTATTTTGAGGCAGATTATGGGGATGATTTGCGAGAGGCAGGTTTTTCAAAAGACGGAAAGCACAGTCAACCACAGGTAGTTCTTGGTTTGTTAGTCAGTAAAGATGGCTATCCACTTTCATATTCAATTTTCAACGGCTCACAATATGAAGGCTGGACCATGATACCAATAGTAGAAGATTTTGTACAGAGGTTCAAATTGGAAGATTTTGTGGTTGTAGCCGATTCGGGCTTAATGAATAAGTCAAACATATCACTTTTTGAATCGGGTGGGTATAAATACATTATCGGTGCAAGGATAAAAAATGAAAACGAGCAGATAAAACAATGGATTTTGTCATTAGAGAAGCAAAATGGAGCATTTAATGAAACAATAAAAGGTGAATCCCGACTGATTGTTGGTTATTCCGAGAATAGAGCAAAGAAAGACAAGCACAACAGAGAGAAGGGAGTAAAACGCTTATTGAAGGCATATAAAAGCGGAAATATTACTAAAGAAAACATAAACAAGCGTGGGTACAATAAATTCTTAGACATATCAGATAATGTGAAAGTTGTCATAAATCAGCAAAAAATAAGCGATGACGAAAATTGGGATGGACTGAAGGGATACATAACCAACACTTCGCTTCCGGCAAAAGAGGTTTACGAGCAATATAATGGATTGTGGGTTATTGAAAAAGCTTTCAGAGTAACAAAAGGAACGATTGAAATACGCCCCATGTTTCACTTTACTCCTCGAAGGATAGAAGCACACGTTTGTATCTGCTTTGTAGCGTATAAAATGTTTAAGGAGCTCGAAAGGGTGTTGAAAATGAAGGACATCAATTTGAGTGTAGATAAAGTTCTGAACATAGCAAAAACCATAACCACCATTAAAGTCAAACTTCCAAAAAGTGGAACAACCCTAAGTAAAACTATGCTCCTCACCACAAGACATAAATCAATTGTGGTATTGTTTGATGAAAATTTCTGGAAAAATCTATAGGGTGTCCCAGTGTCGAAGTCAGGAGGAAAAATGCATCCGTTTTTTTGATTCTCCCGCTTTACCATTGAAAAGGCAAGCAGTCATTGCTCCAGAACGAGAGACTGAAAATATTGAAAATGCTGAGCAAAAACAGCTAACAAATGTTATATTTGTTTCAATATCTGTAAACTCAATCTCCTTCACGCATGTCAACCGCAAAAACTTTCCTCCTGGCTTTCGTTTTACTCACCTCGTTTGAATACACTATGGCTCAAACAGCTATTGATACCAATGCTTTCGGGAAAAATGAAGTTGTCGGAAAATACCTTGATGTAAACGGCATCAAAATGTATTACGAAATTTATGGCCAGGGTGAACCACTTCTGATGATTCATGGCAATGGCGGATCAATCAGTAGTTTTATAAATCAGATTCCTTATTTTTCGAAAAAGTACAAGGTAATTGCTGTTGACAGCAGGGCACAGGGAAAGTCAGAAGATTTACAGGATTCGTTAAGCTTCGAAATGATGGCGGATGACTTCAGCGCTTTGCTGGATAAACTCAAAATTGACTCCTGTTATGTATTGGGATGGAGTGATGGTGGCATCAATGGTATGCTCCTGGCAATGCGTCACCCGGAAAAAATAAAAAAACTGGCAATTACAGGTGCCAACCTCTGGCCCGACAGCGCAGCGATAAGTGCTGTCGATTATTTAGGAGGTTTAAATTATTATAATGCATTAGGAAAAGAGCCTCAAACGCCAAATGTTGTTCATACCCGGAAACTTGTGAAACTCGATACTTTTGAGCCACATATAACCTGTGAGCAATTGCAGCAAATTAAATGCCCCACGCTGGTTATAGGAGGTGACCACGATATTATTCTCACAGAGCACACAATGTTAATCGCAAAATCAATCCCTGGAGCGTATTTGTGGATTTTGCCAAATTCAAGCCATTCAACATTAATTGATTACAAAGATCAATTTAATAAAACGGTGGATGATTTTTTTAGAGATAGGTTGAAGAAATAAACAGATGGCAGAAATCAGAAATATTTAAATGACTTACCTTTAAAATCACCCATATGAACAAAGTAGTTAAAAATGCCGCTGAAGCAATTGCAGGAGTAAAAGATGGGATGACCCTGATGGTGGGTGGTTTCGGGCTATGCGGAATACCTGAAAATGCAATTAAAGCGTTATCAGAAAGTGGAGTTAAAGGATTGACCTGTATTTCGAATAATGCGGGCGTTGATAATTTCGGTCTTGGTATTTTGTTACAGAATAAGCAGATTCATAAAATGATTTCATCATACGTTGGTGAGAATTCAGAGTTTGAACGGCAATTACTTACCGGCGAACTTGAAGTTGAACTGATTCCACAGGGAACATTAGCCGAGCGGTGCCGTGCCGGTGGTGCAGGAATTCCGGCATTTTTTGTTCCCGCCGGAGCCGGTACCGAAGTTGCCGAAGGAAAAGAAATCCGAATGTTTGATGGAAAACCACACTTACTCGAAACTGCGCTTGAAGCCGATTTCGCCTTTGTAAAAGCATGGAAAGGCGATACCATGGGAAACCTGATATTTAAACAAACAGCTAATAACTTCAATCAGTCTATGGCTATGGCCGGAAAAATCACAGTTGCGGAAGTGGAAGAACTTGTTCCGGCCGGAACACTCGATCCAAACCAGATACATATTCCGGGGATTTTTGTGCAACGGATTTTCCAGGGAGTTGATTATGAGAAAAGGATTGAACGGGTTACAGTGAGGGAACGGGAGGATTGAGAAGACAAGGTGACATGAAGATGGGCGAATCGGCGAATCGGCGAAGGGTGAAACGGCGAAACGGCGAAACGGAGAAACGGAGAAACGGAGAAACGGAGAAGGGCGAGAGGAAAAACGGTGATTGGGAGAAAGACGCAATGAAACCATACAAATATTAGAAAATCAACCAGTTATGATTATCCAGAGTTATCGCGAATTAAGGGTTTATCAGGCTGCAATGGATGCGGCAATGGAAATTTTTCAGCTTTCAAAATCATTTCCTCCTGAAGAAAAATATTCTTTAACTGATCAGATAAGGAGATCGTCCAGGTCTGTTTGCGCTAATATTGGAGAAGCGTGGCGAAAAAGAAGATATAAAGCAGCTTTCATCGCAAAAATAAGTGACGCTGAAACAGAAGCTTGTGAAACCCAAATCTGGCTGGAGTTTGCTCTGCGTTGTAACTATCTCAGAGAAGAAAAAGCAAATGACCTTACTGAAAGATATGATCATATTCTCAGCCAATTAGTACTAATGATCAATGATGCTGACAAATGGATTGTGAAAGGCAGAAAGTAAAATGAGAAATATTTGTCGGCTACTTTCGCCCCATCTCCTTTCACCCCTCGCCCCTTCTTTATAAAAATCAACACAAAATGGCCTTAACCAAAGAACAAATCGCCCAACGCATTGCACAGGAACTCCACGATGGATATTACGTTAATCTCGGAATCGGAATTCCTACACTGGTTGCCAACTACATCCCGGAAGGCATGGAAGTAATCCTTCAGTCAGAGAACGGTATTTTAGGGATGGGACCTTTCCCATATCCTGATGAAGTAGACGCCGATCTTATAAATGCAGGAAAACAAACAGTAACAGTTGTTCCCGGTGCAGCTTATTTTGACTCGTCCTTGAGCTTCGCCATGATCCGTGGCGGGCATGTTGATTTAACCGTTTTAGGTGCTTTCGAAGTCAGTGAGCAAGGTGATATCGCCAGCTGGAAAATTCCCGGTAAAATGGTAAAAGGCATGGGTGGCGCCATGGACCTGGTAGCTTCGGCAAAAAACATAATTGTAGCCATGCAGCATTGCAGCAAAGATGGCGAATCCAAACTATTAAAACATTGCTCCTTGCCTCTTACCGGTATTAAATGTGTAAAACGCATCGTCTCCGACCTGGCCGTAATTGATATCACTGAAAACGGGTTTAAACTGATTGAAAGAGCGCCGGGAGTTACGATTGATGAAATCAGGAAAGCGACAGAAGGATGGCTGACTGTTGAGGGGGAGATTCCGGAGATGAGGTTTTAAAGTACAACATACAATAAATGCAGTTGTTATAATAGGAACACAGAATGTCGTCAATTACTCATTGCCAATCAAACCAATAAATTATTCCTTATTGAAAAAATATTATCTTTGGAGTATGATTACAAAAGACCAGATATTATCCAAACTTAAAGAGTTAAAACCATCTCTTTACAAGGACTTTGCTGTTAAGGAGATAGGTCTGTTCGGTTCGTTTTCGGACAACACTTACAACGAAGACAGTGATATAGATATACTGGTTGAATTAGAAAAGCCAATAGGTTGGAAATTCTTTTCGCTGGAGTTATTTCTTGAAAAAACCTTCAATCGTAAGATCGATTTGGTAACAAAAAATGCCTTAAAAGAACAGTTAAAGGTTAGTATTCTGAAAGAAGTCAATTACGTATAGTGAAAAAAGAAAACCGCTCATACCGAATGTTTCTTGAGGACATGCATTTGGCAATGAGCCGGATTGCTGAATATATCAACGGCCTGACTTTTATACAGTTTAAACACGATTATAAAACGGTTGATGCCGTTATCAGAAATTTTGAGATTATTGGCGAGGCTTCGAGGAATGTACCTGTTGAAATCAAAGAAAAATACCCAAATGTTCCCTGGAGTGAGATGTATTTGCTTAGGAACAAGGTTTCACATGAGTATTTTGGCGTTGACTACGAGATTATTTGGGATATAGCGATTAACTATCTACCGGAAAACCAGCTTCAAATTGAAGAAGTTTTGAGATCAGAAAAATAAAATTCAGGTTCACTTACTTTATTTTCCTTTCCTTATAATCCGGATCCATCTCCGGCTTCCTTAACCCGGCTACTTCATCTGCCATCAATATAAACACATTCCAGCATAAACCGCGGGTGGATGGCCACCAGCTATCGGTTGTGGTCCATTTGGTCGGGATAAATTCTTTGCTGAACGGCCATTTTGGATTCAGGTAAATCTCAGCCCAAATTCGGTTTTCCATCAAGGCATTGGCTTTCGTCCAGCCATGTTTTAATCCGACTACATAAGCACAATATTCAGCCCGAAACCAGCTGCCGCCGTTGTAATAGAAACCGTCGCTTTTACCGTTGCTGTAGTTTTCTTCACCGAATTTTTCGAATGGCTGATAATCTCCGGTTAAATAGGAAAATCCTGTTGCATCCTTTGTCAACCTTACGCAAATCGGAGCTGTTGTTCCATATTCAGGGTGAGGCGAATTGGCGACTTTATTCAGAACAGGAATCTGATCCAGGTGGGTTTTTACCATTTCGTCCGTTAAAATCGGCCGATTAAATAACCATAAGGAAAAGAATTCCGGCTCCAGGTCGGTAAGCGTAATGATGTCGGGGAAATTCCGGTCAAACAAGAGATGCTTCCTTTCAGTGTCATAAAAATTCCGGTATTCAGCTTCAGCTTTTTGGATATATTCTTCTGAAATATCAAAGCCCAGTTCTTTTATAGTTCGTAAAGCAATTGCCAGCATGCCCTGGTTTACTCCCAAACGGTCGGTTTTCGGATTAAAATCGACAATATCAACCTGGCTCAGCGAAAAATGTGATTTGCATTTCCCATCCCGGTCGGCATCAAATTCGTTCAATACATAATCAACTGCTTTGTTAATTTTATCCTGTGGAAGTTCAACACCAAACCGCCGTTTATTGAGCATAGCCCAGATCAGCCATTCGATGGTTGCTTCGTTGTCCTTTGCCTCAACCGAACCCATAAACGGCGTGATAATGGTTCCTATGCCACCTTTCGGAGTTTGTGTTTTGCCCCATTGGTCCCAGATTGAAAGGTTAATCTCTTTATTGTAGGTAGATACAGCAGCAAAAAAGGAATCGCGGTTGTACATGTCCGGAGCATAATTCATATTGGGAACGTTAAACGGCGTAAAATCCTTTGTATCCGTAATCCATGTCAGCATATTGAAATTGGCATACAGCATTTTTTCAATCTGCGATCCTTTAAATCCTTTTGCTTCAGCTAATCTGGTTTGCGAAGAGAGCATAAATTGCTGGTGCGATTTCCAGGGTTCGGCAAAAATATAGGTGGTTTTTACCGTGTTTTCACCGAGCGGAAGCAGATTGTAGGGTTCAACCTGTGGTTGATGTTCGATAAATTGCAGATCTTTTATCAGCAACTTACACTCTTTCCCTGCTTGAGTGCCGATAAACATGGAGACCGAATCATTTTCGATATAAGGCACTAAAATACTGCCTTCGAAATGGGTCCATTCGTTTTCAACAGCAGGGAAATTATCAATGTACTTCACCCCGTTTTCCAGTTCAATAGTTCTCTGCCCGTTCTTCACCCTGAAGAGTTTAAGCGCAACGCCCGTATTTCCTTTACACAAAAATGAAATGGCATATATCTTCTGATCTTTAAATGGAACAATAAATTCTATTCCTGCCCTACCACCCGGATGCCCGGTTATTGTGATAAGTCCGTTTTTCTTTACAATTTCAGCATTTCCCTCTTTTTTAAATAGTTGTGGTGTTTTTAAAATGGTTTCTGATCCGGCATCGAGGTTATACATTTCGCCAAAGGTCTGACGGATGTACTGGTTATTTTCAGCCTGTTCGGATATGGTGGCAACAGAAAATAAATTCGGATCAGGCAATCGTCTCATTCCTACAAAACCACCTCCCCGACCACTGAATCGGCGGCGTGTATTTCGTGTGTACAGGTTTTTATACCCGGCATCGGTTAAAAAACCTACAACGGTATTGTCCGGCGTTACAAATCCTGCTGCAGGATACATCTCGTGTACAAAACCGCCGGGAAAATTATCGTATTCGAAAGTTACGTAGCGCTGTGGTTTTTCTGCAGGTCGTGCTGTTTCCTTCAAAATATAATACATGCCCGGCATGGATGGCTGAAATAATTCAACCGTCTTTTTCACAACATTGGCATTTATCACTTCATAGCTTACTAAAACGGAAAGGTTGGCATCAAATTCCGGGATATATGAATCTCTTCTCAAGGAAATGCCTTTCTCTCCGATAACAAATCCCTTGCCAGTCCAATGCTCAATTTTTGCGATGGTACTCAAATCAAGATTGTACAATTGAAGTGAGAATTCTTCCGTATTGGTGACACTAAGTTTATTTCCATTATAAATTTCAACATGATAACCGGCAATTGAATCTCCGGCAACTTTAAGAGACAACTTCTGGCTGATGGCCTCTAAATTAATTGTTAAGAAAAACAGGCTTAGAAAAAATACTGGGATATTATTTTTGAGATATGCCATTTTTGATTTGAATTAAAGGGAAAGTTCAATGAATCTATAAAAAGTATTAGAACTAATCAGTTTGATCAATATGTATTTTTGCCACAGATTTCACGGATTTCACAGATTTCAATGATTTCCATGATTTAACCTGCATTCAGGAGTTGTTCAAATTAAATTTAATCAAATCATGTGAATACTTATCTGCGTAATCTGTGGCATATATCGGCTTTTCAATACTTTAGATAAACCGATGATTTATAATGTCTTTTTTGCTGATTTCTCTGGAATTATTCTGGCATCTATTGCCCGGGGCTTAAGCCCCGTGGCATTAGAAAATAACTAAATTTAAATTCCCGGGCTTGAAAGCCCGGGCAATGGATGAGCTTTAGGATCAAATTTTTCATAGCTTATTAGAAGCATTCTATTCTGCTAAAATCTATGGAAGTATTTTGACTTCTATTGCCCGGGGCTTAAGCCCCGGGGCAGAATAAATAAGCTAATTAGCTAGATTCAAATTCCCGGGCTTGAAAGCCCGGGCAATAAATGCCTCTGATCTACAGTATCATGATTTTCTTTGTCACAATTTTGCCATCTTTAAGCACTATCCGAATCATATGTAATCCGGATGAAGCCTTTGAAACTTCAAGTTCAATCCGTGATGCCAGCAACTTTACCGAATAATCTTTCCCTTTTTTCCCTTCCATATCTATGAGAGAGATGTCTTCTGATTCAACAGAACCTGCAAGTTCAATATAAATCACATCTTTAGCAGGATTGGGATATACTCGCGCAATCCTGAAATCTTCTTCAATTCCGAAAGAAGTGTTCCATTGATCCTTTAATTTTTCAACCTGCGGAATGGAAATCTCCTTGTCCCATATTTTCACTTCGTCAACGCTTCCGAGAAGCGAATACAATGTTTCCACATTATCCATGCGCCCGATTGTAATTGGTTTAGTAGAAGCCTGGATGCTTCCTGAAAAAGCTTTAAAGGAGTCCAGAACGCCATCAACGTAAAGCTCCAGTGAATACCCGGTATAGAGAACGGCAACATGGTAATACCGGTTGAGTTCAATGGGCGCCGAACCATCCAGGTCGGAAACGCCTGTACTTGTTTTTACTGTCCAGCGCAACTTACCTTCGGGTGTAATGGATAGCTTATAACGTTGTTGCCACGAGCCATGTGAGAGGATAAACCTTTCGGAATTGAGTTGATCACATTTTACCCAGCAGCTCAGGCTCACTGCGTCCGTAAAATTAAGATCAGCATGATTTTCGGTATAAATGATGTTTGAACCGGAAGTGAATTTATATGCCAATGCCGCCAACCCACGCGAATCTTCCGTTTTGGTTACGCCGCTTGCCGTGGCGTGAAAGCGATCGGAGGAAACATTCCTTGTATCGAAATCCAGCGGATAATAAATTAAAGGAGTTTCAACTGCCAGGCTTGTGTCTTTTACCAGAACCCCGGTGGTTACTGATGTGGAAAGAAAATCCTGGTTGGTAACCTCCACCGTGATTGTTCCTACTGAAGATGAAGCCGGAGCCTGCCACGAAACTGAATTTGTAGTGGTTTGGTTCAAAATGCCGGTTGATGCGCTCCAGTTGTAAGTCAATATCTCACCTGGCGCTGTTGAAACAAGGGCTGTAAACGTATTTGTTTCGGTTGCAACAGTGTATTTTGTGGTGGATTGAATTCCGTTTACTACCGGGGGCGTAGCAATATGCGCTACTATTTGCAGGTGCAATGTGTCTTCCGCCGTTTTTCCGTTAGAGCTTATCCTGCATTTTAATACTGAATTTGAAGATGTTGCAGGTGCAGTCAGCGAAACCTGGGATTGATTTTTCCCTGTGAGCAGTGCATTATCTAGAAACCATTCATACTGAACTGTTTGGTCAGGCTCCACATTCCCAGGCTCACAATATGCCATGAAAGTTGAATTTATAATAACAGGATTATGATCTGTAGAAATGGCTTTCACACGCAAATTCTCTGAATAATCATATTGATAATGATAATCAAGAATATCAGTACCGGCAAATAGCTTGCCGTTGCGGGAATCTGGTATCAGTTCAGATGCAAAAAGCCGGATCAGCCTGACCTCCCCGGCAGGTATTGTTAGTTGAATTGAACCGGAAGCAGCTGTTAAAAGTGTAGTTTCAGTGATGGCATCATACACGCCAACGGTTCCTGTAGGTAATGAAACATCCACTTGCTTGCTGATTGCGGTTGGATTAAAATACAAATACGAAGGCAAAGCATTATCTCCGTAAAAATCAGTTTTATTCAGGTCAATCTGAAGAATTTCCGGAATATTTGTTTTTTGAGCCACAGCAGCCAGATAACCCACGCTTGAACCGCTGTAAAGAGAAAGGTTAGTAGCAGCCCAACCACCGCCAATGGCATCGCCGGTGGCAAAAGGCGTTTGTCCCGACCATACCTGTTTCATCGATTCATGAGGGATACAAGCCGTTGGGTCGTTTGCCGAAGCCCATGCATACGAATCCTGCTGATTTTCAGGAAGCGCATTCCAGTAAAACAAACGACTGGCATTGGTAATATTTAATATCCATTTGGCAAGAGCGCGGGCATAGCGTTTGTCGTATTTTGGCAAGGGCGCAAGAGCGGCTGCCTGTTGAAACCCATTCATTATAAAAGCATAATCGTTGCCGCCGTCATTGGCTTCGCCTATCAGGCCCGAAACATCATAGCCGCCCCAGGTTCCGACAATGGAGCCCCAGCCTCTAAGGTTGCCGCGGTCGAAATTCCAGTCGAGCAATTTCTGCAAAGGGTAATTTGTGCCTTCTACTGCATTCATCCTTGCTGCGGCAATTGTTCCGTATGATAGCTGAAGCTCGTAGGAAGGATTGGAACCGAATTCAGTTAAAAAATCCATTCCAAGCTGTGCGCCCTCAAAATATTTTCTGTTTCCTGTTTCCAGGTAAGCATTATAAAGCAACCAGGAAATACTTCCGGCTGATTCAGGTTCCGGAACGCTTTCTGAAAGTGGCAAACCAGTTGCCAGGTTAAATGCCCTGTAGTTCATATCAGGCTTTGTCCAGGGCGTTGTGCTTCCACCCAATTGTTTTACGCAATACAACCAGCGATCCGCCACTGACGTATACTGAGAATCAAATTCAGAAGCCGCATCCGGATACAAGGATTTAAGCTGGTAAAAATATACGTTAGGCATTACATCGTACCACCAGTCGTTGCCTGATTTGGTTGAATAGCTGTTCAGGTATACATTCTGGCCATTTTCCAGGTTATAAAAATCTTTGGTCATAGCCACCCAGTTATTCCCATTTTGATTGCTTTTATCAATACCTGTAAGCGATGCTCCCACAATGGCAGGCATAATATTGATTGCTTCGGCCTGACTAAGATGACTATCGGCACCTACATAGGAATCGAGAAATATTGGCGTATTGCCGGCATAATTATATTGTTCTGTAGTTTCCACCCTGGATAGTGGCAGATATTGTCCAGTTTTATTTATATCAAAAACATACGTATCGTAATCATGAGTCACCGTTTTCCAGTCCCGGATAGCCAAAGGTGTTGGTAAATCAGGCATCAGGCCAATTCGTGGAATAGCCAGTTGTCCCGTTTGAGGGAAAGTTTGCAAAGTAAAAATGCAAAGCAGAAGGAAAAGTAAAAAACGGTTCATTCAGGCGGTTTTATAAGGTGCAAAATAAATTGGCTACTATTTAACGGTTTTCTTTTTACAAAAAATCGCGATTTGATTTAGTGAGACTTTGCGTCTTTGTGACTTTGTGGCAATTCTTTTCTAGCCACTAAGGCCCCAGGTCACAAAGGAAACACAAAGGACGTTTAACTCTTCCATCTAAAAAAAGGGAAGGCCCAATATCCTGCTATCTCATGCCGGAATCATTGAGCCTTACCCTAATCACTAACTAACGATTAAACCAAACCAACCAATTAAGGTTTTTCATCATTGTAAAGTTTTGCAACCTGGCCATCAGCCAAAGCAATGTTGTATATTTTTAATTCATCCATGCTTCCTTTGAAATAACCGAAGTTGTCCTTAGTTGTCCATGCCATGAAGTTAGCTGCAAGTTCTGCATCAGTAGCTACACAACCAATCATGAACGGTTGTGGATCAGGACTGGCCAGTATTTGTGTTAACGGGCCTATACCTTTTGAAGCTTCTGTCCAGGTTTTTGTGAGTGTGCCGTTTACATAAAACTTCAACTCTTTTGTTGTTGCATTTACCGAAACCACAATTTGACTCCACTGACCAGCTACAATAGAGTTATCCATCTCATTATCAGCATCAACAATTCCTCCATCAACTTTTTTGTAGGTAAAGAATGGTTTTCCACCACCTTGTGTCTGAAGTTTGTATCCGTTCCAATAGTTTTGTGAAACAATATAGTTGTGCTCATACAATTCGTCAGGCTTAACCCAAACTGCAATTGTCAGATTAACAGGCAAGAAAGCTGTTGTATAAGGAACTTCAAGGTGAGCTCCTCCTGTCAGGTAAATAGCATTTCCGCCATTTACTCCTGCAGTCCAGGTTGGTGACTTGGCATCAGTTCCGAGCAATACAGCGTTTCCAGCCATAAAAGTTCCAACATGTTTAACAGTTGAATAAGCAGTAGCAGTAGTTCCGGTTCCTTCGTCGAAGTGCCAGCCGGCATTCAGATACAGGCTTTCGTCAATAAAACCATACGCTTGAGAGTCTAAAGTAATCAATGCTTCGGTTAATTGAATTACCAGGTTATCAATTTCAGTCTGTGTAAGCGGAGTAGCAGCAGCTGTTTTAATTGTTGCCAATGTTGATTTGTATGCGTCGATCGCAGTCTGAGGATAATCAGCTGAGGTTGCGGAAGCGGCAATTGCATCAGCTTCTACAATTAAAGCATTGAGTTCTGTTTTGTCGCCTTCAACGATTCCTTCATCGTCTTTACACGATCCGAGGATCATAACTGAACTTAAGATCAGCATGACCAGTAATGTTTGTAGTTTCATCAGATTTTTCATTTTTT
This sequence comes from Bacteroidales bacterium, assembly GCA_030654075.1. GTDB lineage: Bacteria > Bacteroidota > Bacteroidia > Bacteroidales > UBA4417 > UBA4417. The sequence goes on along the minus strand of JAURYB010000039.1, from coordinate 9,410 downwards.
TTAAATTTAAATTTGAATTGATTGAATTGAATTGATTTTCATATACATTACTCGTATGAGCAGACTACTAGTTTTCTCTGTGGGGCCATTATGTGTTGTTTTTGTTTTATTAAAGAGCGACAAAGATCTTTTACTGGAATTTCAAACAAAAAGGATTTCAGTCAAAAGCATTCTTTTCCGTGTAGAAAGGTGAATTCATCAAGATATTAACACTTACAGGATTAAATCCAGACCAATTCAGAGTAAAAAAACAGCTGGCGATCTGTTTAATTGGCCGGAATAAGTGGTTTTAAGGGTTAATAGCTTGGTTTGCATCGATTTCCTTTTGTGGAATCGGGAGATATCGTTTAGTTTCGTAGTTAAAATCTTCTCCCAGTGCTGCCTCCGCAACCACTTTTCCCCATCTCATAAGATCGAAGTAGCGGTGAAATTCCTGCGCCAGTTCAACTCTTCGTTCTTTCTGGATAGCTATTGCAAGTTGGTTTTTATCCAGAGTTGGGATATCAGCAAGCAGATCGGCAGGAGGTGTTCCGTTATAACTTGCACGGGCACGCTGCCGTAATTTATTTAGGTTAACCAATGCAGAATCAGCCTGGCCGTTTTCATTATAAGCTTCTGCCTTCATCAGTAAAAGATCAGCATAACGCATATAAATGTAGTTCAGATCGCCATCACCTTTAAGTGAAGAAGATACTTCCGAAAGTGGCTGCTGGTGCTTTTTGGTCAGAAATCCGGTTGGCGACCATGCAGCGCTGAAAATATCACCGTTCAGCCAGGGTTGTCCGTCGCGTCCGACAGAAGCATCGAGGCGGGGATCAACTTCGCCGGTTGTACTTTTTTCAAAAGCATCCACAAGCAGTTGTGTAGGTGCATTAAAATAATATCCGCCTTCAGTTGGAGGCGCAAACCATTGATTCATCTGGTTTCCGGTGCCAGGGTTCTGATCTTTCAGGTGCTGGATCTCAAAAACGGATTCGCTGCTGTTTTCATTTGCCAATTTGAAATTATCGGAATATTGAGGTAAAAGACGGTAAATACCCATTGCTTCAACCTGCTGAAAATATCCGAGCGCAGATGACCATTTTTGCTGATACAGATTAACCTTGCCGAGCATAGCCAAAGCCGCGCCTTGCGTAACGCGCCCTACATCGGCTGTACTGTACGACGAAGGCAACACGGCAGCTGCTTCTGTAAGGTCGTTTTCAATCTGCTGGTAAACAACAGAAACTTCGCTTAGAGGAACATGGATGGTTTCCTGAGTAAGTTGAGGAAGGAGCTTAAGAGGAACTTTCCCAAAAATATTCACCAGGTTGAAATAGCTGTATGCCCTTATAAATTTAGCTTCGCCTATGATCCGGCTTTTCAGCGCTTCATCCATGGTTACTCCGGGAACATTAGCAATCACATTGTTGGCACGGGCAATGCCTTCATAGGCAAACGTCCAGTAATTGATAATCATTCCGTTTGTTGAATTGGCTGTAAATTCATCAATATATGTTATTTCAGCCTGATCGCCGGGATTGCCACCTTTAACTGCATCATCGGAAGCAACATCGCCAAACACCCATATTACATTGTTGGAATTGGTGAATGCAAGTGCGTTGTATGCTCCGGCAATAGCCTGTAAGGCCTGTTTGTCATTCTGATAATAGGTATCTGAAGAAAAATCACCTTTCAGATCTTCGGTCAGAAAATCGGTACACGCACTGAGGATTATGGCAGTAAATCCCAAAAAGAGAATAGCTGAATACAGCGTTAGTCTCCTGTATACTTTACGCATTACATTCATTAGCAGATGCCTTAGAGTCCCTGATATATTTCTGTAAATCCTTTTCATTTCTGATGTAATTAAAATGTGATGTCGATTCCAAGCATAATAGTCATAGCCGAAGGGTAGGTTCCCCAGTCGATACCGGCGGCGCGGTCGCCTTCACTCGTGGAGTTATCGCTTACCGTCATTTCCGGATCAAGGCCCGAATATTTAGTGAATGTGAGCAGGTTAGTTCCTGAAACATATAACCGCGTTTGTGCCAACCCAACGACTTTTAGTGTTTTTGCGGGAATGGTATAGCCTAACTGTAGGTTTTTAAGTCTGATGTATGAGCCATCCTCAAGAAAACGTGACGAAGGTGTCGCATTATTTGATTTGGAGCTCCATGATGCCCTGGGCTGAGTATTGGATGTTCCTTCGCCGGTCCAGCGCTCATCAAAATAACGCTGTGTTACAGTGAAACCACGATAAAAGCCTTCAATGTCCTGGTTTACCTGCGAATAGATTTTATTACCATAAGTTCCCTGGAAAAATACACTCAGATCAAAATCTTTGTAATTGGCAGATAAATTGATACCGGCTATCAGTTTCGGAATAGCGCTTCCCATGTGTACTTTATCGTTATTATCAATATATCCATCACCATTCTGATCTTTATATTTTACATCTCCGGGGTGAGGCTGTCCGCCGAAAGATTTTTGGCTGGCAGAAAGCAAAATTTCAGTTTCATTCTGGAAAATGCCATCCATTTCGTACAGGTAAAATGAACCAATCTCATATCCTACTTCTGTTCGGGTAGCATCAACGCCCGACTCAACGCGGCCGCCGTAAAGCGGAGCATCCAGTTTAAGAACTTCGTTGTGTACAAAGGCCAGGTTTCCACCAATGGAATAACCCCAGTCACTGTGTGTTTTCCTGTAAATGGCTTCAAGTTCAAGACCCGTATTCAATACCGATCCGCTGTTGACCCAGGAGGATTGCGCATAACCTGTTGATGGAGGATTAGGTGCCGTTACCAGCATATCTTCAGTAACTTTATAATAGTAATCGACTGAAAATGTTAACGCTCCTTTATAGAGTTCAGCGTCTATTCCCACGTTATACTGGTAACTGGTTTCCCATTTCAGATCAGTATTTCCAAGCGCTGACTGAGCGTATCCACTGTTTGCTATACCTCCGAAAGCATAATTATAATAAGGTGAAATCCTGTCGCTGTAAGCATAAAGGCCTATATCCTGGTTACCGATAGCACCATAGCCTGCCCGGAGTTTCAAATTCGTAAGCCACGAAACATCCTTCAGGAACTTTTCCTGTTTTATGAGCCATCCGGCTGAAAGCGAGTAGAAAGTTCCCCATTTGTTATCCCCTGTAAATTTTGAAGACCCGTCGCGTCTCAACGTTCCTGAAACATAGTATTTCCCTTTGAAATCATAGCTGGATCTTCCGAAAAATGATGCCAATGTGGAAGCATACTCATCCTGACTGCTGATCTTGATCCCAAGTCCGTTTCCGATGTAGATAAGTTCCTCTTGCTGAACCGGGAAATCCATATCGCTGGAATACAAACCTTTTCCACTATTCCGTATAGCTTCAAATCCCCCCATAACAGAAAATGTATGTGATTCGCCAAATTTGGTTTCATAATTTAGTACGCTGTTCCCCGAAAGGTTGGATGTACTTTCACTACCGATGCTAAGGCTGTTTTTCGCGTTTATACGGTCCAGGGTTCCCCAGGTGGGATTGAAACGACGGTTGAAGGTATTACGATAATCAATCCCGCCATTTGTTGTAAATGTTAGTTTGCTGAATATCTTGGCAGTGACATATGCCTTACCCAGGAAATTGTCGTCTTTGCGGTTGTTATCATTCATGGCGGCCATGCCAATGGGATTGTATCCATCACCAAGAAAGGAATCATAAATCTGGCGACCGAAGTATTCAGCAGGACGATCAACAAAGGTTCCATCTTCAAATGTTACAGGTATAGCCGGATTGCGGAAGAAAGCATACCTGATAACACTTCCCCCGTTACCTCCTGCTCCGTCGCCGGAACTTCCGATAATATCGTTACTCGACCTTCCGGCAAGCATGCTTACCCCTACCGTCAGCCATTTACTGGCTTCCGTATTCACATCAAGCCTGGCAGTACCACGACTATATCCGGAACCTTCAATTATACCCTTCTGGTTGAAATACGACATAGAAAGCAGATAATTAGTCGATTCATTTCCTCCCGAAAGGGAGATTTCATGCGAATTTATCGGTGCTGTCTGAAGCAGTTCGCTAACATAGTCCACATCAGTAAATCCTTCAGTATCTGCCGGAGTAATAAGGTCGCGATGCGGTACATCACCGGTTATATATAAATTATCATTGGCAGCCGCTTCATTGTACACTGTGATATAATCAGCTGTATTTACCATTTTTGTTAGCCTGGTAGCTTTCTGGAAACCGGTCTGACCATGGTAAACAACCTTTGTTTTACCCTTGACACCTTTTTTTGTAGTGATCAGAACAACACCATTATTGGCTCGTGAACCATATATGGCCGCTGATGAGGCATCTTTAAGAACTGAGATATTTTCAATATCGCCGGGAGAAATAATTTTTAAAGCATCGGCCGTCGGAATACCATCAACGATATAAAGCGGCTCGTTTCCTGAATTGATAGAGCCGGCACCACGAATACGAACTGAAACTCCTTCGCCCGGAGCACCTGTATTTTGTGTTACCTGAACACCGGCTGCACGGCCCTGTAAAGCCTGGGCAACACCAGCCACCGGTAACATGGTGAGTTCCTTATTGTTTACTTTGGTAACAGCACCCAATACATTGCGTTTCTTGGCTGAACCGTAACCTATTACGACAAGCTCATCAAGCATAACCTGTTCCGCGTTTAGCTGAATATCCATTATTGATTGGCTGCCCAGGGTTTGCTCAATGGCAGCATACCCTATGTACGAAAACATTAATACCGTTGTAGCTGTAAGCTGATCCGAAACCAAGCGGTATTTACCGGTTATATCAGTGGTAGTACCCGAGGTGGTTCCTTTGATTTGAATCGTAACGCCAATCAGGGTTTCACCGGATTTGGCATCTGAAACAACTCCTTCAACCATGCGCTGCGCTAATAGCGAAATAGTTGCAGAGAGCATGATCACAAGTAATATCAGTCTTTTCATTTTATATGTATTGAATGATTTTAGAATTCTTTGTCTTGTCAATCTATTTGTATGCTATTACCACATCGCCGGCTTTAACTTTTGATCCTTCTGTTTTCAGACGCGTTCCGGCAGGAAGCACTACCACAAGCGCGGCTTCATCAGCCGGTAAACTGATACTTATTTGACCGATGCTGCCTTTTGCGAGGTATTTTTTCGAGACGATATCAAATATGTCAACCTCATTTACTGATGAGTAAGTCACCGTTTTGACTTCGCTGAAAGGGTTGTAGTAAAGGAAAACCGGGTATTTGTTTTCGGCATAGAAATCGGTAGCGTTGCAATCAAGCGCCAGGATTCCTTCCACATCAGTGGTATGAACTATTGCGCCGAAAACTCCGACAATAGAAGTACTGTAAAGGCTGAACATGGATGTTTTTGGCTGGCCGGCAACCCACTTCGGACCGTCACCAATCGAAACCGGTGAAATGCCTTTCAATGCAGGATTGTTGTAATCATCCATTTTGCGCATACCTTCGTACCCGATAATTCCATTGGTGAGGTTTTTCATTTCGGGGAGCCACTGGTGAGCTGCATCCACCTGGTCGGGATAGAAAAGCCGTGATGCATTTACCACGTTGAGCATATATTTGCCGATTGTTTTTGCATATTGCGGCTCATATTTTACCATGGGGACCAAAGGCCAGGCCATTGCCACTGAATTCATAAAAAATCCATAACCACCGCCATCCGTGATGCTTCCCTGCATGCCCGAAACATCAAAATCGCCCCATTTCTCAGCAATAACACCCCATCCGTATCGTCCGTCTTTCGCCTGGCAACCATCAAAAGTCCAGTTCAGTAGTTTTGTTACATCGTAATTTGTTCCCTGTTCGGCATTAAGCCTGGCGGCTGTGTAAGCTCCGAATGGAAGGAATATTTCGTAAAAACGGCTTTCTTTCTGGCTGAGTAATGCTTCCGTCGAACTTTTTGCTCCCTGCAGGTAGCGCTTGTCGCCAAATTTCTGATAGGCAGAGTACAATACCCAGGCATGTCCTCCGGCTGCATCCTGCTGTAAAGGAACATTGTTAACCATTCCTTTCATTTGTGAGTAATCGAAGTAGGAATAATTGTAGTTCCCCTTGAGTGTCGAATCGGCTTTATAAAACTGATCGGCTATGGAACGTTGAATAAATTCCGTGTTTTCAACATTTGGAAACAAATCAGCGACACCGTAATATAACACGTTAGGATAAACATCATACCACCAGTCGCGGCCGTAACCTCCACCTGCCATGGCTACTGCGGGGTTAGTGTTGTTCATTACAATATTCCACTTTGTGGTGCTGTTGAAATAGTTTTGCGACATTTTTACATAGTTGTACCCATGCTGATTTGTTTTGTCGATTCCCATCAAACCCGCACTTAGCAAGGAACCCAGTGAGGTAAGTGCTTCGTGAAATTCACCGTTGTTATGATCAGGTCCCTGGCGTACATCACCAATCACAGTGTAAATTCCGTAAGTAACCTGGTCGATATTCCTTCGTGAACTGTCCAGCCAAATGAGTGGGCCATAGGATGCTGTGCTGTTAAAATTAAAAACCAGGCTGTCGAACTGAAGCGTTTTCTGCTTCCAGTCGATGATTTTCAATGGCTGAGGCAGAGCTGGCATCTGATCGATACGAGGCAGAGAAGTCTGCGCAACAGGCACACCGGTTTGAGGATTGCAGGAATAAATCCCGGCAAGCAGAACAAGTGTAATCAGTATTGAAGCTGTTCGTTTCATTTCGCAGTTGAATAAGATTCTTTCATGATATTTTTTGCCAGCGGGATCGAAAGCATTTGCAGTATAGCAACTATGATAAGCGAGTATCGAAGTGCAAAAGTTTCGGAAACATAGAATGCAAGGAAGATGAATAATCCTAATCCTGCAACCCTGCCGGCATACAAGCCAAACTCATGGTTGAGGATATACGCGTAGCTGTTCCTGTTTTCGCGTTTGGATACAACGTCGATCACTTTCATCATAATAGGATAATAAGCCAGGTCGTGCAAAGGCTGGAAAAACACTTTGCATAAAACGAATACCATTACTCCGAACATCGAAAGTTCAATGCCATTGACTATAGTTCCGATCAGGAATAGCGTGATTCCAAATCCAAAAATCAAAATCCTGTGTTTTGGTTTTGCAAAACGGCCAAGCAGGTAAATGAGAATGGCTGTTAAACCACCGCTAATCCCTTGTATCAGTCCAAGCGAACCTTCTTTGCCAACGTATTTCATAATAAGCATGGCCGGCGCCGTAACCAGGAATCCCTGCACAAGGCCTTTTAGTATGGCCAGTAAAATCTGCTTGTTCCAGAGCCTGTCGAAGCGAAAGTAAAGAAAATCTTTCTGAACCGGGTTTTCAAATTTGCCGCGGGCAAGAGAAAAACAAGCCAGAATCGTCACTACAAATACGATAATGGTTACAATTCGGTAACCCTGGTAAATATCAAAAACAATCCCAAAAATTTCTTTTCCGTCAATGGAAGCAAGCAATGCGCCAATGGCCAAAGGAATGGTGATATTGGCAAGGGTGAAGAAAAATGATTCGAGGCCGAAAAAGTAATTGCGGTTTTCGTCTTTGGTGGTGTTGAGTGCCATCAGGTAACGGTTGGTCCAGAAAAACCCGGAAGCCGCGCCAATCAATGTTCCTGAAACGATCAATCCAAATAAGGTAATGTCTTTTACAAACATCATCCCAACCATGGATAATCCGCTGAGCAGGATACCGAAGCTATAGAGGTGAGCAACTTTAAAATGTTTCAGTAAAAACCCATTAGTCAGCGAGGTAATAATGATGCCGGAATACATGGCAACCTGGAAAATGGCGACATAACTGGTACTTGCAAAATACCTCATAATATACGCCGCCATAAAAATCTCAACTACCGGCAACACCAAGGCATACAGCATATTGGTGATAAGCAGCACCCGCATATTGTGCGGCATGGAGAAGAAAAAGCGGAATTCGGTAGTTAGTTTGGCTAGCATTTCGCGTAGATATGGTTAGATTAAAGTTAAAAGTATTTCGGAAATCGAGAGTCTTGCTCCACATATCACTTCATCGCTGGCACCGTAGTACATGAAAATGTTATCGCCTTTCACATAATGGCCGTTGGTGAATACCACATTCCCGAAAAATCCGGTTTGCTCATAGGTCTGCAGAGGTTCCATAATTGGTTCAATGCTGCGGGCGAGTACTTTTGAAGGATCGTTGATATCGAGCAATAAAGCGCCAAGGCAATAACGATGATCCTTGTTGGCTCCGTGATAAATTTCGAGCCAGCCTTTTTCGGTCCGGATAGGAGCTGCGCCTGCGCCAACACGAGCTGAATCCCACATTCCGGGACGCACGGTGGCAATACATTTATGCTGACCCCAATGAATAAGATCAGGTGATTCTGCCAGCCAGATGTAATTTCCGCCAAGTTCGGGACTGCTTGGGCGGTGCAGGGCAAAGTATTTGCCGTTTATTTTTTCATCAAAAATGGCGCTGTCCTTGTTATGAGGCGGGAAAATCATACCCTCGCGGCTGAAGGTCTTCCAGTCTTTTGTGCGGATAAGCCCTACTCCTACTCCAAATTCAGATACTTCGGTAAACGAAAGACAGAATTCATCTTTCATACTGGCAACCCGGCAGTCTTCGATGCCAAAAGTTTCAAGCTCACCTTTTCCAAATATGGGCGGATACCCTTCAGGTTCGTAAAACGTAACGCCATCGTCGCTGCAAACAAGTCTTAAATAGGATAAGGTTGTGAGGTAATCCTTCTTTTTATAGTTGATAACCCGTGGATCTGAAGCATCCAGGTCGGGATCGTTTTTGTCGAAACTCAGTATTTCAATTGAGCCTTTATTGTTGTATACGGGAAAGCTTATTTTGCCTTCTATTTGTTTAGGTCTTTCGGCAACGCGCAGCAAAAGCCATATTTTCCCTTCAAACTGAAAAACGCCGGGATTGAGCAGGCAAAGTATTTCCATGCCTTCAATTCCGGGTTTTAAATCAGCCGGACGAAGAAGTGGATTTTGAGGGAAACGGTTAGCGATGTCCATACTATTTTGTTTTGACGATCACAAAACTACACTTGATTGCACCAAACCAGTGTCCGCCCTGTTCCTGATCTTGTCCTATATAGTGCAAAATGAGGGATTTACAGACACAAGCCTCCTTTTTACGACTAAAACACATTTTACCCGTACATTATTTAATCTTTAAATTGCAATCGATTGCGGAAAAAAGACAAGTTCTCGGGATGGGAGGATTTTAAATTGTCTTTTAAAAGGGGGGGTTAAAGGGATCACTTTTAAAAGTTGGGGAGTAGGTTTCGAAAAATGTTAATTCTGAGAGTATAAAGTCTCGTAGAGACGAAAGTATGGTAGCAAAAAAATACAAATTAAGGTTAAGCCTCGTAGAGGCGACATTATTATACACTATT
>JAURYB010000034.1 GCA_030654075.1 Bacteroidales bacterium | reverse complement strand
TAATTGATTTCAAAGGTGTTAATGAAACCGCTTTGTTATTCGCTTCGCTCATGAGATCGCTTCGCTAAGTTCGCTAGGTTACTCACGTATTGCTTATTTTTAAAGGTGTTCACTTCGGCAAGCACTTCGGCAGGCTCAGTGTAGCACTCAGTGCAACGCGTGAGCTAAAGGTTCGCCAGATTGATTTTAATATTATCCCCGGTTGGTGATTTATTCCAATCATGGCTATTTCATGTGTTATTATTTATTTTTTACGGGTCACATGTAACTCCATGACAAAATAATATCATCCGCCTGTGAGTCAAAATTGGCTCATTTTGTCATGTTCGTTTCATCATCGGGATATTGGCACAGATTTTCCTCAAAATAAGAACATCAACTAAAGATTCTGACATACTTTGGACTTAAAGTTATAAACGGGATTTCCACATTTGAGGATCGCGGTGAGTTGAAAAAACAGCGATAATCTTAACTGTATTTGTATCAGGAAAAATCATAAAATGTATCAGGTAAGGAAAATCCCTGATCTTGACACATCGCACTTCATCATAACGAATTGCAATGCTGGCGGGCGATTTGCTTATTCGTGTAATTTGTTCCTTTACAGAAGTGAAAAAACGGGAACCTAACCCTTTTTGTTGCTCGTTGTACCAATCAATGCCTTGTTGAAGATCTTCCTGTACTTCTGCTGCAAATAGTAATATAAATGCCATTTTACAGCTTTATTTTATGCTCAATTTCATCCCAGGTAAGGCTACTTTCGGGGAGGTTTTCCATTTTTTTAAGTCTTCGGTTCACCTCTTGTTTTTGATCTTCTGTAATAACAACTGTTGCATCAGAATCTGGAATGGCTTCTATTTTTTTTACAAATGAGATACTCTTCATCCATGCAACGAAAAGGCGTTCTTTGCTATCAGGTATGGTTATAGAAAAACTCTTCATAAAGATAGTATTTAAATTAAATTGCTGCGCGTGGTATGACTACAGCCTAATTACGAATTTATTTTTGTAAAATTAGTTATAAAACTATTCCCGCTGGGTATTGGATACAGTTTTTATAATTAAAATGAAATCCGATCCATCGGATTTCTATTATTTCAGCTTGTTTTAAAACAAAAACCAGGGTGTTTATTAACAAAATGCCGACTTGTTAACAATTTGCCTGTTTTGAGTAATTCCCCGTATTACCTTTTTCGAAAATCCGGATAGTATATTAACCGCTTTACGTTTTTTATGATTTTACCCATTTTGTAAACTGGCAATTTTTTCTTTTACAATACCCCCCCCTTTCGCTTGCCGTTATATTTCGGAGAATGGCATTTTACATTATTGAAGGCACAATATAACTCTTACACTCAATATACTGATAACCAATTATTTTAACCATACAAAAACCATTTTTTTATGTATCTAATTATCAATCATTTGCCCCCCACCCCCACCAAATTACCCAACAAATTAATTGCATCAACAAGCAGCTACCTTACAGGTTTTGTTTGAATTGGCAGGTATAAAATTATACGCCTTTTTATTCCTGTAAGTAACTTATTTTAAAACTATTTGACTTTTTGATGCCATGAGTCATGCAACTAAAGCAAAAACATTGGATTTCCTGCTCGAATTAATAATAAATGAAAATACCGGACCTGCGGAAGATTTATGCCAGCGGATTTATGTTTCAGTACCAACACTGCACCGGTATTTATCCGACCTGCGCGATTTAGGCCACGAAATAGAGTACAGCCGGACCCGCCAAACCTACATTTTAATAAAAAATGAAAATTCCTGAAAAATTGATAGAGTACTATCAGTTTTTGATAGAGTGGGGGGCGTATGTTTGCAGTGCTCATAGTGGGATTACCCCACCGATAAATAATTGAATATTAATTTAAAAATGGGAAAAAATGAAAAAGAAAGATTTATTGCTTGAAAGCTTTGAAACTAAATTGCACAAAGTAAATTTAAAAAACATTTATGGTGGGTTTGTTGAAATTGTTCCTACTGACATTGTTACACATAGACTTGATGGAACAAGTGTAACAGACCATGGTGGAGATGCTAAGAATATATAGGAAACGTTGATTAGCATTTCAATCATGAAGACTAAATGCAATGATTTCATTTTCTTGCATTTAGTCTTCTTAATATTTTACTACAATAAAAAAATAATTATTCTACAACCTTGAATATTCAAAATTCGAGTTTGTAAATCACAGAAGTTTTGACTCAAAGAGATTAAAAGATAAATTGGCTTTAATAAGCCCGTTTTTTTTGCATTGTAGTTAAGTCTTTAATAATAAAAGAAGTATTATAAAGCACAAATTACCAATTTGCAAATGGATATATGAGAGTAATTTTTTCAGAACCTGAAGATATTTCCACAAATAAAGTAATAGAATGGCTAATATATTATAGGAAGGAGTTTCTACGATATAATGGACCTTCTGTTGATTTTAAAGAGTTTAGTTTAAATGAATCAACAATTTCTGTGATTTTGAATGAATCTTATAATAAATTTCAAATCATACATGAAAATAAACAATTAACCAATAATAATATTGAAGCAGTATGGTTTAGAAGGCCATATAAAGGAACCAAGGATTTCCCAAGTCAGTTTCAAGAAAAAATTTGTGAACTCGACAACGAAGAAATTGAAAGTGTTCTTCGCTTTCATTATAAAAATTTCAAGGAATTACTTTCTGATTTGTTTTCGAAAAAAATAGCTCTGGGATCGTACAATACTACTAGTTTGAATAAACCACTTGTACTTCTGTTAGCCCAAAAATGTGGTTTAGAAGTACCTAGAACCATAATTACAAACTCTTATGATAAGTTGAAAGAATTTTACTTGGCAAATAATAATAAAATTATCTGTAAGGCCTTATATGAAAACGTATTAACTAGTAGCAAAGTTAATAGAATATCTTACGTGGAATATACAAAACTTATAGAAGATATTGAAATAATACCTAAAGAATTTGAAATTTCACTTTTTCAGGAGTGTATTGTTAAAGAATTTGAAATAAGAGTCGTTTTTCTGGCAGAAAAATTTTTTTCCAATGTGCATTTTCAGTCAATCAAACAAACAAACTCAAATTGATTTTAGAAAATATGACAATGAAAAGCCCAATCGAATGGTCCCTTTTAGATTGGATCATTTGTTAAAGTCAAAATTAAAAAAATTAATGAAAAAGCTAAAGCTAAATATGGGATCAATTGATATAATTAAATCTATCGAAGGAAAATACTATTTTTTAGAGATAAATCCAGTTGGACAATATGATTTTGTCTCTTTTCATTGTAATTACAACATTCACATGGAAATAGCTAAATATTTAAGTGATGGCAATACGAAAAATTAAATACTTAAATTTACCAGAGAACATTAAAATTCCATTTAATTTTCATTTTATTGAAAAACATGTTTACAAACTTAAGGATATAAAAAGAAATGATTTAACTTTTAGCGAGTATTGTGATGAGTATAACGGATATACAGTTGTAAATTCATTTTATAAAGCGAGTTCAATAATTTATTCAAATGAAGATTAATGGCACACAGCATTTTATGCTCTTTGCAAATTGTATCCCTGTTAAGGGACATTCAAGCTGTTTAATAATGGATTTGCAGAGACCAGGCTATATTCCAATACCTAAATTATTATTTGAACTGCTCTGTTTAAACCTTAAATCTTTGACTATTAATGATCTGAAACAACATTACAATAATAGGATAGATAAAGGAATTGACAAATATTTAAATTATTTGCTTGATAAAGAACTTGGGTTCTTAACAAATGATCCTTATGATTTTCCAACAATAAATAGAACCTATCACTCGCCATACCGGGTATTAACTAGCGTAATAAATTATTCAGAAAAAAGCCCTTATAACCTTAACGATGTTTTGATACAATTAAAAAATTTAGGTTGTCAGCTTATTCAAATTAGACTATTTGGTTTCAATGACATTGAAAGAATTATAAGTCAATTAAATCCAATAAAGAGAAGCAGAATAAAGACTGTTGAGATATATATCAACATGGAAAAAATCGATATAAGATCGTTAAAGAAGCTTGCTAAATTTGATTCAAGAATATTCTTAAATATTTGTAATTCTAATATAGAAAACAGCAATCACAAAATAATCGATTGCATTAATATTAGATTTATTAATAATCCGCTTACGCCATATATTGATGAAATTATTAACCCATCTTCCTTTATTTGTAATATTGAGCTTTTTATGGAAAGTCTCAAGTATAATGTTGGATTAAACAGGAAGGTGTCAATTGATTTGGATGGAGGGATAAAAAACTTTGTTAACCATTCAATTAAATATGGAAATATTCAAACAGAAAAGATCGAAAATATAATTAAGTTGAAAGAATTCCAAGGAAAATGGGATATAAATAATGATAAAATTGAAAAATGTAAGGATTGTCAATATCGTTATATGTGTATTTGCAATTCTGATATTAAAGAAATAAATAAAAAGTTTTCCAAGACAAACACTTGTAATTTTAATCCATATGAAAACACTTGGATGTGAGAAAAATATATATAAATTAATCGAATTTTTATATATACCAAATAAGAATAAGTTGCGTATTATCCATAAAACAAATTTTATTTTAAATAGTCCTGAGTTCGCGTACAAGATATTTATTGTATTAATAATTTATTTTGCAACCATTTACAATCAGGCATGTTTTGCGCAACCTACAATCCAAGTATCAATTACAGTCGCAGAACAAAAAGCAGATAGCTTAAAGAAGAACCGGTTCTTTAATGATGCAATCATTGAACGGCTATCAATTTATAAAATAGATAGTACTTATAATCCTAATATATTTCAACTTGCTGCATTATACTCATTAACAAGAAAAATGGATTCTTCATTTTACTTTCTATATATTGCTGTTAAGGGTGACTCTTCAATTAGATTTCTTTCTAATGCAGATTTTTATTTTATATGTAAAAACTTTCAATGGAAAAATATTTGCTCAGATCAAATAATAAAGTATGAATTAGCAAATGGGCCGATCAAAAGACCAGATTTGGCTTTAAAACTGTTGGATATGAAAATGAAAGATCAGGCTTATTATTCTCTAATTGATTATTCAAATAGTAAAGAAGCCACTAGGTTTTGGGAAATTAAAGACTCATTAAATAATATAAATCTATTATTACTTGATTCAATTATTAAAAAAAGTGGTTGGCCAAAAAAATCTGATATTGGTGAATACCCAGCTGTTGCAGCATTCCTTGTTTTACAACATTCTGATTTAATTTCTCAGAAAAACTACTTACCGTATTTGAAAAAGGCAGTCAGACAGCACGAAGCTGATAAAAAGGATCTTGCGCTTTTAATTGATCGAATAAAATTAAGAGAAAATAAAAAACAAATTTACGGCAGCCAAATTAGTTATGATAATGAAACGAATAAGAGCTATTTCGACTATAGCAAGTTGAGAAATCCTTATAATATAAATAACCGAAGAAAAAAAATGGGCCTTGGCCCAATAGAAGATTATGTTAAAATATGGAATATTACCTGGGATTATAAGCAAAAGTAAATTAATGTGATAACTATTTAGATGATCTTGTTTGAATGTAGGTGGCCAATGTATCTAATATTTTCACCTCTATTTAACCTTACGCATCAGCTCACATCCTATTTATATTATGCAATGTGCTGAAAAACTTAAACTGGATTATTTTCCGGATTATCCATAATAGAAGATTGCATCGAAAATACTGAAATTTTATGCGGATATATTTGCTTTGGATACCCACGCTTAACCAATTCCTGGCTGATATATTCGTGAATAAGGCCACGAAATTGAGTACAGCCGAAGCCGGCAGACATGCTTTTTAATAAAAAAAGTGAAAATAATTGAAAATTGATACTGTACTATCAGTTTTTGATAGAGTGGGGGGCGTATGTTTGCAGTGACAAAGGTAGTATTGGACTACTCTTAAATAAATTAATTATTTTTAAAAAATCAAAGAAAATGAAAAAAATTAGATTAGTTGAACTTTCTAAAAATGATCTGAAAAAGATTAATGGTGGCTATGTTCCTAAAACATGTACTTGCGATTGTGGTGATTCTGATACAACTTCATCACAAGTGCGTGCAACTAATAGTGGAACTGTTACAAGTATTAATAATTAGACTGAGGCGATTTAATACAAAATCGAACAAAAAGTAGTTAGAAGTGGATATTTTCATATTCCTTCTAACTATTCTTTTTATTTTTACAATAATATCAATTAAATTTTTCGATCACTGAAAATTAAAACTGTAAAAAACATAAAAAGCAGATGAGAAAGATACTCATTATTATTTTGCTCTATTTATCATGTGATTGTTATTCACAATCTCAACGAAAAGTCAATATAAGAGCTATTTATGACACGAATTCAGTAGAGTTTCATACGGTCTTCAACATTTGGGAGAATTACCTGACTGAATTGAATAATTGTAATAAAAACCAGAATTTTTACATGACTGATTTCGATTCTATTTTGAAACCATTTTGGCAGCAAAGTGAAATTGATAGTTATAGATTTCCTGATTTGTATTATTCTTTTTGTTCAGGAAATGGAAGTGTATTTTATCCTTTATATGAAGAAAAGTTTATTGGAATACAGAAAAGAGATTCCTGCACATTTGACCTACAGACAATGTTTGTTCCTAAATCAACAGATCTCTCAAATCAAATTCCCTCTTTGATAATTACTGTACCTGTTAAGAAAAACGGCAACTCATATAAACTTTGTAACGCTTTTACAAATAACAGATCAACGTTAAAATCTTATACTTTAAGTAATATAAAATATTATTATGCTGTTGGTTACTCCTTCAATTATGAGCAGGCAAAAAAGCTGGATGAAAGAATTAAGCTGTTTAAACAGGATTTTGATATTTCCTATAATGGACAAATAACATATTTGACAGGAGATAACTTAACTCAAATTACCAAATGGTTTGGAATAGATTTTTATGAGTATGATTTTCTGTCAATAGGGTCATCTATTGAAGGAAGGACAATACCGAACAATAATATGGTATTGAGCGGAGGAGGTGGTGAAAACTATTTTCACGAAATCATACATATGATTTTAAAACAATATAAAAGTAACAGAGGGGAGTATCCTTATTTTGAAGAGGGTATCGCTTGTTATTATGGGGAACATATCGGACACTTATATTCTTTTCATGTCAGAAGGTTAAAAGAATACTTGAATCAAAATAAGTGGATTGATTTATCGCGCAGCCTGGAAGGATATTATATGAATAATGAGAAAACAAAGAACTACAATCATGAACAGAAAGAAAACATTTTTTATAGATACAGAGATGATAACACAAATTATATTTACATTGTTCACGCTGTTTTATGCGAAATTGCATTTAGACAGGGCGGAGTAAAAAAAGTAAAAGAAATCTTACTAAGCAAGACGGACAATGAAAAAGAGTTCTATGAAATAATCCAGAAAGGACTAGGAATTCAACAAAAAGATATGAATACATTTATAAGAAATTATATAAATCAAAATTTCTAAATACTATATCAAAATGGAAGGTGTAACTTTTTTTTCATCGTCAAAGGAAAATACGTACATGTACAGTTTCAATAAAAACTATATTTTGTTTAGCCATCCTATTATTAAATACATTTAAATAACGGAGTTCCTTCATAATAAGGAATCTGAGATAGAATCTTTACCTGTTTATGTGGAATTTCCAATTATTATAAATGGCAGTCAATATTCAGCAAAAGAATATTTATATTATAAAAAAAAATTCCAATTACTTATTAAAGCCGGATATTTTGATTTAAAGCAAAGTGATTCTTATGTAGCTGGCCGGCTAACTTCACATGATATTGATTATGAGCTCTCTAATCTAAAAAGCTTAGTCTTTGAGGTAACTGAACGCTGTAATTTAAAATGTAATTATTGTTTTTATGGAGAAAACTATAAACAAAATGAAATTAGAAGTGATCAAGATTTTGATGTAGTTAATGCAAAAAGAATAATAGATTTATTAAAAGAAAAATGGTTGTCTAACAAGAATAACTCAATTGGGAATGAAATATTTATAGGATTCTATGGAGGTGAACCTTTGCTGAATTTTAAATTTATTAAAGAAATCGTAAGTTATATTGAATTAATAAAAGATAATACTGATCTGAATTTTCGATTTAACATGACTACAAATGCCCTTTTACTTCCTAAGTTTATGCAATTCCTGGTTAATCACAATTTTTCCTTAACTATAAGCATTGATGGTGATAAAAAAAGTAATAGTCATAGGGTTTTTGCCAACAATAAACATTCGTTTGAAATAGTCTACCAGAACATCAAGCTTATAGCAGAAAAATATCCCGAGTATTTCCAAACAAACGTAATGTTTAATGCCGTTTTACATGAAAAAAATGATCTATTAGAAGTACAAAAATTTATTACTAAGGAATTTTCAAAAAGCATACGTTGTTCTGAAGTAAATCCATTGCTTGTTGGAAAGTCATTTAAATATGATCGTCAAAATCTCAATCTCAATGATAAGAATGATGCTCGTTGCTTTTTAGATTCCGGGCAAACACTTCATTACAATATGTTTTTAAAGAACTTCTCTAAATTTCATTTTGAAAATCTTGAAAGCTTATTCGTCCCAAATTATATGAGACCTTATATACCAACAGGCACATGCATCCCATTTAGCAAAAGAATGTTTATCACAACTAAAGGGAAAATATTACCATGCGAAACTATCGGTCATGAATTTGCCTTAGGGGAAATTGTTAATGGGAAAATTAATCTTAACAATGAAGAAATAGCAGATAAATACAATTCATATTTTAATAAAATGGATACTAAATGCAAATCATGTTACAAAATCAATTTTTGTACAGATGTAATCGGTAATTACAACTGCACAGTTTTTGGCAATTGGGAATGCACAGAAAATGGCAACAAGGATGCACAGTTTTCGATGTTAAAAGTAGATTAATTTATTGATTCAAAAATTGTTTTTCTATTTTTCAGTCTGAAGCTTTTTCCGGATAAGTTAATAACCTCGCTATGGTACAAAAGCCGGTCAAGAAGAGCTGTAGCCAATACCTCATCATTGAGCATTACCGCCCAATCGGCGGGTGTTTTATTGGTTGTTACGATAAAAGATGTTTGCTCATAAACTTGATTGATAAAGTTAAAAAGTGCAACAGCTTGTTGCTTTTCTACCGGAAAGAGCATAATATCATCAATAACAATCAGGTTGGCTTTGTGTACATTGAGTATGGCATGTTGAGAGGAACAATCAGAACGATATCTGCTGTCCCGGATCAGGGTAATTTTTATGTTGAAATTGAGTTAAAGAAAGGATTAATTACAAACTACAATAAGACTCTTCCTTTTTCGCAGGAAATGACCGGCAGTGCTGAAATAATTACTGAGGATATGCGGCTGCTGCAAAGGCTTTTTGGGCCGGTTTATTCCCTGATCAAAGAAAAGTTATAAATAATTCTCGTTTAGTTTTACGACAGCCCAATCGTCTCCCCCTCCGAGCTCTGCCATTCGTAATTATAAAGTCCATCAAGCAAACGTTTCTGTTTCGCTTCGGGTGTAAGAATGTTATATTTCTGTTTCTCTTCCTCAATCTTTTGGCGTTTCTCCTCTTCAACGCGATGTATTTCAGCAAGATATGTGTCTTCCATTCGTTTTTTCAGGTAATCGCGGGCTACCGATGGAAAGAGTTCAAGCAGCAGTTCCTCTTTTTCATTCAACGCAAGTTTTACGCCTCCGTATTCTTCAAAAACGGGATTGTCCTGCTTTTTGTAAAACTTTGTATCGTAAACTGTTTCTTGCTTTACTCCGGCTAATTTAAACCTAAAATCAGGATCAACCGGAACAGGAGTATGTCCGTAAACACCTTTCACCAGGTTAACAAACTGAATAGATTTGGTTGTATACAAAGGCACACCGTTTTGTTCGTCAAGGGCACAGTTCACAGCCTGTACACCAACAATCTGGCTGGTGGGAGTTACCAGTGGAGGACAACCTGAAGCCAGGCGAACCAACGGAATAAGTTCAAGTGCGCGTGGCAGAAGTTTTTCCATTTTTAAAGCTTTCAGTTGAGCGAGCATATTAGAATACATTCCGCCCGGAACTTCGGCTTCGCAAATTTTAGCGTCTGGTTCCGGAAATCCGAACCAACTTTCGATGCGATGGCATACTTCGAGCAAATCGTCTTCTTTATCAGCTTTGGCAAAAGCGATTGCCATTTCAAACATCTGGTCAATATCTTTGGGTAATTTATCCGTGAGGATATTGAATTCACGCGGGGCTTTGTAGTTGTCAAATTCTTTGAGTTCGGCGCGGATTGCGCGCAGTTCCTTATCCAGTCCGACAACAGCTTCAATATTTACACCTGTTTCAATATCCATCCTGTCACAGAACAATTGAATCAGCTCAAAAGCCGGGGCTGCCGTACCTCCGGCAAAACTAATAAGTGCCGTGTCAACAATATCAACTCCATTTACTATTGCCATTAATGATGATGCCAGCCCATACCCGGGCGTACAATGTGTATGAAAATTAACAGGCACCGAAACATTTTGCTTGATCATGCGAACCAGCATTCCTGCCCGGAAAGGCGTAATAAGCCCTGCCATATCTTTGATAGTAATTATATCCGCGCCCATTTCCTGTAGCTCAAGTGCTTTTTCAAGGAAATATTTCTTGGTGAAAATTTTGGAAGGCAATACTTTAGCATGTAACAAAGCCTTTACTTTTTCGCGCGTCGAATATTTTGGATCGACCGTGTAAACAATCGTACAATCAGCTATTCCGCCGTTTTCCTTTACAAATTTAACTGTCGAACGAATATTATTTAAATCATTCAGCGCATCAAAAATCCTCATTATAGTCAGGCCGGATTCCATCGAATTTCTTACAAATCCGCTGAGAACCTCGTCAGGATAAGGATTATACCCAAATAAATTTCGTCCTCGCGATAATGCCGTTAGCGGAATATCGTCGCCTAATGCTTTACGGATACTTTCGAGCCTGTACCACGGATTTTCATTCAAGTATCGCATTATCGAATCGGGTACTGCCCCGCCCCATACTTCCAGGGCATAAAATCCAGAGTCTTTAAATCCTGGCAAAGTCCGCTCCACCTGTTTTTGAGTCATGCGGGTTGCAAAAAGCGATTGTTGCCCGTCGCGAAGGGTAACATCACGTATAAGAAGTTTTTTTGTCATGGTAGCCGGTCTGAAAATTCCTGCATCAATTGCCATAAATTGATGTATTTATCTTGTGTACAGTACGTTAAAACAAGTAGTGTTATTTGAATAACAAAGCTACCTGTTAATTGAATAACAATGCAAAATTACAGATTAACACATTCGGCATAACAAAATATAAAAATAAATATTGGGGTGGTGAAAGAGCTGGGAGTCGGACATCAGGAGACGGGAGTTGGAAGTCAGGAGATGGGAGTCGGAAGTCAGGAGACGGGAGTCCGAAGTCGGGAGTACAAATAATCCAGCCAATAATTGTTCAACTCTAAATCATAATAACAAATGAGTTTCGTATTTTCATGGAGAGAGGCCACTGGGTGATTTGAGTTCAAATCGGTCTTGAAAACGCAGTTAACTAAAAAGCAATTGATGTACTTCCGACTTCCGACTTCTGACTTCCGGCCTTAAAATCCAGACTAAAAAAAGCATACAATCCCGCCATTTTAAGTAATTTCGCCAACAGATTCTAACCTTTAAAACAACAAACTATGTTAAAACGAATCATCCCATTTATGGTATCACTGGCATTATTTGCAGCCTTTACCAGCAGTTGCAAACAAAAGTCCGGAGATAAGAATTCAGAAAACGACACAACCGCCATGAGCGAAATGCAGAAAAAAGTAAACGAATACGCCGTGGTTAAGCTTACCACCGATCTGAGCAAATTCACCGATAAAGAAAAGCAGATGATCCCCATCCTGCTTGAAGCAGCTCAGATTATGGATGATATTTTCTGGGAGCAAACCTGGGGCAATAAAAGTGCTTTGCTCGACACTATTAAAGATCCTTTTGCAAAACAGTTTGCGGCAATAAACTATGGCCCATGGGACAGACTGGATGAAAACAAGGCTTTTATAGCCGGTATTGGTGAAAAACCTAAAGGCGCAAATTTTTACCCAACCGATATGACTAAGGAAGAATTTGAAAAATGGAACGATGCCAATAAAACAAGCCAGTATACGGTTGTGGTTCGTAATGAGGATAAAAGTCTGAAAAGCGTTTGGTTTCATGAAGCATATGCCGAAAAAACTAAAAAAGCAGCTGATTTGTTGTTTCAGGCTGCCGCTCTGGCTGAAGATGCCGGTTTAAAAAAATACCTGACACTGCGTTCGAAAGCACTGCTGACCGACGATTATTTTGCCAGCGATATGGCCTGGATGGAAATGAAAACCAATACCCTGGATTTTGTTGTCGGGCCAATCGAAAACTATGAAGATGAACTGTTCGGGTACAAAGCCGCTCACGAAGCTGCGCTGTTGGTAAAAGACAAGGAATGGAGTGCAAGGCTGGAGAAGTTTGCAGCCATGCTTCCCGAACTTCAAAAAGAACTGCCCTGCGATCCTAAATACAAAAAAGAGGTTCCGGGAACAGATTCCGACCTGAATGCGTATGACATCTTATTTTATGCCGGCCATACCAACAGCGGAGGAAAAACCATTGCTATCAACCTTCCAAACGATGAAAAAGTGCAGTTAGCTAAGGGCAGCCGCCGTTTACAGCTAAAAAATGCCATGCAGGCAAAATTCGATAAGATTCTGAAACCTATCGCCGAAGTGCTTATCGATCCGACTCAGCGCAAGAATGTTAAATTTGATGCATTCTTTGGAAATGTGATGTTTCATGAAGTTGCTCACGGCCTGGGAATCAAAAACACCATAACAGGCAAAGGGAATCTCCGCCAGGCTCTTAAAGAACAATACTCTGGCTGGGAAGAAGCAAAAGCCGATGTTGTTGGTTTGTGGATGGTAGCCTGGCTGGTTGATAAAGGCGAACTCACCGGTATTACTGTTGAAGATGCGTATGTTACTTATATGGCAGGACTTATACGTTCGGTACGTTTTGGCGCTGCCGAAGCCCATGGAAAAGCCAATATGATGTGTTTCAATTTCTTTGAAGACAAAAAAGCATTTTCGCGTAATACTGACGGCACTTTCAAAGTTAATATTGAAAAAACGCGTCAGGCTATTAACGAATGGAGCGCATTTATACTCAGCGTTGAAGGTGAAGGCGATTATAATAAGGCTGTAAATTATATGAAAGAAAATGGCAAGGTTCGCCCGGAACTTCAGGAAGGGCTTGATTTATTAAAATCGGCCAATATCCCGAAAGATGTAGTATTTGATCAGGGAAAAGTGGCGCTGGGACTATAGGGGACCGGAGAGATTGAGAGACTGAGAGACTGAGAGACTGAGAGACTAAGAGACTGAGAGACGGAGAGATTGAGAGATTGAGAGACTGAGAGACTGAGAGACAAAGAGACTGAGAGACTGAGAGATTGAGAGACTGAGAGATTGAGAGATTGAGAGACAAAGAGACAAAGAGACAAAGAGACAAAGAGACAAAGAGACTGAGAGACTAAGAGACTGAGAGACAAAGAGACTGAGAGACGGAGAGATTGAGAGACGGAGAGACGGAGAGACGGAGAGATTGAGAGATTGAGAAACGGAGAGATTGAGAGACTGAGAGATTGAGAGACAAAGAGTCTAAGAGACTGAGAGACAAGGAGACTGAGAGACAAAGAGACGGAGAGATTGAGAGATTGAGAGATTGGAGCGAGGGGCGAAGGGCGAAGGGCGACAAAGAGAAAGATTAGGAAGTGGATAGTTAATAACAGATTTAAAGCTCAATAGGACTGTGTCCGATTGAGCTTTTTCTTTTTTAATTTTTAGGAATGCAAATTCTCAGAGTTCGATATACTCGTCAGGTTAGGAACTGCGTTCTCAAAGTGAATGAGGTGAAAAGTATGCGTAAAGCAAACTAAGAGTTTGATGCTTACACACTTTTTAAATAAAATAGGATTACAAATCCGGAACTCCTTCCAGCGGGATTGCAAATCCCGCTGTACGAAATCCCGCCAAGCTATTTTTTTACAGAATTTATTTGCCAGTTCACAGAACAAATAAGTCAACTTGCATAGGATTATCATATAGTAGCCTGACTGAATAAAAATCATTATACTTTAAAATTATCTTTGCGTGTTATTACATCCTTTTAAATTTAAAAAAATGAAAAAAATCGTACTTGCTTTTTGTTTGCTTACAGCGGTTTTCGCGAAAGCAGCCAATACTCCCGACGAAGGCATGTGGCTTCCCATGTTTGTTGAAAGGTTAAATTATGTGGATATGCAGAAAATGGGTCTTCACCTTACGGCTGAAGAACTTTACAGCATTAACCATTCGAGTCTGAAAGACGCCATCGTAAGCCTTGACGGTGGATCTTGCACAGCCGAAGTTGTTTCACCCGAAGGATTACTTTTTACCAATCACCATTGTGGTTATGAAGCCATTCAGCAACACAGTTCGGTTGAGCACGACTATTTAACCGATGGTTTCTGGGCTATGAGTAAAGCAGAAGAACTTCCTAACGAAGGACAATATGTTTCGTTCCTGGTTCGCATGGACGATAAAACCAGTGATGTTCTGGAAGTTGTAACCGCCGATATGGACGAAGCCGCCCGTGGCGCTGCTATCACAAAAAAGATTGCTGAACTGGAGAAAGAAGCTTCCGAAAACGGGAAATATAATGTTAAACTGAAGGCTTTCTTTAACGGTAATGAGTACTATATGTTTGTTTACCAGGACTATAAAGATATTCGCCTCGTTGGTGCACCTCCTTCTTCCATTGGTAAATTTGGCGGCGACACCGACAACTGGATGTGGCCACGCCATACAGGTGACTTCAGTATTTTGCGTATTTATACAGCACCTGACGGCTCACCGGCTGAATATTCGAAAGACAATGTGCCTATGGTTGCAAAGCAATTTTTGCCTATTTCGGTTAAAGGATATAAAAAAGACGATTTTGCAATGATCTGGGGTTATCCCGGCAGAACCGACAGGTACATGAATTCCTGGGCCGTTGACGCAACTTTGAATGATGTGGACCCGGTTATTGTAAAAGGACTTGGGATTGTACTTGAGAAACAAAAAGAAGGTATGGATAAAGACAATGCGGTTCGTATCGCCTATTCAAGTACTTATGCTGGTATTGCAAATTTCTGGAAAAACAAAATGGGTGAAGCCCGTGACCTGAAACGCCTTGATGTTATAAAGAAAAAACAGGATGTAGAAGCTAAACTGCAGCAATGGATCAATGCCGACGAACAGCGCAAAGCTAAATATGGTGATGTACTTAGCACATATGCCGATGTTTACAAACAATATAAAGATCAGAACC
The DNA here is from genome assembly GCA_030654075.1 of Bacteroidales bacterium. Taxonomy (GTDB): domain Bacteria; phylum Bacteroidota; class Bacteroidia; order Bacteroidales; family UBA4417; genus UBA4417. Next base: position 5,261 of record JAURYB010000034.1, on the reverse strand, counting down.
TGAACCAGCAGATATGGTATGCTCAACTTATGTTTTTCGGATCGAAAGCATTCCCGTTTCCCGGACAGGCAACAGCAATTGAAACTGTATTGAAAACCGGTGCCAAAGGTGATGACCTGAAAAAGCAAATGGAAAAATACAAAGAAACATCAAAGGAGCATTTCAAGGAATACAACAATGAAATTGAGCAGAATGTGCTTGCAGCCATGCTTACCCTGTTCCGCGATAATATTCCAACCCCACAACAACCTGCGATATTCCAGGAGATTAATAAAAAATACAAAGGCGATATTAATAAGTATGTTGCAGAAATGTTTAAAAAGTCAATTTTCTGTACAGAAGCTAATTTCAACGCTTTCCTCGAAAAACCGAACCTTAAGAAAATACAGAAAGATCCGGCTTTTGTTTTGAATAAGTCATTTATGGATAATTTCAAAAAAATTCAGGTAACTAACCAGCAACTTGGCACTAAAAACAAAAAGGCTCAAAGACTTTTTGTCGCGGCACTCCGTGAAATGGAGCCAAACACAAGTTTTTATCCTGATGCTAACAGCACCATGCGCATGACTTATGGGAAAGTGCTTGATTATTATCCTGCTGACGCTGTTCATTACAACTATTATACGACGCTCGACGGAGTTATGATGAAAGAAGATCCGAATAACGAAGAGTTTATCGTGCCGGCCAAACTGAAGGAATTGTACAATAAAAAAGACTACGGCCGTTATGGTGAAAATGGTAAACTTTACACCTGTTTCCTGACGGATAATGATATTACCGGCGGTAACTCAGGCAGTCCAGTAATTAATGGCAATGGCGAGCTTATCGGAATTGCTTTCGATGGAAACTGGGAAGCTATGAGTTCGAATATTCTTTTCGAGCCAGCACTTCAGCGCACTATCAACGTGGATGTTCGCTATGTGCTTTTTGTAATTGAAAAGTATGCCGGCGCTACCAACCTGATCAAAGAACTGAAGATTGTGCAATAAATGAATTAGTTAGTGTGTTAATTAAAAAGGATTCCATAACGGGATCCTTTTTTATTTGGTATATATTGCAATTAATTTAGGTTGTAACTTTGGCAGTCAGGATTTAGTTGAAATCCGGATTCCACACTACCTGAAAATATTAGACTGAATTTCATTTTCATCATAATAATTCCAGCCAAAAACCTTTACTGAAATGGCAGAACAAAAGAATAATCCACTTCATGGTGTTAACCTTGAAACAATATTGAATCGTTTGGTTGATCATTTTGGGTGGACACTATTGGGGAAACTTATCCAGATAAACTGTTTTATCGAAAACCCAAGCATTCAGTCGAGCCTGAAATTTCTTCGTAAAACACCTTGGGCACGGAAGAAAGTGGAAGATTTATACCTGGAGATCCATACTACAGAAGACTAAACCATTGGGTAAATAACAGTTAGTCATCTTTAAATTTCAATGTATTGGTTTCCAGGATTTCAAATCCAGTACTCTGTGCAACGGGAATTAACCTCCAAATTTTCATCTGGGTTATTCCGGATTTCAAATCCGATACTCCATCCAGCGGGATCACAGATCCCGCTGAGCTTGTAAATCCCGCTGAGCGTTCCTGCTGAGCAAAAAAAATCCCTTATCAAAATACGGATAAGGGATTTATATTTTATACCGGAATCCGGTATAGAATTCACCGAATTACATATTGGTAAGCAACTTGGCATTTTCAACTATAACTTCGTAAAAGTAACCTGCGCCAAAGTCCTTTTTCAGGGTAACAGTGCCTTCGAAGGTTACAACATCACCCACTTTGGTTTCGTCATTGGTTGTGATGGTTAAATCAAAAGAACCATCATTATTGGTGCCATCCTGAATATGAACCCAGTTGGTATTCATAATCTGGGCATTGTATTTTACTACTTCGCCCCTGATTTTAACGATTTTGCCCGCATACTTATCTTTATTGGCATAAAGTTCAGCAATGGTAATTCCACCTTTGGCTGGTTCAACTTTTATACCTTCCTTCTGTACAGCAGATTGTTTCCCTTTCGCTGAATCGGCAACGTTAATCTTGGCCCTGATTGGCTGATCGCTGAATTTGTCAACAAAAAGGATAGAAGGAAATGTCCTTTTCAACTCCTTGCTTACAAAATTGCTCATTTCGATGCCAGGAATGTAATAATACGATTTGCCCTTTTCAACTTCCTGCCTGGTAATTGCTATCCAGTTTTCGTTACCGTTCTCCGAAATGCGGACATAGGAATAATTGCTTGTCTGGATTACTTCTTCGGCAGTTACTTTATGTACATTCGGTGCCAGGTTTTCGTCAGCAGCATTTTTGGGTTTACATGAAGCAGCAAAAAGAATGATGCCGGACAACAGTATAAACAGGTTTAATTTCGATTTCATGATACAGATTTCTTTAATGATTTAAATTATCTTTTCGCTTTCAGAATGCAAAAGTATTCATATTTATGCATATTTGTATGATTCATATTAAAACATATTATTCAGCATATGAATACAGTACCTATCCAGCCGTTCAAAGTCCGTATTAGCCACTGATTTTGCGGATCAGTAGCGGGGCGATCACATCGTTATGTAAACCGGTTTTAACACTTCCTTGGGTAAATTTTCAATGAAAATGAACACCCTTGCCACAAACGGACAAGTTATCAGCAAAGGATTTCTTTACAATTTCGACCTAAGTATCGATAAATAAGACCTGGGAGATTTATAGAAATCACTCGGAATCAGTTAAGTCAGATTATTCCAGTTCACTATTATTCCTGAAATTATAGCCTTTCTGACTTAATTAAAGTGGATTTAGCTGATCGCTACTATACGCTAAATGGTAAGGTTTTGCTGCCATAAGCCAAATGCAAGCATTTATATACAGTTAGCCTTTTAATGCGATGAAGCAATAAAGAGAATAAGCTGAAGCGATATTTTTTATTCTTTTTATAGCAAAATAAGTTAAGTTTACATTTTTAGAAACTCAATCATGAACTGGATATACGAATTACTGACCAAAGAATCAGTTGCTCAGACTATTATAATATACAGTTTTGTAATAGCCATAGGAGTTGTATTAGGAAAGATCAAAGTGCTCAACATTTCACTTGGAATAACTTTTGTTTTATTCACCGGTATTGCTGTCGGGCATTTCGGATTCGACATTAACCATGTGGTACTTGATATTGCAAGAGACTTTGGGTTGATATTATTTGTTTTCTCGATAGGGATGCAGGTTGGTCCCGGGTTTTTCGCTTCCTTCCGAAAAGGCGGAATTAAGCTGAACCTCCTGGCGATGGGAATTGTCGTTCTTGGAGCGTCAACAACTGTAGTACTTCATTTCACCTCCGGTGTTTCCATGCCTGTGATGGCAGGAATCATGTCGGGTGCTGTAACCAGTACTCCCGGACTCGGGGCAGCCCAACAAGCTGTTATCGAAGTTTTCGCAGGCAAAAGCGGTACTGCAATTCCGGATATCAGTTTAGGCTATGCCGTAACCTATCCATTTGGGGTGCTGGGGATCATTATCACGATGCTTCTTATCAAGAGGATCACCCGCACTGATATTACAAGGGACCTGGCAAAGTACAACGAACTACAGCATCCGGAAGAAACCTTGCCGGTACGAATAAGTATTTTGATTACCAACCCTGCAATAGAGGGAAGGAAAGTTCAGGATTTAAAAGAATTTCTTAAACACGAAACTGTTGTTTCGCGAATCTATCATAGTGGTGAAGTGAGCGGTGTAACTTCCGGATCAGAGCTTCACCTGGGTGATATAGTGCATTTTGTAGCTCAGAAAGGAGATGTTGACGATCTGATCCGGCAATTTGGCAAAAAAAGTGAGATTGACCTGGCAAAACAACCTGGCACGCTGATGTCGAAACAAATATTGGTTACGCATGTATCGGCTTCGGGTAAATCCCTTGCGGCATTAAAACTTCGCCTGCGCTTTGGCGTAAATATTACCCGTGTTTACAGGGCTGGCATTGAATTACTGGCAACACCGGCGCTAAAACTTCAACTGGGCGATAAGATTACGATTGTCGGTGAGGAGAATGCCATTGAAAATGTTGCTCAGCTGCTGGGTAATTCACTCAAGCGCCTGAATGAGCCCAACCTGTTCCCCATATTTATAGGGATTCTTATCGGTGCCCTGCTTGGTAGCCTTCCACTCACGATACCTGGCATGCATACCACCTTTAAGCTTGGGCTTGCGGGAGGACCACTGATTATAGCTATTTTACTGAGTAAATACGGGTATAAATTATCGCTGGTATCATACACAACTCCAAGCGCCAACTTAATGCTGCGCGAGGTGGGAATTGTACTTTTCCTGGCAAGTATAGGGCTTAAAGCAGGAGAAAACTTCATCCCAACGCTGATGAGTGGTGATGGATTTACATGGATAGGTTATGGAATGCTCATTACTTTTGTACCCATATTTATAACCGGAATTTTTTCAGCCTTGGTTTTAAAACAGAGTTTCTTCGAAGTGTGCGGGTTACTCGCAGGAAGCATGACCGACACGCCGGCTCTTGCTTTCGCAAATTCCATCGCCCAGTGCGAAGCGCCTGCAGTTGCTTACGCAACAGTGTATCCGCTGGTAATGTTTCTGCGGATTGTGATAGCGCAATTGCTGATCATGTTGTTTGCATAAAAGATAAAATTTACCAGCTTTTTTTTAAATTATTAAAATCAGGATTAAAAATCCTGGACTCCTTTCAGCGGAATTACAAATTCCGCTGAGCTTCAAATCCCGCTGAGCTGCAAATCCTGCAGAAAGGGCTAATGATACTTTGATATGAGGTTTGTAGAATTTTAAATCCTTTACTCTCTATATTTTCTATTCAAAAAAAACATATCAGACATTAATTAGGGTCTGCTGAAAAACAACTAAACCATTGTATATTATATCGTTGTAGCAATATTTGGAATAATAAATGCAAGGAAAACTGAACTAAGGTGCCAAAAACCTTGCACTTAATCTTGAATCCAGTTTTTGATTTTTTTGAGGATTTTTGATTTTTTTCATTTTTCTCTTACTTTTTGCTTGAACAAAAAGTAACAAAAATTCAAGGCTTTCGAAAAATATGTTGCGTTTCTAATCCGGAGGTATTAGCTCGCAATACAAGGCATGAAAGTTTAGTGCATATCAAAGCATTTGTCGTTGCTGTGTATTGCTACGCACATGCCATTCGCACATACCTCCGTCAAGAACCGCTAACATATTTTTCTAAGGCCGGTCCCTTCTACGAAAGTGG
>JAURYB010000023.1 GCA_030654075.1 Bacteroidales bacterium | reverse complement strand
AATAGTGTATAATAATGTCGCCTCTACGAGGCTTAACCTTAATTTGTATTTTTTTGCTACCATACTTTCGTCTCTACGAGACTTTATACTCTCAGAATTAACATTTTTCGAAACCTACTCCCCAACTTTTAAAAGTGATCCGCTTTTTATCCTTCACCCGGAAGCTCCAGCCATAGTTCTTTTCCGGGGTATTCCATTCTTCAACCGCATCAGGGTACTTTTGAAAAACATAATCCCTGATTTCGATCCAAACCGGATGCAAATCACCTAAGGCTTCACTGAGCATAACGTCATCTGGCATTTTGGCTTTGTCCATAAAAACGCTAATAACTATTTTTTGAATACTGATTTTCAAATTCTTTTACCTTCGGATTGCACTCCATGTTAATGTATTGGGTTTAAAACTATTCCAAGTCAAGGATAATAAGAATGTTTTCTTTAACCTGTTGAATTAGTTCAACAGGAAGATTGCCGACTCTTTTAACCAACCGTTTGTTGTCAATCGCCCGGATCTGATCTATAAGTATATCGCAATCCTCATACAGGTTTGCCATTCCTTTTTTGAGATGAACCCTTAAAATTTCTGTTTCGTTTTCAACATTTGTAGTAATAGGGCACACCAGAGTGGATGGGTGAGATGTTTTGTTCAGTAAGTTCGTTTGAATTACCAGGACGGGTCTTGTTTTACCTGGTTCAGTTCCTGTTTGAGGATTCAAATCTGCTATCCAGATGTCGAATTGTTTAATCTGCATAATCAATACCTTCGAAATCATTAAGTACCTTTAAGGATTCAGCTCTGACCAGCTCAGACTCAATTTTAAGTTTTTTTTCCAGAATAAGTCGTTTCTGAAACCGGTTGTAATACTCAAGAGCATCGTTAATATACCTGTTCCTGGGTTTTTTTATTCGTAAAAGAAGCTTTTCCGTTTCCTCGAAGATTGAATCGTCGATTTTTAATGATACTGTTTTCATTTATTTATATTTTATTTTTTGGGGTCATACGTAACTCGCCAGCCATAATTATCCCTCTGTGTGAGAATTTATTGTCATGGCTCGTTTCATTTGATTGCAATTAAAGAACACAAAAGTATATCACAAAAGTATATCATAAAAGTATATCATATAAAGATATTTAAAATTAAATTTTTGATTTCAGAACTTGAAATAATCGCTCATAAAGATCATCATCCCATGCAACAAGATGCATCCATCCAGAATTCCATGGTGGTAAAAAGTTGTGTTTTTAAGAGATTTGTTATTGATAAAAATAAAAGTGATAATGATTGAAAGCAGGTAGCCCGGAAGTATAAAAGCCAGGTTCGAATTTAAGTAATGAAATGCGGCAAAAGATAAAGAAAGCAACAAAACTATATTTGAGATTTTAAGAGCATTGATTTCTCCAAAATGAATCGGAATAGTTTTTAGCGACGAAATCCTGTCCGTTTCCACATCGCGGATATCAAACGGAATGGCTATAGCAAAAATAAAGGTAAAACACTCAGCAAAAAGTAAAACTATTTGTGTAAAATCAAACGATTGTTTCTCGGAAAAGATGGGTATTAAAACAGTTGCGCTGGACCATACTAAGGCAATCAGAATTGTTTTCATTCCTGTGATTCTCAATAAGCGAAAGCGATGTTTTTGTTTGCCCGGATACGAATAAAGAAACGAAAGCAGGGCAAGTGGCAAAAGCAGGAAAAGGATTCTGGTCTTCACAAAAAACAATGCGATCACCAAGCCAATAAATGAGGAAATGAAAAGAGCCAGGAATAAAGTACGATGGTCCGAGGCCCATTTGAGTTTTTCATTTTTGGCTGCTTTGGGCTTATTGTATAAAGTCAGGTACCGGTGCAAATTATAATCAAATAAGGTCGCCAGGAAAATAACCGCCAGGTATGCGTGAGCCCGGGGTTCAAGGCCAAGCTGGACCTGCGTGGCAAGTGTAAGCGCAAGCGCGGCTAACGCAATCAGGATATTTGAATGAATGATAAAACCCAGCACTTTCACCGCAAACCGATTTGAACAGAACTATGATTTAATGTGCGTTTACAAAATCCCCAACATTTTTTCCAGGTGATGGTATTCGATTCCAAAATAAGTCTTGGAATCTTTAATCTTTTGTAATATCTGTTCATCTTTAAGATGAATGCCCTGGCTTTTGATTCCAACAATCATCACATTTTTAGGGGTGTGCGCATCGGATATAAACTGGAAAACCTTGGTTTTATATCCGAAATATTCCAGGATCAACGCACGGATTCCATCGGTAACCATTTCGGCCTGGCGTTCCAGGAAAATACCATATTTGGTAAGGAAATCAAGTTCATTGGCGGCCTTACCGGCTTCCATCTGTCTCCTGATCTGTTTATGGCAGCAGGGAGCAACAACTATCAGATCGGCATTTGCGGTGATTCCTTTAAATATAGCGTCGTCGGTGGCCGTATCGCAGGCATGCAAAGCAATCAGGATATTGGCACCTGAATTATCATAATTCTCTATAGTTCCCGGTTCGAAACTGAGCTTACTGAAACCACTGGTTTTGGCGATTTTAGTGCATAAATCCACCAGCTCCGGGCGGAATTCAACGCCGATAACTTCTGAATTTACTTTCAAAACATTTGTCAGGTAATCGTACAAAGCAAAAGTAAGATATCCTTTTCCTGAGCCCATATCAACTACTTTCAACGTTTCCTTTGCAGGAATTTCTTTGATCAGTGTACTCAGGATTTCAATATAGTGATTGATTTGTTTGTATTTATCCTGGGAATTAGGAAGTACTTTCCCGGTTTCATCCGTAATTTTGAGTTCGGTTAGATATGGTTTTTCGTTTGCGCTGATCAGGCGGTTTTTACTGCGGTCGTGATCTGCTGAAGGGACAGTTAAAATGGTTGGTGCATTTTTACGGAGGATGAATTTTTTGTTGTGGAGGTTTTCAAAACTGAGGTCAAAAGCCGTGGTAAATACTGTTGCCACGTAAAATTCCTGCTTCAGAAAATCGTGGATTTTTTGAATGCCGTCTTCAAACGGATAGTTTTTAACGATATCGCGGGTTTTGTACCGGTAGGTAAAACTTAGTTTTTCCTCGCCTTTTATCGCGATTCGTTTAACATAAATATTTTTAAGATTTTCTTCCTTGCCTTTGTAATTGCCTAATGAGAGTTTTACAAACGTATTATCTGTCAGGCTGCTTTGCATGGAAAGCATTAACTCATTTGTTTTTTCGCTGAGTGGCATAAAGGGGCTATTGTTTCTGATTTCCAGCCTGCTGATTTAATTTTGTTCACTAAGAAGGAACAACATCAGGCTGTACTAATTTATCGGCGAAGGTACATAAAAAGAGGGCCTGAAGAATTACACAGAGAGTGTGATAAAAATACACACTCAAAAAGACCCAAATTCCAAGACCCAAATTCCAAGACCCAAATCCTCAAAACAAGATCCAAATAACAAGAACCTGGACATACTCTACAAATCTATTTGGGATTTGTAGCTTGGAATTTGGAATTTGGGACTTATATTTTTTGAAGAAAATTATCCCGTTTTATCCTAAATGGCTTTCATCCTGTTATTTTTGGGATTATGTTCCACTTCGGCAAGTCCGAGAACTTCCATTAATGGAGGTACATACATGCCAAATCGTCCCCGGAATCCTTTTTTTAAACCATACCAGCCACCAAGAGTGTTTTCGGGTGAGCGACCCCAGGCTTCGACGGTTCCTTCTTTGGCGGGTTTCTGCTCATCGGCGCTGCCAAGTTCCATCCAGTCACCGTGTTTTTGCAGCATGTCATGTAGGTCGGCCAGGCATTTATAATCATAATGTAAAATCGTCGTACCCACAGTACAAACCAATATTACTTTGCCATCTTTTTCAGATTTGTACATCTGGTATTCGGAGGTTCCTGGCGGAGTTTTGAGTTTCCACGGATTTTCTTTGGTTCCGGCTTCAGCTGTCATAGTGTAAATTGTTGATTATAATTATTCTACAACAAAACTGGAAAGAAAATGTTGCACGGATTCAACAGGTTTCCAGGTATAATTCAAAATACAAGTTTCAATGCTAATCCTCCCGGGAATGCGCTGACAAACAATTGTGGCTTTGGTTTAAAAAAGCCCGAAGGCTGAGCGTTTTTATATTTTTCACAATATTTTTTATAGTCTTTACTGGCCCTTGTGGGTTGAGTCCAGATTTGAACTTCGGTAATCACTTCATTTATAGCGAAATTAATAAGTCCGGATTGAATCGTCCGGTCGAATCCCAACCATGTTATCAGCCCGCTACCCAGATTTACCGCGCTGGATGCTGCGTGCATTTGCCATGAGCGGCCGTCTTTTTCTCTTAGTGCGCTTTCCCCGAAAAGTTGTTCCGCTTTATTCAGTTTAATGATTCGCTCTTCAGGAGTCTCACCGGGTATCAGAGCAAGTTTGCCCGGCGCTGAAGCCGGAGTCATGGGCATTATTAATTGTCCGACTGCGCCGACCAAAGTAGTAGCCGCACCCAGGGCCATATCCTGCCTGGTCTTCAGCTTATCGCTTGTAAATACAACAGAGCCTTGAACCACAGTAGCAGCACTATAGCCGTAAAGCCAGCCATTCCACCACAGGTTTGCTGCTGGTTTTCCTTTATTGAGCATTTTTTGAATATACGCAATGCGTTCCTTTACCAGGGAATCCGGGATTTCATTCTGAGCCGAAAGCTGCAAAAACAGAAACATGAAAATGAGAAGAAAGAAAACAGTTCCGGTAGCTGATCTAACTGTTTTTAATTTTTGAGTATTGCTCATTCTTTATGTTTACGAAGGGAGTGCGTTATCTTTTAAAAGTGAAAGTTTATCAGGCCGCTTTATGAACATTTTCCTTGTTCATCATGGATGATTCTTTTAGCTGTGTCGACACCAGTAAACCGACTGCCATGAGCCCGATCAGCACCATCAATGGGAATGTCATCGAGCCGGTTTGAGGAGATTTGAATATATCCATCGCAAAAATAAAAGCAATGCCAGAGATTTGTCCCATCAGCAATAACATTCCGTTTGACGTGCCTTCCGAAGTCGGATAGGTAATTTCGGCTCCGTATTGAAATCCTATCGGTCCTGAACTAAGCAGGAAAAATCCAAGTCCTGCTCCCGAAACCAGCAAAAGCCAATATGAGGTTGCAAAAGTAATTCCCACCAGGCTGATCGTAGCACCTGCCAATGCTAAAATAATAAATGGAGTTCTTTTACGGTAATGGTCGGAAAGTATCGGGATGACCAATGCGCCTAGTATACCGCCCGCAATCATCAGCCCACCTGTAATTCCGGCCTGTGTATTGGTAAAACCACGCGGATTTAATATATTCTCGATCCAGGTGGTAACGCTGTTGAAAACGCCTAATCCAATGAAAAAGATAAACATCAACCAGTTAAAATCTTTAACCTTAAAAATGTTTTTAATGCCGTCATAAACCAGTGACCGCTCTTCCTGGTCAGGACGACAAGGGGCCGTTGGCGGACCTTCTTTGGCAAAAATAACAAAAACCACTGCGGCAACCATAGCAATAATACCGTAAATATAAAGCATGCCACTAATTCCTGAACCAATAATCAGGTAGGGTGTCAGAATCATTCCGGCCAGAATGCCCACATACATGGCAAGCGATCCAAGTCCCGCGGCCGTAGCTCGTTCTTCAATCGGGAACCAGCGGGCGGCAAATTTTGTGATGGCATTCAGTATAAAAGGTTGTCCGATTGCAATACCAATTTGAGCCATCAGCAGAAGATCAAAATCGGTAGTAACAAAACCACGAAGTAAACCGAAAACACCGGTAAAAGCCGCTCCTATTCCAACACCTACCCGGATTCCGTATTTATCAATAATCCAGGATGCAGGTATGGAAACCACCACAAAAACAATCATAAAACACATGGACAGGATTCCTATCCAGATATCAGAAACGCCGTAATACTTCGTCGCGTCACTGGTTATAGGGGCAAAAGTGATCCAGAGCATCTGGTTCACCGCGACTAAAAACATATAAATACTGAGGATTGTCCAGCGAAAGCGATAGACTTTGAAAGTTGTTGGTTTAGGCATAGAATTTTAGCTTCTGGAGGAAAAACAGGAGTGATTTAGAGGTTTGACTTATTTTGTTAGAAGTTGTACAGCTAAATAAACGCGTTAAAAGTAACGAAATAATTTTAAGCCGGACCTGTTTTGGTTGAAATGGATTATAATTGAATCTGATTTGCAGGCTTATTCCAGGTATTCCAAACCGCTTCATTCCATGTATGAACAGGATATAACTGCAAGGAATAAGATGGTAATCGTGCCTTTTAACCAGGCAGTTGTAAAAACTAATAACCCGCATTAATACGGGTTCCCAGGTAACTTCTGAAAAATTTATCGCATTATTTTACTTTTCAGTAAATGCTAGCTTTTTCTTTGCAAATATCTCTATTGCTTTTTGAAACGTTTTATCTGTCCTTAAGTAAATCGGGTAAAATCCTTTTGAATCATAAAGATTACGCGCGATAAAGCTTTTCATCAGCTCATTAATCTTGGGCTGTGAGGCGGCTGTTTCGGAAGGGGAATATTTAATCCCGTTTTTTTCGGCATAAGCTACATATTCACTAAACATGCTGCCGCTTACGTTAAACATTTTATCAAACTGCGGGGCGCTTTTAAATGAACTGAATTTAGCCCGGTTTCCATCCGTGTAGTCAAAAGCAAACTGGTATAGAATTCCTTTATTTACCGATTCGTTATAGAATTTCAGTGCTATAGTACGCTCAACCGGAACAAATATATCAGGCATAATTCCACCGCCGCCATAAACCGTTTTTCCTCCGGGAGTTTTAAATTTCAGGGAATCATTTAGTTTTATACTGTCAGCGTTGTCGAGTTCACCATCAGTCATGCGGTGGTAATATTCCATATAATACTCCTCGGCACCTTTGGTATATGGTTTCTGGATGCTTCGTCCGGTTGGGGTGTAATACCGCGCAACGGTAAGCCTGAGCGCCGATCCGTCGCTAAGCCCGATTTGCTCCTGTACCAGTCCTTTACCAAACGATCGTCTCCCGATTATGGTTCCACGATCGTTGTCCTGTAAGGCGCCAGCCACAATTTCGCTTGCCGAAGCTGATCCTTCATCAATAAGTACAACAACAGGCAAATCTTCCCACAATCCATCGGATGTAGATTTGGCAATCTGTTTTGGTCGGTGTAAACCCTGGGTATAAACGATCAATTTATTATCAGGAAGAAATTCATCGGCTACCGCAATGGCTTCCTGCAGATATCCGCCAGAATTACCGCGAAGGTCGAGAATAAGTTTGCGGACGCCTTTCGTTTTTAAGTCGTTAAGCGCTTCATGTAGTTCATCGCCTGTGGTGGCACTGAATTTGCTGAGTTTAATATACCCGACTTCCGAATTTACCGGATATGAAATATCAATGCTCCAGGTTGGAATAACACCCCGGGTAATAGCAAAATCATTGAGTTTTTTCAACCCTCTACGGAAAATACTGACAGTTACCCTGGTATCTTTCGGCCCTTTAAGTAATTTTATTACCTTGTCGTTCTCAAGCTTAATACTGGCAATATTTTTACCATCAACTTTTACAATCCGGTCGCCAGCCAGTAAACCGACTTTTTCTGACGGTCCGCCGGGAATTGTATTGATCACCATCACCGTATCACGCTCAATCCTGAATTGTATTCCAATGCCTTCGAAATTGCCCATTAAGGGGTCGTTGGCTTCGGCAAAGTCTGAGGCCGGAATATATACTGAGTGTGGATCCAGGCTAAGTAACATGCCCGTTATTGCTTCATCATTGAGCTTTTTGGCGTCAACGCTATCCACATAATTTTTGTCAATAAACCTGATCAGTTCACTGAGGGTGTTCTGTCCTTTCATGCCAGATAGCAGCAAGTGATTCTGAACAAATGAACTTCGCATCATGTAAAATCCTGTCAGAATTCCGACAATAAGCACAAGGGCAAAAGCTATGGGTAAAAAAACATAAGAGCGGCGATTATTTTCCATCTGGTGATTTTATGAATTTTAGCTTAATAAATTTAGTTTCCGAATTAAACGGCAAAAGTATGAAGAAAGTGTATGAGTTGGGTGGAGTGGGAGAGAGGTGATTGGGCGAGGGTCGTGGGGCGAAAAGGAGACAGAGGGACAAAGAGACGGAGAGACAAAGGGACTCAGAGAAAAGGGATATATGCAAAAAAAAGGTAGACATTTTGGGACTTGAGATTTGGAATTTGGGACTTGGGACTTTTTAATCCTGACATCACTACTTCCTCACTTCCCATACTTAGCCGCAGCTTCTTTCATAGTAAGAGCTGACCAGTTAATTAAAAGACGTTCAACTTTTTCCTGGCTGTAGCCTTTATCCTCCTCAAGATATCCGCTGTCCTGGGTATGAAGCACTTTGCCTGTTCCATCAAGAATTACGAAAACAGGGAAGCCAAAACGTTGAGGATAACCCAGTGTTGCCAGAAATTCATGATTAGTGTTTTCCTTGCTGTAATTCACTTTTACAACTTCATAATTTGCCTTCATCAGGCTATCCAGTTTCAGGTCTTCGGTTACCATTTTGTGAAATCGCACACACCAAGGGCACCAGTTGCCACCAATCTGAAGAAACACATGCTTGCCTTCAGCGGAAGCTTTGGTAACAGCAGAAGCTATTTCTTTTTTTGCATCCGCGTCCGGATTATATATTTTTACGGCTTGTTGTGCTGATAAGCTTAGGCTCAGGAGCCCGAGGATTAAGGTGAGGGTAATTTTTTGCTTCATTATGTTTTGAGAGTTATAGTTTCGATTCAGGCTTCAATATTAACAGATTAACTGCATTAATGACCACTTCGGAATACTTATTTCCTGTTAAAAATTCACAATTGCAAAGGTATAAACTCTATGCATGTGAAAAGGAGTGAATGCTTTTTCTAATTTTGTCTTTTAAAGATTTGACGTTTTCAAAATTAAGGAACAATGAATCTGATTATCGATACCGGAAATACATTTACCAAACTCGCTTTGTTTCAGGGCAGGGAGATGGTTGCATTTTCAAGTTTTGAGGGTGTTGATGAAAAACAAATCATTAAGTTCTGTGAGTTAAATTTGTCCATTAAGAATGCGATACTTTCATCTGTAAAGGCGTATCCATCTGGTATTGACGCATATTTAAATGACCACTATTTTACAGTTTTGTTCAGTCATACAACATCAATTCCGGTCATAAATAAATATGGAACACCCGAAACTTTAGGCAAGGACAGGTTGGCAGGGGTTGTAGGGGCGCAAAAAATATTGCCTGCGAATGATATCCTTGTTATTGATGCCGGAACAGCCATTACCTACGATTTTATTACGGCTTCGGGTGAGTATATGGGGGGGGCAATATCACCGGGAATAGCAATGCGTTACAAAGCTTTAAATACATATACCGACCGCTTACCCTTACTCAATTATTATGAAGAGGTGCAACTGACCGGCAATGATACATACACAAGCATATATTCAGGGGTGTTGAATGGTGCGGTAGCAGAAATGGAAGGAATCATACAGCAATACCGGAACTTATATCCGGGCATTAAAATCATCATTACCGGCGGTGATCATAATTATTTTGATAAAAGATTAAAAATTAAGACCTTTGCAGCCCCCAACCTGGTACTTGAGGGTTTAAACCTAATACTCGATTTCAACATTGAAACACATTAACGTTATTCGTAATCTTATCCTGGCTGTGGCCTTTTTTTCTTCTGCTATTGTCGCTACAGCGCAGGTTAGTATTTCTTCCCCGTATTCAATTTTTGGGATTGGTAATTTGTACGGTGTCAGCAGCCAGAACAATATGGCGCTGGGAGGGGCTTCGACGGCTTTCAGCAGTCCGTATTTTATTAACCCTGCGAACCCTGCTTCATACATGGCGTTCGATACCAACAGTTTTGTCTTCGACGCAGCTTTGAGTCTGCGTACAGGAACGCTGAGAACTATTGACGCATCTCAAAAAACCAGGTTCGGATCATTGTCTAACCTTTATTTTGGTTTTCCGGTAACAAAATGGTGGCGGGTCAGCCTTGGAGCGATGCCATACTCAAACGTGGGTTATGATATTGAAAGCAGCGAGGTATTACCCAATATCGGTAATATGGTAAGTGTTTATAAAGGATACGGAGGCATTAATAAAGCTTATTTTGGCAGCGCTTTTTCACCTGTTAAGAATTTATCTGTAGGTGTTAACATGTCATACCTCTTTGGTAACATCGTTAAAGAACGAGCCACAACTTTCCCCGATTCAGCGTACTATATTAATACTATGATTAAAAGTACAGTCAGGCTTAGTAAAGTAAATTTCGACTTCGGGCTGATGTACCATATTGATATGAAGGAAGGCAGATTTATGCAGTTTGGATTGACTTATAATCCAAAACAATCGGTTGACGGAAATTCCGAAAAGATTGCCTATTCCTATATATGGGATTACACAAATGAGCTGGAAGTTGTTAAAGATACTGCCAGTATTGAGACCGGCACCAACGGAGTTGTGGTATTGCCTACTGCGCTGGGCGCCGGATTTATGATCGGTAGTAATAACCGGTGGTTTGCCACTGCAGATGTTAATTATCAGAAATGGAGTGAGTTCCGGTACCTGGGCGACAATCCCGGTTTAAAGGATAATCTCCGTGTTTCATTGGGCGGTCAGTTGCGTCCATCTTCAGTTGATATGGGGAAATACTACCAACGTATTAACTATCGTGCCGGGTTCAGGTATGAACAGAGTTATCTCGAAATCAAGCAAACACGGATAAATGATTTTGGTATAAGTTTTGGAGTAGGGTTACCGATGAAGAAGTCAAGGTCAACAATCAATATTGCAGTTGAACTTGGTAGACAAGGGACTACTGAAAGTGATCTTATTCAGGAAAACTATATGAGGCTGACCATTGGAACTTCATTACAGGAACGCTGGTTCCTGAAACGAAAGTTTAACTAGAGTTCTTTACAGGCTCAATATTTCATTATAAATGGGGAAAAGTAAGACTTTGCTTGTCTTAATAGCATTAGTGGCTTTTTCAGCCAGTCAGCTTAAGGCACAGAAAACATTTATGAAATACGGGGAGGATAGTATTACATGCATCACTCACACTTCTCTTTATCGCGAATTCTACAAGCAGAAAAATATTGAGGACGCATTGCCGCATTGGAGATGGGTATTCAACAATTGTCCATTGGTAAGCCAGAATGTTTATATCGATGGGGCTAAGATGATTTCGGCAAAAGTTGACGAAGCCAAAGATATCAAGACCCGCCAAGCATATGTTGATACACTGATGATGGTATTCGAAAACCGCATCAGGTATTTCGGCGATTCACCTACCAGCAGAACCGGTATGGTTTTAGGCCGGCAGGCTATTGAACTGGAGAATTACAGGCCGACAGATACAGCCAGGATTTATCAGTGTTTGAGGAAATCGGTTGAAATCGAGGGCATTAACAGCGATGCGCTTATTGTTTCACGCTATTTCGTTAATGTAAATAACCAGGTCGTCAACGGGCGATTCCCGGCAGATTCAATAGCTGAAGTATATGACAGGCTTAGCAATCTTGTTGACAAGAAACTGGAGATTATTAAAAATGATACTGCCCAGGTAAGCAGGTGGCTGGCAGTAAAAATGTTACTCGACTCACAATTTGAGCCTTACGCTACCTGCGACGAGATCGAAAAAATCTATACCCGGAAATTCAAACAGTCGCCTGGCGACACCATACTGCTCAAAAAAATTACCCGATTGTTTGATCGCAAAGATTGTACCGACCGGGATCTGTTTTTCCAGGCTACCGCTAATTTGCATAAGGCCAAGCCTACCGGGCAATCAGCCTACCTGATGGGTAAATTGAGCATGATAAAAGGAGACGCCTTGAAAGCAGAAAGTTACTTTGTAGAAGCAATTCCTACCCTGGATGATATACTGAAAGCAAAAACCTGTTACTACCTGGCAAAAATAAACTACGATCAGAAAAGCTTCAACGAAGCCCGCTCGTATGCCTTGAAATCCCTGGCTATCAATCCTGCTGATGGCAGGTGCTATTTGCTTATCGGGAACTTGTATGCCGCCAGCGCCTCATCATGCGGAGGTTCCGACGAAATCGCGTCGCGGGCTGCCTATTGGGCCGCAGTTGATAAATTCATCAAAGCGCGTAATGTAGATCCTTCAATTGCTGACGAAGCAAACAAAGCAATTGCCACATATTCATCGTACTTTCCAACCCGCGAACGATTGTTCTTCAATGAAATAAAAGAAGGTAGCAGCTACAATGTCGGTTGCTGGATTGGTGAAACAACTGTAGTTCGGGCTTCCCATTAAAACAAACATAAAATTATTATGAGCAGGATGTTATCTGCAGTTTCTAGATTTAAAATTATTTCCGGCCTTGTTGTCCTTCTTCTGGCATCAATTCTTTTTTCATGTGAGAATGATATGTCGACAGTGATCAAGCTTTCGTCAAAAGATTCTATTCCTGATATAGCTATTACAAATATAAATGTAAAGCAAACGGAAATGGGAAAACTGAATTATGAACTCACGGCACCCAGGATGGTCAGTTTTCAGAAGCTTGAGGCTTATACCGAATTCCCTAACGGGCTCAGAATTGTGTTTTACGACTCTATAATGCAACCGAAAAGCGAAATTACAGCCAATTACGGAATCAGCTGGGATAACAAGCGTACCATGGAAGCGCGTGGCAACGTGGTAGTCCGCAATTTCCAGAAACACGAGCAACTCAATACGGAAAGCCTGGTTTATGATCAGGTCGCAAAAAAGGTTTATACCAAGGATTTCGTAAAAATAACTACACCTGACCGGATAATAATCGGAACCGGAATGGAATCGGATGAATTATTCGATAACTGGGTAATACGTAATGTTACCAGCACTATTTTTGTTGAAGAAAATAAATAGTCCGCAAAGAATCTTATCTTTGAATTCAGGATATTAAATGGTTTCAGAATTAAAAGATATTTAATTCCACTCAAAATTTAATGAAATCAATATCGGAGAGCTTTTTTATTGCTGAAATACGATGAACAACTATGTGATTATAGCTATTACTCTTGCGTCTTCCGCCTTTTTCTCGGGAATGGAAATTGCATTTGTAAGTTCTAACAAACTCCGTATTGAACTCGAAAAAGGCAAAGGTTTATTGTCAGCCAGGCTGATCTCGGGTTTTATTCATCATCCTTCACGGTTTATTGGCGCCATGCTTATCGGCAATAATATTTCGCTGGTAATTTATGGTATTGCCGCGGCGGCTATACTGGGCCCGGTTCTGAAAAATACATTGCCTCCTGCACTGGCGTCCGAAAGTATCATCCTTGTTTTCCAAACCGTGCTTTCGACAACGCTGATTTTAATCACTGCCGAATTTTTACCTAAAATACTGTTCAGGCTCAACCCCAACGGCTTACTTAGCTTATTTGCTTTACCGGTTTACCTGATCTATCTTATGCTTTACCCGTTCATGTATTTTTTCCTGGGCTTATCCGAGTTAATTCTCAGGTATATTTTCGGAATGAAAACAGGAAGTGTGAGGTATCAGTTCACTGCAATAGATTTCGATGACTATATCCGCGACTTTTACAACCCTGCCGCGGCCCAGGTTGATGAAGCCACCGAAATGCAAATGATACAGAATGTGCGCGACTTTCATTCCACCAAAGTACGCGAATGCATGGTGCCACGTAACGAAATTATAGCTGTTGACGACAGCATTAAAATTGAAGAACTCCATGGACTTTTTATGGAAACGCAGCATTCGAAAATACCTGTTTACAAACAAAGTATTGATAATCTTACCGGGTATGTACATTTATACGATCTCTTCGGTAAGCCAGCTGACCTTAATACCGTTGTGCGCCCGGTTATAATAGTTCCCGAAACCATTGCGGCCAGTAAGGTTCTGGATATGATGATAAGCCAGCGTAAAAGTGTAGCCGTAGTTGTTGATGAATTCGGCGGAACAGCGGGAATGGTAACGGTTGAGGATCTGATAGAAGAAATATTCGGAGAAATCGAAGATGAATTTGATGTGGAAGAACTGCTGGTTAAAAAAGTAAGTGAAACCGAATTTATCCTGGCGGGCCGCCTCGAAATCGATTATTTAAACCAGGAGTATTTCTTAAACCTGCCCCAGAGTGATGAATACGAAACACTGGCGGGTCTGATTCTGAACCATCACCAGAGTATACCCGAAATCCGCGAACAGATTCAGATCGACAGGTTTATATTTACAATTCTGGAAGCCTCAGGAAGCAGGATTGATAAAGTGATGATGAAAATTGAAGGATAACTGATAAAATGTTAGATGTCGGATGTTTGATGTCGGATGTTCCTTTTATTTTGGGGCTTTATAAATGTTTCTGATATGCTTTTTTAGAAAATGCAAATTGAAAGTCAGGATAAGAACCTTTTAAACAATAAGGGTTATCTTATAAAACATCCAACATCCGACATCCAACATCCAACACTGATTATTTGAGTACTATACTAGCCGCAAATCCACTATTTTGAGTATTCCCCTTTCATTAATCCCATCATAATATCCTGTTTCCGGAATGAATTCCTTAATGCTTTCATTTATAATTGCTTTCATTTTTCAAATCCCGTCAGAAGAATGAAAAAATATTTTTCCAACTGAGGAATTATTGTAAATTTGCACCTCTTTTTACGAAATCTATTAAATTACATACAGATGGCAATTATTGGCGAAATACGAAAACATTACTGGTTACTTGTAGCTATTATTGGTGTTGCACTTCTTCTTTTTGTGCTCAGCGATTTCCAGCGCAAGCAAGGAAAACAAACCAATACAATAGGAACTGTTGCAGGTGAGAAAATTGCAATTACGGAATTCAACAAACGAGTTGAAGAAAACACCGAATTGCAGAAAGCTAACAGTAATAAAGGAAATCTCACGGCTGAAGAAAATTACCAGGTTCGTCAGCAGACCTGGAACCAGGTGGTTAACGAAATTGTAATGAACAAGCAATATGATATGCTTGGCGTTTCTGTTTCGGTTGAAGAACTTGATGACCTTGTCCGCGGGAAAAATCCTCACCAGGTTATTGAACAGAGTTTCCGTGATCAGAAGACAGGACAGTTTGATCCTAAGTTAGTAACCCAGTTTCTTCAGAACCTCGACAATCCTGAAATGGTGACACCTGAAAATAAACAGCGTTACCTTCAGATGGAAAAATACATTAAAAGCGACAGGCAGTCTACAAAATATAATAGCCTGGTTACTAAGGCTTTTTATGTTCCAACTGCTTTTGCCAAACGTAACTACAATGAGTCGAATACAATGGCCCAGGTGCGTATTACAGGCATTCCTTACCAAACCGTTTCGGACAGCGCGGTAAAAATTACCGATGCCGATTACGAAAAATATTATGCCGAAAACAAATACAAATTCAAACAGGATAAACCTGCACGTGATATCGACTATGTTCTGTTCGAGCCAAAAATGTCGGCAGAAGATATTTCTTTACTGAAGTCGAATATCCAAAAAGCGTATGATGAATTTGTCGTTACTACCGATGTTGCCGGTTTTGTGAATTCCACTTCCGATAACCGTTACGACAGCACCTGGCATCGTCGCGGCACATTCTCTCCAAATATTGATTCCATGCTTTTCAACGCTCCGGTTGGCCAGGTTAGTCAGCCAGTTGAAGATAACGGGATGTATAGGATATTTAAAGTTGTGGATCGCCAGGCAAAACCCGATTCACTCAGAGCCAGCCATATTCTTATTTCGTATGCAGGCACTCCTATTACAACCGCCACCCGCACCCGCGAAGCTGCCTCAAAGTTAGCCGACAGTATCCTGAACGTTGTTCAGAAAACCCCTGCGGCATTCGAAGGCATTGCCGGTACGATCAGTGATGATGAATCAGCCAAAACAAAACTTGGCGACCTCGGTTGGTTTGCTGACGGAGCGATGGTTCCTGAATTTAACGAAGCTGTTTTAAAAGGTTCAGTTGGTGATATTAAAAAAGTAGAAACACAATTCGGATATCATATTATTAAAGTTGTTGGCAAAAAAGATCCTTCGACTAAAATAAAGGTTGCCAGTATTGATTTTGGTATGGAACCGGGATCCAGAACTATTGAGACTTTTTATAATGACGCCAGCAATTTCTCCGCTACTAACAATACAATGGAGAAATTTGAAAAAGCAGTGAAGGATAAAGGGATGAACTTACGCAACGCTCCAAAACTTTCTGAAAGCGACAATACCATACCTGGATTAACCGCAGCCCGCGAGGTTGTACGTTGGTCATTTAACGAGGAAACCGAAAAAGGCACTGTATCAAATGTGTTCGATGTTGAAGGTACCTACGTTGTTGCTGTTCTGAAAAATAAAGTGGAAAAAGGAATTATTCCTCTAGACGTATTAAAAGAACAGATAAAACCACTGGTAATCCGTGAAAAGAAAGCTGAATATCTTTTGAAGAAAGTAAACGACCAGTTTGCAAAAGCTAAAGATCTCAACGCTATTTCACAGATATTCCCTAATACTAAGATTGATACCGCGGATGTATCCTTCGCCAGCGCCAATATTCCTAATTACGGGCACGAAGCAAAAGTAACCGGGCAGATTTTCTCGGCTAAAAAAGCCCAGGTAGTTGGACCAATTCAGGGCGAACAGGGCGTTTATACTTTTATTCTTGACAATATGAAAGAACCACCCGCAACTACTGATTTTGAGAATCAGAAAAAGCAAATGGCCATGTATTTCCAGGGCCGCGCCGGAATGCTCTCAAATATCCTCCAGGAAAAGGCGGATATCAAGGACAACCGGCTAATATTCTATTAAACAATAAAAATTGATAGTTAAAAACCGCTTCAGGAATGGGGCGGTTTTTTCATTTATTGAAGTTTGCTAATGAACCTTGACCCATAATATATTTATGCTTCAATAATATAAGAATAGTGAAGTAGAACTTTATACCCTTGAGATAGATTTAAGGGGGGTAAAAAGATCAAATACTTATTAAGTTATTGAAAGTGATATCAAGAATAAAATGAAAAGCAACCATAAAGTATTGCAAGTATTAGGATTGAGAATACGCATGCCTATCTTAGATACGAGCTATTGCAATTCTTTTATTCCATGCTTGTATACTAACCTTTTCTTTGAGGAGAGTGCGGGATGAAGTGATATCAGCTACACCAGCTGCAACCTGTTCGAATCCATTTTAATAAAAATAAAGAGCAAAATTGTAAAAGCCCATAGCGAAGAACCTCCGTAACTGAAGAATGGCAAAGGGATACCGATAACAGGCATCAGCCCGATGGTCATCCCTACATTTACAAAGAAGTGGAAAAACAATATGGAGGCTACTCCATACCCGTAAATCCGGCTGAAATCCGAGCGTTGTCGCTCGGCCATCATAAGAATACGCACAATCAATGCAAGGAATAACAACATAACTACAGTTGAACCCACAAATCCCCATTCTTCACCCACGGTACAAAAAATAAAATCGGTGCTTTGTTCAGGAACAAAATTGAATTTGGTTTGAGTTCCTTTCAGGAAACCTTTGCCCCAGAAACCACCGGAACCAATTGCTATTTTCGATTGGTTAACATTATACCCTGCGCCTTTCAGGTCAATCTGTTTGCCAAGCAATACATTGATACGTGTTTTCTGATGCAGTTCAAGTACATTCTGAAACGCATAATCCACACTCAGCACAAACAATGAAGCCACCACAAAAATTCCGATCACCTTCACTATGTTCTGCCAGTTTCGCCTGATAAAAAAAGTAAATCCAATTAGTAATATCCCTACACCTGTAATAACAATATATTGGTTAAACATCAAAGCCATTATGGCTAAAATTGCAACAGCTACGCCTAGCAGAAGTATGCTGCCGGGCATTCCCTGCCGGTATAAAACCAGCGCTAGCGACGAATACACAATGGCTGAACCGGTATCATTCTGTAGCAGAATTAGCAAAGCCGGAATTGCCAGGATAATCAAGGGTATGATTTGAGATTTTCGTTTCCGGCTGTCAAAATCAAGGGCGCTTAGAAAATGTGCCAGCGCCAGGTTAGTGGCAAACTTAGCAAATTCGGCAGGCTGGATTCTGAATTCCCCGATCTGGAACCATGATTTGGAACCGGCTATTTCTTTCCCGGCAAACAATACGATAACCAGCAGCAATATAGTTCCAATGTAAATAGGGTAGGCAAACGCGTTGAAAAATTTCGCGTCAGTAAGCATTATCATTAATGCTATGGCCAGGGCAGTAACTATCCAAAGCAATTGCTTTCCATACGATTGTGATAAATCAAAAATACTGGCGTGCTCATTGTTATAAACTGCAGCGTATATGCTTATCCATCCCATCAGAACTAATGTCAGGTACAACAGCACCAGAGGACGGTCGATAAATTTGAATATACCTTTTTGCTCTTTCAATTGTTAATTGTGTTAATAAGGATCATACGATCTTCAAGTTCCTTGCGTTTCACCTTGCGTGTAATGTATTTTTCAATCATAAGCGTAGCGATAGGAGCGGCAAAAGTAGAACCGAACCCCGCGTTTTCAACGATAACACAAATCGCTATCTGAGGATTTTCGACAGGCGCGAAGGCAATAAAATTTGAGTGAGGTTTTCCATGCGGGTTATCAGCAGTCCCTGTTTTGCCGGCCATGGTAATGCTGTCGAGGCGATACGCCCGTGCGGTTCCGTGCTCACCCTCAAAAACCTCCATCATCCCTTCGCGTACCACATCAACATATTCCGGATTTATAGAGGAGACGTTTTTTTCTGAGGCGTATTTGGTTTTTTCGTTTCCAACCGATCTCACCACATGTGGTGGATAAAAGAATCCCCTGTTAGCTACCATGGCAGCATAATTTACCAGTTGAAGAGGAGTAGTAAGAACCTCGCCCTGCCCGATTGATAGCGACCGAACCGTCATAGCGTTCCAGTGATCCTTGCCGTAAATTTTATCAAAAACTTCCGAAGGAGGAAGATTCCCTTTTAACTCAAAGGCCAGATCGGTATTCAGTATACGGCCAAATCCCATACTTATCAGGTGTTTGCGCCAAACATCATAGCGTTCCTTTGAGTTTGCGTAATTCGGATCACTCATAATAGACCG
Source organism: Bacteroidales bacterium (assembly GCA_030654075.1). Taxonomy (GTDB): domain Bacteria; phylum Bacteroidota; class Bacteroidia; order Bacteroidales; family UBA4417; genus UBA4417. The sequence continues at coordinate 7,134 of JAURYB010000023.1, read as the reverse complement.
GAACACCTGCCAGTGAAAAGGATTGCACGATTGTTGAATAGCCATATACACATCGAGTGGTGAAACATGGTTGTGCGTACATCTTATTGGTGATGAAGTGGGTCCCTGGCAGGAAAAGCGTGTTTCTTTTGTTATTACGCCCATCTGCAGCCCAACCATATCATTTGCCATTTTAAAGGTTGATCCCGGAGGATACTGCCCCATAATAGCACGGTTCAGCAAAGGCTTGATAGGGTCTTTCATGAGTTCGCCGAAATTTTTACCACGAACTCTTCCTACCAACAGGTTCGGGTCATACCCGGGGCTTGACAGGAAACAAAGTATTTCTCCTGTTTTAGGGTCTATAGCCACAATACTTCCACGCTTATTTGTCATGAGTTTTTCGCCGTATTCCTGCAAATCGGCATCAATGCCGGTATACAGATCATGACCCATAACGGATGCCGTATCGTAGCGGCCATCTTCAAAACTACCTACGTCACGGTTAAAAACATCAACCATACGGATTTTCAATCCTTTAATGCCACGTAATTCTTTCTCGTAGGCACGTTCAATTCCGCTTATACCGATATAATCACCTTGTTTGTAATATTCATTTTTTTCGACCTGGGCCGGGGTAACTTCACCAATATAACCCAGAAGGTGAGCGCCGATGGACATAGGGTATTTCCGCAAGGTACGCGGCTGAACAAAGAACCCTCTGAACCGGTAAAGTTTTTCTTCGATATATCCATACGTTTCTTTCGAAATTTGCTTTTCAAAGGCCGATGCCAGCATAGGTGAATAATCCCTCGCTTTTTTCATCCGCTCAATAAAACCTTCGCGGGTAATATCCAGTAGATGGCATATTTCGGTCGTATCAAGATCCTTTACCTGCCTGGGAATCACCATCAGGTCATAAACGGCTTCGTTGTACAAAAGCAATTTCCCGTTCCGGTCGTATATCAATCCGCGGGCCGGGAACTGAGTTACATAACGGAGCACATTATTATTAGCCGATAGGGTATAGCTCCGGTCGATGACCTGTATATAAAATAACCTGACGAGATATATAAAACCGATTGCCAGGAAGGTTTTGATTATAACAAGTTTACGATCGGCGTAGATGCGGCTGGCCATTGAAAAATCTGAATTGTAAGTTGGGCTGGAATTTAAAAAATAAGTGGTGCAAAAATACAGAATACAACTATCATATATTGCAATGACTAAATATTTATCTCAGTTTATTCCATAAAAAAACCTGCTGAAGCTTTTATGCCACAGCAGGTGATTATTTATTGGGGTGAATGCGGATTTGAAGCCTGGTTTTCTGTCAGCTGAGCCTGAAATATCCGATTACGGCACCTGAAAGAAGACAGCCGGGTTGTTTGTTTTGTATTTCACCAGGGTTGTTTTAGCCAGGTTGTTTATGCTCTCGGATTTTTCAAGGGATTTCTTGAAATAATCCAAAGGTATAAGTTGCAGATATGCAGTCACTTTTCCAGCCTCCTTCGTCTCGGCATTATACTCGCTGTTCAGAGGGCATTCGAGGATGTAAAGATTTTTCGCCATATAGCTGTACAGGTAATCCTCTTTTGTTTGCGATACTTTACGGTTCCAGTTTGCATCCGGATTCAGGAGTAAAGGTTTGTCATTGACCATTCTGTCTCTCACTTCTTCAATGCTCAGCAATTCGCCTTTTTCATTCATCACGTAATCAGAAAATGTGGGATCAACCCAAAGCCATTTTTTAAGCTGGCCCGAATACACCATATTAATAACATGGCAGTCATTATCAATTCCTAAACTGTCCTTTGGTAAACAGGTTACAAAACGCGATTTAAAGCCCATAGATAAATAGCATTCATTCAGAACTGTTACCAATCCCCGGCAGTTAAGTCCACGATTATCTCTTTTACATTCAGCGATCATACTCATCGCATTTTTGATTTCGGGATTAAGATGATTCCCATCATGCGGCACCAGGTTATGAATCCAATACATCAGGTTCAGGATTTTGGATACATCGTTTCCATTTCCGGCAATTGAGTCTAAATTAAACGCTTTGCGCAATGCCACCAAGTTTGGATTTGTAGCTGACTGATAAGTGAAAGGCGGTAATTCCTGCTTTTCATCTGGATTATATTGCGCAGCTTTACTCAGGATGTATAAATAGTCGCTGGTTTCCCGCAAAGGATTTGTCAGTGAGATAAACTTTGCGTCAATTCTTATGTTATCCAGGTCGGAATCAGCCTTTAAATGTGAATAGTCGGAATAGCCTGCTGTAATGGATTTTTCGAGGTTCAGCAGCGCATTTGGTTTGTCATTAAGCAGTGAATAAGTGCAGCACAAATTGTAATAAGCATTGATGTAATAGTTTTTAAAATTCAACTTGTCCTTTTTCGATAATTGTTCGTAGCGGATCACGAAATCGTCGAGAAGTTTGTTGTAAGTTAAGGTGTCGCGCAGTTTATAAGCCTCTACCATCAAGCTGTCCTGTTTACGAACATAGGATTCAAAAGCTTTGCCTGGAAGTGATTTGGCTTGTAAATACATAGAACTGAGAGTAAGAATTCCGGCAAAAAAAAGTTTAAATGACATAAAATAGGATTTCGGTTAATTATTTAAAATGAATGGATTAAAAAACACTTAATTTCAAAACACTCCAGTAAGACGATACAATTTTATATTTGTTACAGTACCGGGAAAATATTTATCACTATTTCCAAGTCCGGAAATTGGTACAGGCAGTATTATTTTCCAGCAACAATCTTTGTAAACCTTTCATCCTTTTGGTAGGGGTTAAAATCAGCATCCGATTTTAACCGGTTTATATCTTTAAATCCAAGTTCAAAGGCCTGGTTCAACGCGCTGAATACTGCATCCGCATTGTGATTTAAAGCGGCTACTTTGGCGGCCATGTACCGGTGTTCAGTGTTTGTAGGATCTACCAGCTGGTATATTTCAATATATTTTGCTGCTGAAACCAGGTTTCCCCGTTTAAAAGCATCGTTTGAATACATATAGCAATTCATACTCAGGAAAGCAAGTACCCTTTGATATACCTGGTTTACCTCTGGTTTTCGGGATTGTTGGGTTAAGGATTGCAGCTGAACAGCTTCGTCTTTCCACCATTCCACATTTTTTAAATTTAATTCCAGTGAATATTTTTGCTGTAATTCCTGTTCCAGGTCAAGGCGTTTCTGTTGCTGTTTCTGGTATGCAATTATCTCTTTTTCAGAAGACAGCCTGGTGATCTCAGCCTGCAACGGAGCAACATCCGTTAGTCCCTGGAGGTAGTGCAGCATTTTAATATAAACAGCCTGTTTCACGGGAAGTTGTGCATCCGTGGACAGTTCACCCGCGATTTTATCATTTTTCTCAATAAACTGGTCGATTTCATTCCGGTCAGCAGGTATAGCCTGTTGCCGCATGGCATCAAACCTGAGCCAGGTAAAAATATCCGGAAGCAGTTCTTTGGGCGGCCACTGGTGAATGCCATCGAAAACTAAAAGGTGATGCTGATAACGCGCGGACTCAAGCATGGCGTCAAGTTGCCTGATTTCCGAGTAATTAAAATCCTTATTCCCAACCACAGCCAGGTAACTGAAGGGCCCTGCCGGGTTCCGGTTTATCGCGGGTAAACCTGCGCCACATCCAACAACGCCGGCAATCCCTGCTTCGGTAATAGCCACAGCTCCGGCAACCCGGGAACCTCCCGAAAATCCACTCACGTATATTGCCTTTTTCTCAATATTGAACCTTTGTGAGATATCAGCAAGCATTTTGCGAAATATAGCAGTAGTCTGCTCAAAGTCAATCCCGTTTTTTGAGTTATTGGAGCCAGCTATGATAAAGCCGTTTTTTCCTGCTTCGGAACTGAAATGATTTACAGGCAACAATCCACTGCCTCCTGGATCGAAAAGAATAAGCAAAGGAGAGGGCTTTCCTTTGTCGTATTGAGGTGGTAAAACCAAGGCATAGGTAGTATTTGTATCCGAGGTGCAGGCTACGGAAGGATAATTTTTTGAATTTTCAAATTCCTGAATTTTATTTTGTTGCCCTGATGCACAGGAAACAGAAGTCATCAGCAACAGAAAAAATGATGCATTGAAGAATAACTGTTTCAACATAATAAGCGCTTTTAAGTTTAATTAATCGTGTTTTCAATCGTATAATGTGGCTGGAAGTCGGAAAACAGAAGCCGGAAGCATCCGAATATTACTTGTCTTCTTCATTCTGTATTTCATGATTTTGATTATTGATTGTTTCTTTCCTCCTTTTGGATAAAATTAAATGAATTGTTCTGCAACAACTACTTCCGACTTCGGACTCCCTACAACAAACATCCCGATTCCAATTAATTATTTCCCGTATTGCCCGGATATTAATTTTCTCTACAAAGTTCATGTTTTTAGGTTTTGTAACAAAATAATGTATATTTGACATCTCCCATTTAAGGTAAAAAGGATCTTGCCATCATGTTAGGATACAAGAAAATAATTTTTAGGAATATAAAAAGACGCGATGAGTTCGTGAGTTAACCTTGTTAGCTCGTTTACTTTCGTATTTTTTTATTTTTTCTAAAGATTTATTATCATGGAATTACCTTTTGCAGAACCATACAGGATCAAAATGGTGGAGTCCATCCGCTGCAGTACGCGCGAAGAGCGTGAACAATGGATAAAAGAAGCCGGTTACAATCTATTCAATCTCCGCAGCGACCAGGTTTTTATCGACCTGCTGACCGATTCGGGCACCGGTGCCATGAGCGATAAACAATGGAGCGAAATGATGCTGGGTGACGAAAGTTATGCCGGCGCTTCGTCCTATTATAAACTCAAAGCAGCAATAAAAGATTTGCTGGGATTTGACCATTTCCTCCCAACGCACCAGGGACGCGCCGCCGAAAATGTGCTTTTCAGCGTTCTGGTTAAAGAAGGAAATGTGGTTCCCGGAAACTCGCATTTCGATACCACCAAAGGTCATATTGAATTCCGCAAGGCCGAAGCTATTGATTGCACGATTGATGAAGCTTTTGATACCACAATAGACCACCCTTTTAAAGGAAATCTTGATCTCGGGAAACTGGAAGATGTTTTGAAGAAATATCCCCGCGAACAGGTGCCGTTGATTATCGTTACCATTACCTGTAATTCCTCTGGCGGACAGCCGGTTTCACTGGCCAATATAAAAGGAGTAAGACAACTGGCTGATAAATATAATGTTCCCGTAATATTCGACTCGGCGCGTTTTGCCGAAAACGCATATTTCATTAAAACACGTGAAGCCGGCCAGCAGGATCGCAGCATCCGCGAAATTGTAGCCGAAATGTTTTCGTATGCCGATGGCATGACCATGAGCAGCAAGAAAGATGCTATTGTAAATATTGGCGGATTTATTGCTTTGCGCGACCCGGAACTTTTCAGGCAGGCATCCGTGTTCAATATTATGTTCGAAGGTTTTTTAACCTACGGCGGGCTTGCCGGCCGCGACCTCAATGCCATTGCGCAGGGTTTATACGAAGGCACCGAATTCGACTACCTGAAAAGCAGGATTAACCAGGTTGCCATGCTTGGCCGTAAAATGACTGATTTTGGTGTTCCGGTGCAGATGCCATATGGCGGACATGCCATTTTTGTTAATGCCAATGAAGTGCTTTCGCATATTCCCAAGGAACAATTCAGGGCTCAGACACTTGCTGTTGAATTGTATATCGAAGCTGGTGTACGTGGCGTTGAAATCGGCGCCATTATGGCCGACCGCGATCCTGTAACCCGCGAAAACCGCTACCCGGAACTTGAATTACTCAGGCTTGCCATTCCCCGCCGAACCTATACCAACGATCATATGAATTATGTGGCAGTTGCCATGGGTAATGTATACGAACGTCGCCTTCAGATTAAAACAGGATTTGCCATTGAAGAGGAAGCGCCTATTCTAAGGCATTTTACCGTGAAACTAAGCAGGATCTGGGAATAGAATACAGGAATTAAATCAAGGTACGATTTACGAGGTACGAGTTACGATTGTTCTGCAATTCGTAAATCGTAAATCGGCAATCGTACCTTTTTTAGTTATTTAAATTCCCTTGCTGTTTGCCTTTATTTTGGGAACATTCTGAGACAGAGACTATAAAAAACCTGGAAACAGCTTCCTGTTTCATAAGTTTTACAACCATCTGATAAACTCATATTATATTTTGATGTACCTTTGTATTGTACTTCGAAAGTAGGTACAAATACCTGTGCTTCAACATTTTTAAGATGTCGTGCCTGCTATACAGGAATATAGACTTTCAATGAAAAAAAGTAAGCATTAAGCATAAATATATGGATACAATTCATCCCCAATACATTAAGGATGCCAACGGCAAGAAGTCGTTGGTGATTCTTCCTGCCAAAGAGTTTGATGCTATTATGGAAGAGTTGGAAGAACTGGAAGATATACGCCTTTACGATGAAGCAAAAAAAGAGGATACCGGCGAACGCATTTTATTTTCTGATTACCTGAAAAACAGAAAAAAGAAAAATGCCTGACTATGCCGCCAGTTTATCTAAGAAAGCTCAGAAACAATTAGATAAACTTTCTGACAATATTGCTGAACCTATACTGGCAGCCATTGCTGATTTAGAAGAAAATCCAAGACCACAAGGCTATATAAAGCTGAAAGGCAGAGGCGGTTACCGGGTTAGAGTTGGTAACTACCGTATTATCTACGAAGTATTTGATAACGAACTTATTGTGAATATTCTAGCCCTTGGGCACAGGAAAGATATCTATTTGTAAAGCCCGGTTTCCCGGTCAGTTTTCACCACGGATGAGGTTTAGCCTGAGTGAATTCAAATCAGTCATACCCTTTACGATTTACAATTTACGAATTTGCCTGGCAATCGTAACTCGTATCTCGTCAATCGTACCTTTTTCTATGGATAAGAGAGCGTGGAAAATTAAGAAGTTACGATTTACAACTTACGATTTACGAATTTGTCAAGCAATCGTCAATCGTACCTCGTCAATCGTACCTCGTCAATCGTACCTTTTTCTATGGATAAGAGAGCGTGGAAAATTAAGAAGTTACGATTTACAACTTACGATTTACGAATTTGTCAAGCAATCGTCAATCGTACCTCGTCAATCGTACCTCGTCAATCG
>JAURYB010000116.1 GCA_030654075.1 Bacteroidales bacterium | reverse complement strand
CGTCAAGAACCGCTAACATATTTTTCTAAGGCCGGTCCCTTCTACGAAAGTGGTACCCTATGAGATCACTGTAAAGCAACACCAAGCAGATGAGCTTCATTCAGAACGAGTCCAATCCTTTTATAGCATGTTTACTCTCAGGGAAAAGATGTGAAAAATTGAAGCTTGAGTTTTTCAGCAGACCCTACATTAATCTTTGCATCATAAAAAGCACGCTACACTGTTTTATCCTTTTTCTGACAGTTCTGATCTTTCCAGATAAAGCCTCCTTCGCTCAAACAGCTAAATCTCCCGCAGAGTTTTTCGGATTCGAACCAGGCTTAGATCGAAACCTTTTCGATTATGATCAGCTGATTGCTTATTTCAAACAGTTGGAAGAAGCCTCGCCAAGAATAATGCTGAAGGAAATTGGTGAAACCCCTATGGGCAAAAAGATATACCTGGTATTTATATCATCGTCTGAAAACCTTGCAAAACCTGATCGTTACAAAAATATCAACCGAAAGTCAGCGTTGTATCGGCAGATGACGGATTCTGAGCGGGATTCGCTCAACGCAGAAGATAAAGGGTTTTGTGCAGGCGACTTTATCCTTGCATTCCAATGAAGTTGTCCCTGCACAGGCTTTCCCGCAGATTGTTTATTTATAAGCCAATACAACTGATCCGGGGATTATTAAATCTATTTCCATAAAGGCTTCAGTCAAAATACAAAAAGTTAAAACTTTCCTGGTTTGTAATAATAAACGCTCTGATTCTGGGAAAATGACGAATTCAATGAACAATCCGCCTGTAAAATCCTTTGTATTCTAAATAGTATTAAATCCTCAACTTAGACAATGAAAAACTCAATTTTTGTACTTCTTTTATTTGTTTCACTGGCAGTTACAGCCCAGGAAAAACACCTGAAAAATATCAAACAACTTACCTTTGGTGGTGACAATGCCGAAGCTTATTTCAGTTTCGACAGCAAAAACCTTTCCTTTCAATGCAACAATTCCAAATGGGATCTTAAATGCGACCAGATTTTTAATCTTGATATAGTTCAAGCTGTAAAAGACAGCACCTACCGTCCGACTCTGATAAGTACTGGTCTTGGCCGCACCACCTGTTCCTATTTTATGCCAGGCAATAAACAGATTTTATATGCCTCAACGCATCTCGGCAGCAAGGAATGTCCTCCAAATCCGGAACCACGTGCCGATCATAAATACCTCTGGGCCATTTATCCTGATTTCGATATTTTTGTTGCTGATCTGAATGGCAAAATCGTTAAACAGCTCACCGATCTTTCAGGCTATGATGCAGAAGCCACCGTTTCACCTGATGGCAATAAAATTGTATTCACCTCAACACGTAACGGCGATCTTGATCTTTATACCTGCGATATTGATGGTAGTAATGTAAAACAAATAACCTTTGAGCTGGGTTACGATGGAGGTGCATTCTTTTCGCCCGATAGCAGGAAACTTGTTTTCCGCGCTTCACGTCCTAAGTCACCCGAAGATATTAAAGAATACAAAGAACTCCTGGCACAGGGACTTGTAATGCCAACTAATATGGAAATCTGTGTCTGCAATGTGGATGGAAGCGATTTTAAGCAGGTAACAAATCTGGGTAAAGCTAACTGGGCACCATTTTTTACACCCGACGGCAAAAAGATTATTTTTTCCAGTAACCATCAGTCAGCAAAAGGGTATGATTTTCACCTGTTTATGGTAAACCTTGATGGCTCAGGGATTGAGCAGGTAACGTCAGTAAGTTATTTTAATGCTTTCCCGATGTTTTCGCCCGATGGTAAAAAACTGGTCTGGTCGTCAAACCGTAATAACCACGGTACACGCGACACCAATTTGTTTATTGCGGATTGGGTGGAGTAAGGGTTAGATACTCCCTGGATCGATATAGAGTTAAAAGATCCAAGTCTCAAATCCCAAATTTCAAGACCCAAGACTTTTACTACAAACATATTGGAATTTGGTTTTTGGAATTTGAGACTTGGTTCTTAAAATCGGAAGAAAACGATTTCCCACGTAAAGTATAATCCGGTTGCAGGTTTTACCCGCGCCCGGATTTTTAATTAAACGGCGGATAATAGGCACATAATCAATTTCTGGCAAAATTTTTCTAAATTTGTAATCAAACATTGTCCTCATGAAGAAGGTATTAACGTATATAGGTTACATTTTACTGATAGTTTTATTAGGCTTTCTGATATGGCGGTTTTCATTTATGATTGTATGGATACTGATAGCGGCTGTGGTTTCATTTATAGGGCATCCATTGGTGCGGTTTTTCGACAGCATACACATAAAAAAGTGGAGTATTCCGCATTCGCTTAGCACTGCACTTGCGCTGCTGACGATTGTGATTGGGTTTCTCGGAATGTTATCCATTTTTGTCCCGCTCATTGTTCAGCAAGCACAAACTATCTCGAAGATTGATGTAAATCTGCTGGCTAAAAACATTCAAGGACCTTTGCAATGGCTTGATGAAGAATTGCGTGTTTTGGGCGTAATCCCAACCGGGCAAACATTGCAGGATTTTATCGTGATCAAAGCGAAATCGGTTGTAAATATAGGGAGTGTAACAACGGTTATAAATGGAATTTTTAACGCAGCAGGCACTATTTTTGTCGGGTTATTTTCAGTGCTTTTTATCGCTTTCTTTTTTATGAAAGACGATACCCTGTTCGAAGATACCTTATTGCTTCTTGTCCCTGAAAAACACCATGAGGCAACCCTTAAAGTAATCGCCGATTCCAAAAACCTGCTGATGCGGTATTTTATTGGTGTTATTCTCGAAGTGCTGGGCGTAATGTCAATTATATCTTTGGGATTATGGATTCTGGGAGTTGAAAATGCGCTGCTGATTGGGTTTTTCGGTGGAATGATGAATATTATTCCATACATAGGGCCGGTGATTGGCGCATTAATCGCTCTTACTCTTGGCATTACCGGAACTCTTGCCGCTGGAATGTATAATGAGTTGTTATCGGTTCTGGCTAAACTTGGCGGTGTGCTTCTGGTGGCTAATTTTATCGATAATAACATTTTGGTACCGATGATTTATTCTAAAAGTGTGAAAGCCCATCCGCTCGAAATCTTTTTCGTAATAATTATGGGCGGCAGCCTTGCCGGATTAGTAGGAATGCTACTGGCGATTCCTGTTTATACTGTACTAAGGGTGATAGCTAAGGAATTCTTTCAGCAATTCAGGATTATTCAAAAGCTGACTGCAAAAATCGACTGATCCCTTGCGTTTTGAAAATGTTTCCCTACTATTTCCAGTTGTTTACATCGCTTAACCTGCGGCGGGTTTTAAACTTTGTGCTCGTCGAAACAAGTTATTTTCTTAGCCGCTTAATCCGAATCCCAATCATAGCCGGAAACCCATGGGCAGCCTCCATTGAGCCTACTACTTCCTGTAACCTGCGCTGTCCCGAATGCCCAACCGGAATGCTATCACTCTCGCGGCCAAATGGGAATATGCATGTTGATGTGTTCGGTACAATACTGGATAAACTTTCGCCGGATCTTATGTATCTTACCTTGTACTTCCAGGGTGAACCGCTACTGAATCCCGGTTTTACAAAAATGGTTCAGATGACCCGGAAACGCCGGATTTTTGTAGCTACTTCCACTAACGGGCATTATTTGAATGACAGGAATGTGGATGAGATTATTAAGAGCGGATTAAATCATCTTGTTATTTCCATGGATGGCACCGATCAGAAAACCTATGAGAAATACCGTGTAAGAGGTGACTTGCAAACTGTGAGCGACGGAATAGAAAGATTAGTCGCGGCAAAAAAAGCTGTCAAATCATCTACTCCATTTATTGAGCTGCAATTCATCGTGATGCGGCATAATGAACATCAGATACAGCAGATGCGTGAGTTTGCAAAACAATCGGGAGTTGATACGCTTTCGTTTAAAACCGCCCAGGTTTATAATTTTGATGCAGAAAGTGCAATTATTCCAACGCTGAAATCGAAATCGCGTTACAGGAAAACTTCAGATGGGAATTGGGTAATGGTAAATAAAATCAGGAACCGTTGCCACCGCATATGGAGTTCACTTGTAATTACCTGGGATGGAAAAGTTGTTCCCTGTTGCTACGATAAAAATGCGGATCATCAAACCGGTAACCTCCTGGATGAGCCTTTATCCGAGATTTGGAAGAATCAAAAGTATACGGCTTTCAGGCGACAGGTTCTGAAAAACAGGTCAGCGAATGAGATTTGCAGGAATTGCGGGGAATAATAAACATAATTGGCCGTTCCGGGTTTTTAATATCAAATTTCTATTTAGTATGATTAAAAAACTTCTATCTGTCAATCCTGTCGGAATTAATGCTTTGAGTATCATCCGGGTATTTACCGGGATTTTGATTCTCCTTCATGGCAAAATGGTGTTCGACTCACAGGTCATGAATGGAATGGGGGAATCCATGAGTAAGGATATGGGTTTGCCTTTTCCATTGCTGATGGCATATCTTGCAAAAGGATCTGAATTTTTCGGAGGATTGTTTTTTGCCCTTGGACTTTTAACCCGGTTTGTATCTATCCCTCTGGCAATTACCATGGCCGTTGCCGCATTTATTGCTCATCACGGTCAGATAACCAGTGATGGAGAGCATGCATTTTTATTCCTCTTAATTTTCGTGGCCTTCTTTTTTATTGGTTCCGGGAAGTGGAGTGTAGACTATTTGTTAAAAAGAATAAAAGAATAATAAATATAACACTTTAGAACACTTCAAGGATTCTAGACACTTGAAGTGTTTAGAAATTCGAAAATATATTCCTGAGCAAAAAACTGTTTGACAAACAACCATTAACCATTTTTACCCTGAGCGAAGCCGAAGGGAACTATTAACTACTTTCCCGGCCCCTTCCCCGTCAACTCCTGGAACACCTGCTCCAGGTTATGTTCCTCGCGATGCAGCGAAAGAAGTGTCATGTTATTTTCAACAGCAAATTTATTTATCCGGGGCCGGATATCTTCACCTGGTTTAGCCTCTAGTTTCCACAAAAGATCGTTTATCTTCACAACTTTTACAACTCCGGTAATTGTAAGTAAATGCTTTTCTGAGGTCTGTGTCTCAAATTCAACGGTAACAATATCATGCTTTTGAATATTGGATAATTCTGTTGTAGAACCGTCGGCAACGATTTTTCCAAGATTAATAATAATGGCGCGGCTGCAAATAGCTTCCACTTCCTGCATAATATGCGTGGAAAGAATTACTGTTTTTTCCTTACCAATGCCTTTTATCAGTTCGCGGATTTCGAGCAATTGGTTTGGATCAAGCCCAGAAGTAGGTTCGTCAAGGATAAGAACTTCAGGATTGTGGATTAAAGCCTGTGCAAGTCCCACACGTTGCCGGTATCCTTTGGAAAGTGTGCCGATCTTTTTATTCTGCTCCGGGCCTAATCCAGTTTTTTCAATGATTTCGCGGATACGGCTCTTCGATTCTTTTCCCAGTTTATGAATACCGGCTACAAACTCCAGGTATTCTTTAATATACATGTCCAGATACAGCGGATTGTGTTCCGGCAGATAACCAACTATCTTCTTAACTTCTTCAGTATCGAACAGAACATCATGACCATAAACGGAAGCCGTGCCCGAAGTAGGAGGGATGTAACCCGTAAGAATTTTCATCAGGGTAGATTTGCCGGCACCATTCGGCCCAAGCAAACCAACAATTTCTCCTTGACCGATATTAATATTTACATTATCCAGCACTACCTGGCTGCCATAAACCTTTGTAATATCGTGGGTTATAATCGACATGTTCACGTTTTTAGAATATGCAAACCTACAAATAATAGCCGAAACTGCAGGCGGTTAAGCAGTATTTTGGATAAATTGTTCTTTCAGAAAGTAAGTCACAAATTTCAAATTCCAGGACCCAAGGCTCAAAGTCCGGAATGCTATTGTCCAGATGCAAATTCAAAATCTAATAAATAACTGGTGAAAGTAATCCTAACCTGAACAAGCCAGAATCAAAAAGTAATGAAAAACATATAACACAGAATAATAAACCCTAAAGTAAGAGAGCTTACAATACTTTTACATTTTGTGTTTTGTGTTTAATGTTTTTAATTCCTTCCTGAAATATTGTGCCAGAAAAAACATCAACTTAGCACAGCGATCTCATGCGATGCACTGAGACTTCGGCGTGAGCTCAGCCGAACGCTTGCCGAAGTGAGCTCATTTAAAATAAGCAAGGAGCGAATAAATTAAAAAGTCAGATGCTAAATGTTTCTCTTTTGGAATTTGAGACTTGGAATTTGGAACTTGGAATTTTGAAATTTATGTAATGATATCCGTATCTGTGCCCGGCTTAAATTGTCAGTAAGCCAAATATTTAGGGATTGAATTTTAATCCGTAAGTATTTTGTAATTCTAATGCATTTTTAACTACTTTTGCACTCTCATTTTTGAAACTCAAACGACACTTCACGCTTGCATAAAAGTATTCAACAAAATATTGTGAATAAGTCTTTGGAATTTCAAATTATAATAATACCTTTGCACCCCTTTTTATACCAATCAGGGATTATTTGATTAACAGCATATTACTCAGGACGATGAACACATTAAGTTACAAATCAGTCACTCCAAAAGCCGCCGATATCAAAAAGGAATGGGTTTTGGTTGATGCCGAAAACGAAATTCTGGGCCGTATGGCAACACAAGTTGCCAGGATTCTTCGCGGTAAAACGAAAACCAACTATACTCCTCATCTGGATTGTGGTGACAATGTCATCATCATCAACGCCGAAAAGATTCGTCTGACCGGTAAAAAGATGAACGACAAAGAGTATGTTCATTATTCAGGACATCCGGGCGGACAGAAAATAAACACCCCCAGGATCATGCTGAACAAGAAACCTACCTACGTAGTTGAAGAAGCCGTACGTGGTATGCTTCCTAAAACCAAGCTTGGTGCTGAATTATTCCGCAACCTGCGCGTTTTCGCCGGTGCTGAACACACACACGAAGCTCAACAGCCAAAAAAGATTAACATTAACGAAATTAAATAAATACAATGGAGACTACGAATGCTATTGGTAGGCGTAAATGTGCTGTTGCACGTGTTTACATCAAAGAAGGTACTGGTGTAATCACCGTTAACGGACGTGATTTTAAAGAATATTTTCCAACCGCAATTTTACAGAATACTGTTTTGCAGGCATTCGAAATTTCAGCTACGGTTGGAACGTACGATGTAACTGCTAACCTCGATGGTGGTGGCATTACAGGCCAGGCCGGAGCATTGAGGCTCGGTATTTCACGTATTCTCTGCGAACTCGACCCTACACGTCGTCCTGCCCTGAAGGCTGAAGGCCTGATGCGTCGCGACCCACGTATGGTTGAACGTAAAAAATTCGGACAGAAGAAAGCTCGTAAACGCTTCCAGTTCAGCAAGCGTTAATATTGAAAATGAAGGAAGTTTAGTATCTAAATTGCCAGGACTCCTGTATATCATACCGGGCTACCTGGCAATTGCGACATTAAAGAATGTAAACTAATTAATCAGGAGATAAATTAAATGGCAAGAACAACATTTGACGAGTTACTCGACGCTGGCGCACATTTTGGCCACCTCCGTCGTAAATGGAATCCTAATATGGCTCCGTATATCTTTATGGAACGCAACGGAATCCACATCATCGACCTTTACAAAACCATTGCTAAAATCGATGAAGCTGCTGCAGCTATCAAACAAATTTCGAAATCAGGAAAACGTATCCTTTTCGTAGCTACTAAAAAACAGGCTAAAGAATTGGTTGCAGAACTGGTTCGTCCTACCAATATGCCTTATGTAACTGAGCGCTGGCCGGGCGGAATGCTTACCAACTTTGCAACTATCCGTAAAGCTGTTAAGAAAATGTCATCCATCGACAAACTGATGGTAAGCCCTGCTTTCCTTGGTATCTCGAAACGCGAGCGTCTCCAGATTACCCGCGAACGTGCAAAACTCGAAAAGAACTTAGGTTCAATCGCCGACCTGAATAAACTTCCTTCAGCTGTTTTCGTGGTTGATATCATGAAAGAACACATTGCTATTGCTGAAGCCCGCAAACTTAACATCCCTACTTTCGCTATCGTTGATACCAACAGCGATCCTAATTTGGTTGACTTCCCTATCCCAGCTAACGACGATGCATCA
This sequence comes from Bacteroidales bacterium, assembly GCA_030654075.1. Classification (GTDB taxonomy): domain Bacteria; phylum Bacteroidota; class Bacteroidia; order Bacteroidales; family UBA4417; genus UBA4417. The sequence goes on along the minus strand of JAURYB010000116.1, from coordinate 40,485 downwards.
AAATCAATCGCGCTGATCATCAAAAAAATGATTGAAGCTATTGACGAAGGAAGCAGCGAACGCAAACTCGATCGTGACAAACGCGAAGAAGAAGGCGAAGAAACTGAAGAGCAGGCAGCAAGCAGAATAAGCGGAGATGATGATGACGACGACGCACGTGAAGTTGCCCGTAAGAAACGTGTTGCTGCAGGTCTGGAACCAGCTGATGGTGATGATCGCAAACGTCCACGCAAAGCGGTTGCACGCAAACCTGCACCAGGTGCTGCTCGCAAACCAAGACCATAATTACTAAAATCTTTTTATTGTAATCATAAACCTGTACTTAACCGTGCAGGTTTATGTAATTACAACGGTAAATAAATAAACTGAAAAAAAATAACAATGGCTAATATCACAGCATCAGAGGTAAATAAACTGCGCCAGATGACCGGTGCCGGAATGATGGATTGCAAAAATGCATTAGTGGAATCAGAAGGCGATTTCGAAAAGGCAATTGATACCTTACGTAAAAAAGGACAAAAGCTGGCTCTTAAACGTGCTGACCGCGATGCAAACCAAGGTTTTGTAGTTGCTAAAACTACCGAAGATAAAAAATTCGCTTCAGTTATTATGCTGAACTGCGAAACAGACTTTGTTGCAAAAAATCAGGAGTTTATTGATTATGCAAACAAAATTATCGATCTCACAATCAGTGCTAAACCGGCATCACTCGAAGCTCTTCTGGCATTGTCAATTGATGGCGCCACTGTTGCTGATGGTGTAACCTACCTTACCGGCAAAACCGGTGAGAAAATGCAATTGTCGCATTACGAATTTGTTGAAGCTCCTTTAACTTATGCTTACAACCATTTTGGTAACCGCCTTGCTGCTATTCTTGGTCTGAACAAGACTGATGTAGATGGTATCGAAGATGTGGCTAAACACGTTGCTATGCAGATTGCTGCTATGGCTCCTGTTGCTCTGGATAAAGATGGTGTAGATGCTGAAACCATAGCCCGTGAAATTGAAGTAGGAAAAGATCAGGCACGTGAAGAAGGTAAAGCTGAAGAAATGCTTGAGAAGATTGCCATGGGCAAACTGAACAAGTTCTACAAAGAAAATACGCTGTTGAACCAGGAATACATTAACGATTCGAAAGTTACGATTCGCGAGTACCTGCAGAAAGCAGACAAAGACCTTACCGTTACGGCTTTCAAACGTTTGCAGTTAGGCGCATAACAAGATCATTTTTTTTTTTTTTGAAAAGTCCCGTCTGAGAAGGCGGGATTTTTTTTGACTATATCCGACAGAAAATAGGAGGCGCGTAACTGGGGGATGCGTAGTGAGGGCTTGACTTAAAGTCAAACCCTGACTACGCAACATCTGAGGAAGATGTGTGCCAACCAGAAAAAATCCCCGCCACCTCCTTCAGCAACAGGGATTTTCACTAGACACTATTCATAAGACATACAAGAACCGTGTGCTACGGAATACTTGTGTTAAATTTATGGCCACATTTTAAACAGGTAGATATTACTTTATTCTTACCGATCATTCCTCCTAGTAAACCAATTGCTCCAAATAAAGCTAAACCAGCAACTCCTTTTCCTAATCCGTAGCCTTTTTTATCAGAATAGATGCTATGAGACCCGCATTTTGGGCATTTAACAGAATTATCTGGTTGATCATTTGAGTTATATTCTGGTTTATTTTCAGCAATATGGGAGTTATTAGTTATTGATTTTATACTGGCTTGCTGCTGCAACTCTTTTTGCCTAATATCCCGCTCTGTGTTATATCTTTCAATTATTGAGTTTAATATATCAATATCATCAATATCAATGTTTCCTTCACTTAAATCTTTTTTTGCCGAACGGAGGGCAAAAAAGAAATCTACATCTGAACAATATCCATAACTAATTGATGATCTGTATTTCGATAAAACCCTAGCTTCTTCTGAAGATAACTTTGCCATTCTGCTTTTTTTTGATTTAGTTAACGTAATTACTGTTAGATATCGGGCTTTATTTCTTTTTTTAATTCGCTTATAAAATTATAGAGAATACACAATGATTCATTTATGTTATTCATAAACTCCGATGGTTTAGTATAATCTCCTCTGCCTGAACTGAATGGTTTTTCCCCTTCCTTTTTAGATAAAATTGGCCTATAGTCCGGATAATTTGCTGGAAATCTATGAGTAAATGCATTTCTAATTTCATTAGTTTTTTTTGTTAATTTGCCAAAATCTGTAAGGGAGTTCTTTACATTCCTATTCGGAATTAGAAACAATATTTTTTCAAAATAGATTATATTTTCATCAATATTTAAATTGTAATATACATTTAATATTTGACTAATATTATCTCGAACAGAGAAAAAATAGTAATAGAATATTTCAATATAGTAATTAAAAAAGAAGCGATTCAAAATCTCTTTTTCTTTCATTTCATCAAAGCTCTCTGGAATTCCTCTGTTGTAATTAGTAACAAGTAAAATATATGTTTCATATAACTTTCCTATTTTATTTGAAAGACAAATATCCCATTGAGATAGGTCAGATTCTCGCTTCACTTTCTCAACTGGATTAATCCCAAAAATTGAAATAATTTCATACATAGAATCAAATCCAAAATTTTGCAATTTTGGATAGTTCTTATTTGCAACTTTTCTTTCTTTGCTTGTTGGATACTTGTAATCTGAAGCTTTAAGAATCATTTTAAAAATGGTTGGCTGCGCCTGCTAATTATTAGGTTTATTTCTCGTAAATTTATATCCTTTTTTTTAATAAATTCTACAATCCATACGAAAAACCCCCGCCACCTCCTTCAGTAACAGGGATTTTTCACTATTCACTTTTCGTTATTCACTATGCATTATTCACTATTCGCTATTCACTTTTTTTCAACCTCACCACCACCTTTGTAGTAACCCCATTATTTACAAAAAATGTACCTGTTTCTTTAACGCAGCCATTATATTCCACTTCAAACTCATACCCTCCATCTGTTAGTATATCCTTGGTTATGTTGCCCTGCAACCCGGTGCGTTTAACTATTTTTGCCAGGTCAGGACCAGATACGGCTTTAATCGTCACTTTCGCTTTTGCTAAAGGTTCCCCTGTTGCATGTTAAGTACGGTCATTAAAAAAGCACGTGTACGCGAAGGCGTTTTTATAGTAACCCGCTCCCCCGAGTTAAGGAATTTGTAATTCCGTGAAAAGTGCGAACAGCATGCGTCAGAAAATAAAACTAGTGCTAACCGGGGAAGCCAAATTCTTATCTACCGTTCTTCTGCATTATCTCCTGAATTTCGACCCGGATTTTTGGAATGATATTTTTTGCAACATCCCAAACGATTGAATAATTAACTCCCATATAATCATGAATCAACCTGTCCCGCATACCTGCCATATTTTTCCACGAAATATCTTTCCATTGTAATTTTATATCAGCCGGTATCTTTTTGGTAGCTTCACCAATTATCTCAAGGCTTCGGACAACGGCCTTTTTAATGTTTCATCTGTTATTAATTTGTTTTTTAAAGGTCAGATGGAATACGCCATAATATCATTCTCGGTTGGTGAGAAAATTTTCTCATGGCTATTTCATCACTAATAAATTCGTCTTTACTTGTTTCCGGCCTGATAACTGAAACAATAAAATCGCACTCTAACAAAATATGCTGTAAATAAACTATCGAGTCTTTATGCATACTCCACTTCTTTTAAAATATATGGGCCTATAAAAGGGCTTAACCCTTTTTCGGTAACAATATCCAGCTTGGAACCTTTAAATATACTTTCCAGAAAACTACAGACGTTTATATAGTTCTCATAGGTTTCTGATTCGGAATTAAAATCAATTAAAATATCAACATCACTATCCTTGTTAGATTCATTCCGGCTGACAGAACCAAACAAACCAATGCGAACAACTCCGAATTTGATTAATTCAGATTTGCTCAGCTTAAGTTTGTTTAATGTTTCAGCTCTTTGAATCATAGCCTGATTTTTAATCAAAGATAAGATAACTATTTTAAAGTGATCTTTTTGGCTTATGATGAAAATTTGTGCCGACTGTATTCGAAAAGAAGATGCGCATAAACAGAGAAATCGTGAAAAGTTATTGATTTGTGATGTATTTTTGTAAAAAAAAGATAGCCATGGACTTACAAACAAGAAAACTTAAAGCAATAGAATACCTTGTTGGCGTTCGGGATGAAAAAGTATTAAGTAAGATTGAATCTACTATTGTTGAAGTTCAGAAACAGCAAATTGCAAGAAGAAATGTCAAGCCTTTTACCCAGGAACAGGTGGTAGAAAGGGCGAAGCGTTCTACACAAGATTACCTTTTAGGGAAATACAAGACGCAGGAACAACTCGAAAAAGAATCAGAAAACTGGTAATCGGATGAAAGTAATTTGGACAGATTTTTCTTCCGGAATGCTAACGGGAATCTATCAATACTACAAGGAAAAGGCTGGCCACACGATATCAAAGAAAATTAAGTCAGAAATTTTTACCGCAACCAAACAACTTAAAAAAACATCCAATTTCAGGGCAAATTGAAGTAAATCTTTTAAATCTTAATGAGAGTCACAACTACTTAGTAGTAGGGAATTTCAAAATTATATACAAGGAAATACCCGAAGGTGTGCTTATTACAGATGTATTCGATACCCGGCAAGACCCTGTAAAGATTAACGATGAGAAGAGAAACCGCGAAGAGTAAATTTACGCTTACTGTGGAGGTTATTTTTATCTGCGTTTAATTACAGAAAGCATAGGAAAAGAAGACGCCTGCTGAGCGGGATTTCAAATCCCGCTCCACGGAGTTAAGGAATTTGAAATTCCCTGATAAATTTGTACTGCACGCGCCCCGGAAATATGACGTGTGCGAACCAATGGGTTTTGTCGCGGAATGGAATTATGTATTTTGTTTTCGTAGTCCGAAAAAAATATTTCCGTAAAAGGAGATATTTTTAAAATGCATATATTATTTGTTCCAGCTATCTTTATTGTTTTTATTATACGCCAATGCTTTACGCACAAAATCTCTTTGAATTTCATCAACAAAAAGATTGATATTCCCGGCAATATGAGGAGTGAGGATTACATTTTTAACGTGATACAAGTCGCTGTTTCGTGATAAAGGTTCCTGCTCAAAAACATCGAGGGCAGCTCCTTTTAGATTGTCTGACGAAAGTGCCTGTACCAATGCTGATTCATCAATTATTTCACCCCGGCTTACATTAATCAGGTATTTGTTTTTACCCAGGGTTTTTATTGCCCGGGCATCAATAATTTTCCTCGTGGATTCATTTAAGGGAAGTGAAATTATAAGAATATCTATGTTTTCCAGGAAATCAATTAGCTTTTCCGCCGGGTAAAATGAAGACAGAACACCTTTGTTTTCGGGCGTTATTAAATCGCATCCCAGGACTTCACATCCCAACTTACTGAAATTTTCAGCTATAACTTTTCCTACCCGGCCTAAACCCAGGATGCCGATTTTACATTGAGTTATAGAAGCAACCGAACCCGGAATAATATTACTTTGTTTCCATTTTTTAGCGAAACGGTTTTCGAAGGAATAATGCAAATTGCGGGTAAGCATGATAGCCATTGCAATGCAATACTCTGCTATGGCTTGTGCCGATAATGGCGGAGGCTGTTCGATTGTAAGTGATGCAGGAATTGCCTTTTTATTCAGGAAATCTAATCCTAACGTAGGGAAATAAATCATTTTAGGATTGCTGACCTGGCGGAGCATAACATCGCTTATGCCAAACACAAAACAGATTTCCGCATCCTTAAAATGACGATAAACTTCAATCTTTTCTTTGCAGTATATTACCTCCCAGTTTTTTGTATCGGGGAAAGAAGATCCGGATAACAAATTACTCCATCGTTTTTCTGTAAAATTTCGATTGACGGCTATGGCAACCTTAATTTTATCAACCGATTTCCATTTAGGTTTTTTAGCAGAGATTATTTTTTTTACTATGAATTCTTTAATCCGATTCATGGTCATTTAAAGGATTTTTTAAAAAGAAGCCGGGGTACTCTAACTAACTTTAATCCGAATTCAATATCATAAAGTACTGGTACCAGGTCATCCCATGAAAAATGAGAATACACTTTTTTCCCGGCTAATGACTTTCTCCATTCCCAAAAGGATAATTCACCGGCGTTACGATATTGAATGTATGAATTGAAATCCATATGCCGGTTTACCCATTTTATGTTTGTAGTAAATTCTGTAATAGGCTCAGGATTTTGGCCGGTTGCTTCCAGGTAATCCATTAAAGCAAAGTTCATTCCGCAGGCTGTAGGCAATGAATTTTGCTGCCAGTATCTTGGATTAAGCTCAATAAGTTTCAGTTTTCCATCGCGCTCATCAAGCTTAAATTCAGCTGAGCCTACCCCACGATATCCTATATTTTGGATTAGCTTTCGCCCTTCAATCAGTAACTCTGGGTAATCTATACTCTCCACTACAGCTCCTACGCCATAGTGGATAGGGCTTTGACGTATCTTGCGAAGTGTAAATTCCAGCAGAATTCTTCCGTCAGCTCCAATACAACTGCAGTATTTAAAGTGAAGAGTATCGGGCCCGGGAATTATTTCCTGGATAATAACTTCGAGGTCTTTACTTAACAGGTGGTTAATTTTTTCTTTAAGTTCCGCTGCATTTTGCATTACAAACCCTTTAGTAATACTTCCAACCATCCTTCTCCAGCTATTAACATCCAGCGCTTTAATAAATACCGGGAATTTCAATTGAGGCAATGCTTTTTGCAGCTCGGAATCAGAACTGATTTTAAAAGTAGCCGGTAATGATACCCCGGCTTCGGAGGCAAGCAGAGATTGTTCGTATTTGTTTGAAATCTTTTCTATAAGTTCAGATGATGAAAGATTGAACAGGTAATATAGTTTCAGTTCATTGGAATATTTAGCTACAAAGTCCAGGAAGGTATCAGAAGTTACAAATAAGACAGGTTTGTGTGTTTGAGCCTTTGAAAATGCTATTAATTCCTCAAGCAGGAGATTTGGTTCTTTGCCAGGGTGCTGGCACAAATAAGCCTTGATATAGGTTGAATAGAACCCGATATCTTTTTTGAAATCAAATCCAAAAACTTTAATTCCTTTTTTACCAAGGCTACGCCCAACTCCAAGGCCTGTTTCAAACATGCCAAGAACCAAAGCTGTATGCTCGATTTTTAAAACCATACTTATTAATAAATATTTTTGCTAAAAGTAATTATTGAACCGTATTAGTTCAATGTTGGCAAATGTTTTATTTCACACATATAGAGCAGTCAACATTTTTAATCTGCTTTAAGGAATAGTTGTAACATGCGAATAATTAATTTGCATTTGCAACACTTCGTAACAAATTATCGCGTAATATTAATTTCTGGTTTATCAATATTGCACTACTATATTGTAAAGATACATTAATTCTAATATCCTAAAACAAAATAGTTACGAAAACAAACATAAGAAGTTAAAGTAGTCATACTGTATTTTTTATTTCTGCAAATGAATTTCTAAATTATGGCTTAAGGAATGGCTTGCTAATTTGCTTATCTGGTTTAAAGTTGCTTTTTGAACTATTGTTTTAGGTTTAGAGTATTGTATACGGTGGCTTGGTTTTGATATACTTTACATGTACTTTACAATGCAATTGAGTGAGGATACTTTCGTAAACATAAGACAAAAAACCCTGCAGGGGGACCACAGGGTTTTTCGCAAAAGGAAATGTAGAAGTATGTTAGATTAAGGGAGTAACTTTTTAATAATCTCAGATATTATTTTATTATCTGCTTTACCGGCAACCAGTTTGGTGGATAGTCCCATTACTTTTCCCATATCCTTGATGCCTGTAGCTCCGGTATCGGCAATTACTTTTTTAACAATAGCAATTACATCCTCGTCGCTCAATTGCTCAGGCAGGTATTTCTCTATAATGGAAGCCTGGAATATTTCAGGTTCAGCAAGGTCAGGACGGCCCTGTGCCTTGTAGATTTCAGCGCTTTCGCGGCGTTGCTTTACCAGGCGTTGCAGCATTTTAAGTTCAACAGTTTCAGGTATAATTCCACCGGTAACATCCTTGCCTGTTTTTTCGAGTAGTAATGCAGCTTTAATGGAACGTAAGGCTTCAAGTTTATCCTTGTCCTTATGAATCATTGCCTGCTTTATATCCTCATTGATAAGTATTTCCAGTTCCATTTATGTTTTTCTTTAGTAACTTAGGTTGTTAGGTTGAGGTAAAAGTTAAGGTTAAGGTTGAGGTTGAGGTTGAGGTTGAGGTAAAGGTTAAGTCTTTAGCCGATCAACCTTAACCTTAGCCTTTTTTAAGCCTTACTAAGGTTTTATCTGCTCAACCTAAACCTCAACCTCAACCTTTTGTATTCTGCCTCTCGTTATTCTTTACATCTTCATCCAAACAGGCTCCTGGCAATTAGTCAACATTATCATGCAGGAACGAGTTATTCTCCCTAAGACCGGTTTTGTTATTGGAATCGGTACTCAGTGAAAAATGCGAAACCTGGCTGTCATTTGAATGGCTTGTTTCTGGAAGATCAACATTACGACGCATATAAGCCGGTACCCTTTCCATTTCTTCCACATTGGATGGGCTCAATGTTTTATGGCTGAGGTTTTTTAACTTATTGATGCGATCCAGCCGAAGGTCTTCCTGTTCCAGCGTTTGTTTTGGCGCAGGGATTTGCTCGTAAACCGGTGCCTTTGGCTCAGTCCGTATAGTCGGGTTTACAATTTCGAACTCCGGTTCCTGGTTGAAGAATGATCTTATTTCAAGAGGCTCCGGGCTCTGTATACTCGTTTCAGCCGTTCTTTCTGATTTTTCAGCTGAGTTGTCAGCAAAAAGTGTCATGGGTGTATTATTTGCCGTAGGCTCAGGAATTATCCTGGTTGGCTCTTCAATAGCTTTTTGCATGATAACCGGCTCAACCACCAACTGAACTTCAGTAATAGGTTCAACCTTTACAGCCGCCTGTGGAGCATACAATGTATTTTTAACATCGTCAAGGTTGTGTTTGGTAACAACGGGTCTGCTGAAACCAGTAGCAATCAGGGTTATCGAGATCTCATCTTCCAGGTTATCATCAACGCCGTCACCCCAGATTACATTGGCATCCTCGCCTGTGCGGGAAGTAATGTAACCGGTTATGTCGTTGAGTTCTTCGAGTGAAATTTCATTTTTCCCCGAAGTGATGTACAGCAATACATTTGCTGCTCCTTTAATGTCTGTATCGTCAAGAAGAGGCGAGTTCAGAGCCATCTCTACAGCTTTAACGGCACGATCCGGACCACTTGCAATACCTGAACCCATGATCGCTTTACCGCTTCCCTGCATTACCGTTTTCACATCCTCGAAATCGACGTTTATACGGCCGGTAACGGTTATGATTTCAGCAATACCTTTGGCAGCGATAGTAAGTACATTATCCGCTTTGCCAAATGCCTGGCTGAGTTTCATGTCGCCCTGCATATCAAGCAACTTGTCGTTGCAGATTACAAGGGTGGTATCTACATACTTTTTCAGTTCTTCTATTCCGGCAGTAGCCTGTAATTCACGCTTACGTCCTTCGAAACTGAAAGGCTTGGTTATAATGCCAACTGTTAATATCCCCAGTTCTTTAGCTATTTGCGCGATGATTGGAGTGGCGCCCGTTCCGGTTCCTCCACCCATACCTGCTGTGATAAAAAGCATGGAAGTATTTGTGGATAGGATTTCCCGTATTTCATCAGCTATTAAAATAGCCGCGTCACGCCCTACTGTAGGGTTTGCGCCGGCTCCTAATCCTGTATTGCCAAGCCTTATTTTATTGGGCACTTCACACTTGCTAAGCGATTGTGAGTCAGTGTTGCAGATATAAAAATCTACGCCTTTTATACCCTGAGTATACATGTACGAAACAGCATTGCTGCCTCCGCCGCCTACACCAATTACCTTTATGATAGGGGCCTGTTCGTCAGGCCTGTCGAATTTTAGCATTTCAGTCATTTTTCTCCCCCTAAAATTAATTGTTTAATATTCTCGTTACTTTCTGTTGATTAATTATTTACTAACAAAATGGGTGTTAATTATTAACTGATTCCATCTTTAAAAAACCTGTCAATCCAGTCAGCAACCTTGTTATGTTTTGGCGCCGGAGCTTTGGGCTCAACTTTGGTATCCTCAGGTTTGGTTACATCATTTTTTATGCGCGATACATCGGCACGTTGCATTCCCATCAGAACCAATCCTAGGCCGGTTGAATACATCGGGCTTGTCATTTCATCCACGGAATTGGCCGCCAGGTGTTCATTCGGGTAACCAATACGGGTATCCATACCGGTAATAAATTGTGTAAGTTGTTCGATGTGCTTGAGCATGGCGCCGCCGCCGGTTAAAACAATCCCTGCGATCAGTCTTTTCTCAAGTCCTGTGCTTTTGATTTCCTGGTATACGGCTTCGATGATTTCTTCCATGCGGGCCTGAATGATCTTTGCCAGATTTTTCAGGGTAATTTCTTTAGGTTCACGACCTCTTAAGCCAGGTATGGCTACTACTTCTTCCGCGCGGTTTTCGCTGGCTAGTGCCGAGCCAAATTTTACTTTCAGATCTTCTGCATGTTTTTTAATGATACTGCAACCGGCTTTAATATCTTCGGTGATGATTTCTCCGCCAAAGGGAATTACTGCAGTGTGCCTGATAATCCCATCAAGGAAAATGGCTACATCCGTTGTTCCTCCTCCAATATCAACCAATACAACTCCGGCTTCTTTCTCATCCAGGCTCAGAACCGCTTCCGCTGATGCCAGAGGTTGCAGGATCATGTGCTGAAGATTGTAGCCCGATTTTTCGATGCATTTCATAATATTCTGGGCAGCCGAAGTCTGAGCGGTGACGATATGGAAGCTGGCTCCCATCTGGTGCCCGAGCATGCCTTTGGGATCTTTAACACCGGCTTCGCCATCAATAATAAACTCCTGCGGCAGCACATCAATAATTTTTTCGCCGGGATTCATGGCGATATTATAAATGCTGTTTGTAAACTGGTCAATATCGGCCTGGCTGATTTCGGTTTCAGGGTTGGGCCTGATCGTGCTGGCCCTGTGCTGGATACTTCGGATGTGTTGGCCTGCAATACCTACATTCACTGTCCGTATGGTGACTTTGGAATGAGCTTCCGCCTGTTTGATGGCTGTTTGAATTGAATTTACTGTGTTTTCGATATTGGTAATTACTCCACGACGAACACCAATAGATTCAGTATGGCCATAGCCCAATACCTCAATTTTGCCGAATTCGTTGCGGCGTCCCGCAATGGCAGCAATTTTTGTTGTTCCGATATCTAACCCGACTACGATTTCCGATGACATAGCTTTAAATTTATTTTGTGCACACTATTTGATTTTTATATTCCAGATTCAATTTTTTGTATTTATTCCAGCCTGTTTTTACAAGGCCGTTTTTATAGAAACTTTTAAGGTTTTCGAGTTTTTCGGCGGCATCAGTGGTATCGCCCAAGTAAATAATGTGCGATCCTGCTTTTGTAACCAGTTGGATTTTCCCATTGCCGGTAACATATACCTGTTCAATTAAGGCTTTTAATGTACTATCTGTAGTAATGATTTCCGCAAGCAAATGAATATCATAAAGGTTTTTCAGCTTTGCTTTCAGTACAAAATTGGAATCCGGAACCGAAAAGATGTTTTTGCCATCTTTCAACGGGCTCTCAATCTGGCCGCTGGCGATAAGTATTTTGTATGGATAAGCTGTATTTACCGGCATGATGCGTCCGTTGTTATCAATATAATGTGGATAGCCGGCAGATGAATAATACCTGATTAAGGGAATGCACTGGTCGGCCCGGACCAGGATATCTCCTTCAACAGTGATCAGAACATCTGTATTCTCGAGGTAAGGATTCTTTTTTACCAGCGCGGAAATCCCGGCAATATCTACTTCCCCAATAGTTTTGGATTCCAGCTTGCCATATTCTCTGTTGATTTGAACTATCAGATCGTTTCCACTCATTAAGGGTTGTGCTCCCCTATAATCAATCCGGCAGGTAATTCCACGGCATTGCTTTACTTCGTGCGTTACATTGGCAAAACTCATCATTACCACAACACCTGTTGCTATGGCAACCCAAAGGGTAATGAGTAATATTTTCACCAATATTTTCATATTATGTATTTTTATTTGTTTTGAAAAAGTTTTCAATGGGTTCAACCAGCGTATCAATATCACCGGCGCCCATAGTTACAAGTACTTCAGGGTGTTTACCTTCAAAATATTTTGGAATATCTGCCTTCTCAATAAGATGTTTATTGGTATGATTAATCAGCGAAAGAAGCATTTGTGAGTCAATTCCCGGGATCGGAAGTTCACGTGCCGGGTAAATCGGTAAAAGCAATATTTCATCCAATAAGGACAAACTCTTTGCAAACTCAGCGGCAAAATCGCGGGTACGTGAGAAAAGATGTGGTTGAAATATACCTGTAAGCTTGCGGTCGGGAAACATGGCTCTTACTGATCGTATGCAGGCATTTATTTCTTCCGGGTGATGCGCGTAATCATCGATATAAACGAAATCATCTGCATTCAGCCTGATATCAAACCTTCGTTTTACTCCTTTGAATGTTGCTAATCCCCGGCTCAATTCTTCCGGGGTAACTCCGGCAAGTATAGCAGCTGCCAATGCAGCGACTGCGTTCTCAACATTATACAATCCCGGAATTCCAAGAACCAGGTTATTTATTTTCCCGTTGGGATAATTGAAATCAAAATGATACAAATGATCAACAAGGATCAGATTGGAAGCAAAAAAGTCGGCTTCTTCATTCACCGCGTATCTATACTCAATACAATCCGGAGTTATTTGCAAAGGAAGATCCAGCCCTTTTTTTATGATCAATGTTCCTGATGAAACTATATTTCCCGTGAAACTGCTGAAGGCTTCATGGACGGAAGCAAGGTTTTTATAAATATCAAGGTGGTCGGAATCGATGCTAGTTATAATGGCAATATAAGGGTGTAGATGAAGGAATGATCTGTCGTATTCATCTGCTTCAACAACCATAAAAGGAGATGTTTCGGAAATCATCAGGTTGCTGTCGAAATTTCTGGAAATCCCACCTAAAAATGCCTGGCATCCCACATGAGATTGTTCCATCAGGTATGAAACCATGGAGGACGTCGTAGTCTTTCCATGAGTGCCGGCACAAGCAATGGTTTTATATTCAGATGATAGCATGCCCAGTACTTCGGCGCGTTTCATCATTCGGACGCCGCTTTTTTGCAGGTATTGTAACTCAATGTTTGTTGCGGGAATTGCCGGTGTATAAATTACCAGGCCTGTTTCTGCAGGAATAAGGCTAATATCTTCGTGATAATGAATTACCATTCCTTCACTCTCAAGCGTTGAAGTCAGGCTGGTTGTCATACGGTCGTAGCCATGAACCTGGTAACCTTTGGTGAGGAAATACCTCGCCAGAGCACTCATGCCGATGCCTCCGATTCCGAGGAAATAAATGCTATGTTCTTTTATTCTCATCGACATGATGTTTATATTATTTCTTTCCTTTTGATGCAAGTTCAAAAACGTGTTCAGCTATTTGCCGGGCTGAATTCCGGATGGCCATGGAACTGATATTTGTACTAAGCGTTTTCTGTTCATTCAGGTTAGATGCAAGTGCTGTAATTGTGCTAATCAAACCGGCTGCGGCATCGGAATCTTTAACCAAAATGGCAGCGTTGCGTGATGAAAGTGCCAGCGCGTTCTTGGTTTGATGATCTTCTGCAACATTTGGTGAAGGAACTAGTATGGAAGGTTTCCCTGTAAGGCACAATTCCGAAATAGCAATGGCCCCAGCCCTGGAAACTACAATATCCGCGGCAGAATAGGCTATGTCCATCTCTTTGATAAATTGTTCGGTAATAATTCCGTTCAACTTGTATTCCAATACAGCTTTAGTGGCTTGAATTCCGTAAAGTTTTCCTGTTTGCCAGATAAGCTGAATATTGTTGTCGACCAGTGTTTTTAACCCGGCATGAATGCTTTGATTGATCGTTCTTGCTCCCAGGCTTCCTCCAACTACAAGCAACGTTGTCTTATCTTCATTGAGACCAAAGTGTTTCAACGAATCTGCCTTGGCATTGTTGTTAAACTCAATCTCATGCCTGACCGGGTTGCCTGTAATGCTGATTTTTGATTCAGGGAAGAACTTTTCCATGCCCGGATAAGCGACACAAATTCTGTCGGCTTTCGAAGCCAGCATTTTATTGGTAATACCGGGGAAGGAATTCTGTTCCTGTATCAAGGTTGGTATTCCTAACCATGTAGCCATGCGAAGTGTTGGCCCGGATGCGTAGCCCCCAGTACCAATTACGACATCAGGTTTAAATGATTTTATGATTTTCCGGGCTTTATATAAACTGGAAATAACTTTAAACGGAAACATAAGGTTGTTAGCAGTAAGTCTACGTTGCAATCCGCTGATCCACAATCCTTCGATAGGATAACCGGCTGCCGGAACTTTTTCCATTTCCATTCGGCCTTTGGCGCCCACAAACATAATTTCAGCACCGGGTGCTGTTTCTTTAACAGCATTCGCAATGGCGACTGCCGGGAATATATGCCCGCCTGTGCCGCCACCGCTCAGTATCACCCTTATGTTGTTAAACTGCTGCATTTTCCGGTTCTGTTGTTTCTTCTGTGGGTACTTCTACCTCATCCATTTCTTTACTTACGCTCAATATAATCCCGATTGCAATACTTGTGAACCAGATGCTGGTTCCTCCCATACTTACAAGCGGCAGAGGTTGACCGGTTACCGGAACCAGGTGAACAGCTACTGCCATGTTAGCAAAAGCCTGTATAACCAGGCTGATTGTTACACCAATAGCCAGTAATGCCCCGAAATTACCGGGCGCTTTTATTGCAATCCGTATCCCCCGAAAGAGCAGAATAAGGTACATCAGTACAATGGTTATCGCTCCTATAACTCCATATTCTTCAATGATAATGGCAAAAATAAAGTCGTTAAAAGGATTCGGAAGGAAATTCTTCTGCATACTGTTTCCCGGGAATTTCCCTACAAAGCCTCCGTTTGCGATAGCAATTTTCGCCTGATCTACCTGGAAAGTTTCATCGCTGTCGCCTCCGCCGCTGAAGTGCTCTATACGGTTTTGCCAGGTTCCCAAACGACCACTTGATTTTGGTGAAACCATCAGGAAAGCTATCAGGATAGCAAGCGCCGCAATACCAATGCCTGCCAGAGCCAGCAGATACCTGAATTTTACACCCCCGACAAACATCAGGATTATACAAGTCACAAAAAGGATGGCAGCTGTTGAGAGATTTGCCGGCAAAATCAACCCGCAAATAACCAATATAGGTAGCAGGATAGGAAGAAAAGCGCTTCTGAGATCTTTGATGTTGCTTTGTTTTTTTGCAAGCATACTGGCGACAAACATGATCAAAGCCAGCTTGGCAAGATCCGACGGTTGAAACATAATGTTGACTCCCGGCAAGGTTGTCCAGCGGGCAGCTTCGTTGCGGACTTCACCAAACACAAGCGTATAAAGCAGGAGCGGAGCCGCAATTATTACAGCCAGCATGGATATTTTGGAATAATAAACATACTTGATCTTATGCGCCGCGTACATCAGGATAAATCCAAAAAGAAGGATGCCTATATGTTTCAGCAGGTAATACTCCGTATTCCCCTGTTTGAAACGATAAGCAAGCGTTGTGGTCGAACTGTACACAGCCAGAACAGAGAATACCGAGAGTATAATTACAACTCCCCATATTACTTTATCCCCACGTACTTTCGGAACTATCTGAATCATTTTTAAGGTCTGATTGTAAATTGATTTGTTTTATAAGTTTCTGACAGCCTGTTTAAATTTATCGCCGCGATCTTCATAACTTTCAAAAAGATCGAAACTGGCGCAAGCGGGTGATAATAATACAGTATCTCCTTTTTTGCCGATGGTATAAGCCGTAAGAACAGCCTGTTCAGCGGATTGGGTTTCATAAATGGCGTCAACCCTTGATCCGAAAGTTTCAATGATCTTGGCATTATCAACTCCAAGGCAGATTATGGCTTTTACCTTCTGCGAAACCAGTTCCTCCAGTTTAGCATAATCATTTCCTTTATCCACGCCACCAGCAATCCAAATCAGTGGCGAGTCGGCGGTTTCGAGTGCGTACCATGCGCTGTTAACATTGGTAGCCTTGGAATCATTGATAAAATCAATGCCATGGATACGTGCCACAAATTCGAGGCGGTGCGGTACATTTTCAAAAGCGCTCAGCGACTGGCGGATACTTTCACTGCGGATATCGACCAGTTTTGAGGCTATTGAAGCAGCCATCGAATTGTACACATTGTGTTTGCCTTGTAAGGCGAGTTCTTCCAATGTCATGGTAAAAAAGTTAGTATTTGTGGTTATTTGTATTTTATTTTCAAAACAATAAGCATTCGCTGTGGTGTTTCCCGGTTGACAAGTAGTTGTGTAAATCTGAGCTTTCAGGTTACGCCTGCTTACTTCGGCAGCGCTTACTTCATCATCCAGGCAATAGATAAAGGCATCTTCATTCGTTTGATTCTGAGTAATTCTGAACTTTGAGTTGATGTAGTTTTCAAATTTGTAATCGTACCGATCCATATGATCGGGTGTAATGTTTGTTAGTATGGCAATGTCAGCTTTAAAGTCAAACATGCTGTCGAGCTGAAAGGAGCTGATTTCCAGTACATACCAATCGTATTCTTTGGTGGCAACCTGCATGGCAAAACTTTCGCCAACATTTCCGGCCAGACCAACATTGAAGCCTGCGTTTTTAAGGATGTGATGGATAAGCAAGGTGGTAGTTGTTTTTCCATTTGATCCTGTGATACAGATTTTTCGTGCTTTCGTGTACCGGGCCGCAAATTCAATCTCTGAAATCACCGGTATCAGTTTAGCCTTGATTTTTTGGACCAAAGGCGCAGTTAAAGGAATTCCCGGGCTGATAATCACCTCATCGGCGTCAAGAATTTCTTCTTCTGTATGTTTTCCCTCTTCGAATGCTATTTCAAAATGTGAAAGAACGTTTCTGTATTTTTCTTTAATTTTTCCGGAATCGGATAGCCAAACCCTGAATCCTTGTTTTTTAGCCAGCACTGCTGCTCCTGTTCCGCTTTCGCCCGCTCCCAGTATGGCTATCTTTTTACTCATTATATCAACCTTTGCCGCTACCTGATCTTTAATGTGATTATGGATGCCAGTGCCAGTGCAATACCGATAATCAGGAACCGCATTACAATTTTTGGTTCCGGATACCCTTTCTTTTGATAATGATGATGCAAGGGTGCCATCAGGAATATTCTTTTTCCTTCGCCGGTCCTTTTCCTGGTGTATTTGAAGTAAAAAACCTGTATCACGACCGACAGATTTTCGGCAATAAAAATTCCACACAGGATTGGAATAAGCAATTCCTTCCGGATCATAATAGCCAGCGCAGCTATGATGCCGCCCAATGCCAGGCTTCCGGTGTCGCCCATAAATATTTGAGCCGGGTACGAGTTATACCAGAGAAATCCTACGCATGCCCCAACAAGCGCAAAGATGAAAACAACCAGTTCGCCCGTATTAGGTATATACATGATGTTGAGATAATCAGCAAACACAATATTGCCGCTTACCCATGCAAGCAAGCCAAGTGTTGCGGCAATAACAGCCGATGTTCCTGTCGCCAGCCCATCCATGCCGTCGGTAAGGTTTGCTCCATTTGAGATGGCAGTTATCACAAATATTACCATCGGGATAAAAATCAGCCAGGCATATTTCCTGTAATCATCGCCGATCCATTTCAGCAATACGGCATAGTCGAATTCATTGTTTTTAAAGAATGGGATGGTTGTTTTAGTTGATTTTTCAGGTGTTTTTTTAAATTTTTTATTGTGATCTTTCACTTGCTCAAAAGCGGTAAGGGTACTTGTCCTCAACTCAGTTCTTCTTTCCGGAACACGTTCGCGGATTACAATTCCTTCATTGAAATACAATACTGATCCTACAACCAAACCTGCAACTACCTGCCCGATAATCTTGAACCTGCCGGCCAGTCCTTCTTTGTTTTTCCTGAAAACCTTGATGTAGTCATCCAGGAAGCCGATCAGCCCGAGCCAGATGGTTACAAATAGCATCAGGAGTATGTAGATATTTAAGATTTTAGCAAAAAGCAGAGTAGGAATAAGCAGTGCTCCTAGTATGATAAGTCCTCCCATGGTTGGAGTTCCGGTTTTAGCCATTTGCCCTTCAAGACCAAGTTCACGAACGGTTTCACCGATTTGTTTTGCCCTCAAATAATTGATGATTCGCTTGCCGTAAATCAAGGAGATGAACAAAGAAAATATCGTTGCCAAAGCAGCGCGGAATGAAATGAATTGAAACATCCCGGCTCCTGGTACATTGTACGCTTTATCAAGATATGTGAAAAGATAATACAGCATATGGCTTCGTTTTCGGTTAGTATTTAGTTTGAGTTGGGTTAGGTTAGAGTAAGTATTTTTTTAAAATTTCTTTATCATCGAAAGGATGTTTTACCCCTTTGATATCCTGGTATTTTTCGTGGCCTTTTCCTGCAATCAGGATTACATCATTATCGCGGGTCATGGCGCAGGCGATGCGTATCGCATCATGCCTGTCGGTTATATTCTGAACATTGCGGGCAAACTCTTTTTCAACACCGGCAAGCATTTCAGCAATGATCTGTTCAGGAACTTCAGAACGGGGATTATCTGAAGTCAGAATAACCCTGTCGCTTAAGCGGGCTGCAATTTTGGCCATGATAGGGCGTTTACTCTTGTCCCTGTCGCCGCCGCAGCCAACCACGGTAATCAACATTTCATTGCCGGTGCGTAACTGGTTTATGGTTTCAAGTACATTCTGCAATGCATCAGGCGTATGAGCGTAATCGACTATCCCGATAATGCCTTGTGGTGATTTGATATAATCGAACCGGCCTTCAACACTTTCGAGATTACTCAAAATGGTTAGCACTTCCAGCGGATCCTGCTCCAGCAAAACTCCGGCAGCATATACTGCCATCAGGTTGTAACCATTGAACTTGCCAACAAGGCGACACCAGATTTCATTACCATCCAGGTCGAGGTGTAGGCCATCAAGCGGAGCTTCAATAATGCGGCCTTTGAAGTCAGCCATTTTCTGGAAGCTGTAAGTATGCTTGCTGGCTTTTGTATTCTGCAACATTACCAGGCCATTCCTGTCGTCGAGATTAGTAAGTGCAAATGCGGTAGAAGGCAATTCATCAAAGAAGCGTTTCTTGGCTTTCAGGTATTCGTCAAAAGTTTTATGGAAATCAAGATGATCGAGTGTGATATTGGAGAAAATGCCCCCGGCAAATGTTAATCCGGCAATCCGGTTTTGAACAATAGAATGCGAACTCACTTCCATAAAGCAGTAACTGCAACCTTTTTCAGCCATATGGCTGAGTAACTGGTTGAGATGAATAGCATCCGGTGTGGTGTGTGTCGAAGGGATTATTTCATCATCAATTCTGTTCAGGATAGTTGAAAGTAACCCTGTGTGATATCCTAATTCCCTGAAAAGGTTAAAAAGAAGAGTTACAGTTGTAGTTTTACCATTTGTACCTGTTATTCCTACGAGTTTGAGTTTTTTGGATGGATTTCCAAACCAGTTGGAAGCGATTATTCCTGAACTGTAACTACTATCTTCAACCTGAATATAGGCTACTCCGTTGATCAGGTTTTCCGGAAGGTTTTCGCAAACAATGGCCACAGCTCCACTATCAATAACCTGTTGAATAAAATTGTGACCGTCAACCCTTGTCCCTTTTATAGCAAAAAACATACTGCCGGCAATAACTTCGCGCGAATCATAGGTAATGCCACTGATGATATCATCAGTATTACCTTTGATTTTTTTGACGTTAACATCGCGAAGCAGATCGTTCAGGGATTTCATATAGGATGACCTTATTTCTTTTAGTTTTATTTTATTTGAATTAATTATTAAATCCCAGGCTGAGCAGTATCGGCATCCCGGGTAAAAATGTGCTTCCTGCCGGAAGCGATTGCTGTTTTACAAGTCCAACGCCGTTGATCTGGACTTTTACACCCAGCTTTTCGAGCCGGTAAACAGCGTCACTGGCACCCATTCCGATTACACTTGGTATGGTCGTTTGAGCATAAGCCACCGAGGCAAACCGGGTTCCATTGCTGTCAGTTACCTGCGTAATCCAGTCACCTGCATTTGGGACACCCATTGTATAACCCAGCCATTTGCTCAGGTATTGAATATCTTTCGTATTGCCAGCCTGCATAGGATTAGTGCGGATGGAATGTGTTGTGTCGGTCCAGTTCATTCCAACTTCAGGATCAGTAGCGTAAATGCGGTCGGCAATTTCGCGGAATACAGGGGCCGAAATAGTTCCTCCGTAATATCCGCCAACTGTGGGATTGTTAATCACCACGATGCAGGAGTATTTTGGATTATCAGCCGGGAAGTAGCCAACAAAAGAACCTTTGTAATTTGTTTTATTATAACCACCGCGATTCTGAGCTACCTGGGCGGTTCCGGTTTTACCCGCAACTTTGTAAATAGGATTTTTCAGAACTGAACCTGTTCCGTGATCCACAACCGCTTCAAGCATGGTTTTAGCCATAGCAATTGCTTCTTTTGAAGCAATGCGCTGATTAATTATTTGTGTTTCAAAACTGGTAACCGGCAAACCTGCTTTACGGATTTCTTTAACAAAACGGGGTTTAACCATTACGCCATCATTTGCGACAGCATTATAAAAAGTCAGGATTTGCAATGGTGTTAGTGCAACTTCATATCCAATCGACATCCATGGCAAGGATGAATTTGACCATAAACCATCCTTAGTTCCCAGAATCTGCGGCCTTCCTTCTCCTTTTATTTCGAGACCCATTCTTTTGTTTACACTGAAACTGTGCAGCCTGTCGACAAAGGCCTGTGGATTAGATGCGTATGCCTTGTAAATTACTTTAGAGATACCTACATTTGATGACTTTTCGAAAGCCTGCTGAACCGTCATCACCCCACCACCCATATGCGAATCACGCATGGTCCGCCTTCCAAACTGGGTAATTCCTCCGGTTACATCCACTAAATCATTGAGTTTTACTTTTCCGTCTTCAAAAGCAGCCAAGAGTGAGAATAATTTGAAAGTCGATCCCGGCTCAGTGCTTTCGCCAATGGCATAGTTATAAAGTTCTTCATAGGTGCCTTGTTTGGTAAGTCCAAGGTTGGCAATGGCTCTTATTTCGCCTGTCTTAACTTCCATCAGGATAGCGCAGCCATGGTCAGCTTTATTTACTATAAGCTGTTGTAACAAAGCTTCTTCGGCGACATCCTGAATATTAATGTCAATGGTGGTGATAATATCAGCGCCATTTACGGGCTCTATTTCATTGCCCCTGTTCATCGGGCGCCAGTTGCCATCCGGAATACGCTGGTATAGACGTTTCCCAACCATTCCCTGCATCTCATCATTGAAAGAACTTTCAATACCCACATTATTTGAGTTACCGTCCTTATACCATCCCAGTGTCCGATAACCCAGGTTATCGAAAGGATAAACTCTTTTGTTTTGAACTGTAGTAATAAGGCCTCCGCTGTTTTTCCCTAATCTGAAAATCGGGAATGTACGTATAGCTTTTAGTTGATCGAAATCAGCTTTACGCTTTATAAGCAGATAGCGGTTCTTGTTTTTCCGTCCTTTAACTAATAAGGATTTGTATGCTTTGGTGGTTTTATCCTTAAAATAACCTGCCAGACATAAAGCAAGCGAATCAATGTCTTTATCGAAAGTTGAATCAGCAATCAAAGGCGAAGCCGCATCCATGCGAACTTCAAACAAGGGTACCGAAGTTGCCAGCATCTCACCGTTTACATCATATATATTCCCCCGGTTAGGTTGAATAGTGAAATATTTCAGTGAGAGTTTTTCTGCTTTAGCTTTCCACATTTCGCCTTCAACCAGCTGGATATAAAGAATCTTACCGATAATGGCAAAGCTTATGACAAACATAAAGCCATAAACCAGGTACACACGTGTAAGTATCGATTTCCTTGAATCCATTGGTTGAACTATCAGAATAGTTATGAGTTATGAATTATGAGTTATGAGTTGGAGGAATAGGGTTTTTGTTAGAATTTCTTGCTTTTATGTTTTCATTATCGCATTATCACATTACCACATTATCACATTTATTTCATTAGTTTGTTTGATCTATCAGTATTTTGCGGGGTGGAGTTTTCGATTCTTTCAGTCCGCTGTTTTGCAATCTTTTTGCTATTTCGGTTTGCCTGGTAGTCTGCATCAGCTTCGATTTGGTATTGATGTATTCGAAACGTTGTTCTTCAATCTGTTTTTTTGTTTTACTGATAGTTATGATAGTACGGTTGGCGTAATTTGAGTTAAAAATGTATAGCAATCCGATACCTGTGAGGAATACGAGGAAGGGTAGCAGCCCGATCATTTTTTCTCGAATCAGGAATGATCCTTCGAGTATGCTTTTTACCTTGCCTCCTGCTTGCTTTCCTCTGCTCTTTCCTTTAGCTTTTTTTGCAGAGGGCTCTTTTGCAGACGAAGGTTTGGGCTCAGGTATAACCACTTCCGGCTCAATATTTATTGTATTACGTAGTTCGGCCATAATTATATTTTTTGAGCTATACGTAATTTTGCACTTCGCGAACGGGGATTGCTTGCCAGTTCATCTGAATCAGGAGTTATAGGCTTACGGGTTACAGGTTTCAAAGGCGCTAGTATGTTACCGTAAAAATCTTTTTCCAGTGTGCCTTCAACGTTGCCTGATTTCATATAGTTCTTTACCAGACGGTCTTCGAGCGAGTGATATGAGATAATTACAAGCCTGCCACCTGGCTTTAATACATCAGCGCATTGTTTCAACATGGCTTGCAAGGCTCCCATTTCGTCATTGATTTCGATGCGGATAGCCTGGAAAATCTGGGCCAGGATCTTGTTTTCGTAATTGGAAGGCAGGCATGATTTAATGGATTCCTTCAATTCAGTAGTTGTCGTAATTGGATTTGTACGCGCCTGAACAATTGCTGCCGCAAGCTGACGGGCATTCGATAGTTCTCCGTAGAGTTGAAATACTGAGCGGAGTTTTTCTTCCGGGTACGTATTCACCATTTGGGCTGCGGTAGATCCCTGGTTCCGGCCCATCCGCATATCCAGCGGGCCTTCGAAACGGGTTGCAAAACCACGTTCCGGAGTATCGATCTGGTGCGAGGAAATGCCAAGATCAGCCAATATGCCGTCCAGTGGAAAAGCTTTGTGTCGTCGAAGGAAGTTTTTCAGATAACGAAAATTCTCATTTACCAAAGTGAAGCGCTCATCATCAAGTGTATTCTCTATTGAATCCTCATCCTGGTCAAAAGCAATCAAACGACCGTCAGCGTTGAGTTTGCTTAATATTTCACGCGAATGCCCGCCACCACCGAAAGTAAGATCAGCATAAATCCCTGACGGATTGATGCTGAGGCCTTCAATACATTCGTGCAATAAAGCGGGTTGGTGGTACATTCGGTTTTCATTCGTTGAGGTTAATATTCCCTAATATTTCTTCGGCTAATGCGGAAATATTAGTCTGGGTTTCGCTGATTACTTCATCGTATTTAGCTTTATCCCAAATTTCAATGCATCCCATTTTGGCAGTTACCACAATGTCGCTGGTTATGCCTGCGATTACAGCCAGATCTCGTGGTATCAATATCCTGCCTGTGCTATCAATTTCAAGTTCCTTTAAACCAGCATTATAGGCACGGATAAAATCATTATCTCTTTTTACAAACCTGTTCAATTTGCTGGTTATCTTGTTTATAAGTTCATTCCAGTTTGATCGCGGAAAGAGCTCAAGACATGGACTGAGGATACTGCGCTTTACCACGAAACCTTCACTCAATGAGGCACTAAGCTGGTTTTTTAATGCAACCGGAAGCATAAATCTTCCTTTTGCATCAACCCGGCAAATGTGTTCTCCTTGTAAGGGTATCATGGGTGCTATTATTTTGATGTAAAAATAGACATGATTTACCACTTCCCACCACTTCTTACCACTTTTTTTTATTAACAATACACAGAGTGCCTATTAATAAAGGAATTCAGCGAATTTTCGGCTTGAAATAAGTGATAACATTAGATAGTTCCGCATATATTGAATATCTGCAACAGATATGGGAATTATAAATAATTGGCTATAAAAGCTCCTCTGGGCTTAATACTATGTTTAAGAAATTCATTAATTTTGCATTACACAGTATACCTCAATATTGTTTATAGCTATGTCATTGTATGGAAGATCAGTCTGTTGGCAGTCAGGATAAAGAAAATTTTCTTGATCTTGACCGTGTGATTGGCAATAAAAACCCGGCATTACTTCGAATGATGCCTCGCTTTGTAAAGAATTATCTTAAAAAGGTAATTCACCAGGATGATCTCAACGAAATAGTCAGGAATAACAGGAATCAATATGGCATCGATTTTTTAGATGCCTGCCTGAAAGGATTTGGGGTAAAAATCATCTACAAAGGACTTGAAAATATTTCGGCAGATGGTCGTTGGATCGTTGCATCAAATCATCCGCTGGGCGGTTTGGATGGAATGGCCCTGATGTGGGTTATAGGTAAGGTAAGGAAGGATATTGTTTTTCCGGTGAATGATCTGCTTATGAATATTGCTAACCTGAAAGAGCTGTTCATTCCTATTAATAAACATGGTTCCAATGCCGGTAATGTACGGATCATTGAGGACACATTTGCGTCAGATAAAGCTATGTTGTTTTTTCCGGCAGGATTGTGTTCCCGAAAACAGAAGAACGGAATCTGTGATCTGGAATGGAAAAAGAGTTTCATTGCCAAGGCCAAAGCATATAAACGGGATATCATACCTTGTTTTATTAATGGCCGGAATTCCGACTGGTTCTACAATCTTGCCCGTCTTCGTGCCTTTTTGGGTATCAAGTCGAATATCGAAATGTTATACCTGGTTGACGAAATGTTTAAGCAACGCAATAAAGAAATTGTGATTACCTTTGGGAAACCAATTTCTTACACTATCTTTGATAAAAAGATAACAGATTCAGCATGGGCTCAGAAACTGAAAAACCATGTGTATACCCTTGAAAATAATCTGAACAGTTCGTTTATAACTGAATAAGCAACATGAATGCGATGCAGGAGATAATTGAAGCAGTTGACCGTAGTTTAATTGAGAAAGAACTCACTCCCGGGCGATTTGTGAAACCCACAAACAGCGGGAACAATGAGATTTATATAGTTACCTATCAAAATTCACCAAATACGGTCAGGGAAATAGGCCGTTTGCGGGAAATTACATTCCGCGATGCCGGTGGTGGAACAGGACTGGATTGTGACCTGGATGAATTTGATATTGAAGAGGAAAATCCCTTCCAACAGCTCTTTGTATGGGATCCCAGGGAGAAGGAAATCATAGGTGGATACCGGTTTATTCATGGCAAAACGCTTAAACGGCATAAGGATGGTCATATCAATACCCCTACGAGTGAACTTTTCCATTTATCTGAAAAATTCATAGAAAAATACCTTCCACATACTATAGAACTAGGCCGGTCGTTTGTACAACCCAATTACCAGCCAACTGTAAACCTGCGTAAAGGAATGTACGCGCTCGATAATATCTGGAATGGTTTAGGAGCCATACTGGTACAAAACCCTGACGTAAAATATTATTTTGGGAAAATTACCATGTACCCTCATTATAATGTTGAGGCACGCGATTTAATCCTTTATTTCCTGCGAAAATATTTCAGTGATAAAAACAACCTGGTCTACCCCCACGAATCACTTGCGTTAGAAACTCCGATTGACTTCCTCTCCGAACAGTTTACAGGTGGATACTATGAAAAGGATTATAAAATCCTGGTTCAGCTGGTACGGCAAAGGCACGAAAATATACCTCCTTTGGTAAATGCCTATATGAATCTTTCCTCTACCATGTTATTTTTTGGTACTTCGCTCAATCCTGGATTCGGTGATGTGGAGGAATCAGGAATTCTGGTAACGCTGGATGATGTTTACGATTTTAAAAAAGAAAGGCATTTAAGCATGCCACCAATCATTTAAATCTGAATTTTTATGAATAATCGCAGGGCCGCTTTTATGATAAGTGCTGCCGATATAACAGGCTGTCCCCAGGCGCGGTTACCTGAATACGCATTTTTCGGACGGTCGAATGTTGGTAAATCATCACTTATTAATATGATTACCGGGGTTAAAAACCTGGCACGTACTTCGTCAACACCGGGCAAAACCCAGCTGCTGAATTATTATATGGTAGATGAAGATACCTGGTACCTGGTTGATCTTCCGGGATACGGATATGCTAAAGTATCGAAGAAATCGCGCAAAAACTGGGAAAAGATTATTCGGGAATACCTGCTGCAACGTAAATCATTGGTATATACTTTCATTCTGGTCGATACACGGCACGAACCTCAGAAAAGTGACCTTGAACTTATCAACTGGATGGGCGAGGAGGGATTGCCATTTTGCCTGGTATTTACCAAAGCCGACAAAATATCGCGCAATGCGGTAAAACGGAATGTGGATGAATATAAAAAAGTACTGGCAGAAAACTGGGAAGAACTTCCGCCTGTTTTTATCACTTCCTCTCATTCCGGCGAAGGGAAGAGCGAAATAAACACTTTTATCGCTACTTCAAACAGCGAGTATTCTGTTTTAACGGAGCAGAAACAATAAGAGAGTTCAAAAAACTTCTTCCTGAGTTAAGAATTATAAATCTCTTTTCCGGAAGTGCGGATAAATAGATTGTTGCTTCTTGTATGCTTTCATGAAAGATAATTTTCAGAACTCTCTCTGATTGTATTAATTGTTGTTTATTTATACAACATGAGCAAGTGGTTTTTGGAAACCAGATCCCCTTCTTTTACATAAATTTCAGCTATAGTGCCATTATCAGGTGCAAAAATACTGTTCAGCATTTTCATAGCTTCAAGGTCAACAAGTTTGTCGCCTTCTTTTACTTTCTTCCCTTTGGCGAAATAAATTTTCTTTATGGTTCCGGGAATAAATGCAAGTATTTTTTTGGGATCGACCGGCTCATAGGGCTTCCGGTTCAGGAACTTTTTTGTTAACCTGGTCTTGTATTTAACATCTTCAATCACTAAGGTTTGAAAAACTTCAGTATCTAGATTGTCAGATGTTTCATCTTGTTTTATGTCCTTTAAATTCAGACTTTTTGAGTTATCGCTTGTTGGCATAATTATTTTTGGTTAAAACAACTATTGAAAAACGCAGTAGTGCAATTGCGGTATAAGAACAATGTAATACCTGAACTGATATTTACCGGAATGAACATCAGTTCAGGATCACACCTTCCGGTGAATTAAAATGGTGGGATACCATGTTTTTTCAAAGGAACGTCAACTTTTTTGTCGGCGGAAATGGCAAGTGCATGAATAACCATATCGCGGGTTTCTTCCGGACTGATTACAGCGTCAACATATCCGTATGCTGCGGCAACAAATGGATTAGCAAATTTCTCCTTGTATTCTTTGATTTTGAGTTTGCGCATTTCATCCGGGTTTTCGGCTTCTTTAATTTCATTCCTGAAAATAATATTAGCCGCGCCTTCAGGACCCATAACCGCAATTTCGGCTGTTGGCCATGCAAATACAAAGTCGGCACGTAAATGGCTGGAGCACATGGCTATATATCCTCCGCCATACGCTTTACGCGTAATAACTGTAATTTTAGGAACCGTTGCTTCGCTGTAGGCATAAAGTACTTTTGCTCCATGACGGATTACACCGGCATGTTCCTGGTCAACACCCGGGAGGTAACCAGGCAAATCGACCAATGTAACTAAAGGAATGCTGAACGCATCGCAGTAACGGATAAAACGTGCAGCTTTGTCGCTTGAGTCTACATCGAGAACTCCTGCGAGTACAAGCGGCTGATTGGCAACAAACCCAACGGTATATCCATTCATACGCGCGAATCCGATTACAATATTCTGAGCGAATAAATCCATCACTTCGAGGAAGTCGGAATCATCGCAGATACCCCGGATTACATCTTTTACGTCGTAAGGCTGACGCGGGTTTGTCGGAAATACTTTATCTAAACTGTATTGACGAATACGAGGTGGTTTTTTGGGGAACGGATCAGCTTTCTTCAGGTTATTCCATGGAATAAAACTGCAGAGTTTTTTGATTTGTTCGAAACATTCTATTTCGCTTTCAGCAAAGAAATGCACGTTACCGGTTATCTCGGCCTGAACGCGGGCACCACCTAATTCTTCCATTGATATTTCTTCGCCGAGAACTGTTTTTATAACTTCCGGACCGGTAATAAACATCTTGGATATTTTATCAACCACAAAAACAAAATCGGTCAATGCAGGTGAATATACCGCACCACCGGCACAAGGGCCAAGAATTACTGAGATCTGAGGAATTACTCCGGAAGCCTGCGTGTTACGATAAAAAATTTCACCATAGCCTGCCAGTGAGTTTACCCCTTCCTGAATACGGGCTCCGCCTGAATCATTAATCCCAATAAGTGGAATTTTAAGTTTCATAGCATGATCCATAATCTTAGTGATCTTTTTGGCATGCATATAGCCAAGTGAGCCGCCGGCAACTGTAAAATCCTGGGCGAAAATACATACAGGATAATTATTGATTGTTCCGGTACCGGTAATTACGCCGTCGCCAGGCAGGTATTTGTCGCTCATTTCGAAATCGCGACCGGCATGTTCAACAAACAGATCGTATTCGTGAAATGACTTTGCATCCAGCAAGGCGATAATTCGTTCGCGGGCTGTAAGCTTTCCTGTTGCTTTTTGTTTTTGGATGGCTTTATCACCACCACCACGCAACGCTTCCTGCATTCTACGTTTCAGATCAGATGATTTGGAGCTTAAGGACATAGGTTTTTGGTTTGTGAATAATACGTTGTTCCGCCCTGCGGCAGATTCTTCATAAGCGGACAAAGATACAATCATTTAATTGTTAATTCATGCACAAATAATGCATTTTTAGTAACAACAGAATTTAGCATTTGATATAAATACTTAATTTTGAGGGCTTAAACATATGCGATGAATATTGAAGAATTACGGGATTATTGTATCAGTATGCCTGCCGTAACCGAAAGCTTCCCTTTCGATGAATCCACACTGGTGTTTAAAGTCGCCGGAAAAATGTTCCTGCTTACCGATCTTGTAGACGCGTTTTCGATGAACATTAAAAATTCTCCCGAAAAAATAATTGAGCTCAGGGAGCAGTATCCCAGTGTTTTACCCGGTTATCATATGAATAAAATTCACTGGAACACTGTACTAATTGACGGTACTATTTCGGACACCCTTCTCAAACAATGGATTGATGAGTCATACGATCTCATAGTAGCCGGTTTTTCACGAAAAGAGAAAACGCTTTTCGCTGAATTAGGTGGTAAATTCTGATTATTGCAACGGAACATATTTTGAAAGGGCATTTACCAGTGCCGCTTTAGATTGAACACCCACCAATGTTTCAACTACCTGGCCATCTTTTAAAATAAGTATTGTAGGGATGGCTTGTATTCCGTATTGGTCAGCCAATGGACCGTTGGCATCAATATCAACCTTTCCCACTTTTACTTTCCCATTAGTTTGGCCGGCAATTTCCTCAATTACCGGGGCCATGGCTTTACAAGGCATGCACCAGCTTGCCCAAAAATCGACCATCACAACGCCTTTTGAAGTTTCGTCCACGAAATTTGAGGTCGTTAGTGTTACGATGTTATTATCAGATGAACCTGATTTACATGCTGTTATGGATAGAATAACCGAAGTAAAAAGTACTGAAATTATAAAGAGTTTTTTCATTTTGAAAAGTTTAAAGGGTTTAAAACTAAAGGATTTGAGTTACAGTTATTTTAATGTCACTAATGTAATTCCGGAGCCACCGGTTTCGAGCGATGCATCCGAAAATTGTTTTACTTCGGGAATGCCGCCAAGGTAATTTCGGATTATACTGCGCAATACGCCATTTCCTTTTCCATGCAAAATGCTGACTTCGGAAACATGTAGCATAATGGCTTCATCAATGTAACGTTGGATCAGCGTTTCTGTTTCATCAGCACGCTTGCCACGCACATCAATGGTGATCCTGAAATTAGCGGTGCGGGCATTCATATCATTCACCATATTTTGATACGCATACCCGCGGTTAAAAGATTTTTTAACGGGCGCGTTTGCCTGTAGTACTTCCAGGTTCTCTGATTTTACTTTTAATGTAACTGTGCTAAAAGCTACAGTAACATCATTTCCGTGAATATCAACAACTTCACCTGATTCATGCTGACCAATCATTCGCACCCGGCTGCCTTTACTAACAGGTTTCCCGGTTGCTTTTTCCGGTGGTACTATTTCTTCCTTTTCAATTATGGGTTCAGCAACAGGAATCTCGGCAATCTGCTCTGTGAATTCTTTGATTTCGGTGCGTAATTGTTTTGTCCGCGACGCGTCTGCCTGCGATTGCTTAATTTCGCGTATGGTTTTTTCAATAATCTGGTTCGATTTATTCAGAATCGACTTTGCTTCATTGCCGGCCTTTTCAAGAATTTCTTTCTTTTTAGTATCCAGGTCTTCTTTCAGTGAAGAATATTTGTTTATGAGTCCGGTTAGCATTTCATCCGCCTGCTGAAGTTGCTTTTCTTTCAGGCTTAACTCAAGCTTTTCGGCCTCCAGGTCCTGCATCTGCTTATCGAAGTCAAGTTTGGCATGACCTACTTTTTCCCCTGCTTTTTCGAGTACTTCTTTCGGGAAAGCAATGTTTGTCGCAATTTCAAAAGCAAATGAACTTCCTGGTCTTCCTGTCTTTAATACAAATAGCGGTTTCATATGCTTTGTATCGTAAAGCATGGCTCCGTTAAGAAATCCTGAATGATTCGAAGCCAATAGCTTCAGGTTGGCATAGTGGGTTGTTACTACGCCATACGCTTTTTTATCGTTCAGGGTTTCGAGTACGGCTTCAGCAATAGCGCCTCCGGATTGAGGTTCGGTACCTGCGCCAAATTCATCGATTAGGAATAAGGTGGAATGATCTGCATATCCTAACAGGTTTTTGATATTCAACAAATGGCTGCTGTATGTGCTTAAATCGTTTTCAATAGATTGCTGGTCACCAA
Organism: Bacteroidales bacterium; assembly: GCA_030654075.1. Taxonomy (GTDB): domain Bacteria; phylum Bacteroidota; class Bacteroidia; order Bacteroidales; family UBA4417; genus UBA4417. Next base: position 9,220 of record JAURYB010000116.1, on the reverse strand, counting down.
TATCAATAAAAAGATGATCGAAAATTCCGGCGTCTGAAGTGTCGAGAACAGGTATCAATAAACCGCACTGTAGCATGTATTGGAGCAACCCGACTGTTTTTAGCAATACAGATTTTCCGCCTGCATTAGGCCCCGATATAATAAGTATCCTGTTGGTTGAATCTAAGGAAACATTTGAAGGAACTATCTCCCGTTTCTGTTTCTTCAGCGATAGCATCAATAACGGATGCCGGGCCTGTATCCAGCTAAACGACTGCTGGTTATGCAACACAGGTTTCAGTGATCCGGTTTCGATGGCCAGTAAAGCTTTAGCCCTGAGAAAATCGAGGTGACCCAAAAAGTCAAGAGAGTCTTTCAGTAATTGAACATAAGGGCGTAATTCATCGGCAAGTTCAATGAGTATTTTAATAATCTCGCGTCTTTCGGCCAGTTCCAGTTCGCGTATGCTGTTCCTGAGTTCGAAAACTTCAGTGGGTTCAATATAGGATGTTTGACCGGTTGCCGATTCATCAATGATCACCCCGCTGATCTTGCGTTTATTTGACGAATTCACAGGAATTACGGCCCTTCCATCGCGGATAGCTATTTCGGTATCGGCCGGAACGTATTTGTCGAGTTTGGCCTGGGTAAGAGCCTGCGCGATTTTTTTATCAATCAGGTGAATCATCCTCGAAAGGCTTTTCCTGATTTCGAGCAGGGCAGGAGAGGCATTGTCGCGGATATTGCCTTCGATATCGAGTACCCGGTTAATACCCGACAGAATTCCCGGTTCAATATATTTCCCTGCAATCAGCGAATGAAGATGCGGGAAGGTATTTGCTGATGTATCTGAAATAAAGGTTTTACACTGGATATACGCTGAATATGACGTCCGTAAAGGCAAAAGCGACTCTGCAGCCAGAAATGTGCCGGGTATAAGAATGTGATTGAGTTCTTCATCCAGTTCGAAATATTCTGATGCCGGGTATCCGAATACAGTAAGCAACATAGTACGGAACTCTTCCGTAATAGTAAGCTCATTGTTTACCAATTCAGAATTGTTGCTAAACCTGATATTGGCAACACGCGATTTGCCCCCTTCGCCCTGGCAATATCCGCCAAGCATTCGCCTGATAACATCAAAACCTGTTTTCTCTTCGAAATTTTGGGGTGAAATCACAATGTTTTTTTTGCAAAATTACGCAAAATCAGCCTAAGAATATAATGATAAAGGGAGAAGTTTGAGTATACAGAAATTCCAAATTCCAAGAAAAGATTGGTTTTAAGACTTTTATTTTTAAATATGGCGTTTGGGACTTGAAGCTTTGGACTTCATTAGAATCAGGTTCTGTGATGCAATCTAAATATCGCTACTGCGTTTGTTTCTGTTCTTCTTTCTTATCAAATATACCAGGAGCAATATTGCAATACAGAAAAGAGTCGCCGCAGCTCCGTAAAGTGAAAAAGATGTGGTTTTTTTACCAAATCCCTGAAGCGGGCTGATATCTCCGACATTCATATAAGCAGCCCAGTAGTGTGGATGAGCTGTTAGTTTATCGCAATTTTCGAGGTATTCTATTTTAGCCAGGCGCAATGCCTCATGGCGCGGTTTGCCCTGGGCAATATACCTGTAAAAATTTTCCATAAGTTTTACCCCCGAACGATCTTCAACAGCCCAGGAAGTCATAATAATACCAGGTACTCCGGCATAAAAGAAATCACGTGAAAGGCTCATGATCCCTTCGCCTTTTCGCATTTTTCCCGATCCGGTATTACACGCACTTAATACAGCCATATCAGCGTGTAATTCCATGTTAATTAATTCTGACGCGTTAAGCATCCCATCATCAATTGTATCCCCTTTTTGTTTGTCGAAAATTAATTTTGAGTACAACGGATTTTCATTATTAATAATGGTATGCATGGCAAGATGCAAAACCCGGTAATCGGAAGCTGTTTTTTTAAATGTTGTTTCCGTTGCATCTTTGCCAAGGTAGGCTTTAACATTGAAATATTCCTTCAGATTCTTGATTTCATCTCGCGTATTAGTAAGATTTGAGAGGGTGTTTTTTAGCAACCTGCCATTTTCATCTTTTTGATTGAGTGCTGCGTTATCGGCTCCGTAACCGGGACCAAAAGCAAGTATCCGCCCATTATTTTTTATATTCTTGCGTTTAAGTTCATCGAAGAATGTAGTTGCAGAAGGGGCATAAGATATTGCCGACTCCTTAATCAGGTATGGAAGTTTTCTATATGAAGGCTTACTTATTTCTGGCAGTGACGTAAGTAATATATCGAATGACAGGTATCCAAGTTCCCCGTCAGGAATAATTATAAGTTCTTTCCCTTTAATTAATGGTTGAATAGGGTAAAGCAGTTTCTGGTACAGACCATAGGATGAATTAATAAATGCTTTGAAATCAGCGGCTGTATAATTATTGAAATCTTTGCCGGTTAATTGTGCCCTTACTATTTGAAGATTACTAAAGAATGAGCTGTCAATTGAAGTGTTTACGAGTTGCTTGCTGCTGCTGGTTATTGCAAAAGTATATAATGTGGAATCTGTAAGTGTAAATTCAATTATTGCCTGTTCAGGTGAAAGCTTTTTCTGTATGTCGTTTATAGATATGACTGAATTGTCATATTTGAGATTATAGTAAGCGGGATAGTTTTTCTCAATTGATTTGATGAGTTCATCCTGTTTGCGGCTCAGGTCAAAAATCCTGCTATTCCACATTTTGATTTTAGCATCATCCGGATTTGCAGTTATTTTTTGATCATGGATCTGTTTGTTATAAAAATAGATCTCTGATTTCAGGCTTGCATCCTGGTTCAGCAGATTTTCGGGAATTCGCCCGATGCTTTTAGCTTCTTTATCCCGAAGGTGCGATAGCAAAACAGCTGATTTCCCCTTTTCTGAAAGGCTGAAGGCTTCATCTAAGGCGGCAGGGTTTTGCGTTTTGCGATATAGTTTTACCTGTGAAAGAAGCGCATTGGTAAATGTGGTTTTCTCATTCTCCGAAATAAATAACTTGCTGTTTTCATCCTGGTAAGTTGATCGGAGCATTTCAACCATTTTCAACGAGAGAGTATAGCTGGCAACACAGTTTTTTAACAGATCGGTTCTGGTTGTATCCGACAAATAGAGAGAAAGTAATGCCGTAGCTTTGTAAGTTAGCGTATTCAGAAGGTTTTCATTCAGGTTATCTGATAAGATTTCAGGATTATCTGAGATGTTGTTCGACGTAAATGAGGAAAATCCTGCAATCAATGAGAGTTGGAAATAACTGACCGCTTTATTGAAATCATGTATCCTGCTATAATAACTGCCTATATAATTATACGCTGTTGATACATCTATATTAACATTGCCAAAAGATTTTTTGTATAGATTTAATGACTTATTCAGGTACACCAGCGCTTGCTTAGCTCCTGTCATAGATAAGAATTCGCCATATCTGAGGTACGTAAGCGCGGTTTCAGGGTGTTGCTCGCCATACATTTCAATGCTTTTTTTGAGAGCCATTTTATAATAGGCATGCGCATCGGTTTTATCCGACATTTTGAATGATACATTTGCCAGACCTCTAAGAACTTTAACTGAATTCGGAAGTTTATCCCCGATTGACAATCCTTTCAGGTAATAGTTTTTTGAACTGGCAAATTCGCCTTTCTTTTCAGCAATTAAGCCTTTGTTCAGATATAAGGTGAGTAAGTCAGCCTTATTACCCGGAGCCTTGGCCAGAATAATTTCCAGCGATTTATCAAAATAATTTTGGGCTTTTTCGAAATCGGCAGTATAAATGTACATTACTCCCATGTTTAGAAAAAGTGAGCCTGCAGGGATAGAATTAGATTGGTTTTGACTAAGATAAATTTTTTCGGCTTGTTTCATAAACTCAATAGCTTTTGAGTCGTTGCGAACAATCTGATAAAACCTGCCCATATTAAGATAAAGTGTGGCTAGTCTGGGGTCTTCAGATTTAAGAAGTTCCTGGTTTACCTTCAGCGATTTTAAAAAATATTGTTCTGCTTTTTCGTAATTGCCAGTTATCGAATAGACTATTCCAATATTCTGCAGTGTACCGGTATAATTTACATTCCGGGTATGACTGATTTTTTCATAAACTTCAATTGCTTTATAATATTCTCCAAGCGCTTCAGTATACTTGTTTTGGAGAAGGTTTACTGTGCCCATGCCATTGTATGCCATGGCCAGGCCGGTGTCGGGAGTTGCCGACCCTGACGAATAAATCCGTATATTCCGGTTATAAAGTGCTACAGCCGGATCAAATTGTCGTTTATCTGAAAATAAACTTGCTTTTTTCTGGATTAAGCTGTTAAAAATATTTCCTGCAGTGTCTACCTTATTTGTTGCGATTGCCAGAGCCTGATCGGCCAGGCGCATAGCTTCATCCAGATCGCCTTTCGACCTGTAGCAATCTATCAGGCCGGATACCCCTTTTAACCATTCCGCATACCGATTGCTCTTAAGATTACTGTCAGCAACTTCCCTGAAAAATATAATCGCCGAATCATAACTGCTCCGGTTTTTCATTTGCTCAGCCACCACCAGGCCAGGTAGGTTTTTTACAAGTAGGTTCTTGGAGCTATTGTTATCACACGACCATAGAGCCCAAAGTCCGGTAAATAGAAGAAAACTGAAGCAAAATAATGCTAAAGGGCTTTTCATAGGGCACGACTTCGAAATTACCAGTAAGAAACATGTGTTACGAGTATTTGAGTAATGGCAAAGATAAGACAAAGTTTACCTCATGTACATAAAAAAAGGAGCCAAAAGCTCCTTTTTTTTATTCTAATATTTTGTGAATTATTTTGCCTTTACTATTCGTATAGTGTTTGTGAATTCAGCGCTTTCGGACTGAATACGCAATTTGCAAAAATAGTTGCCTTTCGACATTTGCGAAGCATCGATATCTACTTCGTGGTATCCGGCTTTCACTACTCCTACCGAAATCTTTTTTACCAATTGTCCGGTTGTGCTGTACACTTCAACCGTTGCATTTCCTGCTTCAGGAGAGAAAATAGTAAGCCTGGTTGAATTCGTAAACGGATTGGGATAATTGTTGAGTCGTAAGGATGGGTTGCCATATTTAATGATTGGCGATGCAAACTTAAGGTTTGTTATTTCTGTATTCGATGTACTCATAAGGCTGGTATTTCCATCCATACTTATACTTGCATTCATTCCCGGCTGGAAAGCCGATGTGCTCACGCCATGAATGGTAATTAAGGTTTCTCCTTCTCCAAAATCAACAGCATCAGTATTTGGATTTCCCCAGACTAAACGTATTTGCCCATTAGCGATATCATACTCATAATCAGCTCCTTTAAATTCAACCGACTCAATTGTGAGTAAATCAGAAGGATAATTGATAATCAGCCCTGCACCGGTTATCGAAAGCGCGTTTTGAGTAATTATTCTTGTTGTAAACAATTCACCAGAGGAAACATTGATTTCGCCATCCAAGGCTATTGGTAAGGCCGGTGTATTGTAAAGTTGAGGTACAAATGTACCTCCCACATCGCCGGAACAAGTTCCTCCAAGGGTTTTAGGGTCAATATCAACTGTTTTTAAGTTTGTTAACGGGAAAGTTGCACTTTCAAATTTCCAAGGCCCCACAGGAAAAGGTGTGCCTTTCAATATGTGTTTAACAATAAGCGTATAATCACCCCAGGTAACATTTCCGCTGCCATTTACATCCGCTGCCAGAATTTGAATAGGAGTAAATTGGTAAAACCCTGCCAGATAAAGGAATACCAACGTTGCATCATAATACGTTACTCCGCTGGCCGCAATAGATGTTGCGCCTGTAACCACGTAGTTGCCACTGCTCAGATCAGTAAACTGATAGGATCCGTCGTTTTTAGTTATATACGTTTTAATGGTATTGTTTTCAGTGTTTTTTAAAGTAACTAAAACACTTCCGATAGGCCTGCTGGTGTCGCCCTGATAGAGTACTTTACCGGTAATGTCTCCTGCTTGCGAAGTTTGTGTTAAAATCAATGCCCAAAAAAGAAATGCTGTGAAGAGAAAATGATTTTTCATGGTTAGTTATGTTAGTTTAGGGTAAGTAATTCAGTAGTTTAAATAATATGTTAATATTTCTGTTATAAATTTATTTTAATCTTAATAGGGAAAATCAAACTTTAACATGATGCGGTATAAGTCTTAATCCGCTTTTACTTAAAAGGTAATACTTATTTTTAAAAATATTTTTTAAAATTTTCAAATTTGTCTCATCTTTGCAATAGAATAGGTTGCCGGGATTAAAATTATTTTTTTGATTTCGTGTAAGTAAGTATAAGGTGTTGGTAAGTTTCGTGTACTATAAAATGCTGAATAACAACACGTAAAATAATTGTTTCATTAATTGAAAGATGAAGTTCTGAAAATGGTATTACTTTTTTTAATAATCCGGATAAGATAGCAGAGCGATGATCCATTATTCTGATGAAGCCATACTTGAAGGACTGAGATTAAGGAGTGATTATATCATTAATTTCATATATAAGGAATATTTTCCAGTGATCAAATTTCTTGTGACTGAAAATGGGGGCGCAGATGAAGATGCTGAGGATATATTTCAGGATGGGATTATTATACTTTATAATAAAATAAGTTTAAACCAATTGGTATTATCCAGTTCGTTTAAAACATACATGTATTCGATTTGCCGGAATTTATGGCTTCAAAAACTTAGTAAGCGAAAAGCAATATACGATAAACTTACAGATGTTGAGGAATTTATAGATTTGCCAAAAGATATGCTGCAGGAAGCAAGTATTGAGGAAGCTGAAATGCACAGGATTATTCAGATACATTTTTTGTCGTTACCCGAAGATTGTCAGAAAGTATTGAAACTATTTATTAAAAATATTCCTTTACGTGAAATTGCCGGAATCATGGGATTTAAAACCGAGAATTACGCTAAAACCCGGAAGTACCTGTGCAAGGAAGATTTAAAAAAACGTATTGCCGATGACCCCCGTAGTCAGAAATTTATAAAAAATGACAACTAAATTTAAGCATTCAGCTACCATTGAGCAATATCTTGCCAATGAAATGACTCCTTCGGAACGCGTTGCCTTTACCAAGGAACTGATATTGAATCCTGACTTGGCAGAAGAATTGAAGCTTTCGCAAAGTATTGATGCGGCTATTTTAAATGATGATATTCTCGATTTACGAAAGAAGCTTATTTTAGCTATTGACGCAGGTCGGGTTATAAAAGCGGAAGTTCCGGTAGTACGTATGAATACAATGAAATGGTGGTACGCCGCCGCTTCGGTACTGGTACTGTTTGCTGTTGCAGCAACTTTGTATTTGCATGAACAACGTCAGGTTTCCACTGATTCTCTTTTCTCCCAATATTATAATTCGGAGAATATTGTCGATCAGACCCGTGGTGATCAGAATATCGTTGAAGCGATTATTAAATTCCAGCAAAAAGATTTCGCAAAAGCTTCATCATTATTTAAGAGCCTGCTCGATAAAGATAATTCGAATATTGCGGTTTGGTTTTATTACGGGATATCAAACATAGAGACTAAGAATTTTAATAACTCCATTAAAGCCTTTACTACAATCATCCGGCAAAACGACAATCTATATATCGAACATGCTGAATGGTATTTAGGCCTTTGTTACCTGAAGAACAATTATAAACAGAAAGCCATCAGCCAGTTTGTCGCTGTCGCTTCAAATCCCGATAATTTCCACCGACAGGAAGCAAAAAATATTTTAGAGAAACTTCAACTCCGATAATAACGTACTTATTCAACTTCTAATACCCGACATTAGTTGGTTTTGTTTGATGTTTTCAAACCAGAGCTGTTTTGATAAAACAGGAGCAACTCTTTTAATTGTCCCACACCGTTTTAAATTGCACTGTCAACTGCATTTATATTTTCAAAAGGATCATTTTATCCGTATTTCTTTATTTTTTCTATAAAATAGGTGCCTGAACCAATAATTGTTGAAAAATATTTTAAAATTTAAGTAGCTGTATAACAGATAGATATATATTATTTTAAAAATAATTGAAAAAAAGTTCTGAAAAAAGTATCACCTTTTTCGATTTTCCGGATATAGTAGTATAAAAGATGATCCATTATTCTGATGAAGCCATATTGGAAGGACTGAGATTAAGGAGTGATTACATCATTAATTTCACCTACAGGGAGTTTTTCCCACTGGTCAAATTTCTTGTCGCCGAGAATGGAGGATCAGGGGAAGATGCTGAGGATGTATTTCAGGACGGGATTATTATACTTTATACCAAAATAAGTTTAAACCAATTAGTATTAACCAGTTCTTTCAAAACCTACATGTATTCGGTTTGCCGAAATTTATGGCTTAAAAAACTAGCCAAACGGAAAGCTATCTTTGACAAACTTACAGATGTAGATGATTTTATCGATTTACCCAAAGACTTGTTTCAGGAAGCGAGTCTTGAAGAAGCCGAATTGCACCGGATTATTCAAATACATTTTTTGTCAATGCCTAAAGACTGCCAGAAAGTGTTGAGACTTTTTATTAAGAATATCCCTTTACGCGAAATTGCCGGAATTATGGGTTTTAAAACCGAAAATTATGCAAAAACCCGGAAGTATCTGTGCAAACAAGAATTAAAGAAACGTATTGCTGATGACCCACGTAGTCAAAAAATTTTAAAAAATGAAAACTAACTTTAAACATTCAGCCACCATTGAGCAATATCTTGCCAATGAAATGGCGCCCTCCGAGCGAGTTGCCTTTAAAAAGGAATTGGCATCAAATCCTGAGCTGGCAGAAGAGCTGAAGCTCTCGCAAAATATTGATTCGGCTCTGATGAGGGATGATATTATCGATTTACGGCAAAAGCTTATTGCGGCCATTAATGCCAGCAGGGTAGTTAAAGCAGAGGTGCCGGTTGTGCGCATGTATACCCGCAAATGGTGGTATGCCGCCGCTTCGCTGGTAGCCTTGGTTGCTGTTGCCGCTACCCTGTATTTGCAGACACCCAGCAGGATTACCAATGATTCGCTCTTCTCCCAGTATTATAACTCAGAGAATATTATAGATCAAACCCGCGGTGATCAGAATATAGTAGAAGCCGTAATAAAATTCCAGCAGAAGGACTTTGCCTCAGCTTCCCAATTATTCAAGAGTATTCTCGATAAAGATAATACGAATATAGCCGTCTGGTTTTATTACGGGATTTCTAACATCGAGACT
>JAURYB010000115.1 GCA_030654075.1 Bacteroidales bacterium | reverse complement strand
ATTTTCCGGGAATTGATGAAGCCGTAGTTCTAGTTACATCGAATGATGAAAACAACCAACAGATTCTGAACCTGGTTTATACTTCAACAGATGAATTAAATAAAGATGAAATTATTGAATTTCTTTCAAAGAAGATACCTGACTATATGCTGCCCGGAAATATCTATACAGTAAAAAGCATTCCTTATAACCTTAATGGCAAAATCGATAAAAGAGCTTTAGCTGAACAAATCACAACCACAAATTGATGCAAATGCAGCCCGGAATCCAGATCAGGAATGCGGCAGACTCAGATATCGGGTTTGTTATTGAGGCTATTGTACAGGCTGAAAAAGGTAGTGCAAATAGCATTAGTTATTGTAAATTATTCAATATCAATGAGTCAGAATTCAGAACCGTATTAAAAAAAATACTTGAAGAGAAAATCGATAATTTTGAGTTTAGCCTGGCTAATTTTAAAATTGCCGAAGTAAATGGCATTCTCGCAGGAACTTACGGAGCCTGGCTTGAGGGTGAACATGGAATCTCTTCAGGAATTCTAAAAATCAGCGCATTAAAAACATTTTTAAAGAAGGAAAATATTGTTCATTACAAATCATCAGCATCGATCGTTAATGAAATTTCGATCAGACGGCAAGCCGGAACTATACAATTTGAATCGATTTATATCGTAGAGCAATTTCGCGGCAATCATATAGGAAGCATGCTGGTTCAATCTTTACTAAGTGATATGAACAAGAAATATCCCGACGTGAAAGCTGCCCACGTACAACTGATAAAACAGAATTCAGTATCTTTACAGGCACATCAGAATTATGGATTTGAAATTGTTGAAGAAAAGAGTTCTGTAAATCCTGCGATATTGAATTTCTACCAGGGAAATACCAGAGTATTGATGCAAATAAAATTGAAATAAATGCAAACAACCGTCGATACAATAACAGAGATTTTTGCTGCTTTACTTAAAAAGCCAGGGCTCAAACTTGCCTTGACCGATTCGCCTGACACAGTTACTGGTTGGGACTCCCTGACACATCCTGAATTAATAACAGCCATTGAAGAAAAACTGGATATTGATTTCGACTTTAAAGAACTGGCTTCGATAAAAAATATCGCTGACCTGGTTTCACTTATCGAAAGCAAACAATTTTAAGGACGCAAATGAAAATACGGCTGTTACTGACTTTTGATCATGAGTTGCCCTTGGGAAGCCTGAAAAGCAGTTACAAAAAAGCACTTTTCGATCCTACCGAAAGGCTTTTTGAATCATCAAAAAGAAATGATTTCCCTGTTAATTTGTTTACCGATGTTCTTTGCGCCCTGCGTTATAAAGAATGGGATAACGAGGGATTTTATAAGCCATACACAAATCAATTGCATAAAGCCATTGAACTTGGACACGATGTGCAACTTCATTTGCATCCGCATTGGCTGACTTCCGGCTACGAAAAGGGAGTGGTAATTCCTTCGGGCGATTACAGCCTGGCCAATTTTGCGAGCAATAATGAGCAAGGCATTGGTGGTATTGTGAAAATGGGCACAACATTACTTGAAGAAGTTTGCAGGGAAGCTAAAAGTGATTACAAAGTACTGGCATTCAGGGCTGGCGGCTACAATATAGAGCCTGGATCAAAAGAAATATTTACTGAACTTGCTAAAAACGGCATCAAATACGACAGTTCAGTTGTGCTAAAATATTATTTTGTTTCCTCTTTATCATTGATTGATTTTAGAAAAATACCGGTTATGCCTAACTGGTATATTGGAAGTGACGGTGATTTCAGAAAGTCAGCCAGTTCAGGTATTTTAGAAATACCGGTAGCCGCTATTCCCAAAACGCCTTTCGAAATACCGACGCGCTTTAAATTAAAACACTTTGCCCTTAGGTCACCCGAAAGTCACGGATCTATGATTCATGAAGGAAATCCTGGAAGCCGGATGGAGCAACTGCGGATGTTGTTTTCTTCGCGTATGCTCACATTCGACAACCATACCCTTTCGGCCAAATACCTGATGCGGATACTCGCTTACAATATTCAGAAGTTTAAACATTTCGAAACACTGAACCTGGCTACCTGCTCACATCCAAAAACCATGGGCGATTATTCATTCACTTTGATGGAACAGTTTATTCATATGGCGCGGGAAAAATATCCCGATATTGAATTTACCACATTCGAGCGTTTACACAAACAGAACCTGTCCGACTAGTATGTTCATCAGCCGAATCATATTTCGATTATTTCCTCCAGAGGTTTTTATCAGTCTCCGGGAAATTTACCGTACAATTCTGAAAACCTGGTATGCACCCTTCAGCGAATTGGAATTCAGGAAAATATTAACCGAAGAAATGGGGATTTCGAAGGGGTCAATTGTCTTCGTTCACAGTTCAATTGATAATCTGAATATCAGATTCGATACGTTCAGGTTGCTCGAAATCCTTCTCGAAACTGTGGGTGAAGAAGGCACTCTTGTTTTTCCATGCTGGCATTTTACGTACCGCGCCGAGGATTACCTTAAATCGGGAAAAGTTTTTGACGTACGTCGTTCGCCTTCAGCATTGGGAATGTTGTCAGAAATGGCAAGGCGATATCCTGGCGCAAAACGCAGCCTTCACCCGATTAACAGCATAGTTGCCATTGGCAGACATGCAGATACGATAACCAGTTCGCATCATACCGATATCTATCCCTGCGGAGAAAAAAGCCCGTACTACCTGGCAATGCAAATGGGTGGAATTATTGCCGGGATTGGTGTGAACGCAAATTTCATGTCGTTCGTCCATTGTCCTGAAGATGTTATAAAACTGAAGTTCCCGATAAAAACCAGGCTGGATGAAGTATTCGAAGCAAAGGTAAAAAAAGAAGACGGCACAGTTGAGATTGTAAAAACACTGGCAGCTCATCCGCAAATCAAAAACAATAATATCAATGATTTTCTGAAAAAATACATCCCGAGCTCCATTAGCAGGAATATTACAATCAGGGGCAACCGGTTTTTTATCACCCACCCAAAGGAATTGTTTGATTCGATGATAGAATTATCAAAAGAAAACAAAACGATTTATACGAAAAAGGCGGTGATTAAAAATACCTAACTTTCCGCAAAGAGCATAAAAAAGGAAGATACTCGCAACATCACATCCGATAAAAAAGAAAAAACATGAAAATTAAAATTACTGCCGGGCTTATCCGCTCGCACCTGATAATGACATTCGGACTATTTCTGACTGCGCTCGGCTGGACCGCTTTTCTGATCCCGGCTAAAATTACGGGCGGTGGCATCACAGGTGTTTCAACTCTTATATTTTTCGGGACAGGCTTCCCTCTAGGCATAAGTTACCTCATTATTAATGCGGTACTTATAGTGTTTGCCATTAAGATACTGGGAAGGAGTTTTGGCGTAAAAACCATATTCAGCGTGGTGGTACTTTCGGTGCTGTTTTCGCTGTTACAGCAATTTATTACAGAACCAATTATCAACGATGATTTCCTGTCGACAGTGCTAGGCGGGATTTTAGGCGGAGCAGGTGTGGGCATCGTATTCACTCAGGGCGGCAGCACCGGCGGAACCGATATTATAGCTATGATCATTAATAAATATAAGAACATTAGTCCCGGCCGGATCATACTGTATCTTGACGTTTTCATTATTGCATCCTCCTACCTGTTATTCCAGTCGATTGAAAAAATAGTTTATGGCTATGTGACTATGGGCATTGCTTCCTACACCATCGACCTTCTCTTTACCGGGTCGAAACAATCCGTTCAGATGTTTATCTTCTCGAAAAAATATGATGAAATCGCTGATCGGATAGGAAATGAACTGAGCCGGGGAATTACAATTATTGACGGACAGGGATGGTATAGTGGCGAGCAAACCAAAGTGCTGCTTGTTATGGTAAAGAAACCGGAAGCCAGCCAGGTTTTCCGGATCGTTAAAGAGATTGATCAGAACGCGTTTATGTCGGTAAATAATGTGATGGGGGTGTACGGACAAGGGTTTGAAAGGATAAGGACATAGATCAGATATTGAGACAGATCTTAAATTATTTAATTTATTTTTTTACCCGTTAATCCCGCATATCCTGTCCAATTGCAACATTTGCAGTTACACTCACATACACTGTTATTGGTCCAAGCAATGCATCCATCGAAGTATTAAATGATACCGCGTAAGCACTAATCCCATTAAATCTTGATTTGGCTAAAGGTGCCTGTTGCCAGTCAACAATCACAGTTGACTTGTCATAATCGCTTAATGAATTCCATGCGATTTCTCTTATCCACCTATCCGATAAAACCGGATCTTTTTCATTTTCCTTTTTACAACCGTAAATAAAAGGAATCACTGTTATAATAATTATGATAAGGTTTTTCATCCGACATGTTTATTTAAGTATGCTAAAAGATAATTGAGACTATTTATTTTCTAAGCTTATCATAAGTTGCTTGTTCCCTTCGTAAACCAAGTCTGCAAAAAGAAAAAACCGCAACCAGGTTAAGAGGTATTCACCAATAATTTTACTTCCCTTCATGATACTCCGACTTTAAAACGGAAACAACCAGCTTCCGGTTATTTAATGTTATTATTTTCCAGGTAAAATCAGCAGTTCCACCCCAGTAACCAACGGTGAAATTTACAATTGAATCGTTCCAATGCCAGGTTCCTTCATAATCAGCTGTACTTATTGGAGGCGTGCCGCACCATCCGCTGTTTTGGCGTTGTATCAGTTTATCATTGGTTTCAAAAGTAATGCCATATTGGTTTTCCACAAGATTTTCAGCCCTGGTATATGTTACTAAGGTATCTGTATATTGGGGATCAATCCAACTGCCAAGGAGTTCGGGGCTTCCGGTTTCAACCTGATCTGCAAGTTTCTGGCACGAAACGAAAGCAATTGAAAACAAAATGACTAATGCCAGAGTCTTCATTTTTAATTTTTTATTTTTTCAACCAGAAATTTAGCTAACAAAATTACAAAACCACATTCCCTTAGGAATATCGTTTATCAGTAATAAATCTAATTTACAATTACGCCAATCGAGATTTTACTCAACTGCTTAATATTTTGAAGATCACTGTAATTGTACTGGTAAATGCCATCTTCAGCGATCAGGATCAACACATTATTATAAGGAATTACATCTAAGGCTTTCAGATTGCTATATTGTTTTATCATATTAATATCGATACGCAACGGATCACTGGCATCGTAAATCTTTAAGCCTGCCTGTCCATCGCAAACAAAAAGTGTTTTATTGTCGATACCAAGTCCATAAGGCTCAGACATGGAGTAGCTTTTAACTAACACCGGGCTCATAATGTCTTTCAAGTCAATTACTTCCATCACATTCTGCCAGTTGCCGCAACGGTTGCCTTCCCTTAATGTAACGTAGGCGTAATTATCCTGAACAACAACCGGGTCACAACTCTGGAAATGGTTATATTCTGACTTATAAACGGGTGTAGCGGGTTGCGTAATATCATAAATAAGCATTCCTGTTTGCGTTCCAATAAAAAGGTTAGTGCTGTCGATAAATACGGTTTCGACCATACGGAACATTTCAATTTTAGTTCCTGCTGTGGGATTTAAAGGATCTGAGATATCAATTACCTGCATATTAGTTTGGTTTAAGCCATAAAACTGATCGCCGTTAATTATAAAACGGGCCATTGAACCACCAATGCCAATGGTTTGTGTTGGGGCACCGCTGCTTTCGTTGAACATAACAGCACCGACACCTTTATCGTAATAATAGTAAGGACGAGTTCCGCTATTCTCATCTACCTCCTCAGTAACGTCTTTAACCTCCCAGCCAACAATTACACCCAGTGTCTGGTCGATATCGTATATGGGATTATTATCGGTAATTTCCGGAATTGTATATGGAAATATATCTTTGATCCGGGCAACTTCAACGGGTGCATTGAGGTTTGAAATATCAAGTACTATTAAATCCACGTAATTATCGGCATAGAGGTAATTTCCCTTAACAGCCAGATCAACATTTCCCGGTATGTTCAAAAAAGCAAGGTTTACCGGAGACGCCGGGTTCGAATTGTCGAACACATGGATTCCCTTGTATTTTTCGTTTACAAACAGGTAGTTTCCCTGAATATATATTTTTCCCGCAGTTTGAATCGCATAACCTGAAGTAGATTTAACAGGTTTACGCATTTCGTCGTACGACATATACTGAGGTACATTGGCTGTATATTTCCGATATATTACAGAACTGTCTTTGCACGAGACAAAACTCATAAACATGAGAATTGCCAAGGGTGCTGAAAGGAATAATTTCATGATTTTCATGGTGTCTAAATTTTTGTGATGGTTGAATGTGGTTATTAAAAGTTTCATGCTTCTGGTTCAGGCTCCATCTAAATCCACCACCTCATCCGCCCTGCGGGAATTTTCTCCACCTCATCCGCCCTTAGGGCACCTTCTCCTTGAAAAAAGGAGAAGGGAATAGGTATTTTTTCTTTTTTGGAGAAGGAAAGCTGAATTTTTTCTGTTGGGCAGGACACTTGAAGTGTTAAATGGTTTTGAGGTTATGGTTCAACGGACCTATTTTCTATTTTTCATTTTCTATTTTCTATTTTCTATTTTCCATTAATTATTTCCCGTTGTTCTTGCTTCTGCTTAGTGACTCGGTGCCCGCATTTCTATTAATTAAAAAGGAATCCAAAAGAGAATGTTATCCGCTTATATTCATCGTAACGTGTAGTTTCGTATTGTGGATACGTTGAAGACCAGGGATACAGATTGAGCAGTGTTTCTGTTTTCTGATACCTGTATCCTAAGCTGAAAACCAATGCATTTCGACGTGTAAAGTCGAAACGCATACCAATGCCCGTGCCAACGAGAGCACCCCCATGGTTTTCAGTCCATTCGTCTTCTCCTTCCTGCGACAGGGGAACGGCATAGCCGCCTTGCGCATAAATATACGGCGACCACCAACCATCCAGGAAACAATACTTTATATCGGCTATAAACGGGATTTGCTGATGATCAAACCATTCGATTCCCATACCAACGCCTGTAGCCAACCGGAACGGGAAACGGTAAGAAGTGATGAATGTGAAACCACCTGAATTCTGCGATCCGCCATAGAAATTGACGTTTGAAGTCATTTCCACTGGTGAAGCATTACCCCCGCGTTCTTTTACGGGAATTGCCTGGTTTAACAAAATCATTTTAATTAAGGAATCGGGAACGGCTATAATGTTATTTCCGACAATTTTAATAGTGGTTTTAGCAGCAGTACTATTCTCCATGATTTTCCCTTTTAAAATGCTTCCATTCGATAAATAAAGAATATCTTCCTTCGATTGGGCAAGAAGGTTGCCGGACATTAGCAGCATACAAAAACTGAAAAAGCAGAATGTTAGTTTAATTTCCATTTTGACGGACATAGCTATGTTAATTTATCTTTTTGTAGGTGTCTACTAATTCGCCTCGGCCAATTTCCAACTGATTATTTACTATTGAGACTGTACTTTCATATTTTTGACCGCTAAACCTTATCCTTCCGGAAGTTTCATTTCCCTTTATTATAATATAATCTGCCTCCATGTAAACAATTCCATTATGCAATTCTACATATTTACTATTTGATCCAAAGTCAATAACAGCATAGTTAGTGTCCGATGAGTATGTGCAGTTTTCAACTATTCCACCGCATGTCGATAACCATTGCCATTCTCCTGTTATCTGACCAAGCGTTGTTACATTCACTTTGTCTTCATTTTGCTTAGCGCAGGATACAATGCTAAAAGCGAATAAAACCAACAACAATAGCTTCATTTTGAGTGTGTTATTAAATTATAAAACCAACAATTTTTAGATTTTTACTTTTGAGAGCAACTTATAATAAATAAAGGGTAAAAAGAGGAATGAATGGTTGTATGAAGAACTAAATAATAAATGGTGTAAATTGAGATGTATTATGAAAAATTGGCGGGAATATGTAAGGTATCTTAACTATAATAGATTTTATTTTACAAGAGAGAATTTATCCCAAACTATTTATATTCTATTGATAATCTGCATCATATAAAATTCTATCCCATTTAATTAGTTATACATTTTACTATTTTTAATCAAGCAATACGTTATTTTAATACTTTTGTAAGTTAAATATAAACTCCCCTATGAAATTTTCTTTACCGCTCAGAGGCCAGGTTGCCTTACTGGTCCTTATCTTGTTTACTCTTACGATTCAAAGCAAAGCACAGGATAATATAGCAACACCAGTTTTAATAAACACAGGAACCTTCCTTGGTGAAACCAAAGCTTTAAGGGACTTACCGGTAGTGTCGCCTGAAGTATATAACCTTATGGTTACCAAGGCCAATAAGAAACTGCTTAATCCAAAACTGAAAGATCGTTCGTATCCATATTCCTCGACGGCATTTCCCAAAGGACCTGATGCTTCATGGCAGAAAGAAATGGGAAAGAATCAAAGCAAGAAAAAAGCACCGATAAGGAATTTTGACGGACAAACTTCCCCATATTTCCCTCCTGATTGCAATGGGTCAGTTGGACCAAACCATTTTTTTCAAACTGTTAATACAACCTATGCCATATATGATAAAACAGGCACAAAGTTAGCCGGACCTACCGATCTAAACCTTGTATTCGGAAGTGTTACAGGATCTTCATGTAATGATGGAGACCCTATAATTTTGTATGATGACCAGGCTGACAGATGGCTTTTTGTAGAGTTCTCGCTTTGTGAATCAAATGAATATATGCTGATAGCTGTTTCCTCCTCCCCTGATCCTACCGGCACTTATTACGCGTATTCCTTTGATGTAGCGGATACACCGGATTATGAAAAAATGGGCGTATGGCGCGACGGGTATTATATGGCTACCAATACTGATCCGGGCACAGACATCTACGTATTTGAGCGCGAAGCCATGATTGCCGGAGCAGCAAGTCCTAAAATGGTTGCTTTTGACAATCCTAACCGGCCAACCTCCATTGATGGTTTTATGTGCATACCTCCCATCGACAATGACGGCACTTTTGCGCCAGCCGGATCACCGGGATTATTTATTGCCATGAACGACGACGCTATTGCTGGTGGAAGTGATCAGCTCTGGATTTATGAACTCAGTGTTAACTGGACAACTCCAACTTCGTCTACATTTGCCCGAACTCAGCAACTCGGTGTTTCTGCCTTTGACAGTGACTTCGGTAACGACTGGGATAATATTAAACAACCAGGTACAACTCAGGAGCTAGATGCTGTTCCCCAGGTGATCATGAATGTACCTCAATACCGAAATTTTGGCACCTATCAATCCATTGTTTGCTGCCATACAGTTGATGTAGATGGAACAGATCATGCAGGAATCCGTTGGTATGAATTACGTAAAACCACCGATAACTGGAGTATACGTCAACAAGGCACGTACGCACCAGATGCAAATTCAAGGTGGATGGGCAGTATCATGTTGAATGCCACGGGTAAAATTGGCTTAGGATATTCCATTTCAAGCTCAACAGTCTATCCGGGTATACGTTATTGCGGACAATCGGGCAACGCATATGCCAGTGCCAACAATACTTTGGATGTTGCAGAAGAAATTATTCAAACCGGCTCCTATTCGCAAACCGATGCGGAACGCTGGGGCGATTATTCGTTACTTTCGGTTGACCCAACAGATAATGAAACTTTCTGGTACACAAACCAATATGTTGGTAGTGGGGGAACGAGCAAAACCAAAATCGCCAGCTTCAAAATAATGTCCAGCCCAACTGTTATCACACAAGCGGCAACAGCGATTACTGCCTCCTCCGCTACATTAAACGGGACTGTAAATCCGAATGCGCTGGCTACCGATTATTATTTTAAATGGGGAACAACTACCGCATATGGAAATGTTACTGCG
The DNA here is from genome assembly GCA_030654075.1 of Bacteroidales bacterium. Classification (GTDB taxonomy): domain Bacteria; phylum Bacteroidota; class Bacteroidia; order Bacteroidales; family UBA4417; genus UBA4417. The sequence continues at coordinate 10,885 of JAURYB010000115.1, read as the reverse complement.
ACAGTTTCAGCCGGTTCGGGATCAGCAGATGTATCCGTTAATGCCGGAATCACTGGGCTAAGCCAGGGAACAACCTATCATTTTAGTCTGGTAGCTATTAATGGCGATGGAACTACAAATGGAAATGATCTTTCTTTTATCCCCGGCCAGGCCGAAGTTACAACTTCTGCTATCACCAATATTACAGCCACAACAGCTACCGGCGGTGGTACTGTAACAGCCGACGGAGGAAGCACGGCTACCCGTGGTATCTGCTGGAGCACATCGGCTAATCCAACAACAGCTAACTCACTAACGACCAATGGTACAGGTACCGGTACTTATACTAGTTCAATCATCGGTCTGGCCCCAGGTACACTCTACCATGTGCGTGCTTATGTTACCAACACAGCAGGTACATCTTACGGAAGTGATTTAAGTTTTACTACAGCAGCGCTTGCTGTTCCTTTAGCTACAGCTGGTTCCGGAATAGGCTCAACAGGTTTTATTGCAAACTGGAATGCCGCTGAGGGTGCAACAACATACAATCTCGATGTATCTGCTTATCCTACATTTAGCATTGGGGGAGGAACGTCTACCCTTACCGAAGGATTCAGTGGTGGTACTGTGGCACCGGTGGGTTGGACCTTCACTGCTATCGGAAGCACTTATACAACAATAGGAAATTATGGAGCAGCATCGCCCTCCCTTAAACTGGATGCTACAGGTGATGCTGTTGAAACAGCAACACTTGCTTCAGCCGCTACCCAATTGAGTTTCTGGTACAAAGGTCAAACTACCGATGCCGTGAGTGCAATAAAGATCGAAGGGTTCAACGGAAGCTCATGGGTGACTATTGAAAGTATCTCATCATTAGCTACCACTGGCACAACAATTACATATACTTCTACATCCACACCTGCACTACCTGCCAACATTGTAATATTCAGGTTCACATATACCAAGAGTCTGGGGAACCTGGCATTAGACGATGTCAAAATTATCTCCGGGGGTTCGGTACCTTCCTTTATTGCCGGTTGGGAAAACTATGCGGTTAACACTACTTCGCAGGCTGTTAACAGCCTTGCTGCTTTTACTCCTTATTATTACCGGGTAAGGGCAACAAGCGGGAGCGTTACAACCGCCAATTCAAATGTTATTGCAGTTACAACAACCGCAGAAAATACGCCTGTTCTTTCAGTTACGCCTGCAACCTTAACAGGCTTAACATATGTTTTCAGTAACGGACCTTCAACCTCGCAAAGCTACAACCTTAGCGGGAACTTACTTACCAATCCTCCGGGCATTATTACCGTTACCGGCAGCACGAATTTTGAGGTATCTGATGACAACAGCAACTTCAGTGGAAGTGTTTCCATTCCATACCAAACTTCAACTCTTGAAAATACTCCAATATATGTTATTCTGAAAACCGGGCTAAATGAGGGGCTCTATAATAATGAAGTTATTTCAAATGCCGGCGGCGGAGCTGCTACCGTGGATGTAACAGGAAGTGGTAGTGTTACAGCATTAAACACAGGCATAAAACCAGTTGAGAGTACACTGGCTGCTGCCTATAGTTTCAATAAAACTGTTTATGTGAACATGAAAGATAGCTCCAAAGGCGATATCTACATTTTCAATGCTGAAGGTAAACTTATCCGTTCCATACCAGCTGCACAGGGACTTAACAGGATTGACGTTGATGTCACCGGTATTTATATTGTGAAGGTGCTCACGTTAAATGTCAACATGGTTAAAAAAGTTTGGGTAAAGTAATTCCGGTTCAACCTGAAAATTCATCTCAAAAAGAAAAAAACCTTTTCGCTGCTGTGGAAAGGTTTTTTTGTAAAAAATTCTTTGCTTTGAAAAAAAATCTTACCCCCGGATAAGCTAAAAGTCAAAAGCCTTCCCTGTATTCATACAGAGAAGGCTTTTTTGATGAAGTGATATGTTATTTTCCACACCAGGCACTTACCTCTTCGAGGCGTAGTGAAGGAATTTCGAGTTTCAGTTTTTTACGCAACCCGCTTAGTTCGTGAAGCAATTTGTTCGGATTAGATTCAGCAAGATCTGACGGAAGCTTAATACCGGCTTTGCGCAAAACAGGTACCCATTCAGAAGGAATGCCTAAAGCAACAAATTCTTCATCCGTTGCACCTGTTACGACACTTGCTTTTTCGGGTCGCATCTGCGGGAAGAAAAGGACATCCTGTATGGATTGCTGGTTAGTCATGATCATGGTTAAACGATCGATACCAATTCCAAGACCTGCTGTAGGTGGCATTCCATATTCCAGTGAGCGAAGAAAATCTTCGTCGAGTACCATAGATTCATCATCACCACGTTTGCCCAGTTCGAGTTGTTCTTCGAAACGTGCACGCTGATCGATAGGATCGTTAAGTTCGCTGAAAGCATTGCAGAGTTCCTTGCCGTTGCAGATGGCTTCGAAACGCTCAACCAGACCGGGTTTGCTGCGGTGCTTTTTGGCAAGAGGCGACATTTCGACCGGATAATCAGTAATAAATGTGGGCTGTATCAGTTTGGCCTCGGCAGTTTCGCCAAATAACTCATCGATAAGCTTGCCTTTGCCCATGCTTTCGTTGGTTTCGATATTAAACTTTTTGCAGGTAGCGCGGAGTTCATCTTCAGTCATTTCCGAAATATCAACTCCTGTAAAATGCTGCACAGCTTCGAACATGGTAAAGCGCTTCCATGGGCGTTTGAAATCAATTTCATTATCTCCAACCTGAACTTTTGTGGTTCCATGCAAATCGATGGCAATTCGCTCAACCATTTCCTCAACGGCATCCATCATCCATTCGTAGTCTTTGTAGGCCACATAAAGTTCCATTTGTGTAAACTCAGGATTATGAAAACGGTCCATTCCTTCGTTACGGAAGTCTTTGGAGAATTCGAATACTCCATCGTATCCGCCTACGATCAATCTTTTCAGATAAAGCTCGTTGGCAATACGCATATAGAGCGTCATGTCGAGGCTGTTGTGATGCGTTTTAAAAGGACGGGCTGCGGCTCCCCCATAAAGTGGTTGGAGGATAGGTGTTTCAACTTCGAGGTAGCCTTTGCTGCTCAGGAAATTGCGCATGGTATTAACCAGGCGAGTACGTTTAACAAAAACTTCGCGGACTTCTGGATTTACAATCAGGTCGACATAGCGCTGGCGGTAACGTACTTCAGGATCGCTGAAAGCGTCAAAAACCTGCTCGTCTTTTTCTTTCACAACAGGCAGTACACGCAGTGATTTGCTGAGAAGTTTCAGCGATTTCACATGGATCGAAATCTCTCCCATCTGCGTGATAAAAACATAACCGCTTACCCCGATAATATCGCCGATATCCATCAGCCGTTTAAAAGCAGTGTTGTAAAGGGTTTTGTCCTCGCCTTCACAGATTTCGTCGCGTTTAATATACAACTGTATACGGCCGGTGCTGTCCTGAAGATCAACAAAAGAAGCGGCACCCATAATACGGCGCGTCATGATGCGGCCGGCAATGGTCACATCCTGGAATGCATGGTGGTTTTCACTATTGTAATCAGTAAGAATGGCCTGGGCAGTAACATTTACGGGGAAACTCTCAGCCGGGTAAGGATTTATTCCAAGTGCGTTAAGTTCGGTTAACGAATTACGTCTGATTTGTTCCTGTTCGCTTAATTCAAGATTCATTTTTGAAATTTTTTGCAAAGATAGGAAATAGCCATGATTGTAAAATTAATAATCGGTAAGGAAATTATTGGTAATCATGGCGTATTACATCTGACCCGTAAAAATAAGAAATGACAGATGAAAAGGAAGTGAGATAGGAATTACCAGGATCAAAGCCGAAAATGGCATTACCTGCATCTAATTTATCTTTTTAAAATACAATAAAGATCCATGAAGGTACAGTTGTTTAGGAAATCAATGTGTATTACTTGAATGTCAATTGTTTTACGATTGCGAAAATTCAAACATTGTATGTCAGTATGGCTAAAAGGTATTGATTAATAAGTAATGTATTATTACCAAATTTTATCAACGAAAAACACAAATCTTTCCCACGTTAAAGGGACAATTTTATGTTATCCATAATTCAATCCATTTTAGGCTTTCGTTTAACTTTAGTGAACATGATCAGCCCCATTCCATTAAAAACTCCCTGAAAAACACCCTTGTCATATATATCACTTTAGCATATCAGCAAAAAATGTCGTACCTTTATATTTCGTTGAAGCCTGCAGTTTATCTGCTTGTAAAGGATTAGCTTTCCCCTTAAATCCACTTGGCTTCACCATAAAGGCCGCGCTTCCATCCCGGATGACGATTATTTCTTGTATCGGTCAACGAGTAACATCCTAACGTACTTCTGTACTAACAATTTTTGTTGTTAAGGTCAATTCAGTTTTTATTTTCAAAAACTCCAATTCATGAAAAAGATCTTCCTTTCAATTTGTTTAATGCTTGTGTCCATAATTGCTTTTGCACAATGGACATGGCAAAACCCCTTACCGCAATTGCATTCAGTTTATTTTACCGATATTAATACAGGTTATGCGGTTGGTGATACCGGAACCATTTTAAAAACCACTGATGGTGGAACAACCTGGTTTTCATTGCCTAGCGGAACAACCAAAGGCTTATTATCTGTTTACTTTACTGGTTTCAATACAGGGTGCACAGTGGGCGATAGTGGAACCATTTTAAAAACCAAGAATGGAGGTTCCTCCTGGACTGCTTTATCCGCCGCAGTACCTTACAATTTATCTTCAGTTTTTTTTACTGATGCCAGTACAGGGTATGCAGTGGGCGATAGCGGCACCATTTTAAAAACCACTAATGGAGCCTCTTCCTGGACTGAATTACCCTTCGCAGAACCTTATAATTTATCATCAGTTTATTTTGCTGATGACAATACAGGTTTTACCGTTGGTCGTTACTACGGCGATTCAACGCTAATATCTGGCAGGATATCCATATTTAAGACAGCTAATGCAGGCCAAACCTGGACAAGAACAGTTATCAAAACAAATGATACTACTCGTATTATAAGCATAAACTCTATATGTTTTGTTGATGCCAATACAGGATATGCGGTGGGCATTATTTTAGGTAATTGGTTCGGTTTTATCTTAAAAACCAGTGATGGAGGCTCAACCTGGACTGAACAGTCGTGTGGAACATACTGTAAATTGAGATCAGTTTACTTTACCGATGCCAATACAGGTTATGCGGTAGGAGGTAATTCAGATTATTTGTTCAGTTATGGAATCATATTAAAAACCTCAGATGGAGGCGCAAACTGGACTACACAATCTAATGGAACATCCAATCATCTGAATTCAGTTTACTTTACCGATGCCAATACCGGATATGCAGTTGGTGAAATTGGTACCAAATTAAAAACCATCAATGGAGGCACAACTTGGACTGTCATATCCAGCGGATCTAATAGATCGTTGAATTCAGTTTGTTTCACTGATGCCAAAACTGGTTATGCGGTAGGAAGTGGAACCTTATTAAAAACAGAAAATAAAGGTGCAACCTGGATTGCCAGTGAATGGACAAATATGAATTTCTACTCGGTTTGCTTTCCAACTTTCAATACAGGTTATATATTTTGGGGTAAAAATTATATTTTTAAAACCATTAATGGCGGCATAACGTGGACATCAAATTATAGTGGGCTGGGCAATTATTCAACAATGTATGCTTTCTTTACTGATAGTATTACCGGTTATGTTGTGGGTGCTGGAGGAACGATCAAAAAAACCATCAATGGATTCGAAACATGGAATTATTTAACAAGTGTAACAACTAATTATTTATCATCAGTTTTCTTTACGGACGTCAATACTGGATATGCATCAGGTCAATCAGGAACCATTATTAAAACATTAAACGGGGGAGGGAATTGGGCTACTTTATCAAGTGGAACAACTAATTGGATAAGATCAGTTTACTTTCCCGATGCAAATACAGGTTATGTGGTAGGAGATTCTGGAACCATCTTAAAAACCAGCGATGGAGGAACCAACTGGTCAACCCTACCGAGCACAACAACAAATAATTTAAATTCGGTTTTCTTTACCGATGTAAATACTGGTTATGCTGTAGGTGATTATGGAACTATCATTAAAACCAACAATGGAGGTACAATCTGGATTGCTATTCCAGGCGGAACTGCCAATCACTTAAATTCAGTTTACTTTACCGATGCCAATACAGGTTATGTGGTTGGGGAAAATGGAACAATTCTTAAAACTACCAATGGAGGTGGATTTGTTGGTATTGAAGAACCCCCGGCAGCGGAATCTTCACTTATTGTATATCCAAATCCATTCTATGATTATATTAAAATTGAATATAAGCTTAAGCAAAATGCGGATGTAACCCTCACTATTTTCAACCACCTTGGACAGAATGTTCAAACACTGGTAAAGAAGCCATTACCCCCAGGCAAGCATCATGTGCAATGGATTGCTGGAGGACTGCCAAAAGGGATTTACTTTTGCCGGTTGCAGGCCGGGAATCAGGATGATGCAATAAAGATTATAAAGATGAAATAGCTGATAACTTAATTGCAGAAATGCAAGAATAACTAAGCGCCCACCAGCAATAAGTTAAAAAAAGCAGAGGCTTCTCAATTACGACAAGCCTCTCTTTTTATGGATATATCAAGTTAATGATTCCGGATTATTAATCTCAATACTAACTCACAGAATTACTTCCGTATCACTTGCATGGTAGATGTTGCCTTGGCATTGCTCACTTTCAGTAAATAAACACCTTTATTATAGGTTGAGAAATCTATTTTCGCTTCGGACTGTAAGGCTGCATATTTGAATTCTGTAAATTTCTTACCGCTGATATCAAACAACTCAATCAAGCCTTCAACCTGGTTAAAGTCTGAAAGATCGATACTTGCTTTTGAAGAAGTAGGATTGGGGTATACCTGTAGCCTATTTTTAGCAATAACTTCGGGGACAATACCCACAGCCCTAATGCCGGTTGAGTACCAAACGCCCCATTTTGCATCCTGAATCAGTAAAGATGCAGGTCCGGCAGGATTAATCTTATCCGGAAGCATCGAAATTTCACCAACAACATTATCGGTTCCGGTTGTTGCATTAAATATTATTTTATCATCGTTTTTTGAATAGTTTGGGTATCCAAGCATTTCACCATTATTGTAAACTTCGCCAACATCACCTGTTTCGAGGTTAACGGAAAGAATGGTAACCGCGCTTACTGTACCTGAATTATCGAAATAATCGAAAGCTGCGATATACGGAGAGTTCTTTGCAAAGGAAGGGTTTCCAATGCTTACATTTTCAGGCAGATTAGTAAACATCTTAAAAACAGAACCATCTCCCCAATCGCCGGTTGCGTTATCCCAAACCTTTATAAAGCTCACATCCCAGTAATCGGCAGCTTGTCCCGAATTGTTATTAAACTGGTTATACGCATCATACATAATATATTCGCCATCAAAAGTCCATTCTAACGCATCAGCGTAAAGCACGTTATCCGTCCGGATTCCGGTTTGAGTTCCGGGATTATACAAGTGAAAGTAAGCCCACTTTTCTTTCTGGAAACTGTATACCCATATTGTGGAATCCGGAGCATTTGTGACTGCAGCAATTTTTTCACCTTCTTTTGATATAGCAACATTTCCCCAGATAGCCTGGCTCTGCATTGGAAACTCATCATAGGGTGAGGTAAGGTTGATACCTTGAATCGTTTTGTCACCGGTCACAAAAACTGCACCGCTTCCATCGTCCATTACACTAGGACGACTGTTTACAGGAGTTAATGAAATGGGGGTGAATTGTGTACCTATAGTGTTTGACACATATAAGGAATAAGGATCTAAAGCATACGTATTTACTAACAGGATGTAGTCACTGCCTGGATTTACAGGAATTGGGTTCTCAACATTTGTTGCTGTACCATCCGTAATTCCAACCTGGTCGAATGCATTTTTTGCAGCGGTAACTTCAGCTGAAGTACTACCATAAAGGTCCGTTGCAGCCTGGATAACAGTTAATCTTAAATCAATAAATTGCGATGACCTGGTGAGATAATTGAATAAAGCCCTGAAGAAAACTTTTTCTGCTTTTTCTCGGGTTACCTGGGTAGCAAACTTGTAGTACGCATAATTTGGAATGCCACTGTTTGTATGCACTCCTCCATTGTCGGCCGTTCCAGAATAAATTTCATTCATATGAGCGGGCTGCCACGACGGTGAACTTATCCCTGATCCACCATTATGAGGATCCGACATATCACGCAGTGCGCCAGTCGGAAATCCTGCTGCCCCAGCATTTATAACATCTTCCCCGATTCTCCAATCCTCGCGGTCGAGCATTGCGCCTGAAATATCGGCAAAACTTTCGTTAAGAGCCCCGGATTGATTCTGGTATTCGAGGTTTGCCGAATTTCCGACAACAGCATGTCCCAGTTCATGAGCACCCACATCCAAACCTCCGGCAAGAGGTTTAAATGTGCTGCCTCCGTTTCCGAAATAGGCAGCCACGCCATTCCAGAAAGCATTTTCCATGCTGCTTCCGTCTTTGTCAGTTACATTGATAATCATCGGAATACTTGCTCTCTTGTTGTTGATTGAATTCCAGGAATGAATATTTTTATAATATTCATAAGTTACTGTGGCACTATAATGTGCTGACACAGCCGTTGGAAGCCATGAGTTGTTTGAAGAAGATACCAGCGAGGCTGCAAAATTATCTCCATACGAAGTATTGTTAGCATCGTACGTGGCAATTATGCCGCTTCCGGTTGTGTCATTATACATAGGCCGGGATAAATCAGCAAGGGAATATGTTCCTGCCTGAAGGAAAGAATGAAAACTGCGGCTTACTCCGTTTAAATCAACTCCACTTGCAGTTACATCGCCATCGCTCTGGGTGTTATTGTATTGATGAATGATTTCGCCGCTTTTAGCGTCAACAAAATACTCCCAACGTTCAATAAAGTTAGGTCGGACTGTAATATGCCAGGTGAGTTTCCCGGCATCAAGGAATCCGCCCTTATGGTAAATAACCAGTTCCGATTGCGGCCCGTTATAGCTCAAGAAAGTCTTTTCATTAGGAAGTAATTCCCGGACTGAGGTGCGTGATGAAAGATCGCTTATCGCCGACTCACTGGCAAAGGATTCAGCAATTACAGGTACAACCGAATTTATTGATGGGGTAGGATAACTATTCCCATTGAAAAGATCAATGCTTCCGTTGCGTTTATGCAGGTATATTTCGCCCCCATAAACAGGGATACCCATGAACTTTTGCGCAAGCTTAATATGCTGCATACCTATTTCATCGTATTCGGATTTTACAATTTCAAATTCAGAAGATGGATTTGAAATTTCCAGTACTTGTTGCAAGGCAGTAAGATATTCGGCACATTCTTCTTTTTCGGTCAATGCTTTTCCAACTGATTTGCCAGTTGAAGGCAGTCGTCCTTCCACAAAAACCAGTCTTCCGTTTGCATTAAAACCGGGGTTTGAAAATACCTGGCGGTCTAATTTCAACGTGCTGAAATTGGCTTGCAATGGCTGAAATTGGGATTGAGGTACAGAATTTGCCTTTTTTGCTGTATTAAACGGATGAATTGGCTGTGGAGAAACTTTAGTGGAACCTGGCAGCTTTTTCTTGACTGAAAAAGCATTGTTTTGTGCCTGGAGACTTACGTTGACATTTATTAGAAGTATAAATACAAAGAGGAAGGTAGATACTTGTTTCATGATTCCGGGTTTTATTTAACAATAGTATTCAATTGATTGTAAAGATCTTTTATTATTATGGGAACTGATACGTTTGAATCGCCCCATTTATATTCGGTTATTATTCCATCAGCCTGGATTGTAATAAACCAGGTCATATTGCCGGGATGATTAAACTGAGGTTGAGCTATTTTTAATTTGTCAGCCTGTGAGAAAAGTTCTTGTGCTTTCTTTTTCCTGATTTTCTTACGAGGCTGTAATGTATTGTCAGGCAAAAGAATAAAAACATTTCCATCTTCAAAAAGTTCATACCTGGTGTATATGCCGGTAAATCCGCCGCCGTTTCCGAAAATCAGTCGCCGGCTATTTGGATCACTTGTTACCTTGCCTGATGAGGAACATGAGGCGAAAAAAGCGATAAGCAATAAAGAAATGAGTATTCGTTTTGTCATAATCAGATTTGGTTATGAGATTTTTAAAGAAGCGGTAAAGTTGAATAAACAATAAACCTATAAAATCGTTTGATCAGAAATTATAATGATGCCGGCATTTCTAACTGATGTTTGAAGAACGATAAAAGTACTCGAAATCACGCACAGGGATTAAAAATTCAAGTTTATTGTATTTTATAATACAAATGTAGAACATTAAATGTTTGAATAATATCCTGTAAATAAAGGATTTTTGCTCTGAATTTTAAATATTGGGTTATAAGCTGATTTTCAGTGCTCTTAAATAATGATTGGACCATTTCTGATGGCCGAAATTATCAATATATTCAGGAGGCTGTGATTAACATTCACCTTAATTCCTGCATTTGGATTTTATTGGCTACATAATATTTTGATGTGCTGGATTAGTTCCTATGCAATAAATTATCTGTTTGTATTTTCATTTTTTTTCTTTTGGCTTGACCCAAAAGAAACAACTTAGCGAAGCGATCTCATGCACACCTTTAAAATAAGGCCAGGAGTGCATAAAAGGTCAAGGCTTAATATAAATTTCACACATCTGTACGCCTCGGTAAAGGCTCGCAAAACAAGGCTTGAAAGTTCAGAACAACATCCTGACAGCAAATGAAGCTGGTGTTTTGCTACACACCTGCCTGCGCGGTTTACCTTCCGCTATCCGCCTCAGGCGGATTGTGAAATTTCTATTAGGCCGGTCCC
>JAURYB010000007.1 GCA_030654075.1 Bacteroidales bacterium | reverse complement strand
CCGGCATCATTGCTTCCTAAGCCAATCAGCTTTCCTTCTTCTATTGTTGGAGTAAATGGATCAAGTGTCCATGAACTTGTAGGTTTTACAGTATCGTGATGCGAGTTTAACAGAATAGTCGGCCGCCCCGGTTGAAAATCGGGATGAACCACCCACACATTATTCATATGCCGGTTGCATTTTTGTCCTTTGCTTTCGAGGTATTTCTGAATCAGGTCGGCAGTCAGATTTTCTTCCTTGCTGAACGAAGGAATCCGGATCAGGCTTTTAAGCACTTCAAGTGCTTCATTGTATAATATTTCTTTCATAATGAGATTCGGGTTCCTGAATTTAAGTTGAGCGTCGAAGCGCTTGTTATTATTACCTGCTTCACGCCTTTTTGCAGTGCATCGAAACTGTTGTCAATTTTAGGAATCATGCCTGAATGGATAATTCCCATTTCTTTGAACGATTGATACGATGATGCATTGATTTGTGGAATTACCGAAGTATCATCGTCAGTATCTGTTAAGACTCCCGGCTTCTCAAAACAGAAAACAAGGGAAACTTCAAATATACCCGACATTGCGCCTGCAATTTCCGAAGCAATCGTATCGGCATTGGTATTGAGGATTTGTCCTTTGCCATCATGCGTAAGAGGAGCTATTACGGGCGTAATTCCGCTTCTCAGAAGTATCGATAAAACTTCGTTGTTTACTCTTTTAACATCGCCGACAAATCCATAGTCAATACCTGCAACCGGACGTTTAACGGCTTCGATCAGGTTCATATCTGCGCCGGTAAACCCGCCGGCATTACAACCTCTTGCCTGCAATGCAGCCACAGTTTTCTTATTGATCAACCCGCCATAAACCATGGTTACAATGTCGATTGTGCTGGCATCGGTAATTCTGCGACCTTCAACCATTTTGCTTTCAATGTTCAGTTGCTCGGAAAGCTTGGTGGCAACCCGACCACCTCCATGTACAAGGATTTTTAATCCCGGAAGCGCAACAAACCGATCGAGAAAACCGGCAAGGCTTGCCACATCTTCGAGTACGCCGCCGCCGACTTTAACAACTGTGAGTTTTTCTGATGGGATTTCAGCCATTTTGATTTCTATAAATTCATTTGTTACCATTTATTCAACTTAAGCAACCTGATAAAGAACAAATGTTTGCCACAGATTTCACGGATTTTCGCAGATTCAGAACTATTTTCTGCAGTTTGCTCAGAGAAAATCAACCTGATGTGATCTGTGCAATCTGTGGCAAAAAAGACATTTTAATAAACTGAAAAATTACGTTAATAATTTATCAGAATTTCTTCAAGCGCATTAATTAGCATATCCACATCATTTTTATTGATGCTTAGCGGAGGAAGCAGGCGAAGTGTTTTTTTCCCGCTGTAACCGGTAAATATTTTATGATTGAAGAGCAGATATTTCCGAAGTTGAGAAATTTCAAAGTCAAATTCCAAACCTACCATTAGTCCGATTCCTCTGATTTCCTTCAATCCAGTCAGGATTTTAGCACGTTCTATCAGATAGTTCCCAACTGTTGCCGCATTTTCAATTAATTTTTCATCCTCAATTACATCCAGAACCGCTTTGGAAGCAGCACAGGCAAGATGATTTCCACCAAATGTGGTTCCCAGCATTCCGAATTTGGCTTCAAAAACCGGGCTGATCAGAACTCCGCCAATCGGGAAACCATTGCCCATTCCTTTCGCAACGGTAATAATATCTGGTCTTATGGAAGAATACTGATGGGCAAAAAATTTGCCGCTTCTTCCATATCCGCTCTGAATTTCATCCAGAATAAGGAAAGTGCCGTACTGTTTACAAATAGCATGCAGTTCTTCCAGGAAACCGGGTTCAGGAACATAAATTCCACCAACACCCTGGATTCCCTCAATAATTACAGCTGTTACATCTCCTTTTCCAATTGATTCCTTAGCTGCATTCAGATCAAACCTGTCAATAAATTCAACCTGGTGATTGGCATTGAATGGAGCAATAATCGATGGATTATCCGTGCAGGCCACCGCGCCTGAAGTACGTCCGTGAAAAGCTTCCTTAAAAGCGATGACTTTACTACGTTTATTGGTAAACGAGGCAAGTTTAAGCGCATTCTCGTTTGCTTCGGCGCCAGAATTGCAGAGAAACAAATTATAATCTGTATACCCGGATAAGCGGCCCAGTTTTTCAGCAACTTCCTGCTGAAGGCTGATGATTACCGAATTGCTGTAAAACGCAATTTTATTGAGTTGATCGGTTAGTGCTTTAACATATTCAGGATGCGAATGCCCGATGGAAATTACAGCATGGCCTCCGTAAAAATCAAGGTATTGGTTACCCTCGCTATCTAAAATGCGACTTCCTATTGCTTTAACAGGTTCAATATCAAAAAGAGGGTAAACATCAAAAAGTTTCATTTCGGTTTTTGGTTTGGATATTTATGCAAGGATTGACCTGGCGAAATTATTTTGGATTGATTTGCTTAAGAATAAGCATTTGGTTCTTAAATCAAAATCACCTTATTTGATCTCAGAACAAGGATTAACGAATTAATATTTCAGATGATTTTAAATAAGTTAATTTTCAGAGAACTTCTAAAATCTCAGATCGTTAATCCTTGTTCGATATTCAACATTAAGTTCAACATCTATTTATCTTGATTAGAACCCGATAGGTTTTAAATGCAGCCCAGCCTTTTCATCTATTCCGAACATCAGGTTCATATTCTGGACGGCTTGTCCTGAAGCGCCTTTTATAAGATTATCAATCAGGCTGAGAATATAAAGTTTGTCCTCAAAACGTTCCAGGTAAAGAATACACTTGTTGGTATTTACAACCTGCTTCAGGTCGGGATTTTCCTGGCTGATAACTGTGAATGGATGGCTCTTATAAAAATCATTATAAAGCTTTTCAATCTCAGCCTGGCTTGCAGAACATTCGGTGTAACAGCTTGTAAGAATACCGCGGCTGAAATTTCCCCGGACCGGAACCAGGTTAACAGATTTATTGAAACCCGGCTGCAGTTTGTTGATGCACATTCCAATCTCCTTCAGATGCTGGTGCCGGAAAGGTTTGTACACTGAAACATTGTTATTCCTCCAGCTGAAATGAGTCGTTTCTGATGGTGATTGTCCTGCGCCGGTTGAACCGGTTATGGAGGTAATATGAACTTCGTTTTTCAGCAAACTTGCAGAAGCAAGCGGAAGTAACGCCAATTCTATGGATGTAGCAAAACATCCCGGATTAGCTATTAATCGTGCAGTTTTGATTTTTTCGCGCTGTAATTCCGGCAGACCGTAAACAAAGCCATCGCTTTCATCCCGAAAATCAGTTGAAAGGTCTATTACCTTGATATGAGCGGGTAAATTGTTTTGAGCCAGAAATTTCACACTTTGCCCATGACCTTTGCATAAAAATACAACATCGGTATCATTGAAATCAATATCGTTAAAAACAAGTTCCGTTTCGTCCAGCAAGTCTTTGTGAACCGCATAAACCGGTTTCCCGGCATTGCTTTCGCTGTGCACATATTTAACTTCCACAAATGGATGAAACAATAGAATGCGCAAAAGTTCGCCGGCTGTATAACCGGCTGCACCTTCGATGGCAACACGAATTTTATTGTTTTCTATATTTTTCAATTGGTCTAATTATTATTCATAAAGCCAAAGTGTGACTTATTTCCCCTTTTAATTTAAGAACAAGGAACATCGACTAACGATTTTTGAAGTATCTGCTCTATCCATATTGAGGTAAGTTCGAAAATCTAAAATCGTGAATCCTTGTTCAATATTCTGAATTTATACAGAAAACATATCTTTTCTTTACTCTTTTTCAGATTATGCTTTCTTGTTTTTATCCTGAACAAACCTGTGAATTTTCAACTGGTTGCCCAGTATTTTGGTGAAACCTTTTACATCACTGGCGCTCCAGCCTTCGTTCATTTCGCCATACTGTCCAAAACCGGCATTCATCATATCGAAATCGCTCTTAATTCCATCGATGCTGAATCGATACGGATTCAATCTTACAAACACTTCACCAGTTACAGTTTCCTGCGAATCGTCCAGGAACTTTTCGATATTACGCATCACCGGATCGAGGTACTGGCCTTCGTGCAACAGCATTCCGTACCAGTTACCAAGCTGTTCTTTCCAGTATTGCTGCCATTTGGTGAGCACATGTTTTTCGAGGGCATGATGCGCTTTTATAATGATCATAGGAGCAGCAGCTTCGAATCCCACACGTCCTTTGATGCCTATTATCGTATCACCAATATGCATATCTCGGCCAACCGCATATTCCGAAGCAATGGCTTCAATTTTGCGAATGGCATCCGTTCTCGAATAACTTACACCATTCATATGCGTTACTTCGCCTTTATCAAAAGTGAGAGTAAGGATTTCTTCGCCTTCCTTTTTCAATTGCGATGGATAGGCTGCTTCCGGCAATGGCAAGTGTGAGGACAATGTTTCTTTCCCACCAATACTTGTTCCCCAAAGACCTTTGTTGATGCTGTATTCGAGCTTTTTCCAGTCGGCTTCAAAGCCCTGCTTTTTCAGGTATTCTATTTCTGCATCACGCGAAAGCTGTAAATCGCGGATAGGAGTTATGATTTCAATATCGGGAGCAATAATATTAAATACCAGGTCGAAACGCACCTGGTCGTTTCCGGCACCGGTTGAACCATGAACGACATATTTTGCACCAATTTCGAGTGCGTATTGCGCAATGGCAAGCGCCTGAAATGTTCGCTCTGAACTTACCGAAAGTGGATATGTTCCATTCTTCAACATGTTTCCGTAAATCATATAACGGATGCATTTCTGGTAATATTCATCCTCTATGTTAAGTGTAACATGTGATGAGGCTCCTAGCTGAATGGCCCGTTGCCCAATGGCTTCCAATTCAGCTTCCGAAAATCCCCCGGTATTTACAATTGCTGTATGAAGTTCAAATCCTTTATCTATTGTTAAATACCTGGTACAGAAAGACGTATCTAATCCTCCGCTGAACGCAAGTACTGCTTTTTCTTTTGTCATTATATTTTGTGTCAATGGTTTATTGAAATTGATTTTTTTCTGAAATACGCCGCTTATTAAATCGATTTGCTCAGGCATTCTAGCTAGAAGAATGTAAACATTTTCTTCTTTTCTCCCGACTGGTTTGCTGAACTCCCACTTTTAATATTAAGAAGACGCAGTAAAACTGTCTGTTTGAATCTCATCCATCGGTCGTAAACAGGAAGCGGATATACCAATGTTTCCGGCTCCTTGGTTTCGTGAACGCCTTGCTTTTCCCATTCCGGTTTGTAAAGCATACCTGTACATAGACAATGTTTCCGCTCGGTTCTTGTCAGAATATCATAATTGATACAGGATTGGCATCCTTTCCAGAATGAATCATCATCAGTAAGTTCGCTGAAAGTAACCGGGCGATAGCCTAATTCACTGTTGATCTTCATTACTGCCAAAGCCGTAGTAAGTCCAAAAATCTGTGCGTCGGGAAAAAGTTGTCTCGATAAGTTAAAAGCTGCCCGCTTTATATCTTTAGCAACACCATGTCCACGGAATTCCGGTCTGACGATCAAGCCGGAGTTTGCTACAAATGTTTTATTCCCCCAACTTTCGACGTAACAGAAGCCTACAAACTTTTCATCGCTGGTAGCAATAACGGCCTTCCCCTGTACTATTTTCTCTACAATATATTCAGGTTTTCTTTTGGCAATACCGGTTCCGCGTACTTTTGCCGAATCTTCAATCGTTTGAAGTATCTGGGAAACGTAAATAATATCTGCCGGAGTGGCGACTGCCACTTTAATTTCACTCATTTTGTTCGTAATTAATTGATTTTTGATCTGATAGTTAAGGAAACTAATCGAGTTTGGTTTCTATCTCAGGTATAACCGTTCCCAATGCTTTCAGGATTTCTTTCTGGGAGTATCCTTCACGTGGAATTACCAGTATAGTGTCGTCACCGGCAACAGTACCTGCTATTTCGGGCAGCTGGGAACTGTCGATATAATTAGCAACGGTAGAGGCAAATGACGGAAAAGTTCGCACCACGCATAAATGGTAGGAGAAAACCACTGAAACAACGCTGTTGCCAGGAATTAAAGGAACGTTGGTTTGCCGGTTGTTTTGGTTCAGTTGTTCGTGCAACACATAAACACTTCCTTTTACCGGATCCGCAAGTTTACCTACCCGGATCTCTTTCAGATCGCGCGAAAGCGTGGCCTGGGTAAGTTCGAATCCTTCTTTACGCAAAGAATCCAATAGCTCATCCTGGCTGGCTATCTTGTTGTCCAGAATAATACGTTTGATCTGGTTGTGGCGATCGATTTTCGAGTTCATGTATATTTATGCAATTGGACTGCAAAAATATACATTATTTTAATGCAAATGACCGGAGAGAAAAAATTCTTGTTAAGATAGACGGAAAGAGCGATGGAACTAAGTACTTAGACTTTGACAAGTAAGTAATACATTACGGCTTCATTATTTTAATCACCCTTTTGTTCACGCCTTTTGATAACTCAACGATGTAAATTCCTGAAGGAATTTTTGAAATATCGAAAGAAAGGCTATCGATTTCGACAATTTTACCTGATACTAACTTCCCCTGTAAATCA
>JAURYB010000194.1 GCA_030654075.1 Bacteroidales bacterium | reverse complement strand
TGATTTGGGAATACAACACAGGAAGAGCCGGCAAACAGCAATCCGGAGAATAATACGAATAGGGAAATTTTCCTGATTTTTTTCATTTTATAATTATATAGATTTAGTGTAATACACATTTTATGATTCATCTTTTGTTGCCCGTATCAGGCTGATGCCGGCTGCGAAAAATATAATTCCGAGTATACTGTAGATTACAAGCGCTTTAATATCGCGTGTACTGCCCGAAGTATTAACAAACAATACGGCATCATAAATAAGCCCGCCGATTCCGAGTAATGTGAGTAATGCCCCGAAAATTCTTTTAAGGTTCATGATTTTTGTTTTAAGAGTATTGTTACAATAGAAAATAGCTGTTTTGCCAGGATTGTAATGCAGTATAAAGGCTGTTCACACTTCGAACAGCCTCAATAAGGAAAACTGCAGTTTAAATTGGTTACACATGTATATTCATCAGGTAGCTGAAAAGCCAAACACTTTCAGAAGCCAGATAATTACCACTATTACAACTACAAGGTTGAGAATTTTCTTAAGTGTGCCTTGCATAGGGATATAGCTGTTTATCACCCAAAGAAGGACACCGGCAAGAACTATTACTAACAAGATGGTTAACAACGACATGATTTTGTTTTTTTAAGTTCAAATCAAAGGTACTTTGCCACGATACTGCAACAAAATACTAGGTATTAGTTATAATATTCACACATTTGAAAAACAGGTTTTTTTTAGCCTGCTATTCATACAAATTTGGATTCCACGGATAATCCTATTGTCTCCTAATACGCAATTATATAATTACCGGTCACTATTTAAGGCTGAATGATTTCCGTTAGTTAAAATAAAAGCTTCTCGGGAATTTTCAATAATTGAAAACCTCTTCTCTATTATAGGAGCACCTTAGTTTTGTGGAATACTACCTGATTTTCGTGATTAATCAAATAATTGTATTTAAAAAGGGTACTATTAAAAAATGAACAGCAAATTTTATCCCTGCTTATCTTTAAATTGAAAACCAATAAAAAAGGATATCGATATATGTGAATTATACAAGAAATGATTTAAATTATGTAATTCATTCTGCTGGCCGGCGAAGTAGTTTTATCGAAATTATGCAGACTATTCAAAGGCGAATGAAATTCCTGATTTCAAATGTAATATTTGGGATAAACTTTTTTAATGTCCTTTCGAATTATTCCTTTCGTAAAAATCGGAATATGTACTAAATGGTAACCATGGATTTCTATCCTTACTGAATTTTTATCACTTTATTGTTCAGAAAAGTATAGTTTGTATTGGTTTGGCTGGCTCACCATAAATCTGTGGCTAAAATAGCTTTAAAGCAGACTCATTAGTTACAAAATTTAATTTTTTCAAAAACCCATGGATTTTTAAACCATCGTGGTTTAGTTTTTACGAACCCCAAGGAACTCCCTGACAAAATAATTTCACCCACTGTGTGTCAAAATTGACTGATTTTTCCATGTTCGTTTCAACTGTTAATAAATAATACAAAAATAATCCTCAGATAAGTATCACCTTTTTCGTTTTTTCGGATAAAGTATAAAACGAAACCACTTTACGCTATTTGTCTTTTGCCATAAGCATTGGATTTAGAACTTTTTCTAGTATGAAATATTTACGAATATTATTTTCTGTTGGATTTGCGGTCTGCCTTTTTACAACTAATTATGCGCAGACTAAAGTTTATCAAACGCAACGGTTCACCGATACAGCACCTGCAATGGATGGCAAGTTCGATGAAACAGCATGGAAAGCTGTCGAATGGTCAGGCAGTTTTATACAGCGTGACCCGAATGAAGGGGCGCATCCATCGCAAAATACCGAATTTAAGATTTTGTTTGACGACGACAACCTTTACGTTGCAATACGCGCTTTCGACTCGGTTCCGGGCGAAATAGTCAGGCGGCTCTCACGCCGTGATAAGGATGATGGCGATTGGCTGGCAGTATCGATAGATAGCTATAGCGACAAGCAAACAGCTTTTAACTTTGGCATCACCTCAGCAGGCGTGCAATTCGATTATATGTTTGTTAACGATAATGTTACTGACGTTAACTGGGAAGCCGTTTATTATACTGCAACAACAACAGACGCGTTGGGATGGACTGTTGAAATGCGTATTCCCTTGTCGCAACTTCGATTTGCAAAATCGGACAAACACAGCTGGGGTCTGAATATTTTCCGTTACTTGTATCGCAGGCAGGAACTTTCGCTTTGGCAGACTATTCCCCGCACGGCTCCCGGGCTTGTAAGCCTGTATGGTGAACTGAAAGGCCTGGATGGCATAAAGCCCAGGCGCGGCATTGAATTGCTTCCGTATACCTATGTCAAAGCTACTTTTGACCAGGAAGTTAAGGGAAATCCTTTTCAAACAGGTCAGAATTATAAAGGAGCAGTTGGTATCGACGGCAAAGTGGCTCTTACCAATGATCTGACACTAAATTTTACACTTAATCCTGATTTTGGGCAGGTAGAAGCTGATCCTTCGGTTGTTAACCTTACCGCTTTTGAAACTTTTTTTCCTGAAAAAAGGCCATTCTTTGTGGAAGGGAAAAATATTTTTAACTTTAAACTTACCGGTGCCGACAGCGAAAATAATCAAAACATGTTGTTTTATTCGCGTCGAATCGGGCGAACACCCCAACTCACGCTTTACCCCGATTCGGGGATTTATGTAAACGCACCTGAGCAAACTTCCATATTGGGATCTTTCAAAGTATCAGGAAAAACAAGGAAAGGGCTTTCGATTGGGATTATTGAATCCGTAACCCAAAACGAAAAAGCAACGATCGATTCAGCTGGCGTGCGTCACAATGCTGCTATTGAGCCACGTACCAATTACCTGATTGCCAGCGTATCAAAGGATTTCAATAAGGGGACTACAACAATTGGCGGCATTTTTACGGCTACAAACCGTTCAATCAAGGAACCTCAACTCGCATTTCTGCCGGAAGCAGCCTATACGGGGGGATTAAACGCGATACATTTCTGGAAAAATAAAACCTATTATCTTTCCGGGCGGGCAGTTTTTTCCTCCGTTTCCGGCAGTGAGCAGGCAATAAATAATTTGCAGAGATCGGTAGCCCGATATTACCAGCGTCCTGACAATACATATGTTACCTACGATCCGACACGAACTGAATTAAGCGGATATGGGGGTACAGTGGAATTTGGTAAAGCAGGAAGGGGAAACTGGCAGTATTTGAGTTACCTCACATTTCGCTCTCCTGGTCTCGATTTTAATGATGTAGGCTACCTTAAACAAGCAGACGAAATACAACATTTATTCTGGTTACGCTACCGGAAATTTAAACCATTTGGCATTTTCAGGTGGGCTTCGGCAAATTTTACCGAATATATCACCTGGGATTACGGTTGGGAGAATACAAACAAAGGTTTGGACTTTAATGCTAATGGTCAGTTCAAAAACTATTTTACAGCCGGAGCAGGAATAAATTATGCAGGAACAACATTATCCAGGGGAGAGTTGTGGGGAGGGCCGGCCTTGCTTCTGCCACCGGTTTTAAGTTTTAATGTGTATGCGGAATCAGATTGTCGAAAGAAAATAATATTCAGGTTTAGCTCTTCCCGGTTTTTCGGTCAGCAAAACTTTAGCAACAACCATAAATACGCATTGGAAATAACTTACAAACCAACCAATTCGCTCTATCTTTCGCTCATCCCCCAATATACAACTGGGTTTAACCAGTTGCAGTATGTGGATAACGCATCATTTCAAAGCGAACCCCGATATATAATGGCAAGTTTGAAGAGGGCAGTTTATGAGCTTTCGCTGCGTGTTAATGTGAGTGTTACACCCAAGCTTTCGTTGCAATATTACGCCCAGCCCTATATTTTTGCCGGGGAATACAGTGATTATAAGGTGATTACCAACGCCAGGGCGGACGAGGTTACAAATAGGTTTCACCAGTTCAGTAACAACGAGATATCCTACGATGAAACTATAAAGGCTTATTTTAT
This sequence comes from Bacteroidales bacterium, assembly GCA_030654075.1. Classification (GTDB taxonomy): domain Bacteria; phylum Bacteroidota; class Bacteroidia; order Bacteroidales; family UBA4417; genus UBA4417. The sequence continues at coordinate 33,447 of JAURYB010000194.1, read as the reverse complement.
TGACGAGGATACCAATGGCGAAGCCGATTATGGATTTTACAAGCCCGATTTCCATTTCCTGCAATTCAGGTCGAATATGGTTTTCCGATGGGAGTACAAAAGAGGATCCTCGCTCTATCTGGTTTGGTCGCAAGGCCGCACCGACTGGCAGGAAAACGGTGAAAATGAGTTCGGGCCATATGCTAAAGAGCTTTGGGCTATTCAACCACAAAATAACTTTATGCTTAAAGTCTCCTACCTGGTCATTTTCTGAAAACCAGACGAATTCAACAAAAACCAGTTTGACGGGTCAAAACAAATTGTCCGGTTAAATAAAGCAGGCAAACGAAAAGGGTGTCCGATTACTTAATCAGCTTCAATCCTTCGCGGGCCGAACTATCATTGGGCCTGAGAATAAGGGCATGATTAAATAGTACGCTAGCCTCAGACGACTCGCCAGTTTTAAGTTTCGACCAGGCTAACATGATTACTGAATCATAATCCAGGGGATAAAGAGTAACAACTTTTCTGAAGAGGGTAATTGCAGTAGCAAAATCATTTTTGTTGTAATTAATTACTCCCAACCAGTAATTTGCGATCGTATTTTCCGGATCAATTTTCAGTATTTCCACATAGTGCATCTTTACTTTGTCCCAACTCTCAATTGCGCTGAGCGGTTTAACACAACCGAACCGGGCTTCAATTGCATAGGGCTCTAAGGCAATGGATTTTTCGTAATATTTAATTGATTCGGTGTACTGTTTTGCCAGGTAGAAAAGCCATCCCAATCTGATGTTCGCAACATAGCTATCCGCTTTATAAATCGTTTTCATTGTGTTGATTGCTGCATCATAATTGCCGAATTTCTCCGACTCATAGCTTTTAACATAGGCAGCCTGATTAACAGTTGTGTTTTGTGCAATGAGGTAACCACCCGAAATGGTTAACATTAGTGTTAGTGCGATTCTCTTTATAGTTTTCATAGTAGTCCTCCAAAAAAATGATTATTGTATGTGTTAATTAATTGTATGTTCAATTTGTTTTGTGCTATCAAGATAAATGCCGGGCAGGAATATGTTTTTACGGCTAAGCCAGTAGTGGGAATTCCATTTTGGATATGCTCAGTTCTATCTGATTTTAAAAGGCAAAAGGCGTTATGTTTGTTGTAGTTCTGTATATTTTCTGTTGTAATGCTTGGTTTTACCCGATTTTTTAAAGCACAGTTTTACGATTCTGATTTTCATTTCCTGCGATTCAAATTGAGTGTGGCTTTCCGGGGCAGTAAAGCTAAGTTCTTTGCTATACCTGTATTGCTCTAAAATCAACATCAAGCCAGAGAAAATGATGGAAACTTGTGACCAGTTTGCCAAAGAATTCTGGGATTTACATCCACGAAATGACCTTAACGTAAAAACCTCTTACCTGGATACCTTCTGATACTAAGATTCTTATTGGATAGTGCTTTTCGTATTTCCATAGTTGGAGGTAAACCAACTGATGCAAACAAACAAAATCACAAACCCTTTATTTAATCAGCTTCAAACCACTAAGTGCCGAGCTGTCGTTAGGCCGGAGAATAAGCGCGTGATTGAACAATACCCTTGCATCTGCTGATTTGCCAATGCTTAGTTTCGACCAGGCTAACATAATTACTGAATCGTAATCCAAAGGATATAAATTCACCACTTTTTCGAAGAGTTTTGTTGCATTTGCAAAATCCTTCCTGTTGTAATAAATCACACCCAACCAGTAATTGGCAATTGTATTTTGTGGATCAATTTTCAGTATTTCGACATAGTTAGCCTTTACTTTGTCCCAGCTCTCAATAGCACTAAGCGGTTTAACGCAACCAAATCGGGCTTCAATGGCATAAGGCTTTAGCCCAATGGATTTCTCGTAATATTTAATTGATTCGGTGTACTGTTTAGCCAGGTAACAAAGCCATCCAAGTCTTATGTTTGCAATATAGCTATCCGCTTTATAAATTGTCTTCATTGTATTGATAGCAGCTACATAATTACCGGATTTCTCCGACTCATAGCTTTTTACAAAAGTTGCTTGAGTTGTGGCGGCATTCTGCGCCATGATGTAACCAAAAAAGATGGTTAACAAAATTGTGAGTGTAATTCTCTTTAAAGTTTCCATATGAGTCCTCCTAAAAATGATTGCTGAATATAAGTATTTGTTGTTTGCTCTATTTGTTTCGTGTCGTAAAGGAAATTGCCGTAAAAAGTGATTTTTTTGCCTGCATACCAGAAAAGTGATCCCCCTGTTCTGAATACAGTCGGGTCAAGTGAATTATATACGTATAACCCACCATGATCGGTATAGTTTTGTATGTTACCGATTGTAATGAGTCCCTGGGCCCATACGGATTTGAATACACGTATCCCTGCTACCTGCGAAATAATTAAACGCGATGCTTTCTGTTCAATTAATCCATTCAATGCCGTATTGAAATAAAGACCTGATTTACCGGGTACAGCAATCCCTGCATTAATTCCAAGCTGAAAAAAAGAACCAAGATCGTACCTGAAAAATGATCCGTTAAAACCATACGAATATCGGTTTATGCGGGTGTTAAGTGATCCATAAAGAAGGTGACCCGGATATTTATACCCTTCAATGTTTGTGCTCAGATAGTGATAAGCCGTAGTTAAGGTGGTATGTGAATTTAGCGACCAGTTTAATGAAGCCAGGTAATCAACTTGTTTAACAGAGGATGAATCAATTATTTGCTTGTAGGTTGAAATCGACTGGTACAAGGATACGTGGTAGTCTAATAGTGAGCTTATTCCTGCCCGCATGTAGGTTGGATTGGAGCGCTCAAGGTAGTTATTGGTTTTATAATTGTACTCCAGATCAATTGAAGATATGGCCTCGGCCTCTGTTGTCATAAGTTTTTCTTTTAATCCCGATGAGAGGTTCGCGGCATGATAACGTGCATTGGCAGTGTTACCCGTATATATTCCACAATAGTAAAGATACTCAAGACTGATGTCCGATTCTTTAAATCCGAGGGCTTTCTCATAGTGTTTCTGCGAAGCATAATAATCAGCCTTAACAAAATACGCATATCCCATTCGCTGCCTGAGCCATTCGAAGTCAATATTCTGGTCAAGAGCCTGCTTCCCTGTTTTAATAAGTTTGTTCCATTCGCCGTCCAGATAATAACGATAGGTAATACTATCCACAGATCTATATGTTAGTGGTTGTTGCGCTTTTAGCGCCAGGGGTAATACAAAAAAAAGTGTTATTATGAGTTTATACATGTTGCCTTTATTTGGGTATCTGTTGATTCAAAACTGAATTCTTTGATGCAATTATCCTGAACGGTAATCGTGCTGTTGCTTTCACTATTTGTTTTACCCCATAAGGAGATATCTATTTCTGAATGGAGGATGATCATCCCTGATCCGGAAAATGTATCCATCGAGGCAACTTTAATTGAATACCCAGCCTTAATGTAAGTATAAAAGGGCGCTATAAAATCGTGAAGCCAGATACGTATTTTCTTATTCCTGACGGTGTTTAACGGCATTGCATCCTTAATGGCAACGGCATCAGGATTCATTAAAAACACTTTATAGGCTGAAAGGTAAAAATAGTAAAGCAGCGACTTTTTATCTCCGTAAAAGGCTGTGAAATAGAACATGGAGCCATCGTTGACAAAATAGGCAACCGACTCGGAAGTTTTACAATACAGGTACTTATTATTATACGCATCGGTGTAAGCCTCCCATTTCTCAGTAATAGCGATATCTTTCCCGTTCGTGTAACTATACGTGAGACTTGTATCAGGCATCAGATCAAACGCAGACTGAAGCATAGCATTGCCCGAAATACCTGAAACGTTTACCCCTTCAGCAGGAACCAGAAACTGATGAAGTTCCTTTTCTGTTTTTCCATTCTGATGGAAATAGGCAAAAGGGTAATAAATTGTTTTTGCGCCAAGCATGGGGGTTGTCTGCACCTGGAAATGCAGGTGAGGCTCGGGCGAACGGCCTGAGTTGCCACAGGCAGCAAGCAAATCGCCACGTTTTACATAATCACCCTTTGCCACTTTAAAGGAGCCTCTTTTCAAGTGCGATATCTGGGTGTAAAGGCCTGGCAAATGCCTGATTATAATTGAATTGCCCCAATTGTTCGACGTGTTCACTTTCCCGATCTCATTATCGTCAATCGTATCAACAACCTCCTCCACAATGCCATCGGCAGGGGCAAGCACAGGTTTATTGTAACAATAATAGTTCTCGCAAAGCAGCCCATTGGACCTATAGGTTCTCATTTTATCATCAAAGATCATAAAATCAAGAGCTTTTCCCCAATCGCCTTTGTGGGTATATTGGCCATCATGTCCCTGAGTTACGCTCCACTCACCCCAGAACGGCAGGTAAAGCGGGAAATAAAGGAATTGCGCAAGCCTGTCCTGGTTGTTTTTAAAGGTATAGAGGTTTATTTCGGGCGAATAGTATTGTATAGGTGTGAGTTTTAATTTTGATGAATTCAACCTTAACTTCAAAAAATAAACAAACAAAATTACCACAAATGAAAAAGGCAGCGAAAAAACAGGCAATTGGATATAGCCTAATAACTTAATCATAAACAGCAGCACAAGCGATGTAAGCGGAACCAGCAATATGCTCCACAAATACGAATAGCCTGAGGGGATGATAAAAAAACCGCCAATGGCAATGGCAACCATAATATAGTTGGCACCAATATTGTAATATGTGATACTGGCTGCATCCGATCCCGAGAATTGTGCAAACAAGTAAGCCGACAGAAATCCCACTATGGATAATGAAAATGCAATCCTGGAACTGATCAGCACAGTTACGGTTATTATCAGCCCTGCTATCAGGTTATTCTGGAAAAATATAGAACTCATAGAACGGAGGTATATATCCAGCATCTTATGAATAGGCAGCGCATCAATGGTTTGAAAGAAATCAAGCATCGGTTTTCCTCCAATAGCATACATTTCGTTCATCCAAAATATGTTGCGTTGCGTTAAACCCAGATTTTCGAATTGCGAGGAAGGCAATACAACAAACCAGAATGCAACCACAAAGGGTATGCTCAGAAAAGGTAATCCATATTTGCCCAACCACCCACCTAATGTTACCGAAAGGATAAGCGTGAGCAGCGCAGCCAGCAACAGCAAACTAAAAAATACATAACCGGGATCAAAAAATGTCCCCATCCCTATACCCGTCAATAAAGCGTTGAAACTATAAATCCCGTTTTTCAGCTGCATTTTATCAAAGCCCATGGCATTTGCAATAAGCAGCGTTACCAAAACTGCAATTAAACCACTCAATCCGGCAAAGAAATTAAAAAAAGTTACCAGCATTATGGCTGAGCCTAATATCTTGTTTTTGGAAAAGAAAATGGCAGAATAACTATTCAGCGTTGCTGGCAGGAGTGTAGTGCGGAAGGAGTCGACGTATCGTTGAGAGGTCATAGGTAAAGGCTTAAATTAGGGAATGCCAGGAATTTTATTTTAATGGAATATTCTTCAAATACTCTGGAACCTGCTCATTCGAGAGCATATTTTCAAGCGTTTCGGCTTTGCGGATCACATGAGTATTGTTTTCATTGTCAATCAGAACGATATTTGGCCGCAATGTAATAAACTGCATCCATTGCGTCATATTGTATGCTCCTACTTTATGCACGACCACATGATTTCCTTTTTCGAGCAATGGCAGGGTAATGCTTTCGCGAACAACATCAATATTCATGCAAAGCGGGCCATAAAGCACCATTTCTTCGGTATGCTGGCCATAGGATTGTGTTGTACTTATCTGGTGATCATACCAAAATGCAGTAAACAGAGTGTTGACACCAAAATCGAGAATAGTTGCTCTCCGTCCGTCGGAAAGCCGTTTGTTGGCCAGAACAGTTCCCAGTAAAAATCCTGCATCATCAATCAACACACGACCCGATTCGAGGATCAATACCGGTAAATCTTCCTGTTTAAAACCATAGCCAAGGATGACATCCGTAATAGCATCGGCAAACTGATCGATGGAAGGTATGGTATCGGAACCTGGCAGATAAGCTCCTTTCAGCGTGTTGGCTGATGGGAATCCTCCACCCAGATCGATATATTGTAGTACTTTATTGAATTTTTCTTTCACGTTCCAGGTTAATTCACTCAATTTTGTGGCAGCCACAGCATAGGCTGAAGGGGAAAGCATAAATGTTCCGATATGGCAATGAAGTCCAACCAAATCAAGGTTATCTGAATTAATGATCCGTGTAATCGCATTCCATGCCTGGCCGTTTTCGAAATTAAACCCAAACCTATCCCATTTCGGGTAAATGCCGGTATCCATGTTCACACGTATAGCCACGCGGGGTTTCAGGTTGTTCTCCGCGCTTAACCTGATCAGCGAATAAAGCTCATCGAAATGGTCGATATGGATCAGTGAATTATTACGGGCGGCAGAAACAAGTTGTTCGTCGGTTTTGTCGGGACCATTGAAAATGATTTTATTTCCCGGCACACCGTTGTTAAGTGCTTTCTCATATTCAAATCCTGAAACCACCTCTGCCCAGGAGCCTTCCTGGTGGAAAATCCGGCAAACGGCATCCATGTAATTGGTCTTGTATGACCAGGCAAACTGAACTTTCGGATATCGGGTTTTGAAAATCCGGGTTGCGTTCTGAATGTTACGCCTGATTTGTTTCTCCGATATCACAAACAAGGGTGAACCATACTCTTGTATCAGTTTTTTTACGGGTACACTTTCGATGTGGGTAACAGGAACATTCTCTGTTCGCGTGCCAAATTTATTCATAAGTCCGGTACTCATTTTCTGAATAACGGGTCTTTCGTATCTTAATTTTTCCATAGTATTTAGAGTTGAGTTGTTACGTGGAAACGTTGGTTTAGTATCCTCATTATACTTATATCAGGGAGGAATTTATTTTTTTGGATTTTAAAATCTTTGATTGTCATATCTGAACAAATAAGTTGAACCCTTAAGGCATTCATTTCTGCCTTTTTGAATGCCCCTGGCCTGATATTTTAGTTCGGGCAAACACCGGTGCCGGTTTCGTTAGGTGTTGAAATGATCTGATCGAAGAATTCCTGGCTGATAAACTGTGGAGTGTACGTTACGCCCTGGGCCTTTAATTGCCTGTTGAAAGCGCGCATGTGATTACGTGATCCTCTGTCGAGGTTTCCAAATACAAACAGTATATCCTGGTTATCAACATCGGTTGCAATATGGTTTTGTAAGTCGTTAATATCCAGATCTTCGATGGTTGCTCCAACGGTGAATGCCGAAATCAGCGAAGTGCTTCCCTGTGCAACTAAACTTGTATAGAGCGCCTGAAGATCTGCATTTACAAATACGCCGGCAACGTGATTTAAAGCCGGGTCGGGAAGACCATATTTAACTATCAATGATCCAACTGCCGAAGCATGTTGTGTTTCACTTTTTGAAATATTGTTAAAAACAGGGACGTTATATAAGGCATATAACGCTACATATACATCTTTAGCCAGTAGTTCTTCTTCACGCATGGTGTTAAGGGCATCAATTTCTGCTTCCGATAAGGGTTCAACCAGTAAAGCGTTGATGCAACTATCAACCAATATAGCTTCGGCCGCGATTTTTTCGATAATGGCAGCAGATTCGTCTGCGGTAACTGTGTAATCTTCGGCAGTGTCCTTCGAACAACCTATTAATTGCATTGATCCGATCATAGCTGCGATTAGAAACAATATTTTTAGTCCCTGATTTTTCATGATTTGTATTTTGTATTTTTATTTAATTTGAGGCCTTCACATGCTATAACTCCGAATTGACTTTAAACTATGAACGCATGTCAGATTCATATTTCAACCTATTTATAAGAACGTATCTTGCCTGTTAATCCTGAAAGATTCCGTATCTGCTTTTTCTATTTAAAAAGTGCTGACAGGTACCAGAGATTCACCATTAGTATGTTTAAGGGAAGCCACATTTACTGCAATTTTTAGTGCGGTGAGTATACGTTTTAGTTAACGTTTTAATTTAGTTTTGAATTCAAACAGGAAACCAAAATCACTTAATCTTAAATGTTTTTAATTGCCGCAACGTCAACCTAGAGTTCTCCTGTTCCCGATATTTTCTGGAATTCGCTCACATCGGCAATCATATCCCACGCGTAGCGTATAAACATCTTACCTACTTTGTATTCGGTGAAAGGTTCAACTTTTTGTCCCATAGCCATTTTAATCAGGGATGCTGGCTGGTTTTGTCCGGCTGCCGCTGTTAAATAAATCCAGGCAGGAAACCTGGGATTTACTTCCATGATATAAGGCTTTCCATCTTCCGATTGCATAATTTCGAGTTCACAGCCACCACGCCATTTCGTCACTTTTATAAATTTCCGTGCAAGTTCAATATACGATGAATCGTCAATTGTAATTCCCGACCATGCTTTCCCTTTATCTGTAATATAGAGTTTGCGCATGGGTATTACGCTTATTGCATTTCCTTCGCCGTCGCCTAATGCGGCAACATTGATTTCGGTACCGTTGATAAACTCCTGAACAATAATAGGCAAACCCCATTTTGCCTGTAATTTATAAAAAGCTTTTTGAGCCTGCTCCAAGGTGTTTACAATAATGGCATCGTAAAATTTTCCTTTTATTACCATTGGGTACCCTATTTCATCAGCAGTTTCTTCGAGGTCTTTTGCCTGATGGATTATTTTATCAGCAGGCACAAATAAACCATTCTTTTTACCGAATTCATACAGCTTAACCTTGTCGCGGGATTCAAACTGATCCAGCTCAGGCAAAAAAGTATTTATACCTTCATCTTTAAGCTTATCCCGGAGTTTGATAAAATTAAAAAGCTCAGCATCAAAATTTGGAATAATCAGATCGAGTTTTTCAATGGAGTGTATGTACATTAACCTGGCCATGAGTGTATCCGTGCCGGCTGATGGATACGGAATCTGATACGTTTTGTCAACAATGTCGTGCATGTAAGCGCCAGGTTCGAGTGATTCGTACGACAGCCCGATAATGCGTACATTAAAGTCGTGGCAATCGCGTATGGCACGTATTACTGCCACACCTGGTCCTGGGCTGTCGATGGCATTGAGCCCGGTAATGGCGATTACGAGTTGCTTATTGCTGAAAGTGTTAGTATCTGAGGATTGTGCTTTCATTAGGATTGTTTTTTTTTATTCAGGTTATGGAAGTCCTGCCCGATTATTTGAGTTTTTTTTAGGTGGTTATTGCCAACTGTGTTTTTTCGTCTTTTGTCAATTATAATTTTTTGCTTTTAGCAGTGCTAATTGATGATTCTATCATGTCTGTTTCATTTACTGACTGCAAGTTTAAAAGAATTGGATTTATAGGTGTTTGACTCAACTCTATAAATATACATCCCGGCAGGCAGTTCACTGGTTTTTACCAGGATTGAATCAAATGTGTGGTCAATTGTATAAGACTTCACCATTTCTCCATTCATCGCATAGAGTTTCAATTCTGCTTGTTGAACATTTGATGGTAAAAAATATGGAATTGTAACTTCGTTGCCGGTAGGGTTTGGATAGGCACTGTTCATCGAACTTTTTAGTATATCAGGAGATCTTGCTGTTAAGGTATTGTATTGGCCTGGAATGGAATAAACCATTGTATTTACAGTTTCCGGGAATACGGAAAAGTTATAAATCCACATAAATAATTTTGAACCGGTTTCTGCCGGGTAGATATATGAATATCCTGCGTAAGGCATACTTAATAAAAGTGTTCCGTTTTCATTTACAATTCGGGTATCATAGGTGTAGTATGCAAGAGTTGTATTGTAATTATACGAAACGTAAAGCATCTCAATCAGATTGTCGGTATTAAAAAGATTTTCAGTAACAAACTGTATGTCGCAGAGGTAATAATTGGCCGGAATGCTCAAATTTATGGTCTTCCAAAGTGAATGATCATTATTATACATGCGGCATTGTTTGTTTGCAACATCCATAACATAATACTTGTAACCGGCGATAGGCAGGTTAATGTAGGCCGCAGATACTCCTGTATAAGTATGCTCATAGGAGATTTGTGCCTGGGATGGTGACGCAAAAAAAACAAAAACCGAAATAATAAATACAACTTGTTTCATGGCAAATGAATTTAAAGTGATAAGTAACTGTATCGGGATTAGTCCTGATTTTTTAAAACCTGTTTTAACGGGGCTTATATTTTATTTTCGATGTATTTTTTTAAAGAAATCCTTGGTTATTTTCATCAGGGATAACCTATTCAAGGATAGATGCTTCCTTTAACTGAGAAACAAAGTCATCAAGATCCTTTTCGAACTGCACCTCATCCACATCATACTTAGCACACATATGGATTTTAATGGCACCCATGTTATTATCTTCTTTTAGCAAAGTGATAATTTCAGCACCAATTGGATTTGTTGAAAATGAATCGCCTGTACCTGGATTAAAAATAAATCCTTCTTCGCTGCTTGCAATGTTTTTTCGGAGTTTCATCGTAGTAATGTTTTAAATGTATTGTTATTGTAGATATGCTTTTGTCAGATTACTAATTTCTATTTGTAATTAGGAGACAAAGATAATCGGATGGATTACGCTAGTAAAATGAATTCAGCAAAAAGCCTGTTTCGATAAGTGGAAAGGTTTATTTGGCCGGTAAATGGGTATGGAAAATCTGTTATTTTCATAAAATGACGCTCCTGATATCAACTATACATCTGTGTGTAATGCATTTATGGAGAGAATGAGCATAATCCGAAAAGCAAATGCCTGTCAAATTTTTAAACTTTTTTCATCCCATACCGGGTGAAAGATAATTTACTGTAAATCAAAAGCGTTCCCAATATATACCTCAGTCACTAAACTATAAATCTGAAGTTTTCTTTGTATAATTGCTGAAATAAAAAATTGTGTAACTAATCAGTTTGTCTAAAGTAATGAAAAACAAATATATGCCACAGATTAAGCAGATTACACAGACAATTATGCATCATTTTTAATTGAAATTAATTGAAAAACTGCTAAAAGCAGTTTAAAATCTGTGTAATCCGTGTAATCTGTGGCAAAAAAACATTTTTACAAGACTGATTAGTCACAAAATTATGAAAGAAAAAACCCGAATTTTGAACACAGACCGCTGGTTTTTAGTATTTGAAGTGTCTAAAGGGACAAGGATGCTTAGCTGAAATCTGAAATCGGTATCCTGATTGAGTTTTGACTCCAGAATGCTTTGTTTTTTTTGAATGGCAGTAGAAATTCATGTTCTTCAATCACCTGTCGTTCTTTAAACGTGATTTTCACATCAGCAGCATAGTGGACCTGTTTATAAGAACGCAATTCATAAAAAAAAAGAGTGGCAAACAGGAGTATCCTCTTTCCGGAAATCCAAAATTAAATTTCATCCGCAAATATACAATCCAATGAAACGAATACTCCTTCCCGACCTGCTTAAAGGACTTGCCGCATTTTTTATGGTTCAGATTCATATTACAGAGCTTTTTATTGATACAGCCGGCAGGGAAAGCGCGTTCGGCAAAACCACATTGTTTTTAGGCGGACCATTTGCAGCCATTGTTTTTATGATTGTAATGGGCTATTTTATTGCTAAAAATAAAAGCTTAGCTTCACAAAACATGCTTAGAGGATTGAAAATATTTATACTCGGATTTTTGTTGAATGTCGGACTTAATTTTCATCTGCTTCTGAGAATAAAATTTGACGGCTGGCCATACAATCCGCTTGAATACCTTTTTGGTGTCGACATTCTATACCTTGCAGGAATGAGTATTATTATACTGGCAGGTCTGAAATCATTAAAGAAAGGACAGGAATGGGCTTCTTTAATTTTACTGCTGGCAGTTATCTCCCTAACCGGTTTTATGAATGAGAAGCTAATGGTCACGAACCATTATTTTGTGTTGCCATTTATTGCCGGAACCTATTCCTGGTCTTACTTTCCTTTGTTTCCATGGCTGGCCTATCCCTTAACCGGTTTTATTTTTGCCCAGCACCAGGAGAAAATCAAACTCTTTTTTAAGATGCGAAAAAATATATCATTTATATTTATTGTGGTCATCGCTGTTCTGGTATTAATATTCTACAAACACGGAATAAATACTACTATTAACCTGCCCTCATATTACCATCACACTGCCGGATATGCCTTGTGGGCTTTGGGATTAACCCTGCTCTGGACTCTTTTATTGCAGCTTTTCCTGAAATTATTTCCTGATACAAAGATGGGTAATTTCTTCTGCTGGATTGGTAAAAACATAACCCTGTTTTATGTGATCCAATGGCTGATTATTGGAAATATTGCTACCGCTATTTACCAGAGTTTGCCAATCAACAGCTATATTTATTGGTTTGGAGGCATTTTTGCAGCAACAGTGTTATTCGTGTTTTTGATTGAAAAAGTCAAACTGATTTTACTCCGGAAATTCTAAAAGACAACATCTTGAGTTGCAGCTGAAACAGCAACCCGTAAGTTGTGAAGCCCGGATTGTTTATACAATAAAAGTCCTGTCCACAAACGCCTGAAAGCTTTCCTTATACTGGTCTCCAACAGGAATATAAACATTATGGTCGAAAACAATGCGGTTTCGTTCAATTACCTTAATGCGGTCGAGATTCACGATAAATGAGCGGTGAACACGCATAAATTTATCTTTCGGAAGCTGCTCCTCCATCACTTTCAACCGGATCAGAGTCGTAACAGGCTCATCATTTACAAGATGAATCTGAATGTATTCATTCGAGCTTTCGATGTATTTGATTTCAGACAAGAAGATTCGGACCATTTTGTATTCCGATTTTACAAAAAGGCTATCCTGTGTTGTTTGAACGGACTCTGATTGTTTCTGATTCAGCTCGAACCAGGTATTCGCCTTATTGGCTGATTTCAGAAAACTGGCGTAACTGATCGGCTTCAGAATATAATCCAGTGCGTCAACCTGGAATCCTTCGATTGCGTACTGACTGTAGGCCGTTGTAAAAATAATCTGTGGCTTTTGTGTCAGCGATTTTACAAAATCCATGCCGTTCAGGTCAGGCATGTTTATGTCAACGAACATCAGATCTACTTCGTTGTTTGCCAGGAATTTCATAGCATCAAAAGCATTATGACATAATGCTACAACTTCAAGAAATGGCGTTTTTTCGATGTAAGAGTTTATTTGCTTCAACGCAAGCGGCTCATCATCAATTGCTATGCATTTTATTTTCATAAACGGGTATGGTTAGATGTACTTCGTATTCTTTTTCGCTCTCACGAATATTGAGTATATAATCATTTTTGAAAAGTAGTTCCAGGCTCTTTTTGATATTGGTCAATCCAATACCGGAATAGCTTTTCTCGTCTTTCTCCTTACTCTTGAATTTGCTGTTTCGGATACTGCAGTTAAGCTTATTGCCATTTTGTGCTATTTTGAATAACACAAACGATTCGGCCTGGTAGCTAACTCCATGTTTAAATGAATTTTCGAGAAAAGAAATAAAAAGCATGGGAGGGATCTCTATATCCCGTATATCTTCAGGAACCTCAAGGGTAATAGTTACATTCTCCGGAAATCGCAATTTCATTAGTGTTATGTAGCTTTCAATAAAAGCAATCTCTTTTTTTAGAGTGGTTTGTCCGTGGGCTGTATCATACAGCAAATAACGCATCATTACCGACAGCTGGATTATTGTGTTTTTGGCATCTTCCGCATTAATATCGATAAGCGCATGAATATTATTCAATGTGTTCATGAAAAAATGAGGGCTTACCTGGTGCCGCAACAATGCCAATTCAGTCTTAAGCTGCTCTTTTTCAAGATCTTTTCGTTTGCTTTCCTCGTTAAGCCATTGTGATACCAATTTGAAAGCTGTTCCGGCCCCTACAACGAGAATGGAAAGTAACAGATTATCAACAAAAATCATAAACAATGATTTTGATGCCGGCGCTGTTACCGGATTGTATCCCATTGGAGGTGGCATTCCCGGCCCCAATTCCATCGGTGGCATACCTGGTCCCAGGTTCATGGGTGGCATCACCAGCGGCTGAGGGGGTATGATGTACATCTTAATTAAGATTGTTGCGCCGATAACCAGAAGTATTGCTATCAGCGTGATTCCAACATATGACCGGTATTTCTTCTGAAAAAGAAATTTCGGAACAAGCCATAAGGTATTTAATACAAAAATGAGTAAAAATGAGAACATGCTTATCCATTCCCCGAATACTTTTCCCCAGTTAATTGTATTGCCAAACCGTTGATTAAAAAAAGGAATGGAAAATACAGCCATCCAGATAACAACAAAAACAAAAAATTCAATGATTCGTATGTTGAGTATTTTATTTCTCATACTTTCAATTTTGGGAAAACAGATACAATCACAAAGGTAAGTTTGGCTAGGTTCATTAACAAATAATTTCAGTGTAATGCTAATTTTGCTAAGTGAAAAAGGAATTTGAATCAGCGAAGAATGAATTAATCGATGGTGAGTTTAATGCCAGGCTATAGCAAAACATCAAATTTTAAGCTGTCGTAATAATAATTTATTTAAGGAATTATGTTTTGACCGATAATTTTTAACAGATCAGCGAGCATATGTTTTATTACGTATATTAGGATAGTTTTGGAAGACTATTCCGTAACATAAAACAGTTTAAAATGATTTATTTTGTAACATTTTTCAACCATTTTCGTCTTAATTGAAAAGGCTTTCATGACAAGAATACTTACCTTCCTGATTCTCATAGTAATACCTTTTTCTGCGATTTCGCAGAAAAAAACATATACCACCCAAAAACTACATTCCAAAGTTCCTGCTATAGACGGCAAATTTGATGATGCCTGCTGGAAAGAGATTGAATGGGCTGGTGATTTCACTCAATTCCAGCCTTACGAAGATACACTTCCAAGCCAGAAAACAAAATTCGCCATACTTTATGATGATAATAATTTATATGTTGCCATTAAATCGTATGATTCCGAGCCGGATAAAATTAACCAACGGCTTTCGAGGCGTGATGCAGAAGATGGTGACTGGGCCGGAATTATTATTGATAGCTATGAAGATAAGCTAACCGGATTCAGTTTTAGTGTGACTGCCGCCGGCTCAAAAATGGATGCGATATTCACTAACGATAACTCACAGGATGCAAGCTGGGACCCGATATGGTATGTAAAAACAAGTACTGATGCCGAAGGATGGAATGCCGAAATGCGCATCCCATTATCACAACTCCGTTTTACAAAGAAAAACAGTTACGAATGGGGCGTAGAAGTTGCCCGTTTTGTTTTTCGTAAAAGCGAGCTATCTCTTTGGGAGCCCTTGCATAAAAGCGCAAATAAAACAGTAAGTGATTTCGGCACTTTGGGCGGAATCCGTGATATTTCACCTAAAAAAGACATAGAATTAATCCCATTTACCTTAGGTAAGATTACATATACCGAGAAAGAAGATGGTAATCCGTTTATTACCGGCAGAGATAACTCACTTTCAGCCGGCCTTGACGGGAAAATAAGCATTACCAACGATCTTACATTAAATCTGACCGTAAATCCAGATTTTGGCCAGGTAGAAGCTGATCCTTCGCAGGTTAACCTCTCCTCGTTTGAATCCTTTTACCCTGAGAAAAGACCGTTTTTTATCGAAGGCCGGAATATTTTTGATTTCAGGATGACTTCAGGAGATGGTGACGGTTCTGCTGCCGGCATGTTTTATTCGCGACGAATCGGAAGGTCACCACATTTTGCGCCGGATCTTAATGATAATGAATACGCGAAGGTTCCTGATAATGCAAGTATTTTAGGGGCATTCAAACTTTCAGGAAAAACCCGTAAAGGGCTTTCTATCGGAATTCTTGAATCGTTTACTCAAAGAGAAAGCGCTGACCTGGAGATACAAGGCGTAAAAAGTAAATATCCTGTCGAGCCTTTTACAAACTATATGGTAGCCAGGGTTGAGCAGGATATAAATAAGGGGAATAGTGTGATTGGAGGAATTTTAACATCCACCCACAGAGAGATAAACAGTGAAAACTTTATCTCTTTGCCAAGTTCTGCGTATACTGGTGGTGTTAATGCCACGCATTACTGGGATAATAAGAACTATTTTGTAACCGTCAGAGGGATTTTCAGCAGCATTTATGGCTCGAAAGAAGCCATAACTGAGTTACAAACTAACTCAACCCACAATTTTCAGCGGCCCGACGCTACGCACCTGAAAGTCGACAGTACACGTACCAGCCTTAGCGGGCATGGAGGAACGCTTGAATTCGGCAAATTTGGCGGCGGACATCTCCGTATGCTCTCCTGGATTACATGGACATCACCTGGTCTCGACTTCAATGATCTTGGCTTTATGCAGCAATCCGACAATATTCAGCAAGTTGCCTGGTTTGGATATAACGAATGGCAGCCAAAGCACTTTTATAACTCGTTCAACTTTGGTGGCGATATCTATACCGGCTGGAATTTTGCAGGGCAAAATATCTATAAAGGACTCGAAATGAATGGGAACCTTCAGTTTAAAAACTACTATTCCGTTTTTTCGGGATTTAACCTTCAAGGTAACTCGTTATCAGCATACGACTTACGAGGTGGTCCTATGCTTAAGTCGCCGCCCAGCTTTAACTTTCGAATAGGTTTTAACAGTGATGAAAGGAAAAAGATCTCCATGAATCTTTTCCTGATGAAGCGATGGAGTGAATACAATAATTCAAATATGGCTGAAATTGAATACGAGCTGACGTATAAACCAATCAACACAATTTCAATCTCCCTTTCACCTTCCTATTTAGAAGCCCGGGACAATCTTCAATATGTTACTACCATCGAAGGAGATGGCACAGATAAATATGTGATGGGCCAGCTCGACAGCAAACAGTTTTCGCTTGCCGCCAGAATTAATATTGGTTTAACACCCGATATGTCAATTCAATATTATGGACAACCTTTCTTCTTCTCAGGAAATTATTCACACTTCAAAACTATTACCCAACCGGACTCTCCGGATTACAACGACAGGTTTCACGAATATACCGCTGATGAGCTGATAAGCGACAGCGAATCCGGAGTTTACACTATTCATACAGATGGCAATACCGATTACAGCTTCGATAACCCGAATTTTCATTTTCTGCAATATAGGTCAAACCTGGTATACAGGTGGGAATATAAACCGGGTTCAACTGTTTTTCTTGTGTGGTCGCAGGGACGGACAACAGATGGGTCTGACGGGAATTTTATGTTTGGAAATTATGCTGATGAGTTACGGAATACACATCCTCAGAATGACTTTTTGGTCAAAATATCATACGCGATAATTTTCTAAACAACTCCGTTTAGCTGCTTTCGAAAATGTCGGCACGCTATAATTGGGGAATCACATGATCGTTGAGAAATAAAAACATCTTAACATTATAATGTGCTTATTTCCTGCTAGTTAATATTTTTAGTATTTTTAAAAATTGTTGATAAATTCATGTCATCCGGGACGCCATTTTCCTGTTTATCTCGAATTAAATACGTACCTTTGCCATGCATTAACGATAGAATTGCAATACATTGATTATGAGCGAATTAGAAAATAACATGAATGCCAGTGGAACTGGACTTGGAAATGGAAATGGCACATACACGGCAGATAATATTCAGGTTCTCGAAGGACTTGAAGCAGTGCGTAAACGCCCTGCCATGTATATTGGCGATATCAGCGTAAAAGGACTTCATCATCTCGTTTACGAAGTAGTTGATAACTCTATCGACGAAGCAATGGCCGGGTATTGCAACCAGATCATTGTAAGCGTACTTCCCGACAACTCCATAAGGGTAACGGATAATGGACGTGGTATACCTACCGATTATCACGAAAAAGAAAAAAAATCGGCTTTGGAAGTAGTAATGACAGTGCTGCATGCCGGTGGAAAATTCGACAAAGGTTCTTATAAAGTATCAGGAGGTTTACATGGAGTGGGTGTATCGTGTGTGAATGCCCTTTCGATTATGCTTAAAGTTACTGTTAATCGCGATGGGAAAGTTTTCGAGCAGGAATATTCGCAGGGGAAACCGCTTTATGCTGTTCGGGTTGCCGGCGAAAGTGATTATACCGGTACAACCGTACATTTCAAACCCGACAATACAATCTTCATTACCGAAGTTTTCGATATTAATATACTTGCCGCGCGGTTACGGGAGCTTTCTTTCCTGAATAAAGGAATTGAACTCACTTTAATTGATGAACGCGAAAAGGATGATGACGGCAATTTTATTAAAGAAGTATTTTATTCAACCAGTGGCTTAGTCGATTTTATTGAATACCTCGACGAAACACGCGAAAAACTCATCCCCGAGCCTATTTATATGGAAGGGGAGAAAAACGAGGTGCCTGTTGAACTTGCGATGATGTACAATACATCCTTTTCGGAAAACATTCATTCGTATGTGAATAATATCAATACGCACGAAGGAGGAACGCACCTTGCGGGTTTCAGACGGGCACTTACCCGTACGCTTAAATCGTATGCTGAAAAGTCGGGGATGCTCGATAAAATAAAATTCGATATAGCAGGCGATGACTTCCGCGAAGGCCTTACTGCCGTTATTTCCTGTAAAGTTATGGAACCACAGTTCGAAGGACAAACCAAAACCAAACTTGGAAACAACGAGGTTATGGGAGCCGTGGATCAGCTGGTTGCCGAAATGCTTAGCTACTACCTCGAAGAACACCCGCGTGAAGCCCGTATGATCGTTAACAAAGTAATACTTGCAGCAACGGCGCGTCATGCTGCCCGTAAAGCAAGAGAACTTGTTCAACGTAAAAATGTACTTTCAGGATCAGGCCTGCCGGGAAAACTGGCCGACTGTTCCGAAAACGACCCGGCACTATGTGAGATTTACCTGGTTGAAGGTGATTCTGCAGGTGGAACGGCCAAACAGGGCCGTGATCGTAAGTTCCAGGCCATTCTGCCACTCAGGGGAAAGATTCTGAATGTAGAAAAAGCAATGCCACACAGGATATTCGACAGCGAGGAAATCAAGAACATGTTCACGGCACTCGGAGTTACTATCGGCACCGAGGAGGATTCCAAAGCCCTGAACACAAATAAACTCCGTTATCATAAGGTTATTATAATGACCGATGCCGATGTGGACGGAAGCCACATTGCCACTTTGATCCTTACTTTCTTCTTCCGTTACATGAAAGAACTTATCGAAAACGGGTACATCTATATCGCTACTCCTCCCTTATATTTGCTAAAGAAAGGAAATACCGAGAAATACTGCTGGAACGAAGAAGAACGGGTTAAATTAATGTCGGAGTGGTCGAAAGACGGATCAGATAAAGGAATTCACATTCAGCGCTACAAAGGTTTGGGAGAGATGAACGCGGAACAGTTGTGGTCAACAACCATGAACCCACAGTTCCGTACGTTGCGCCAGGTTACTATCGAAAGCGGATCGGAAGCCGACCGGGTTTTCAGTATGCTGATGGGCGACGAAGTACCGCCACGCCGCGATTTTATTGAGAGAAACGCGAAATACGCGAATATCGATATTTAGAGGATTGACATTTCGTTAACCAAAAGTTTACACAAAAAAAGACAGGCAAAATGACCTGTCTTTTTTTATGTCTCTATGACAATCGATATTGGTTTATAACACTCAACTCTAACCGTTACTTATTGCCCTGTTCAGAAATGCCATAAACGGCTGTAGTTCCTTCACCATTTCCAACACCTCTTTCTGATAGCTATCTGAAATGACAATTTTATCGGGAATTTGCTGTGAAACAATATAGGAACGGTATTTCAGCAGATCAATATCCTGGAAATCAGCCGGGAAATCCTTGGGGGCTTTTTTCATTTTATCAAAATCACCCAGGGAATTAAAATGAATCTTAAAGGAAGGTTTTTCAATTATCGATTTTAATTCCGTGCTATGAAAGTACACTTCGTTCCTTAATAATTTGAGTGTATCAGGTTGTGGCTGATAAACACCGCCAGCCAGCATGGATTCCCCTGGTTCGAAATGAAAATAATAACCGGGATAACTGCTTTTACGGCCACCGTGCGCAATAAAAGCGCCAAAATTGGTCTTGTAGGGCGATTTATCGGCACCAAAACGCACATCCCTGAAAATACGGAACATGCAATCTTTCATGGGCGGGGTTTGCAACCCGGGATCAATAGTTGAAAGGGTGGTAATTATTCCTGAAACAAAATTTTCCACTTCCTTTTTGGAATCGTCGTACCATGTTTTATTTGCCTGGAACCATTCGCGGTTATTGTTCAACTTTAGTTGAGAAAGAAAATCAAGAACAAGTGTTGCATTCATTTGAAAAATAGTTTAATGAAAAAGCTTTTTCACAAAATTACACTAATCGGAGATATCTGAACTAATTTTTCCTTACATTAGCATGGCTATTTTATAATGAATTATTCGTATTAACTACACTGACTCCGTTTATAGATTTTTGGTTAATTAATCGAAAATTAGCACGAAATGAGATCAAGTTTAATCCTCTTTCTGGTATTAGGATTTTTAAAATCAGGAAAGGCCTCGGGCGAATGGTTCGCCCAGGGTGGCCGGTCAGCCGCGATGGGCCTTTCTTCAGCTGCCGTCATCGATTTCTGGAGTATAAATAATAACCAGGCCGGCATGGCATTTTATGATAAAACTGCGGCAGGCATATATTTCGAAAACCGTTTCCTGATCAAAGAAATGGGAACTCAGACCGGGGCATTTATGTTAAAGACCAAATATGGAATGCTCGGCGCTACTGTTGCATACTCTGGCGATGCAAATTACAGCAACACTAATGCAGGGTTAGCTTATGCGCTTAAATTCGGCAATCGTTTTGCGGCAGGTATACAGTTAGATTATATAGGAACTAAGCTGGGTGAAGAATATGGCAAACGCAGCAATGTAACTTTCGATGCCGGAATTATGGTCAAAATTACGGATCAGCTAACTTTTGGCGCTCATACCTTTAACCCACTACATGTTAAACTTTCGGATTATAATAATGAGAGAATTCCAACAACTTTAAATGCCGGATTTGGCTTTACTTTTTCTGACAAGCTATTGCTGACAGCCGAGGCATACAAAAACAGTGAATTTCCTATGGAACTCCGCACAGGAGCCGAATACAAGCTTGGCAAGGTTGCTTACGCCCGCATAGGGCTGAGCACAAATCCAGCACGTTATACATTTGGATTTGGCATTATACTAAAAAATCTCACTTTTGAGCTTTCGTCATCGGTGCATTCACAATTGGGTTATTCGCCACAGGTTTCCATGCAATATGCGTTCTGAGATGGTCTGGAAGTCGGAAGAACGAAGTCGGAAGACCGGAAACAGGAAAACCTGAAACTTTTTCTCCTTTTGCCCTTCGCCCCTTCATCAAAACTGAAAACTAAAAACACAATCGGTCATAAAATACAAGATATAAACCTGGTTATCAATGCTGAAACTACCAGTAACTCTTTTAGTCGTTTTGCTTTTTACCTGCCTTTACGATGTTCTCGCCCAGGAGCCTGATACAACAAAGTATACAGGTGCGGAAGAAATTGAACAGCAGATTGAAAACCTGGCAGAACGCTCGGATGTTGAAATGGACTACAGTGATTGGGTGGAAGAGATGAACCTGCTACGTCAAAGGCCCGTCAATCTGAACTCCGGTGACGAAAACGAATTACGTCGTTTGTTCTTTCTTAACGATTTGCAAATCAGTAATTTGCTTGAATATACCCAGCAATATGGGCAGCTGGCTTCCATTTACGAATTACAGGTAATCGAAGGTTTCAACGAAAAAGTGGTTAGCCAGATCATGCCTTTTATCTCTTTGTCGCCTTATGTTCCTGAAAAGTTTTCGCTGAAGCGCGCTTTAAAATATGGCGGAACCGATGTTATGCTGCGTTACCAGAGGGTGATTCAGCCCCAGAGCGGGTATGCGAATGTTTCTGATTCTGTGAGGCTGGCCCATCCTAACAATTATTACGTTGGGGATCAAAACAGCTTGTTTTTCCGCGTTCAATATTCGTATAAGGATTACCTGAAATTCGGAATGGTAGGTGATAAAGATGCGGGTGAATCATTCATGCCTAAATCAGATACTTTGCACAAAGGGTTTGACTTTTACTCGGTTCACCTTTTCATAAAAAACATTGGGATTGTAAAGCAACTGGCGATAGGGGATTACCATGTTCAGTTTGGCCAGGGCTTAACCTTATGGTCAGGATTTTCAGTGGGCAAAGCCACAGGATCAGTAGTGATGCGAAAACGAGCCCCGGCTTTGCGTGCGCATTCTTCGTCAAACGAATACGCGTTTATGAGAGGCGCGGCTACAACAGTTGCGATTGGTAAATTCGACATAACAGTATTTTATTCGAACCGTAAAGTGGATGCAAATGTTGTGCCCGCGGATACATTGGAAACTTCGGAAGATCTGGTTACTTCGCTCCAGCAAACCGGCTATCACCGAACACCGGCTGAAATTGCCGACAAAGGAGCAAACCGCGAAATCGCTGAAGGCGGTCATATTTCGTACAATGGCCAAAGGCTTAGAGCCGGTATTACTGCATTTCATGTAGATTATAAGATACCTTTCGAGCCTGAATCCGCATTGTACAAGAAATTCCAGCCAACGCTCAGCTCAAATACCTATACAGGAATTGATTATAGTTATAATTACAAAACGCTTACTCTTTATGGCGAAGTTTCCAAACAAATTAACGCAGGCCTAGCTGTTTTACAGGGACTTTCCTTCAGCCCCGATCCACGGCTGGCACTGGCTATGGTTTACCGCAATTATCAAAAAAACTACCTGAATACTTTTAACGCGGCTTTTGGCGAAAGCAGCAACAGCACCAACGAGAAAGGTTTGTATGTAGGAATGGTTGCCACACCTTTTAATAAAATTACGCTAAGCGCTTATGCTGACATGTTTAAGCACGAATGGCTGAGCTACAGGGTTGACGCGCCTTCCGAAGGCCAGGAGTATTCAGCACAAATTGTATACAATGTTTCACGCCGCGGGGATATTGTGCTGAGTTACAGGAATATGATCAATCCAATGAATTATGCTCTTGCCAATGATAAAATGAACCAGGTCGGTGAATCGAAACGCAGCTATTACAGGGTTCAATTTAATTACCAGGCTATGCCATGGCTCAAACTGCAAAGCCGCATCGAAATCACAAAACGGCAGGCTCAACTGAAATCCAAAGAAACAGGATATCTGATATACCAAGGTTTACAGGTTAATCCGCTAAATAAAAACTGGTCGCTGAGTTTCAGGTATTCCATGTTTGATACCGATTCGTACGACACCAGGCTGTATGCATTTGAACAGGATGTCCCGTATTCCTTTTCAGTACCGGCATTTTCAGGAGAGGGAAGCCGTTTTTATATGTTGCTGAATTCAAGCCTGACCAGGAATGTTTCCCTGATTTTACGCTTTTCACAAACATGGTATTCCGACAGGAATGTTATAAGCAGTGGGCCGGATGAAATAGCGGGAAACAAAAAATCTGATTTTAAAGCAGTAGTCCGGTTATCTTTTTAAATTACAATATGTTGTCATCTGATAACTTTTTCAGCAGGGCCATTAAACACCCTTTGAAAATTGAGAAATTAGTTTATTTTTGCCCAACAGAAAAACACCTAAAACCTAATACAAACTAAATTTAACATTATGTTTAAAAACCAACCTAAAGGACTTATCGCCGCAGCTTTAGCCAACATGGGTGAGCGTTTCGGATTCTACACAATGATGGCTATCCTGACCCTGTTCCTGATGTCGAAATTCAACATTACCGGAACAGAAGCAGGAACTTTTTACTCCATTTTTTATGGTTCAATCTATATTCTCGCTTTGGTTGGTGGTTTGATTGCCGACAAACTGCGTAACTACAAAGGTACCATCATGGTAGGTTTGATTATAATGGCTGCCGGTTATGTTTTCCTGGCAACTCCATCCTTGATTACATCCAAGTATATTGCACTGGCTGCATTGCTTGTGATTGCATTCGGTAACGGTCTTTTCAAAGGAAACCTTCAGGCACTGGTTGGGCAGATGTATGACAACGATAAATACCGCGACAAACGTGATTCCGGTTTCCAGATTTTCTACATGTTCATCAATGTAGGTGCAATGTTTGCCCCTTTTATGGCCACATGGGTGAGGAATACCTTTGTTAAAATGCAAGGGTTTGGCTATAATGCCGAGTTACCTGGCCTTTGCCATCAATATCTTGACGGCAAAATGGCAGAGGATGTTGTGAGTGGCCGGTTTACCGAGTTAGCAACATCTGTTTCTGGCAACATGCCGGCAAATCTGGGTGATTTTGCCACCAAATACCTGGATGCTTTTAATACTGGTTTTCACTACGCCTTTTATACTGCAGTTGTAGCAATGATTATTTCGCTGGTAGTTTTCATTGCCTCTAAAAAAATTCTTCCTGATCCCAAGGATAAAGTTAAAGCTGGACATGGTATGTCAAAAGAGGAAATCAGGCAGGATGCCAAAGAAATCAAACAGCGCATTCTCGCCCTCATGGCCGTATTTGGTGTTGTGATCTTTTTCTGGTTCTCCTTTCACCAAAACGGGCTTACGCTCACCATGTTTGCAAAGGACTACACCTTATTGGGCGGAATTTTCCCATCGGTTGAGAGTTTCCAATCCATTAATCCATTCCTGGTTGTATTTCTGACACCGGTGATTATCTTAATCTTCGGAGCCTTGGCAAAAAAAGGCAAAGAGCCCTCGACTCCAAGGAAAATCGGTATCGGAATGGGTATTGCAGCCTCAGCTTTTATTCTTATGGCGGTAGGATCTATTGGATTACCTATGCTAAAAGATGTAACGGCAATGGGGGGTTTACCCGATGCTCAGAAAATGACTCCATGGTTTCTTTTTGGAGTTTACTTTATACTAACAGTTGCTGAACTGTTCATCTCGCCGCTGGGTCTTTCTTTTGTATCAAAAGTGGCTCCGGTTCATTTACAGGGATTGATGCAGGGGGGATGGCTGTCAGCCACCGCCATTGGAAACTTCTCTTTGTTCCTGGGAGCTATGATGTACGAAAGCATTTCAATTTCAGTAACCTGGACCGTATTTGTTGTGGTTTGTCTCCTGTCAATGATTGCCATGTTTGCAATGGTTAGCTGGCTCGAAAGGATTTCAAAATAAACCTTTTCAAATAACATTAAAAAAGGCTGCCCCTGCAAAAGGCAGCCTTTTTCATAATTTTTGCCCGATGACAGAAATCCAATTCCCATGGCAGCATAAGCGCCGCTATAATTCCTATTCCGAATATTTTAAACGCGAATTTGGCACCCGTGTGCAGAAGGTAACCATTGACGCCGGATTTACCTGCCCGAACCGCGATGGCTCAAAAGGTATTGGTGGTTGTACGTATTGTAACAACGATGCGTTTAATCCTTCATATTGCCAACCACATAAAAGCATTACACAGCAGATTACTGAAGGCGTAGAATTTCATAAAGTTCGTTACCGGAGAGCGGGAAATTACCTGGCATATTTCCAGGCATATTCCAATACTTACGGGTCATTGGATTACCTGAAATCGTTGTATGATGAGGCACTGGCATTTCCGGGAGTCAGCGGGCTGGTAATCGGCACCAGGCCGGATTGCGTTGATGATGAAAAACTGGAATATTTTGCCCGCCTGGCAGAAAAGCATTACGTAATTATTGAATATGGGATTGAATCCTGCTACAACCGGACTTTGGAACGCATCAACCGCGGACATACTTATGAAGAATCGGTAGCTGCCATCCGCAAAACAGCCGGATACGGAATCCACACAGGAGCGCATATTATTTTTGGGTTGCAGGGCGAAACGCAGGAAGATATGCTTGCCGAAGCCGGAATTTTATCAGAACTTCCGCTTGATACCATCAAGTTTCACCAGCTTCAGATTATCAAAGATACACCGATGGCAAATGAATACCTTACCAATCCCGATCAGTTTAACTTATTTACACTCGAAAAATATATCGATTTTATTGTGCGCTTTACGGAAAGGTTAAATCCTGCTTTTGTTATTGAAAGGTTTACCGGTGAAGCTCCTCCCAGATTCCAGGCTGGTCCAACCTGGGGAAAATTACGCAGCGACCAGGTTCAGATTTTAATTGAAGAGGAAATGGAAAGGATGGATACGTGGCAGGGGAAGATGATTGAGAAAACGGGGAATTGAGTTAATTGAGTGGTCATTCGGTGGTTGAAGAATGAGGTTTAGAGTATTTTGAGATGACAGAGTTGTCATTCAATGGTTGAAGATTGAATTTCTTGAGATGGATGAGTAGTCATTCGGTGGTTGAAGAATGAGGGTTCGGAGTTCTCCATGAGTTAGACGAGTGGTCATTCGATGGTTGAAGAATGAGGTTTCGGAGTTCTTCTTCAGATGGTTGAGTAGTCATTCGGTGGTTGAAGAATGAGGTTTCGGAGTTCTTCTTCAGATGGTTGAGTAGTCATTCGATGGTTGAAGAATGAGATTTCGGAGTTCTCCATGAGATGGACGAGTGGTCATTCAATGGTTGAGGATTGAGTTTTGGGATTCTTAAGCGAAGAATGAGTTGTTATTCAATGGCAACTCGCAGGCATTCGTTGTAAAAGTCATTCTTGATCCCAAATTCGTTTTGAGTTATGGCCAGTATGGGGAATACCTTTATAACTTCAAGCTCCAAATTCCTGCCCACTATTGAATGACCACCGAATGACCACTGAATGACCACTGAATGACAAAACTCATACTAGCTCATAAATCCTCAATTGCTCAATTACTCACTACCAACCTATACCCGATATTATGAATATTTTCTATTTTAATTGCAGGATCAGATTTCAGCAGTTTGCGGAGGCGCGAAATAAAAACATCGAGGCTGCGGCTGGAGAAGAAATGGTCGTTTCCCCAGACTTTGTTCAGAATATCATCCCGCTTCAGAATTGTGCCGGAATGAATACAAAAATAAGACAGCAGTTCGGCTTCGCGGTGTGTGAGTGAATGCGTAACGTTTCCGCTTGTAAGCCGTAACGCTGAATGGAAAAAGGTATAATTGCCGATTTTGTAGACAGATTCTTTTTGCATACTGGAAGAATCTATATTACTGCGTTTCAGAAAAATTTCAATTTTCAGAATCAATTCTTCTATGCTGAAAGGCTTTGTAATATAATCGTCAGCACCAATCTGCAAGCCATATATTTTATCGTCGAGGGTTGATTTAGCTGAAAGAAACAGTATAGGGACAGCTTCATTCTTTTCCCTGATTTTCCGTGCAAGTGTATAACCGTCGATTTTAGGGAGCATCACATCCAGGATATAGAGATCATAATTCCCGTTTGCAATTTTCTCGTACGCCGCAATTCCATCATCGCACGAATCAATACTATAACCAGCTCTTTCAAGATTATCGCGGGTTACGAACGATAGGGTAAGATCATCTTCAACATATAAAATCCGCGCATTCTTCATCCGTTCATTGGTTTTTGGTTTATTTCAAGTATGAATGTTGTTCCTTTCTCTGAAGATGGATCCAGACTGATTTTCCAATGATGCGCGTCGCAGATGCTTTTCACATAAAACAGCCCCAGTCCAAATCCTTTCACATCATGAACATTGGCTGTGGGAATTCGATAAAACTTCTGAAAAACTCTTTTCTGGTATGTTCGTGTTATTCCCGGGCCATTGTCGCTAACAGTGATTTGTATTTTGCTTTTCGCTTTCCAGGTTTTCATCACTATTTCAGGCGTTTCGCCTGCATATTTCACTGCATTATCCAGAAGGTTATAAAAAATATTAGTCAGATGCATCCGATCACCTTGTATCTCGCCTATATCTTCTGCTAACTCGGTTTTTATACTGACTTTGTCGCCATGATTAGCCAGGCAATTTTCAACCGCCTGATTGATAATAGCGTTGAGGTCAAGCATTTCCATCCGGAGATGAAAGCCGCTTTTTTCAATCCGGGCAATCTGCAATACTTTGTCAACCTGGTCATTCAACCGGTTTACTTCCTGTTTTATGACGGACCCATAGGTCAGAATGCGGGAAGGCTCATTTAAGGATTGCGGATTCGAAATCACATCAGCGGCAATATTTATACTGGCAATCGGAGTCTTGAATTCATGAGTCATGGTGTTGATAAAGTCGCGCTGTAATTCAGATAAACGCTTCTGCTGCAGGATCACAAAAATGGAATAAACAAAAAATACAACCGAAACTGCCAGTATCCCAACCAGAAAAAACCACATGGTCATGTCACCGGCAATGGTATTATTCAGTAAAGGGAAATTAACACCAAAATAGTAATTATAACCGCTGTATTTAGGCAAGGCTACTGATTCGGCATCTTGTTTAACCACCCCGTTATGGAAAAGATAATTCCCATATTCCATCACATTGGTTTCACAATTATAAATGCCAAATTCAAAGTCAGTCTGAATATTGTACCTGTCGAATTCAGTCTTCAGGTAATGTTCCAGGATGTTTGCGTCAATTTCACTGTTTACATCCACTACAAAATAGTTGGACGACAATTGCCTGACCGGGTTGGGCGTAGAAGGCGTAGCATTATTGATCTTATAAATTTTACTGGCGACATTTCTCAGGCAAATGGTAACAGTTTGTGCAAATTGCTTTTCCTTATTACTCCATTCCTTTTTAATGAAATAGAGCTGGATCGCAATGATTCCGATGATGGCAAATGCGCCTAACAAAACTACATACCTGATGTGTTTAAATCTCATGAGGGGCAACAGTAATTAAAGGCTAAAATTAAGCCATTTTACTGCAGAAAAATCAGAATAAATATTGGAGGCAGTATAATATACTATTTTACGGTTGATAATATATATAAGTATAGTGTAGAAAGGTAAAGATTCTTTTTCCTTTTCTATACGGCTGTGTAAATGCTTTGTTTTACCAAAAACAAATAAGTTATGATTCCAGTCAAACAGCTCTGAATAATCTGAATAATCTGAATAATTAGTATATCACTATTAAAAAGTAGGGCATTCCAATGCATGAAACCGGTTTGAGCCTAAAGTTCTGAGAAACAGCCATGCGATGGATATTTCGTGGGCACCACCCGATTTATTGGTTAGATGTGAAATGGTGTAGTCGTAACTATACCCTATTTTATAATTCT
This sequence comes from Bacteroidales bacterium, assembly GCA_030654075.1. Lineage (GTDB taxonomy): Bacteria > Bacteroidota > Bacteroidia > Bacteroidales > UBA4417 > UBA4417. The sequence goes on along the minus strand of JAURYB010000194.1, from coordinate 4,294 downwards.
TTGTCTGAAATCCAACCAACGCAATCATAGCGTCCGGATTTCCGAAATTATGCCGCATCCATAATCCCCAGACAAAAGGGAACTTATTTACATACATCCCCACATTCAGCTGATGGAACTGCCCTTGCTGTACATAAATAAAATTGGGAGAGATGGAGAAGTTGCGTATATCACTTCCCTCCATACCCTGGGAAAAGTCGATCAAAATACCGGAATGAATAGTCCATTTCATATTTATCCGATTTTGGTTTCCTTCATAAAAAGCGATATCGGGCCGGGTGAGGTGGTTTGCAGCAACCCCGAAATACAGGCTTTCCTTGTACCCGCCAAGTATTCCTACACTTAAATCAACATTGCCGACATTGAGTTTCGACGGCACATATTCTCTTGTTTGTTCCAGGTTTCCCGAGTGTACATCAATCTGATCGCCGAAAACAAGTTTATTCCAATCCAGTTTGTACTGCAAATAAGTGGCCTGAACCGCGGCATTTAAAACAATAAAGCGTGTAGCCTGAAGCCGGTAGGAATATATCCCACTACCGCTGAACTTATTATACACTCCACCGCCACCGCAATCCGCATTAACCATTACACCCAACGCGCCTGATATTTTATCAAACTGCTGATCCCAGGCCGCACTGTAACTTACGTATCCGTTGGAGATGCTTGGCCATTGATTACGGTAGTTCAACGTAATGCGCTGGTCCAACTTTGCTCCTGCCAGGGCCGGGTTAAGATATAAGGGGTTCGCATAAAACTGCGAATAAATTACATCCTGGGCATTTCCCCTGGCTATACATGCCAGGATCAGGAGACTAAATATGAGAGTTCTTTGAGTTTTCATAGTCCTACTATTTAAGCAGCATTACATTACCGCTTTGCGGTGATTTCTGCAGGAATTTATAATTGTCGGGAGCGCTGAAAGTAATTGTCCATGTGTACAAATCCTCTGTGCAAAGCACTCCTTTGTATGTTCCGTCCCAACCCTTGGATATATTGTTGGTGCTAAATATCTGTTCGCCCCATTTGTTGAAAATCAACATCTGGAAAGTAATTTCAACATCATTTTTATAATTTGGAAGGAATACATCATTGAGTCCGTCGCCGTTTGGAGTGAAAGCATTTGGCATCCACAGCAATAAATCGCACTGTTGCAGCAATACCGAGTCGGTGGCCTGGCATCCATTATTGTCAGTTACAATAACCCAGTACAGCCCTTCGTAAGTTGCTGCCATTTGAGGTTCCGTGCTTCCATCCTGCCATTCGTAAGAAGCAAATCCTAAGCCGGCATTAAAATTAACTTCCTGCTCTGAACATAAGGTATCATAATCGGAAATTTTTACAAATGGCGCGGGATAAACCTGTACATTGATCCTTTCGGTTGCAGCACACGACGGACCATCGGAGGCTGTTACCTGGTATTCGCCGGAAGCAGAAATATCAGCCAAACCAATATCCCATTCAGCTCCGGAATGCGTTGTGCCATCAGGACTGGTCCATTCATAATCCAGGGTTTGGCCTGTGAGTGATCCCGCACTAAGTTGTATAGGAGTGCCTTCGCAATATCCATTACCACCAGCTGCAAATATTATAGGCACAGCAGTTATTTCAACTTCACCCTGCGTATAGATAGCTGGCATTTCTGATTTGGATGCTGAATAAATAACGCAATTCAGCCAGTTCCATTTTAGTTCAGTATGACCCGCTGACAAACCGTTAAAACTTAGGTCGAAAAGCTGCTCACCCGATAAGGAAAGTGAATCAGCAGACTCAAAACTAATCTCAAGGATTCCTGGTGAAGCCAATGAAGCCGATAACACCCCATTATTCAAAAGCTGAGTAGCCTGTGTTATGCCATTAAATGACATTAATGTCGGATCAAAAGCAAGTTGAATGGTAAATGCTGAAATCGAACTGAAATCATGAGCCATTATAGGAATTTCGAATGGAACACTAACGCAATTCTTAGCGTTACTAGCCAGAATTTTTACTTCGCCGGCAACAGAATTTAAAATAGTTAACTGTTTTGATGTGATGCATCCATTTTCATTTTTAACAAATGCGGTAAATGAACCTGGAGGCAGTTTTATAAAAATATTCGAAGTTTGCCAGTTAATGCCATTTAAGGAATATTCAAAGTCGGATGCGGAGTTCCCGGTATTGATTACTGCATATCCGTTTGAAAGCGAATTTGTTGCGTTAAACGTTTGTATAGCTATAATTTCCGGGTTTTCAAACACTTTAATGATACCCAGTTCAAGACTATCGCAACCGTATACACTCGTTTGAAGCACAGACAGAATGTAATTACCTGCCAACCTGTTCCAGTTGATGGTAACTGTATCTGCTGTTTCCGGCAATCTGGTTATTGTACCCTGAGGATCAGTTAGTGACCATTCGTAGGTATAACCATTTTCTCCGTCAATCCGATAGTGACGTTCAGCACCCTGGCACACACTGTCAATAACATACCCCTGGCCGGCTGCCCCGAAGGCAACTGCAAGCAGCATGGTCAACAATATGGTTTTGAGCCTGTTCATAGTTTTATTTCTTTTTACTTACCGGATCATATTGATAAATGCGTGATTTCCCCGGCTTCGGATTTACCGTTGCCGTTACAATGTTCGACGTCGTAGTTTTAGTTCCGGAAGCATAGGTTACACTTACTGTTTCAAAAGTGTAAGTGCCCGCTACCGTTGGTTTAAACGGTATAATCCATGGATTTCCTGATAGGGTATTGATTATGATATCCTGCGATGTTGCATCCGGACTGATAATCCGGTAGGTGATACTCTCAGGTATCTCACCGGTGAAATTTGCTTCGAGGTTGGCAGCCTGGCCCAGACAAATTGATGTTTGGCTCAGGCTAAGAGCAACTGCGGATAAAGGATTTTCAATAATTATCTTTCCAACTTTCAGGTTCATGGAGCAACCCGATCGTTGTGAAGTAACTTTGTAGAAGTATGTTCCCGGGCTAAGCCATAATGCGTGAACAACAGGGCCGACATTTATACCTTCAGCGAAAATTCCTGTTGTTGGCGGGCAGTTTCCCGGATCAGTTGCAAAATTTATTCCTGAAACATCACTATAAAGCTCCCAGGTGTATGTGTCGCCAGGAATTTCGACAACACTAAGTTCAACAGATTGACCTACATATGCACTATTCGTCTGTGCCATAGCAGGAGCCATAGCCAGCAGTACCGGTATTGCTACCAGTAACAGACGAAGAATTATATGTTTAAGTCGAATCATAGTTTTTATTTCGGATTGAAAATATCAGACTCCGGATTAGCCGTCAATCTGAATTCACTTGCCATTTCTGGCTTCAGTTTCTTAATGCCCGCATAGGTACAGCTCGGGTAAGCGTGTGATTTTTTGTATTTTCGTTTTCGTTGTTCGGATTCTGAGATGGGGTGTTTTTGCGATATATCAAAAACATGCTAAATCCATCCCCACCATTTCCGGGATTCATTTTGATGATTTTTCCATTGCGTCTCATAGCCAGTTCAGGTTTAATTGTTACCTAATTTGTTGCATAATTTCAAATCAAATTCAGCAGGGTAAACCTGCCATTTTAAAAGCTTGTCCAGCCAGTTTGGCTGATTGGTTTTCCGCCTAAGGATTGGTGTTTTGTCTAATTTGTTTGAGTCTGGCATTTTTAATCTAAAAAAGCCTGAAGGATATTTTCCTGCGATATAAGCCGACTTAGATGTTTTGCCATGATAAATACATTTACCTCCATCCCATAGCTTAAATCTGCATATAACAGCGTTTGTCGCTATTGTTCCTGTTTTTTTGAGGCGGGTGGCCAACCAATTTGATTCTATTGGAAACTCAGTAGTAACCGGGAAATAATCTAATCTATATCGAGTATTTTCGGGGAACAAGTTCATGATTTCCTGAATTCCTGCAAATGCCAGAAGCTCGTTTTTAAACTTTACTCCTGAAGTATTTCCTGACATCGCCTGGGTCCGGAATTTGAAGCCGTAACCTGGTTGCACCCATAGCCAATGCTGACCTTTGGCAGTTGGCTTAAAAAGTGTTCGGTTGTTGCCGGGATAAATAGCCTGGTCGCAACTTCCCCCTTTAAAGCCAGTTACTGTCAAAGGCCCCGGGTTAAGATCATTTTCGTGGTGTATCATGGATTGTTAGGTTAAAATTTATTTATCGTGCATCGCAGCAATTCGAATTCTGAGGTTGTCCCTTTTCCTGACGAAACCATTTCAGCGGAGCATATCCTGCGCTGATAGTTGTATTTTGATTGCATAGTCAGTTTCATCGTTGTTTGTGTTTC
>JAURYB010000192.1 GCA_030654075.1 Bacteroidales bacterium | reverse complement strand
GGCTGGGATTTTAATAAAGTATGGGTAATCCGAACTGATAGCACTTATCCCGGTTTGCGTGGTATAGATAATGCGCCCTTTGCGCTTCCCGATTTCCTGAAATCGAACCGCACCTTTACACTTTCCAGGTTACTCCTGAATGATTATGATCTCCAGTCAGTTCATAAAAATCTTGTTCTGAAAATTATTCGTGTAAGCGAAGGCATAACAGATAGCGTCAGTAAATTCACATTCCCCGTAAATGTTTCCAATGGCAAGGCAGATACTTTGTACTACCGCGTGGGAAAAGTCCTGGTTGCAGATACATTATGGGGCAACACAGCAAAATCGGTTATCACGTTGGATGAAACATTCACTTCCGTAGCATTTTATGCTGAAAAATCAGAGTCGCTATTACAGAACTACCCCAACCCCTTCAGATTCACAACAACTATTAAGTTTAAGGTTGTAAAGACAGGTTTTGTCTCGTTAAAAGTATTTAATGAGATTGGCAGGCAAGTATCCACCCTTGTAAACGAAAAACTTGCACCGGGAGCATATGAAGTGGAATTTGATGGCAGAACTTTGTCCGGTGGAACCTATTTTTTAAAAATTGACACTGAAGGGGTTGTTGAAATGAAGAAATTGATTTTAATTAAATAGCAGCCTGTCTGCAAATTGACTTTCCGGCTGTAATCATTGCCGGATATATTAAACAGATACTAATCTGTTATTCATAAAATTTAGCCTAGATTGGAAGCAAAGACGGAAATAACTGATTAAAGAGTATTAACTTAAAAATCAATAAACATATGAAACTATTAACAGCAATCTTTTTAATCCTGTTCGGGATGTTTAATACACAGGCACAGGATTATCAAATAAGCTTTACAGGAACCGGGGCAGCCGCTTCAGTTGACTCGGTAAAAGTTGAAAATTTAACACAGGGTACAAGTAAAAAGCTAAGTGGCAGAGATATTTTGCACCTTACTTCAGCGGTTGGAATAAACGAACTGCAATCTATTTCAGATAATGCTTTATATATCTATCCAAATCCAATAAATGGAGCCTGCTCTGTAGATTTTGAAGCAACTGCACAAGGCAAAATGACGGTTGAACTATATACCATAAGCGGCAAACGAATTTTACAACACCAGGAATTTGTAACAAAAGGACATCAAACCTACAACCTGAGAGGCATCGGCAGAGGCATTTATATTATGAGAGTCGAATCAGCCAACTATTCCTATGCTTCTAAAATTGTTAGCACCAATGGAACTAATGGAAAAGCTGAATTAAAACATATCGCAGCTATTTCGCACATAAACGAGAAGAACACTTCTTCAAACACAGGAAATATAAAGAGTTTGGAAAGTGAAAATTCAGTAATAAATATGCAATTTAACACCGGCGATCAATTGAAACTGACAGGAATATCAGGCATTTACAGTACAGTATTTATGCTGATACCAATCAAAACCCAATCTGTTGCTTTTAATTTTATTGCCTGTACCGATGCTGATAAAAATAACTATGCGGTAGTAAAGATAGGAACTCAAACCTGGATGGCCGAAAACCTCAAAACGACTAAGTATAACGATGGCGATTCCATCCCAAATGTCATCGGTAATGAGTGGGGAGCCTTAACCACACCTGCATGGTGCTGGTATAACAATTCAGTTGTGTTTAAAACTTATGGTTACGGAGCACTTTATAATTGGTATGCCTTGAATACCGACAAACTTTGCCCAACCGGGTGGCATTTACCTTCAGATACGGCATGGACTACATTAACCTCCTATCTGGGTGGAGAAACGGTTGCTGGCGGCAAACTTAAGGAAACCGGGGCTATGCACTGGACCAGTGCTAGCACAGGTTGTGATAATAGCAGCGGCTTTACTGCCCTTGGAGGTGGCTGGCGCAATGACTATGTGTCCTATTATGGTGGCTATGGAGCCATGTGGTGGAGTTCGTCAAGTGGCAATACTACAGATGCCTGGTACCGGGGCATGTACTATTTTAACAACAGTGTGGAACGAAAAACCGCCAAAAAGACCGGCGGCTGTGCTGTTCGCTGCATCAAGGATTAATGTATTTTATTGTCAGGAAACAGTAGAATAACCGTAAATAGAATTAAAATTAATAATGTGTAATGAATTTAAAATCAGGAAATATGAAAAAATTTACTCTTTCTGTTTTACTGGGTTTTGCAATGTTGAATTCAAACGCTCAGGATATAACAATTTCATTCCAACCACTGGTAAGCGGTACTCCGATCGACAGTATTCAGGCAACCAACCTGAGGACGGGCCAGATTGTGAAATTTTTGGGAAATGAATCGCTTGTGCTAATGAAAACAATCACTAGCATAAATCTTTTGCAAAATAATCTTGAAAACGGAAACATTTATCCAAATCCAACTCATGACGATGCTACTTTTTGTTTATCAACTGACAAGAGTGAAAAGGTTGAACTCAAATTATACAATGCCAATGGCCAGTTGTTGTGTGAAAAAATGCAGAACCTGGCGCAGGGAACTCATCGTTTTAAGTTCAAGTTCCCGATTGCAGGTATCTATTTCATTTCTGTATTGAAAAATAATGAGACTACCAGTTTTAAAGCAGTTTACACAGGCGAAAAAGTACAAAACAGCTCTATTTTGTATTCTGGGAATGAAAAATTAAATTCGCAAAAACCCGATACAAATCAATTGAAGAGCGCAACAACCGGTGGAAATCTGTCTTATAAAGATGGTGATGTAATTCTGTTAAATTATTACTGGTATTGGGGCCAGGATGTTCATACAACTATTGAAACACTTAAACCCACCGTATCTAAAACCATTGTTGTTGAATTTGTAAACTGCGATATCGACAACAAAAGTTACAAGGTTGTAAAGATTGACACAACCTGGTGGATGGCCGAAAACCTGGCCTATTTGCCTAAAGTTGGTCCACCTTCTGTTATTTCAGCAACTGACCCATATTATTACGTTTATGATTATGACGGTACAGATGTGGCAGCAGCCAAATTAACGGCTAATTATAAAACATACGGTGTTTTATATAACTGGCATGCGGCAATGGCAGCATGTCCTCCTGGTTGGCATTTACCAAGCGATGCCGAATGGACCGCTTTAACCACTTTCATTGGAGGAGAATGGTCGGCCGGAGGAAAGTTAAGGGAAAGTGGCTATTCCCATTGGCTAAGTCCCAATGCTTATGCCACCAACGAAATAGGCTTTACAGCTCTACCGGCTGGATATCTACGCAACATGCCAAACGTATTTGAATGCCTCACTGTATGCGCGTTTTGGTGGACTTCCACAGTATACCATGATGATTGGGCCTGGAATCGGCATATGTCTTACAACTCCAGAGATCTTGTTAGAGCCAGTCCGGTGGAGTACATGGCCTTTTCGGTTCGTTTGGTTAAGGATTAATGTATTCATCAGTTCAATTACTGAAGCCTTATTGAGAATATATTTAATAAGAGTTAAAGCACATCTCCTTTAAATCAAGCAAACATGAATCAATGTCGTTTAGTTAGCGTTTTTCAGAAAAGAAAGAAAAAAATTATCTGAAATTGTACCCTCCCCTGCCCTCCCTGGAAAATAGGGAGGGAGCTGTTCGCAACAAAATTCCAGACCTTCGACATAGAAAAAGCTTTGTTAGTAAGACCTCCCCCTAGTTGCTGAGTGGAGCCGAAGCACAAGGGGAGACAAGGGGGGTAATGGAATATAAGAATACAATAATGGAAACTTTTAACATGAATCCTTAACTAAACGTCATTGATATCTAATTGTTAATTAATAATTTAAAGCCTATGAAAATGAAAAACCCCAGAACACTTTCCTATTCCGTTTTATTTATTTCAATCCTTTTAGCAACTACCATTTCAGCTTTTGCCACAGGCGGTACTATGAACGGAAGCGGCACAGCTGGAAGCCCGTACTTAGTGAAAGACTATGCCGATTTAAAAGCGATAGGAACCGGCAGTTATACTCTTTCCGCCACTTATCGCCTGGCAAATGATATTGATGCATCAGCATCGGCGACCGAAAACGGAGGCAGCGGTTTTGTGCCAATAGGTAACGAAACAAACTTTTTTACAGGAAAATTTCATGGCGCGGGACATTCTGTTAACAATCTCACTATCCAGCGTCCGGCGGCCAATTGCATAGAGCTTTTTGGTTATACCTCCCTTGCAACAATCGACAGCCTGGGAGTAACGAAGGCAAAGATTAGTGGTAATTACTATGTAGGCTGCATAGTTGGATTTAATAAAGGCAGAATTAGCAGCTGCAATGCAAGTGGAAGTGTTACAGGTGTAAGTGTTGTCGGTGGTATTGCGGGCGAAAATGAGGACACAATTAAAAACTGCGCTGCTGTCAGCAACTGCTATGCCAGCGGTGAAAGACTCAGTGGAAGCTCTGTTGGCGGAATCGCGGGGAGGTGCGCTTACGGGGTAATCAGTTATTGTCATTCTTCAGGAAACGTAAAAGGTGATATTGTTGAAGTTGGTGGTATTGCAGGGCTAATTGAATCCCCCACTGTCACCTATTGTTATTCGACTGGTAATGTAACTGGCGGCTCCTATGTGGGTGGTATTGCCGGGCTTAACCAGGAGCGCTATCAGCATCTGCTATGCAACCGGCAACATAAGTGGCATTTACGGGAGCATTGGTGGGATAGTAGGATCAAATGGAGCAGGGTATAAAGGCCCGGGCAAAACAATCAACTGTTATTCAACCGGTAATATTAATGCCACTGATGATGCAGGAGGTGTCGCGGGAAGCAATAACGACACAATCCTATATTGTTATGCGACCGGAAAAGTAACCGGAGGTTATATCGGCGGAGTAGTCGGGAATAATTATGAGGCAACAGTTATTCAGTGCAACTGGAACAAAGAAACCACCGGACTGATTTCAGGGCATGGTGATAATCATAGTTCGTTTTCGGGATCAGGATTAACAACAGTGCAAATGCAAAAAACATCCAGTTTCACCGGCTGGGATTTTAATAAAGTATGGGTAATCCGAACTGATAGCACTTATCCCGGTTTGCGTGGTATAGATAATGCGCCCTTTGCGCTTCCCGATTTCCTGAAATCGAACCGCACCTTTACTCTTTCCAGGTTACTCCTGAATGATTATGATCTCCAGTCAGTTCATAAAAATCTTGTTCTGAAAATTATTCGTGTAAGCGAAGGCACAACGGATAGCGTCAGCAAATTTACATTCCCCGCAAATGTTTCCAACGACAGGGCGGATACTTTGTACTATCGCGTGGGAAAAGCCCTTGTAGCAGATACATTATGGGGCAACACAGCAAAATCGGTTATCACATTGGATGAAACATTCACTTCCGTAGGATTATATCCGGAAGAATCATTGCCGCTGATACAGAATTACCCAAATCCATTCACTTCAACCACAACCATCAGGTATAAAGTCACCGGGGCAGGCTTTGTTTCATTGAAAGTGTTTAATACGATGGGTGGTGAAGTTGGAAGCCTGGTAAATGAGCGAAAGCCTGTTGGAGAGTATTCGGTAGATTGGAACGCAACAGAATTAGCCAAAGGGATATATTTCTGCCGGATGCAGGCAGGCTCATTTTCAGAAACAAGAAAACTGATTTTGCAGAAATAAAAACCATTCACCCAATTAAGAAATAACGGTGAAACAGAATAAAATCATCTTTACGTCTTTTCTATTTACTTTTCTCAAAATAAAAACCGAGGATCTATAACAGCAGCGGTTTTACAGCTCTTCCCGGCGGTAACTGCTATCATTCGTATGGTTCATTCTACTATAATGGAAAATATGGATGGTATTGGCGTTCGACTGCAACCTCAACCACCGAAGCTTGACACGTATATATGAACTATAATACAAGCAGTATTTTCGGAAAAGCAGGTTCATGGAAAGATGGATTTTCGGCCCGTTGCATAAAGGGGATATCCGTACAATAACATTTGTGGAAGTATCTGCATGGCTTGGGAAGTATAATCTTTAAAATTCATAAAACAGCAGTTTACCTGATAAAACAGACAGACTGCTGTTGTCATATGCCAATTGTTCAGATTGCATACAGGCATATTACACCTATGATTTTTTTGCAATTCCGGAATTAATACCCTGATTTAGTTAATAATATACATTTAATTATATTTATATCTATATTTGTTGAAGCTGATAATCTTTAGGCACACATCTAATTAAAACAAAATCAATATGAGAAAACACTTACTTTTCATATCTTTTCTCCTATTAGGAGCTCTTTTTTCACAAGCCCAATGGCAGTCGGATGTGCCGCTGACCAATGACCCGGGTAGTTCTCAAATGGATGGTTTACCGAATGCACATTGTATCGCTTCCAGCGGAGATACTGTACATGTGGTATGGAAGGATAACCGTGATGGCACCAGCAATGAAATATATTATAAACGCTCGGTTGATGGCGGCTTGAGTTGGAGCCCGGATACCAGGATTTCGAATAATGTTTTTACTTCAACGGCTCCTTCTCTATCCGTGTCAGGTTCAGTAGTAATTATAGTATGGTCCGATAAACGTGATGGTATCTATGATAATAATTATGAAATCTATTACAGTCGCTCCACCGATGGAGGCACAAGCTGGGGAACAGACACAAGACTTACCAATGACCCTGCACAATCAGATAGTCCTTCTGTATCGGTTTCCGGTCAGTTGGTGTTTGTGGTTTGGGACGACTACCGTGAAGTCACTACCAAGAGTTACTACAAACGCTCGACAGATGGAGGAATAAGCTGGGGCCCTGATACAAAGCTGATAGAACCTGGTGGTAGCCCTTCTGTATCCGTATCCGGTTCAGTGGTAAATGTGGTATGGAATGCTCTTGGGAAAACCAGCTATAAACGCTCAAAGGATGGTGGACTAACCTGGGAAGCCAGCATACTGCTTTCTATTGACAATGTTATTACAAATTCACCTTCTCTCTCCGTATCGGGATCATCAGTTCGTGTTGCGTGGCTCGACTCGCGCAACAGTTTTAAATATGAGATATATTATAAACATTCTGCTGACAGTGGCATAACCTGGGAAACCGATACCAGGCTGACTACAAATTATACTTCTTCCTCCTTATTTTCATCTATTGCGGCATCTGGTTCAGATGTTCATGTGGTTTGGGATGACAACCGTGAAGGGAATTACGAAATATATTACAAAGGTTCAAAAGACGGAGGACTAAGCTGGGGAGCCGATACAAGACTAACCAATAACGCTGCGCTATCAATGCATCCATATATCTCATCCTCCGTCCGGGCAGTACATGTTGTTTGGACTGACACCCGTGATGGATCTGATATTTACTACAAACGCAACCTGGCAAATAGTGAAGTTGGACTCAAAGAGTTGTCTTCTTCAGATATGCAGTTTACCGTTTCCCCAAATCCGGCAAGCTCAGAAATAAAAGTGCGCAGTTTGGAAAACATAAGCGAACTTAGCATCTCCGATATATATGGGAAACAGATTTATTATACCAGTGTTCTAAATTCAACTCCTGAACTTCATATTCCGACTTCTGGTTTCCCTGCCGGGATTTACCTTATCAGGCTGAAAAACGGGGAGAGAATAAGTGTACAGAAATTCATTAAGTTATAAAGCAATCTAACATTGATTAAACGATTCAGAACTTTAATATGATAAAACTGCTACTATTATCCTCAATCTTCATCTTAGGTACACTTTTGTCACAAGCCCAATGGCAGCCTGATGTACGGCTGACAAATGACCCTTCAGTCTCCCAGTCATTATCGAATCGCTGTGTGGCATCAAGCGGGGATACAGTCCATGTTGTATGGCGAGATTTTCGTGAGGTTCAGCATTCTGAGATTTACTACAAACGCACCACGGACGGAGGCGTTAGCTGGGGGCAAGATATACGGCTGACAATTAAATATCAGGTAATTATAAATGGAGGAGTCTATCAGGAGTCACTCTTTCCTTCTGTTGCAGTTTCCGGCCCGGTGGTGCATGTGTTATGGGTCGATGAGCGTGACGGAAACTATGAAATATACTACAAACGCTCGACCGATGGTGGTACTAGTTGGGGAACCGATACCCGACTAACGGATGACCCTGGTTCTTCGTGGGGCTCATCTGTAACAGTATCCGGATCAACTGTCCATGTAATTTGGAGTGACGATCGTGACGGAAACGATGAAATATACTACAAACGCTCAACAGATTCAGGTGCAAACTGGGGACCAGATACCCGGTTGACAAATAATTCTGTTGATTTGGACCGGCCTTCAGTTACGGTGTCAGGTTCAGATGTATTTGTTGCATGGGCAGATAATCGTGATGGAAACTATGAGATTTACTACAAACGCTCATCAGATACAGGCCTAACCTGGGGTTCAGACACACGCTTGACAAACAATCCTCTTCAGTCCTATTCTCCAGCTGTTTCAGTAATCGGCTCAACTGTAAATGTGGTATGGGAAGACGATCGTAATGGGAATTACTCGGATATCTATCTCAAACGCTCGACTGATGCAGGCATCAGCTGGGGAACAGATACACGGCTAACAAACAGCTCCCCTCACGATTCGCATAATTCTTCTGTCGCAGCATCCGGTGCAGTGGTTTCTGTTGTATGGTACGACAATCGTGACGGAAACTATGAGATATACTGCCAACGCTCAACAGATGGAGGCGCAAGCTGGGGAGCAGATACAAGGCTGACTAATAACTTTGGTTATTCGCAGTATCCTTCCATTGCATTATCAGGTACAGCTGTGCATGTGGTATGGCAGGAAAGCCGCGATGGAAACGATGAAATATACTACAAACGCAACCCGACAGGTGATGTGGTTGGATTAAAAGAATTTTCCTCTACGGATATGCCGTTTATCATTTCCCCGAATCCGGCAAGCCGCGAAATTAAAGTACGAAGTTTGGAAAACATAAATGAGATTACCGTTATTGATATGCATGGGAAAGAAATTTATCAATCCAAAAATTTGAATCCAGGACAAGAATTTAATATCCCTACCTTTGATTTCCCGGTGGGTATTTATTTTATACAAGTGAAAAAAGGGAAGAGTATAAGCGTTCAGAAATTCATAAAGCAATAAAATCATCGAGCATTGAAATATATAAGTTAAAGTCCAAACCGAATGATAAAACATCTGCTAATTGCTTCAGTCTTTTTATTGGTAACATTTGTTTCTCAAGCCCAAACCTGGGAAAAGATAAACACAGGCACAACACTGAATCTCTGGTGTTCTTGTTTTATAGATTCTACCCATGGCTGGATTGCGGGAGGAACCGGCGGCACGACAAAAAATAATATTTTGAAAACAACCGATGGTGGCTTGTCGTTTACTACCTATTCAACAGGATATTACAGCGACATTTCAGGATTCTCAGCTGTTGATATGAATAACGCCTGGGCAGCTGATGGCAGCATCATTATCAGGCATACTTCTGACGGCGGGACAACCTGGATAAATCAAACCCCCGGTCCGTCTCCAACATATCCCTATAATTTATTGCGCGACGTTTTTTTTAAGGATGTCAATAACGGATGGACAGTAGGCGATAATGGCACAATCTACCGCACTAAAGATGGCGGTACTTCATGGGTCAAAGCACCAACCGTAACTTCGATAAATTTAAAAACTGTCTTTTTTGCGACCATTAATGATGGCTGGGCGGGTGGCGATTTCGCATCGGTGCTGAGAACCAACGATGGCGGCGCGAGTTGGACGGTGGTTGTTACTCCAACAGCTTTTGGCCGCGATACATACGGAATCAGTGATCTTTTCTTCGCGGATGCAAGCCGTGGCTGGGCAGCAATTTCCGGTGCGGTGCTCAGGACCGGTGACGGAGGAAACACCTGGATTCCTGAATCAACAAGCGATGGCAGTAACGGTATTTTTTTTACTAACGACGACGGATGGGCGGTAGGTTCGTTTGGAGTTATTTTTCGCTCCGGCGACGGAGGCGTGACGTGGACAATTCACACAGACATAGGTGATGCGTTTTTATACAGCGTTTCGTTTCCGGATGCTGATCACGGATGGATAACCGGATCGGGAGGGACACTGTATCAATATAAAAAGCAAGGTACAACGTCAGTTTCAGAGCCAGTTACCGGCCAGGTATTTTCATTGGATCAGAATTATCCTAACCCATTCTTTTTATCCACAACCATTCAGTACCAACTCCCCCGCTCTTCGTTTGTAAAGCTAACGGTTTACAACATATTCGGGCAACAAGTGGCTAAACTTGTGAACGAACAGCAGCAGGCAGGCAAGCACGAGGTGGAGTTAAATGGCAGTCAATTGACTAACGGGACATATTTTTACCGTTTGCAGGCAGGGGAATATGTGAAAACCAAAAAGATAGTTGTGAAAAAGTAAGTGAAAAGGGAATACTTGTTTCATCATACCGAAACCTATAAAAGTTAATCTTTCAACTTCACTATAATGTTTTTCTCGGCAAAAACCAGGTCGTCGGAATCATCAATTTCGTACCAGACCAAATCGGGGATTTTAAGCACATGAATCGGCTCGAAGGTTTGTGCCAGGTGCAGCAAAGCAAATTCATAACCCATTTTTGGTTTTGCTTCAACGATACCGGAATAATAGGAACAGAGTTCTTTGTAAAAAGAATTGCTCAGTTTATGTATCCCGACCATTTCGCCGCAGACGTTTAAATCATTCTTATTCACAGAACAATTCACAAGTTCAAGGTTGTGATTGTATTCCAGGAAATACGAATCCTGGAACTTGGTTACATCGGCGCAAAGCATACTGTTTGAGTGATGATCCAGGAGCAATTCAACTATTGCTTTTTTTTCAAAAACAAGATCGGATTCCAGTACTAAAAAATCTTCTTCTCCTATTGCCTGCCTGCAATTCCAAAGGGTGTACATGCTGTTGGTGGAATCATAAACAGGGCTGAAAACGCATTCAATCCCGGGATATTCCCTGGCAAGATCTTCGTACAATTCTTTCTTAAACCCGGTTCCTATAATTATCCTTTTTATTCCTGAAGCCAGCAAGGTTTCAACAGAACCTATGATCATCGGTTTGTCGCCGGCTTTAATAAATCCTTTCGGAATTTCGGCGGTCATATCCCCGAAACGGGTTCCCATACCGGCTGCCATTATTACTGCTGTTGTTACCATAAAGAGAGCCCTGCCATAGTTTGCTTATCATTAAAACTAGTAAACAAGCTTATTAATTCTAACCTCAACCAGGTAATCGCTGAGCGTGGATAAAAATCCTTCAATATCACTTTTGTGAAGATCACCTAAAACGGATAGCCGGAATGTGGCTTCTTTGGCTCCTTTGCCGGGATAAATAGTAAAATTTCTATGGTAAAGAAAGTCATGCATGACATCGAAATTATATTCCGGATTCTTGGGTTCCAGTATTGCCAATAAGATTCCCGATTGTTGTGCTTCGGGCAACAGGAACCGGAATCCCAAATTTTCAAGCCCATTGTAAAGGGATTCGTAATTCTGCCGGTAACGGGCCCGTCTTCCTGGCAAAGTTTCAACGAAAAATTCATCCATTGCTTTGCGAAGCGCATACACAACCTGAACCGGAGGTGTAAACTGCATTTGTCCTGACTTTTGAAAGCCTGAATATTGCTCATAAAGATCAAAGTAAAAGGAACGGGCATTCCCTTTTATCTTATCCAGAAGCGATTTTTTAAAAATGACAAAACTCAAACCCGCCATGCCTTGTATGCATTTATTCGACGACGAAATAATGTATTCGGCTTTCCATTGCTGCAGATCAATTTCCAGCCCGGCATAAGAACTCATGCAATCTACAATTACCTCAATGTTGTATTTATGTGCCAGGTCGCAAATTGCCTGAACCGGGTTTCGCATACCGGTTGTTGTTTCGTGATCGATAACAGCAAGATGAGTTATACTCTTGTCATTTTTTATCAATAATTCAATCGCTTTTACGTCGGGATAATCACCGTATGCAATTGAATATGAAATATATGGAATGGAATACCGTTCAGCTATTTTACACATCCGGGTGCCATAGGAACCATTTTCAACAATCAGCATTTTACCATCTTTTGGCACTGCAGAAGTTATTGCCGATTCAACACCTCCCGTACCGGAAGAAGCAAAAAGTACGGCTACATAATCATCCTGGCCATTCACAACCTTTGGCAGATCAAGCTTAATGGAGTTCATTATATCGCAAAACTCAGTCTCGCGCGGACAAATATCCGGGACTACCATTGCCTGTTTTACCGTGTCGGATGTAGTGGCCGGTCCGGGATTTAATAGAATATTACGTTTGATGGTTTCCATTATTCGGCTGATAAGTTCGAGATAAAATCAATTTTATTCATCACGGGCGAAATAGTCGGTCGGCCAAGGTCCTTCCGCGATTTGGCATTAACCAAAACTTCAATTAAAACCGGGCCTTCAGAATTTTGAGCTTGCTTTATCGCATTAATAAATTCATCTGCGTTTTCTGCTTTCCAATATGCTTTATACCGGCAGCCTTTTGCAATTGCCGAAAAATCGAGCCCGAATGCGCAGGTTGCCTGCACGCCAACTGATTCGTGCATGCCGTTGTTAAAAACGATATGCCTGTAATTTGCCGGAGCTATGCTGCCGATTGTTGTTACGGCACCCATATGCATAATAATTGCCCCGTCGCCATCAAGGCACCAGATTGTACGCCCGGGTTTAGCAATGGCAATGCCTAAAGCGATGCTGCTGCTGTGGCCCATGGAGCCAACGGTAAGGAAATCATTCGCATGCCCGGTTCCTGTTAAATCGCGGTATTCGAACAATTCCCTCGATAGTTTACCGGTTGTAGTTACCGCTATATCAGCTGGATTAACAGTATCGACAAAAAGCTTTACCGCTTCTTCGCGACTGAGCGGAAATTGATTCGTTATTTTCTTCTGCTGCTCGTAGCTTCCAAATGTATCTTTACGGATAACAACCGCACGCGGAGTATTAGTCTGCTTAGCCTGGGAAATCACCTGGACCAGTTGTCCGGCAGCAATGGCATCGTCCGAATCCAGAATGATAGTTGGTATCTGCATTGCTTCGAGCAAAGCGATGGTTACTTTTCCCTGCTTCTTATGCTGAGGCTCATCTTTAACTCCAGGTTCGCCACGCCATCCAATAAACAGAATCAGCGGAATGCTGTACACTTCGTCATCAACCAGTGATAATAAAGGATTTACGGCATTCCCAAGGCCTGAGTTCTGCATATAAACCAGCGGAATTTTACCGGTGGCGAGGAAATTCCCCGCTGCCATGGCTACCGCAGCTCCTTCATTGGCTGCAACAATATTATTTTCAGGAGAAACTGTATCGGTTATGCAGGCGCAGAAATCTTTAAGAAGTGAATCCGGTACACCAGTGAAAAAACTCACTTCATTCCCGAAAAGCAAACCAACGGTCTTTTTTACATCTAACATAAGCTTATTTGGTACCAGGAATTAATTCTAAAATTTGCTTTATCGGCATACAGATTTCACCTGCTTCGGTGGAGCGTTCGTTGTTCAGAATCGAAGTAGCCGCTTTTACCATGGCGGGATAGGCAGCGCGTAACATATGATTTGCGTAAATCACAATGTTTGCGCCCCAGTTCTGCAGTTCTTCTTCATAAATGGAATTGTAAGTTGTAGGAACAACAACAATGGGAATAGCACTGTTTTTCTCACGCAGCAAATGACAAAATTCCTTAATATCGCTGCCACTTTTATCTTTGCTATGGATCATGATTCCATCGGCACCTGAATCAATATAAGCTAATGCGCGTTCAAGAGCATTACTGATTGTTCCGCCGCAGATCAGGCTTTCGATCCTGGCAATAATCATAAAATCATTGGTTATTGCAGATCTTTTGCCTGTTTGAATTTTCTCGCAAAATTCATCGATAGTAGCCTGTTGCTGTGCTACTTCGGTACCGAAAAGTGAATTTTTCTTCAGTCCTACTTTATCTTCAATAATAACAGCCGAAATACCATTCCGCTCCAGCGTGCGCACCGTAAACGCAAAATGCTCTGGCTTCCCGCCTGTATCGCCATCATAAATTATGGGTTTGGTTGTACATTCCAGGATATTATTCAGATCCTGCATACGGGTTGTAAGATCAACCGCTTCAATATCCGGCTTGCCCTTGCTTGTTGAATCGGTTAAACTACTCGACCAAATCCCGTCGAAGGATAAAAGTCTGTTCCCTTTCTGGATTTCAAGACTCTCAATGATTAAACCACATAAGCCGTTATGGGCTTCCAGTATCCTGACAAGTGGTTTGGCGTGAAGCAATCTGCGTAAGGATTTCAAACGCACATCCGGAGTGGTGCCAATAACTTTGATATCCCGATCAAGCGAACTTGAATTAATTCCTTTTGTATAAGGTATTTCAATGATGCTTCCGCCGATCTGCTCCATGGCTTTTATAACATCTTCCCGGATATCTTTCAGCGGTCCTTCCACCCAGTCGTCTCCATGAATAATATAATCGGGTTTGTATTTCAGAAGGTTAGGCACATAGCTCCACTCTTCCTGGGGAACTACTCTTGAAACGTTTCTTACGTTTTCAACAATCATTTTCCTCTGTTCGTAGGTGAGGTAAGGCATTCGTTTATAGTGTGCAATTGCAGAATCGGTAAGCAGTCCAACCAGGACTTCACCGTGTTTCGAGGCTTCATTAATAATGTTGATTAAACCTGGATGCATAATATCGGCAGTCATACCGAGATAAACAATTTTCATATAGCGCTTGTTAGTTAATCAGATGCCTGACCCGAACGATAAAAGCCTCTGTTATTCAGGGATTGTTAAAAGTAATGCAAAAGTATAGAACTAAGGATAAAAAAGCTATATTGTTAATTAAATGATCGTATTAGTTTTTTAGGCAATTTTGCACCCAAAATTGAAAGTTGTTTATGAAAGACAGGATTAAACTCTATTTTACTTATTTCCTTTTCTGGTACGCATTCTTTGTAGTTGGCCGTATGGCCTTTCTGATGGTTCATTACGAATTTACCCGGAACCTCACTGCGGGTGAAATCTTTGGCACTTTTATTCACGGTTTCCGCCTCGATGCCTCCATGGCAGGCTATCTGATGGTTTTCCCAACTTTTTTGCTGGTTGTTTCTACATTAGGACTCGGTAAAATTCTAAGCAAAATTTTCAATATTTATACTTACATAGTTATCGGATTGGTAACGCTGCTCACAGTTATAGATATTCAACTCTATAAATACTGGGGATTCAGGCTCGATACCACGCCTTTGCTTTATATGGATAATACCAAAGCAATGACAGCTTCGGTTAATATATGGCAGATACTATTAATTACAGTTATAATTTCAGTCCTGATTTATGGCGTATGCAGGATTTATTATACGCTGATCGGTTCAAAAGTCAGGCTTCTCAAAACTAAACCCATATATATTTTATCAGCCATTTTCTTGTTCGTTTTACTTATTCTTCCCATCCGTGGCAGTTTGGGATTAGTGCCTATCAATATTGGCTCAGCTTACTTTTCGCAAAAGCAATTTGCCAATCATGCAGCTATCAACCCATTATGGAATTTAAGCTATTCCATTACTGAAGATGATGAGAAAAGGGCGAAATACCGCATAATGGACGACAAGCTCACCGCTGAATTATTCAAAGAAATGCATCGCTCCGGCCAGACAACCAAAATACTCAGGACCGATAAACCCAATATCATCATACTTATTATTGAAAGTTTTACGGCAAAGTGCATCTCATCGCTTGGAGGTTTGGAAGGGCCGACACCAGAGTTTAATAAACTGGTAAAGGAAGGCATTCTGTTCGATAATTTTTATGCCAATGGCAATAGAAGCGACAAAGCTATGACCGCGGTAATAAGCGGATACCCTTCGCTTCCGGGATCGAGTGTTATAAAATATCCGCAAAAAACCGAGAAGCTGGATTTTATCACGCATGAACTTAAGAATGAGGGATATAAAAGCTCTTACTTTTTCGGAGGGTCCATCGATTTTGCCAACTATCGTTCGTACCTCGTAGCTGCGGGATTCGATAAAATAATCTCCATGGATGATTTTGATTCCAAAAGTTACAATTCAAAATGGGGTGCCTGGGATCATATCGTGATGCAGAAGCTGCTGGATGATACACCCGATTCGGCTTCCCGCTTCTGCAAAATCCTGTTTACCTTAACCAGCCACGAACCTTTTGAAATCCCAACCAAACCTTACCTGAAAGGCAGTGGCGATGAAATCCTTTTCCTGAATTCCATTCATTACACCGACGAAAGTATCGGAAACTTTATAAAACAGGCAAAGCAAAAAAAATGGTGGGACAATACGCTTGTAGTGATTATTGCCGACCACGGCACCAGGTATCCGGGTAATTTAACCGAATCAGAGCCGGACAGGTTCCGCATACCTATGCTATGGCTTGGAGGTGCGCTGGCAAAACAGGATACGGTGATACATACATTCGGATGCCAACTCGATATAACTAAAACAGTACTTCACCAGATGGGCATGCAAAGAAATGATTTTATTTTTGGAAATGATCTGTTCGCATCAGGGGGTTCTGACCATTTCGCGTATTATACCAGCAACGATGGCATTGTGATGTTGAAGCCAGGTATGACCGTAGGTTATAATCCCGTTATAAATGACTTTTTTGAAAAACACGGAAACGTCACAACGCAGGATCAAAACAATGCTAAGGCAATGTTGCAGAGTATTTTTAATGATTTTTCGAAGAAATAATTAATACTTCCCGATCTAATTCTGATTCTCTTTCCAAAGAAGAAGGCATCATTTCCGGATTCCGCCACACCCAATAGTGGCGTAATATGCTGATTGTTGTGTATGCAATCCAAATTACCCTGCCTGCCAGGTAGATCAGAATAATAGTTGTGAAATCTTCAAAATAAAAATCTGTATAAAATGATATTGCCAATACGGCCGGCGAAATAAAATCGGGCCATTTTTCAGGAAAACCAGTCAGGTGGCTCCGCTGATTATTTCCTATATAAACAATACTGAACAATGTAATTATACCAAAAGCAACCACACTTTTTCCGACAGGGATTAATATCGCCATGAGTACAATCATCACAATAAAAAACGATAAATACTTTGCATTTACAGCTTTCATCCGCAGCAGTGTCTTGAGCCATGTAAAAAGTGCAATTGCGGCGCTTACCAGCATAAAGAGTTCAAAATAAGTTACCTGCCTGAAAACCGGGGATAACAGTAAACTTTGAACCGGTACAAAGTAAAGAGAAGCAATTATAAAAAGGATAAGGATTACAGCTTCAAGAGCTCCGAATTTTTCGAAAACCAGCCAGCCTGTTTTAAGTTGTTCAAAGAATAAAGCTGAATGAGCTATATAACTAACTGTCAGACAAATAATAAATATCCAGGGGCTCACATTCATCAGGCTGCAGACAATCATAACCAGGATGCCGTTGTTAAAAATATCCAGGAAATGGTCGAAAAATTCGCCCAGCGCCGAACTGGTACCGGTGCGTTTTGCCTGCATCCCATCCAGGTGATCACCAATTACATAACTTAGTACCAGGATTGGAACGACCAAAAAGACATAGCGGTTTTCACCTGAAAACATGGATAATAAAAGGGCGGCAAACATAAATAAGTTGGAACTGATCGTGATATAATTTGCCGGTATCCACCTCGGAATATATGTAATTAAAGGACGCACTATTGTTTCCCGAAACCAGGGGGTGACAACTGAATAATCATTAACCCTGTATTTGTATTCAGGAATACTGGTTTCTTTTGCAAACATTGTATACTACTTCGTTTATATACGATTTGATACTATTCTTGACTCAATAAATTCCAGGAACTAAACCATCACTATATCCTAAAGTAATTTGAGACTTTAAAAATACGATAATTTATTCCGTTTAAAGATTAAAATAATTAACAATTCACACATATAAAATCTTTAAACTATTTGTCAGTACTACCCGGATGCTTGCTGCAATAAACCATATGATCATTTACCATACCGGCAGCCTGCATAAACGCGTAACAAATGGTTGAACCTACAAATTTAAAACCTCTTTTGATTAAATCCTTACTCATGGCATCCGATTCGGCAGATTTTGCAGGAATTTGTTTCAGATCCGTCCAATTATTATAAATCGTGGTGCCACCTGTAAACTGCCAGATGTAATTGTCGAATGTTCCGAATTCCTTCTGTATTTTAAGAAATGACTGGGCATTGGTTACGGTTGATCTTATTTTTAACTGGTTGCGTATAATGCGCGAATCCTGCATCAATTGCTGAATACGATTCTCATCATACAAGGCTATTATTTCAGCATCGAAATTATCAAATGCAGCCCTGAATCCTTCGCGTCGGTGCAGAATGGTTTTCCAGCTTAACCCGGCCTGGAAAGCATCCAGGATCATAAATTCGAAAAGCTTCCGGTCGTCGTGTAAGGGAACACCCCATTCTCTATCGTGGTATTCAATCATTTTTGGATCGTTGCCGGGCCAGTTGCATGAATTGGGTTGTTGCATAGGACTGAATTTGAAAAAGGATTGTTGATTTACAGTTGAGAAGTTCAAAGTTGTTCAAGGTTGTTCAAGGTTGTTCAAGGTTGTTCATAATTGTTCAAAGTTGTTCAAAGTTGTTCAAGGTTGTTCGAGGTTGTTCAAAGTTGTTCAAATGCTGCGCGTTCAATGTTTCAATGGTTTGTCAGCAGAAAACTTATCGAGTTCATCAGGCTTTATGATTCCTTTCTCCGTGATGAATCCTGTAATAAATTTGGCCGGAGTAACATCAAAAGCAGGATTTAATGCATTTGATCCGGGCGAAGCCATTCGGATTGTACGCATAACTCCTTCTGAATCCGGTCCGGAATAATAAAGCACTTCATCTTCACTGCGTTCCTCAATAGGAATTTGAGAGCCATCCATTAATGAGAAATCGATTGTTGAAAAAGGTACAGCAACATAAAATGGTATTCCGAATTCTTTTGCTACAATTGCTTTTTCAAAAGTACCAATTTTATTGGCGGTATCACCGTTGGCAGCAATGCGGTCGGCACCAACGATCACAAAATCAACCATTCCCTTGCTAACCAGGTAGGCACCGGCATTGTCGGGAACAATTTTATGCGGAATGCCTCCATTCTGCAATTCCCAGGCTGTAAGCCTTGCGCCCTGGTTTCTCGGACGGGTTTCGTCGGCATAAACGAAAAACTCCTTGCCTTGTTCTTTAGCAATATACAATGGAGCCAAAGCGCTTCCATAATCCACAAAACCAAGCCAGCCGGCATTGCAATGGGTTAAAATGCGGCTGCCGTTTTGAACAATTTTGCTTCCGTGTTCTCCGATAAGTTTGGCATCTGTAATGTTTTGATCCGCTAATAGCTGTGCCTCGCGAACGGCATTTTCAACACTTATTAAACCAGCGCTAAATACTCTTTCGGTGGCATAAAAAAGGTTTCGTGCGGTTGGGCGGGTGGCTTCTATTTCTTTCCTGGCCTGATTAAAAAAATATAATTGCTCACTGGTATAATCATCTGCTTTCGCCCTTCGCCCCTCACCCTTCGCCCCTTCCAAAAAAGCCTGCACCATTGCAAATCCTGCAGCAGCTCCGATTGCTCCTGCTCCACGTGTAATCATTGTGCGGATGGCATGACAGGTATCCTGGTAATTCTTTGCCTTAAAAACTTCAAATGCGAACGGCAATGCATTCTGGTCAATCATACTGACTTCACCAGTTTCGCTATCCATCCAGATAGTCCTGTAATGCTTGCCGGAGACTTTCATTGAAGTGGTTTTAACTGGTTAACCGCCAACCAAGCCATGAGGCCCATTCCAGTTTCCAGGCTACGTTCGTCGGCGTCAAACTCAGGTGTATGAAGGTTGCGAATGTTTGTCCATGATGGATCTTTCACCCCCAACCTGTAGAAACATGCCGGAATAATCTGCGTATAATAAGCAAAATCTTCAGCTGTCATGCGCTGATCAAGCTCCACCACATTTTCGGGACCGAGATATTCCTGCGCTAACGCTTTAGCTTCTGAAGTTGCCAAATCATCATTTACAAGAAAAGGATATCCATGATCGATAAATACATCGCAGGTGCCGCCCATGCTTTCGGCCATGCCTTTGGCTATCATGGTAATTTTTTCGTGGGCATGGGCACGCCAAACCTCATCGAAGGTGCGGAAAGTTCCGTCGATCTTTACTTCCGAAGGAATTATATTTGTACGCCCGTCGGCAATCACACGACCGAATGAAAGTACAGTAGGTATTCCCGGAGGCGCCATACGGCTTACTATCTGCTGAAGTGCAACTATAATATGCGATGCAATTAACACTGTATCTGTATTCAGATCAGGCGTAGCGGAATGGCCTCCGCGACCTTTTATGGTAAGATAAACTTCATCCGTCGAGGCCATATATTTTCCGGATTTAAAGCCTACTTTACCGGCTTCGAGAGTTGGGTAAACATGTTGTCCTAATATGCGTTCAGGAACCGGATTTTCAAGAACCCCATCCTTAATCATAGCAAGCGCTCCACCGGGGAATTTCTCTTCCGAAGGCTGAAAAATAAGCCGGATCGTACCTTCAAATTCGTTTTTAAGTTCATTCAGAATCTTCGCTGTTCCTAGTAAGGACGACATATGAACATCGTGACCACAGGCATGCATCACACCCGGGTGCTGCGATTTGTAATCGCAGTCATTCAACTCATTAATCGGCAAAGCGTCCATATCAGCACGAAGCGCTAATGTTGTAGTCTGAGGTTGCTGGCCCTCTATTTTTGCGACAATGCCGTTTCCACCTACATTTCTCACATAGGAAATTCCGTATTCGTCCAGGGTTTTGCAGATAAAATCGGCGGTATTAAATTCCTTTTCCGATAATTCGGGATTGGCATGCAAATGCCTGCGTATCTGGATAATTCCGGGAGCAAAATCAGCAGCCAGGTTTTTTATTTTTTCACTAAGTGGATTGTTCATCTTTTAAATATTGGTGCAATGTGCATAGTGCTTTATGCTCAGTGCTTTGTGCATAGTGCTGTGTGTTTAGGTTTTGTGCCGCTGATTTCTTCTCCCTAAAACCTAAAACCCTAAATCCTTTTTTTAAGTAAACGACTGCATATCGCACAGTTTCTTGTAAATTCCTTCAATTGCAATTAATTCATGGTGATTCCCGCGCTGTACAATCTGACCGGCATTCAGAACAATAATTTCGTCGGCATGCTGTATGGTTGAAAGCCTGTGAGCAATAACCACAGAAGTACGGTTTTCCATCAATTTAACTAAAGCATCCTGAACCAGGCGTTCGCTTTCGGTGTCTAATGCGGAAGTAGCCTCATCCAAAATAAGTACTGGTGGATTTTTCAGCACTGCCCTTGCAATACTTATACGCTGACGCTGGCCTCCAGAAAGTTTCAGTCCGCGGTCGCCGATATTGGTATCATAACCTTGATCAAGTTTCTCAATAAATTCGTGGGCATTTGCAACCTTAGCAGCTGAAATTACTTTCTCCATGGTAACGTTCTTCATGCCGAAAGAAATATTATCGTAGACCGATCCATTAAAAAGAATGGTTTCCTGGTTGACAATTCCCATCAGTCCGCGTACATCAGCAATGGCAATATCCCGGATATCATTACCATCAATCAGCAATTGCCCGCCTGTGATATCATAAAAACGTGGTAAAAGATCCACCATGGTCGATTTACCTCCACCGGAAGGTCCAACCAACGCAATAGTTTTCCCCTTGGGAATCACCAGGTTAATGTCGGTTAATACTGGTTCTGTATTGTACCTGAAAGCTACATTGCGATATTCGATGGTATGCTCAAGATCGCTGATATGAATTGGATCAGCTTTTTCAACAATAACTTCTTCGGCTTTCAGAATATAATCAATACGATCAAGGGAAGAAGCGCCTTTCTGAATGTAGGCAGCAGCCTGCGAAATATCTTTTGCCGGAGGCAGAATCTGTGAAAAAACACCAAGATAAACGATGAAAAGAGTAGCGTCAAGTGAATTGTCGTGTGCCAGGATCAGGCCACCGCCATACCATAAAATGATAGCGGTAACCAGAATGCCCAAAAACTCGCTCAGCGGTGAAGCTAAGTCGCGTTTACGTATCATACGCGTAGCTATTTTGGCATATTCAGCATTGGTTTTAGCAAAATTATTATAACTGAAATCAATGGCATTAAAGGCTTTGATGATCCTGAGTCCTGAAATGGTTTCTTCGATCAGCGAAACCAAACTGCCCATTTTACTTTGAACTTTATCGGAAGTACGCCTGAGGGATCTGCCAATTCGGCCAATTATGAATCCTGAAACCGGCAACACTATCAATACAAAAACTGTAAGCTGAGGGCTAAGGATAAAGAGAAAAACCAGGTAAGCAACCAAAGTAACCGGCTGGCGGAAAATAATCTCAATCATCTGAAGTATCGACCATTCCACTTCCTGAACATCACCTGTGATACGCGAAATAATATCTCCTTTACGCTGCTCATTAAAATAGGACAAAGGAAGAATTAAAGCTTTGTGGTATATTGCGTTTCGCAGATCTTTGACCACGCCATTACGTAAAACAGCGATAAAGAACATGGCACCGTAACGGAAAAGATTCTTCAGGAAATACAGTCCAACCAGGATAGCACAGATGTAACCAAGCACACGAACTTCGCCATATTGATGAATAAGTCCGCTGATATAGAAATTTATATTCTGCATAATCGAATCCTGAGTAAATTCCAATGGCGGTGCCGAAGTTACTGGCTCCGACATTTTGAAAAGGATTTGTAGGATTGGTATCAGCGCCGCAAATGAGACTATTGAAAAAAGGATAACAATGATATTACAGATAATATTTATTACAGCATAAACCCAGTAAGGTTTAGCATAAATCATCAGTTTAAAGAATTTTCTCACGAAACAAGTTTTTTAAAAGATAAGCCGGTCCAATAACAGATTTTGCGCAAAATTAACATTAAATGAGTTTGTTCAGCAAATATTCACGTCAAAGCTTACATGCTAAAATATCGTATTATTTATAAAATCAGTACCTTTGCCGCATGGAAACAACACGTCAGCATAAAATAGCCCGCCTGATACAGAAGGATATGGGAGAAATATTCCAGGCAATGGGCAGGGATGTACTGCCGGGAAATATGATTACGGTTACCAAGGTTCATGTTTCGCCGGATCTTTTTCTTGCCAAGGTGTACCTGAGTTTGTTTGGAAAAACAGATAAACAGGAACTTTTAGCTATCATAAAAGAACACAGGAAAGAAATAAGGCTTAAACTTGGTAACCGCATCCGCAACCAGGTCCGCTCCATTCCGGAACTCGATTTTTTTCTCGACGATTCGCTCGATTATATTGAAAATATTGACAATCTGTTGAAAAAGAGCTAGAAGTCGGAAGTCGGAAGACGGAAGACGGAAGACGGAAGATGGAAGACGGAAGACGGAAGTCGGAAGCCAGAATAGGACCCAATTTATAACCATTCGCTTTTCACCCCTCGCCCATTCGCCCATTCGCCTTTCGCCCCTCGCCCCATCTTTTCATTTTTTACTACTCTAAATATCCTTAAATAAACATGCAATACGATCCAATCAAACGTTCGCTCGGCAGCGTTTTTAACAGTACACCGTT
The DNA here is from genome assembly GCA_030654075.1 of Bacteroidales bacterium. Taxonomy (GTDB): domain Bacteria; phylum Bacteroidota; class Bacteroidia; order Bacteroidales; family UBA4417; genus UBA4417. Next base: position 37,695 of record JAURYB010000192.1, on the reverse strand, counting down.
TTTAAGAAAAATATTTTATCGCTTGCTTGATTTGCTTTTGCTCCGTTCCTGGCATGTTCGTCGTGAAGTACGTAAATGGGCAGAAGCAGCGACAAAAGATGCCTCAATACTGGATGCAGGTTCGGGTTTCGGGCAATATGATTTTTATATGTCATCCAAAAATCCAGACTGGAAAATAAGAGGAGTTGATGTGAAAGAAGAGCAGATTGCTGACTGCAATGCTTTTTTCAGCCGAATCGGACGGACGAATGTAACTTTTGCAATCACGGATCTGACAGCCTTTACCGATGCTTCGGCCTATAACCTCATCCTTTCGGTAGATGTTATGGAGCATATACTGGAAGATGTACAGGTATTCCGTAATTTTTACGCTTCACTTCAGCCGGGTGGAATGGTTTTGATATCCACCCCTTCGGACCAGGGCGGGAGTGATGTTCACGACCATGAAGAAGAAGAATCATTTATTGATGAACATGTTCGCGATGGCTATAACATCAACGAAATTCAGGATAAATTAAAACTGGCAGGATTCCGGCGCACTGAAGCACGTTATCAATACGGGAAGCCAGGTCAGATCAGCTGGAGGCTGTCGATGAAATACCCGATTCTCGCGCTGGGAAAGTCTAAGCTCTTCTTTATTCTGCTGCCATTCTATTACATAGTCACATTCCCGGTTTGCCTGGTTTTAAATTATATTGATACCATATCTGTTCATAAAACAGGAACAGGACTGGTGGTGAAAGCCTGGAAGTAGATTTCCGGAAATAAAATATCTCTAAGACTCAGTTAAATGAGCACTATTTTTAATATTTCATTGAATAGTGAACAAGGATTATCGATTTTAGATTTTAGCAGAAATCATAAATCCATCTTATTAGCTTATTTCATAAATTACAGTTCGTTAATCCTTGTTCTTAAATCAAATAACAGCAGTTGAACCTCCCCTTTTTCATAGCACGCCGGTACCTGATTTCAAAGAAATCGCACAATATCATCAACCTGATTTCGGGTATTTCGATGGTTGGTGTTGCTTTGGGAACGGCTGCGCTGATTATTGTACTTAGCGTTTTTAATGGTTTCGAATCGGTAGTGGTTTCCTTGTTTTCAGTTTTCGATCCCGACATCAAAATAACGGTTGTTGAAGGGAAAACCTTTCATAACTATGAAATAGATGCTGATAAAATCCGTGCCATTCCGGGTATCATCAAATATACTGAAGTAGTTGAGGAAAATGCGCTTTTGTATTACAAAAAGCAGCAAATTCTGGCTACCATCAAAGGTGTGGATTCGCTTTACCAGTTCAACAGCCCGATTAACGACTCTTTGCTGGTGACGGGCAAAATGATACTACAGGAGGACAGCCTTGATTTTGCTATCCCCGGATACGGAATTGCGTATTTCCTCAACCTGGATATGAATGCGCCTGATAACCTGATATCGGTTTATATTCCAAAGCGTAAAGGAAGCATATCCGGAATGCCTCAGGAATCATTCAGAAGCGAATTTATCCGGCCTATCGCAATTTTTTCGGTTCAGCAGGATTTTGATGACAAATACATGCTTGTACCCTTGCGTTTTGCCCGTCGAATGCTCGATTATGCGGATGAAGTTACCAGTATCGAACTCAGGTTAGCTAAGGATGCAGATGCCGGGTTGATCCTGGAAAAAATCGCTTCTGTTGCAGGTTCTAAGTTCAGGATACAGAACCGTTTTCAGCAGCAGGAAGTACTTTATAAAATCATGAAATCGGAGAAATGGGCTGTATTTCTGATACTTACCTTTATCCTTATTGTTGCTTCATTTAATGTAATAGGTTCGCTCACCATGTTGATACTCGACAAACAAAAAGACATCGGCATATTACGAAGCATGGGAGCAAGAGATTCACTAATAAAGCAGATTTTCTTTTTCGAAGGATTATTGATTTCACTGATCGGTGCATTTTCAGGACTTTTGCTTGGTTTACTGGTTTGCGTTTTGCAACAGAAGTTTGGCCTGATAAAACTCCAGGGGGGCGGATCATTTATAATTAATGCCTACCCTGTAAAGTTGATTGCTACTGACTTTTTATATGTTTTTATAACTATCACTATGATAGGAACCGCAGCAGCCTGGTTACCGGTAAGGCGGATGGCGGTAAAATTGAGTAAAACAGTTTAACCGGCGCCAATCTTACTAATGCTAAAATTCGTTGTTCAGTTATATTCCAGGAGTCCTAACGAATTTATCAGTATCTTCGGAAAAGATCTGATCAGTATACATCTAACCGAAATTCAGATAGTTTATTTTAAGCGGTTGGTGATCAATGCCTCCGTTTTCGAGCAAAAGGTTTACGCCAAGGGGATAGCAGGCTAGCATTCAAGCTTCGTCTGTAGCTTTGAAAATTTCGCTTGTTTCTTCTTTCCGGTTTACCAAACAGCCGCATAAATCGGAACAAACGGATGGCCCGAAAGCTAAAGATATTCCGAAATAGCTTTCAGCCTGTCGGAACTAATAAGCTCAGCGCCACAATTGCAAAAAATATCCTTTTGCTAATTCAACTATCCGATAAATTTCAAAGAAATAAAGATAAGCGTTCCATCCATAAAAACAAGAACGATAAGGAATGCATGCTGATTACTCAGGATTAAATCTGTTACCTGCTCTCCGCTTCTTTAATTACTGATCCAGGAAACAAACCAGCTTTAAAACAAAAAGGACCGGAAGCATTTCCATTCCTTTTTGCCTATTTACATGGAAACCAGTATCAGTTCCTCACTATTTTTGACCTGCTTAGTATTGTTCCATTGCCGCTTTCTTTTAATTCAACCATATATATTCCTTTCTTGACTTTGCTGAGGTCAACCGATATTTCATTTATTCCGGGTTCGGTCTGAACTTTTTTAACTTCCTGCCCCAAAGCATTATAAACTGTCAGTATCATTCTTTCGTGATTAGGGCTGTTCCATTTAACCGTAATATTTCCGGTTGTTGGATTAGGGAAGATAAGCAATTCGTCCTTATTGAGTTTGACTGAAGTAAAGGAAGTACTATCATTTGGGCTATAAAAGGGGAGTTTATAGTCACTGGAATATTCTTTGAAATATGTACAGTATATTGAATATTTATAGTTTTCAAAATTCGCATCACCAAATGATTCCGGCATGCCCCCCGACCAGGTTGCCGTAGATTGTGCCATTGGCGGTTCACCGGCTGTGTATCTGATCCCCGGATTTGATTCGAATACCCATGCCAACCACAACGGCACTTCAGGAAAAGAGCTTTTTAGCATTATTGGAGTTATAAGAGGTATTGTTTGCCAGCCTTTATTTGGATTGACCTCAGTCGGGGCTGTGACTCCCAACAAATTTTTTGGTGACCCGTTTTCGAAATCTGAACTACTATATACTCCAAGTATTACATTGCCAGTACCTCCGTTATGATACACAGATATGCTCTCTAATAGTTGATCTGAAAAGCCCATGATGGGTATGGCACAGCGATTGGCTGATTTGGAAGATAAGTCATACACCTCCCTGTTGCCTTTAAAAGTTCTTATTCCATCCGTATATGTACAATATACTGAATAAGCTTTATCCGTATTGATGGTTGTTCCCAGCGTTGCCGCCATGCCCTCTGCCCATGTTGCCGCTGATTCTATCGAAGCATCAGTTTTGGTGGTGTACCTTATACCCGGATTGTTCTCGAACATCCAGGCCAGCCATAAATCTCCAAATCTATTTCCTGTCCCGCAAGGCTTAATTAGTTGCACCGTCTGCCAGCCTGCTGACGGGTTAATTATTGTGGGGGCTGTTACTGCCAGCAGTTGAAATGTTGACTTCTGGGACCCTTCTGTATAATATATTCCCATCATAACTTTACCTGTACCTCCATTATGATAAATCGATATGCTTGTTATAGAAGCGCCATAGAGAACTTGTCCGCCAATAAACATTGCCTGCATGTTTGTTGCAGTTGAGGTTAAATTAAATATTTCAGGGTTGCCCATGGTACTATAGGATGGAGTAGAAACATTGGCAGGTTCGAATGTGCAATATACCGAGTATTTAAAATCAGTGTAATCAGCTGTTCCAAAGGTTATTGGCATACCATCAGGCCATGTTTCCCCAGACTCCGCGGTGGCTGGCACACCTGTTGTGTATCTTATTCCAGGGTTGTTCTCAAAAACCCACGAGAGCCATACGGTCTGTCCTGAGGCTACAATCACCGGGCTTGTAAAAGGCACCGTCTGCCAACCTTCTGTTGAATTGACTTCTGTTAGTGATGTTACTCCCAGCAGCGACAATGGAGACCCCGCCTGGTCGGAATACACGCCCAGCAATACATTCCCTGTGCCTCCGTTGTGATAAACTGATATACTCTTTATTTCCCCAAACTCAGTGAAGGTTATGGGTTGTGCCTGGCGATAGGGTGATGTTGATACTAAACTATACACATCGGTATTACCAAGAATAGGTATCTTGCCAGCCTGAGTAACCGGCAAAGTTATACCTTCAACCCCTGCGCCATTGAGATATACTATCGCTGTCCTCGGGCTTGTTTCCGGATTCGCCGAATTAGCAGTAAAAGTAATTGTTCCATTACACGAATCTGATACCGGAGAAACGGTAAGCCAGTTTGTATTATTAATTACATCCCAGCTAGTGTTCGAGGTGATTGAGATTGTCCTGCTGGAACCTGAGAAAAAATCCAGTGAAACACTAGTGTAATCCACTCTTAATTTTGGGCCTGGTTTGTATATGCAGTATACCGAATATTTAAGAGAAGTATTATTCGCGTTACCAAAAGTTATTGGCAAGCCACCAGGCCATGTTTCTGTCGATTCTTTGGTTGAGGGGTCTCCTGAAGTATATCTTATGCCCGGGTTTTTCTCAAATACCCATGAAAGCCATACCGTCTGGCTTGTTAATACATTAACTGTACTTGTTAGAGATATTGTCTGCCAGCCGGCTGTTGCATTGATTGGTGTAGGGTCTGATTCTCCCAACAGTGCTGAGGGTGAACCCGCCTGGTCAGAATATACTCCTAGTAAAACTTTTCCTGTACCCCCGTTGTGATAGACAGATATACTGTCTATATCCCCTGATTCAAAGAAGGTTACTGGTTGGGCCTTTCGATATTCTGTAGTTGAAGTTAAATCATATACAACTGTATTGCCCCGGGTAAATGGCTTATATGCCTGGGTCACGGTTACAGTTTTACCTGCAGTTTCTGCGCCAGTAATTGTAACTATCGCCGTCCTTGGGCTTGTTCCATTGTTCTTTGAATTAGCTCTTACAGTAATTGTTCCATTATATGAACCTGATTCTGTTAATACATCAAGCCATTTCGCATTATCTGAAATACTCCAGTTAGTGTTTGAGGTTATATTAAATTTCCCGCTTAATGATATATCAGCCCCCAATGAAATAGTTGTCGGGGCTATGCTTAAAGTTGTGGTTTCATTAGCTCGTTTAAATGTTTTATATGTACAGAAAACCGAATATTTATAATCAGTAGCAGATGCTGGTCCAAAAAATACTGGCATGCGTTCTATCCATGTTGCTGTAGACATTACACTACCTGGTGTCCCGGGAGTGTAGCTTATACCCGGGTTGTTTTCAAATATCCACGACAGCCATACAGTTTGTCCTGAAGTTACTGCAACAGGGCTTTTAAGTCGTATAGTTAACCAGCCAGCATTTATACCGATTGAGCCATATTCTTCTGTTATTCCCAGGAGCTTTGAAGGTGAGCCCGCCTCGTCAGCATACACTCCAAGCATTACATTTCCTGTGCCTCCGTTGTGATAAATGGATATGCTTTCTATTTCGCCGGGTTCATCGAAGATTACTGACTGGGCTGTTCGATTTTCTGAATTATCTATAAAGTTATATACATCCGTATTGCCAAGGCTATCAATCCGATACTCCTGGTTAACTATTAAAAGCTTATTTTCTACTCCCGTACCGGAGATTGTTAGTAATGATTCCCTTTGATTTCCTATATTCGGGGATTTAGCCTTTAAAGTAATTGTTCCGTTATTATAACCTGATACAGGTGACACTTCAATCCAACCTGCGCTATCTGTTATGCTTATATTCCAACTTGTGTTCGAGGTAATGTTAAATGTTCCAATGGAACCTGAGTCAAAACCCAGTGAAATATATCTTTCGGATACATTTAATTTTGGTGTTATATTCACTTGTATGTATGTGCAATATACCGAATATTTGTAATCAGCATAAACCCCGGTTCCAAAAGTTTCTGGCATACCTTCCGGCCATGTTTCCGTAGATTTTATCCTCCCCGGTGTGCCAGAAGTGTATCTTATGCCCGGGTTGTTCTCAAATACCCACGACAGCCACACGGTATGCCCTGAAGCTACTTCAACAGGACTTTTTAGAGGTATAGTCTGCCAGCCTTCTTCTGTATTGATTGGTGTCGACTCTGTTACTCCTAACAGAGTAGCTGGTGAACCCGACTGGTCTGAATATACTCCCATTAATACATTTCCTGTTCCTCCGCTATGATAAACTGATAAGCTCTCTATTTTTCCGGACTCACTAAATGTAATGGGTTGCGCCTTACGATATTCGGCAGTTGATATTAAGCTATAAACATCCGTATTGCCAAGAGTTTTAACCCGATATGCCTGTGTCACGGTTAAGGTCCTATCTGCAACTCCAGCACCGGAAATTGTAATTGTCGCTGTCCTCGGGCTTGTACCTGTATTCGCGGTATTAGTGGTTAAAGTAATTGTTCCGTTATTTGATCCGGATGCTGGTGACACGTCAAGCCAGTTTGCATCAGTGCTTACACTCCAGCTTGTGTTCGAGGCAATGTTAAATGTTCCGCTGAACCATGAGCCATAACCCAGAGAAATAGTTTCTGTTGATACAGATAATGTTGGTGTTGTGTTGACTGGTTTGTACGTACTGTATACTGAATATATATAATCAGCATAAGTCGTGGCACCAAATGTTGCAGGCATGCCTGCTGACCATGTATCCATCGATTTTACCCTGCCTGGTGTGCCAGAAGTGTATCTTATCCCCGGGTTGTTCTCAAACACCCACGACAGCCATACGGTTGTGCCTGCAGTTACTATCACAGGGCTTAGAAGCGAAATAGTCTGCCAGCCAGCCGTCGAATTGATGGGTGTTGGTGCTGTTACTCCTAACAGTGATAAAGGTGAACCTGCCTCATCAGAATACACTCCCAAAAGTAAATTACCTGTGCCTCCGTTATGATAGATAGACATACTTTCTATTTCCCCGGACTCACTGAAGGTAACAGGCTGGGCACGACGATAGGGCAAGGTTGAAATAAAGTTATACACATCCGTGTTGCCCAATGTCTTGCTTTCCTGGTTCGTTTCTATAGCCAATATATTCTGATTTGCAACTCCCGTGTCTCCAATAGTAATTGTTCCTGAACCATTGGTTTTGCCTGTATTCGCTGAAGTGGAAGTTAAAGCAATTGACTGTTCATCTTCTGCACGGAAAGAAGCATTTACCATAAGTGGTACCGCCGTCTGACCCTTTGCAGTAATAGAATAGGTTCCTGTCAGAACCATTGTAACAGAAAACAGCATAATTCTATACCAGTTGAACCGGTATTTCGATGAGGTAAATATTTTCTTCATGGCCTTATAAGTTTATAATTTGTTACTTGCGAATAAAGTGGACTTACCAGATTGAATGAATTCCTATCTATGTAGAAAAAGGCGAAATTGTCAAACCCTGGTTATATGGCTTTCAAACCATGTAATACAATGAAGCACCAGGTTTTTTTGAGTTTTATCAGAACCTTTTCTATTGATTTATTTGCAGGGTAAAACTGAAAACCGATGTGCTGATTTTCATCTTATTGTCTTAAATGACTGATGTGCCAATTTCAGATACTTACTGCGTAAAATTGCAAAGTTCAGGGTGGAGAAAGATCACTTTAAAATGATATTAAATGATGTCCTCATGAATAAGAATAAACTGGTCTTTCAGGATTCGAATAATCTGAGCTTACTACAAGAAAACAGGATAAAAGAGGAAAGTAGCGTTAGCAAAAAAACTATTTGAAATCGAAGAAATACAAGACTGAACTACGAAATAATCCTGTTGAGGAGGGGAGAAAACAAGCAGGAATGCTATAGTTAGATTAACTATGTAAATATAATATATATATGGATTAAAAACAAGAAAAAAATCAAACGGTAGTAGTCTGGAAAGGTTCTTCTTTAATAAATTGTGATCGGAATGTGAAGGGATTTCTAATGCCGGGTCAAACGGTTTCGCTATTTTAAGTTATGCGGCTTGTTGAAGGGGAAAGCCTGAAATCCAGCTTTTACCCGAAATATCAAAATTGCCGTTAATTTCCTGAACGTCAATTTCCCCTGTACTATGTCAAAAAAGAAAGTCCTGATTTTATTAAAAGTATGTGTGCGTCCTCAGTACATAGCAGTGAACAGGAACAGCCCGTTCCTGTATATCGGTAAAGGTAAGTATTGGCGACAATCCAGGTAGCTATCCGGATCAAATATACTCCCAAAGGGCCATTGTTGCCTTTGCTAATGGGTGGTTGTACTTTTGCCGTCATTAACGTACTCCAGGATATCACCCGGCTGGCAGGCCAGCACTTTACAAATGGCCTCCAATGTGCTGAAACGGATTGCCTTAGCCTTACCCGTCTTCAGTATGGAAAGATTGGATAAGGTTAAGTCAACCCGTTCGGAAAGTTCGTTTAACGACATTTTCCGTTTAGCCATCATTACATCAAGATTTACAATTATCGACATGGCTTATACGGTTAAATCGTTTTCGTTTTGAATATCTACTCCTTTTTTAAAAATAGTCGCAATAATATAGATTACAGCTCCCATTACAATAAATGCCTGGCTGTCTGCCCAAAATTGGTTTAAGTTATCAGTGATAAAACCATGATGCGTTAAATTTTTAGGTGACTGTCTGGCAATGTAACTTAACAGTCCGATTGAAAGAGTGTAATAACTAATTAGTGAAATTTGTCTTGCAACAAAAGTGTTGAACGGTTTTGATAATTCCATTTTGTGCATTAGGTGGATAACTATGTAAAACAGGCAGGCTTTTAAAATTGAAATGGTTAGAATAAAGCTATAGATGCCGAAAAAAGCTAATCTGCTCTCTTTATACATTTCAGTTAAGTCCAGCTTTTGATAAAGATTTTGGACAAATTCAGGCTTATACAGACTGAAAAAGAAATTTACCAGTAAGCCTCCTGCTTCAATGCTCAAGCCGACAAAAATGAGCCAGGCCACAACATATAAGGCCCAAAATACGAAGTTGTTTGTTTTTGACATATTGTTAAGAGTTTAAATTATGCTGCAAAAATAATAAATATATATTGATAAACAATAAAAATATATCTTTAACCAAAAAAATATTTAAAATAGTCTGAAGCCGGGAGCAAGGATTCCTGATAGTTATTACGTATTCGGCCTTTATGTTTGCCGCATGCAATGCCGGCGCTGCATTTTTGCAATTTCTGGCTACCTGAAACTCTCCCGGAGATTTTTTCCAATAAATCCGGAAATGGAATGCAGGCTACGGAGCTTCAATTATCGGGGAATTTTCTATCAATTTAGTTTTCTCAAATGGTTTTCAATAGTCAATTTGTCACTGTTTGATTTTGCTAAAGTAAGAGCCATTTTAAAATGAATAATTGCTTTGTTATTGTCGATGTTGGTATAAAGGTTTCCTAAAAGGGAATGATAAAAATGATTTTCCTTCAGATCTAATTTCAGAGCTTCCTGTATAGCTTTTTCTTTTCCATGCACTTTTGAAAGAGCATACGTTCGGTTCAATGCTGTTATTGGTGAATATTCAATTTGTAATAATTGATTGTATAATTGCAAAATACTCTCCCATTTTGCAGGATTTTCAATTTTAGTGGAATGCCAATATGCAATTGATGCTTCCAAATGGTATTTAGAAATTTCCTGGCCTTTTGCGCTTTCAATTAAAAAGTAATTTCCCTTTTCAATTAAGTCTTCGTCCCATAAATCTTTGTTTTGCTCTTCATATAAAATGGCTTCTCCCGTTTGATTTGTTCTTGCATCAAAACGTGATGAATGAAAGCACATTAAAGCCATCAAAGCGTTTACGGCGGGTTTATTTGTGGCATCATTTTCAATCAGGAAATAATTTAACCGCATGGCTTCCAGGCACAGTTCTTTTCGCAATTGAGTGTTCCGTGTGCCTGAATGATACCCTTCGTTGTAAAGCAAATACAGTGTAGTTAATACAGTTTCCAATCGTTTGTTTATTTCGCTTTCGTTGGGTAGTTCAATTTTAATATTTTCTGTTCGCAGCTTTTCTTTGGCTCTGAATAGCCGTTTGTTGATGGTTTCCTTATTGGTTAAAAAAGCTTCGGCAATTTCATCAATTCCAAATCCACACAAAATCCGTAATGCTAATCCTATTTGGGCTTCGGGCGGAATTACAGGGTTGCAAATTGCAAAAATCATTTGCAACTGACTATCTGTTATGTTTTTAGCCGACAAATCAACATCTGTTTCTTCAAATGGTTTTTGATTGTGTTTTAACGTTGGAATAATTTTTTCTTCAACTATTCTGTTTCTTTTAAAATAGTCAGTGGTTTTATTTTTAGCAACTGTATATAGCCAGGCTGTTGGATTTTCGGGAATGCCTTTTAAATCCCATGTTTCGGAGGCTAATAAAAAAGTGTCGGTTGTAATGTCTTCGGCAATTTCGATGTGAACAATGCCAAACAACTTACAGAGCACAGAAATTATTTTCCTGTACTCTGTTTTATAAAGTTGTGGTATAAGTTCCTGAATGTCCAAATTAATTATTCATTGGCACTACATTTCTAACCTCAACGTGTCCGCCAATACTTAGAATCGGGCAACCTTCCGCTAATTTCATCGCTTCATCAATGTTGGTTGCTTTTACCAGAATGTAACCGCCAATTATTTCTTTTACCTCGGCATAAGGGCCATCAACAATTACGTGGTTTGGCTTCAACGTTTTTCCTTCAAATCCCAGGCGGTTTGTGCTCACAAATTTGCCTTGTGCGGCAATGCCTCCGATCCAGTCCTGCCATTGTTTAATGCTTGCCTCCATTTGTTCTGCTGAAGGTTTAAACGCGGGATTGTAATCGTTTCTGAAAATCATCATAAATTCTGTCATCTTTTACTTTTTTAAATTGTTAAGATTAATGGTTTACATCTCTATGACGATTGGTATTATCAGAATTGGACAAAAATTTCAAAGTTATTTTCTGTTGGTTGATGTTTGCAGCGTGTTTCGGTTAAATGGCATATAACGAAGGACGCCCTACCAGATGCGGACTGCAGGCGATTTCTGTCGGATAGTTAAACTGCCCGGGCAAAAAGATACTCGCCGAATACCACGTTGTATTTGCGGGTAACTAATGTCGCTCAGTCAATTTATTGTCTTAAAAATTGGTTAAAACCCTGCAATTTATTTCAGCAACTTTAGTTTCTACAAATTTTTACCGCAAAGGTTGCAAAGTTTACGCAAAGAGCCGCAGAGAATAGATTTTCGCCCTTTGCGTTTCCTCTACGCCCTCTTGGCGTACTTTGCGGTTAATAGGAATAAAATTTCATTTTTTTAAAAACCTATGGATTTTTAATCCATAGTGGTTTAGTCTTTTTGATTATAAGGAATATAATTTTCCCAACGCCAGGGAGTGTATATATCGCCAATAGCACTCTCCAACAGTTCTTTAAAAATACTTTCGGCGTTGTCACTGTTACTCATAATTATAATACCTGTTCCAGCTTGTGGAAAAATGATGGAATAATGCTGAAATCCATCACCATGTCCTTCCTTGAAAGCTCCTGTTCCGTAAGGTGATTTAAGCAATACCCAGCCAAGTCCGTAACCTAAATCAATTCCGTCATTTGCATTGGAGTCTGTTAGCCGCAACGGGCCAAACTGGGCTATTGATCTGATTTTAATTTGTTGGGTGAACATTTCACTGGTTGCAGACTGACTCAGTAATTGGTTTTGAAATACTGCTCTGGTAAAAAGAGTATAATCACCCAGGGTTGTTTCTAACGTACTGGCAGATCGGGCATCATTATCTTTATCTTTTTCATAGGTTTCCCCGTTTGAATTATGACCAAGACAATAGTCTTTTTCAAATTTTGTTTGCCAGGTGTATGAAGAATTATTCATTTTTAAGGGAGCAAAAATATTTTCCTGCATGAGTTGTTCCAATGGTTTATCCAAAAGATGTTCAAGTACTACCTGCAGGTAAACTAATCCTTCACCGGAATAACTATACCTGGAACCGGGAGTAGTTTTAACCCTCAATTTATGATCTGCTTCATCCCACCGCCAGTTTGGGAAACCGGATGTATGATCCAGGCACATTCGTGCAGTTATTTTGAGGTAGGCTGGGTCATCTTTTAAATCCTGGTAGTTATCATGCCATTTTTTAGTTGGCTTATAGTCATATATTGGCTTAGGCAGATATTCCTGCAGAGGTTTATCCAGATCAAGGATGCCTCTCTCAACAAGTTGCATTACCAAAACTGCAAATACAGGTTTGCTTAATGAAGCGCCATAAAAATTGGTCTCCATATTAATCGGCTCTTTTGTGATTGCGTTTTTATACCCAAAAGTCTTTTGGTAAACAGGTTCTTTATTGTTAAAAACTGTAACAGCTAAACCTTGTACGTTAGCAGCTTTCATAAGGGCCACGATTTTTGCATCTAAATCGGCTTCCGAAATTTCTGTCTTGTCAAGCTTTATAATATTCTGCCCAAAGCAAACAGCAGTATAATGAAACAGTAAAAAAAGAATAAGCCAATAGTTTTTTGTTATCATAAGGTTGTTTTTTTAAGTGTGAATACCGGTTGAGGCCGCAGCAAGTGGCGATTTACCTGCTTCGCTTCCCGTAAAACTGCGGGACAAGCTATAAGAGCGCTAAGCTATGGTATACGCATGCACCGCATGAATTAGCTTCATTGAATATAGAAATATATAACAGTCAGGCAGCACAAATGATTGTGCGGGTTACGAAGCTTTAATTATGTTTCAAAGCCTCAATTTGTTATAGTCATTGAAATCTAGTCCGTTGTTTTTTATTTAGTCTGTCGGAGTTCAAATATCTATTACAAGCTTTGTCCAAAAGTCAGCAAGTTGTTGTCTGGGTCAAGTATCGAAAATTCCTTTTGTTTCCAAGGTTTTATTTCTAAATGTCCATTTGGATGTATGCTTGTTTCTTTGTCCAACAATGATCGGTAAAAATCATCAATGTTATCAACTCTGATATAGACTTGTCCATAGTTTTCTTTTGGGTCAAGTTCTTTGAACTCAAAAAAATGAATTTGGATACTATCTTTTTTCAACATAAGGTAACCATTAAAGTCAGAGCTGCCAAATTCCTGAAAGTCTAACATGTTAATGTAAAAAGCCTTTGTTATAGCTTTGTTGCGCATCGGTAACTTTGGATGAATATCTGTAAGCATAGCTTTCAATTAAAATTCAATTTAGTTGCGTTAGATTCTTGAACTCGCGGTTTTCCTTGATAATGACTGTAAACGTTTGGCGGTATGAAAAGTTGCTGATTGCATACGATTTCCTGTCAGTGGTTTGAGTGGAATTAAAAATCCCCCCTGAAGAGGGCAAATCAGCAACACAGGTGATTATCAGATAAAATTAAATCGCGCCCTATGCGAATTAAAATTCTCAAGCGCAGGAAACTGGCTGGGATTTGATGGCAATAAAATCTGTTTTCCTTCAAACTGTTTGATGGAATAATTAGAATGATCTTCACTCCAGTTTGATTTTACCAGGACTTTATAATTGTCATCAATTGAAATCAGCCCTCTGTCGAAAGCACGGTGGAGGTTTGGGCAAAGTGAAATGCCGTTTGTAATCGTATCGTCATAGCTTTCGCTGAAAGGAACTATATGACAAGCATCAACCATTGAAACGGAAATGATTGCAGCTATTTTCATTCCTGAAATGCAGCAGGTATAATTATATATTTTGGGGATTTCTCTTTTGAAAATACTACCCCGGATGAAAATCTCTTCCTCATTTTGCTGCAGTATCAGCTGGTTTATTTCCTGCCTGTATTTTATTGGATCTTCATGCAGAATCTTGTCTTCAATATCATCAAATAGATTTTGCTGACCCGCAATTGAATTGGTGAAATTCTGTTTTGTTATTGGGAAATATTCATCCAATAAAAAATGTGTCAGGATGCTATTGCTTCTTTTATCCAGCATAAGTAATCGCAAATCATCTTCAATAATTGCAAATTCAACAGCGGCATTCAGGTTGGAAAAGCTTTTCATAATTGAGCCCATTTCATTAATGTTCTCAAATCCGGATTTCGGAATCAGTTTCCAGAATTTTTCACTCTTTAAATAATAGAAAGGATAAGAGATTCTACAATCGTGCTGAGTTGTAACCAATAAACTCCAATTTGTTTTAAATAATGCAACCAGTTCCGGAGTGATATAAATTCTTCCGCTGTCGATAAGGCCATTTTGATAAGCTTGTAATACAGAAAGCAATAAAATAGGTTTATGAGGAGCTACACCATGAGTTCTGTCTACGCGGAGCTTTCGAAAAGCCTGTAGATATTTCTGAAGCAGTTGTTGCATATGGAAGGCGTCTAAATAACAGTAAACCCTATTTCTTTCAAATATTCAAAGGTGGAATCGTAAAACTTTGGTGGTCTGGTGTGGTCATCAGAATCACCAGATGGAACGACAATTACCATTCCTTGCCTGGCACGTGTTAAAAGAACTCGATATGCATTTTTGAGATATGCCTTGCGTTCTGCTTTATTAATATGATTCCATCGACTTCCGACAAATGACCAACCATCCCAGCCGTTTTCAGAATATCTGAAATCAGCATCCCAAGTCACGCAAACCCAATCAAGTTCTAAGCCCTGAACATGGAATTCTGTTGCCACATCCTCCAGATAATAGGAAGAACGCACATCTTCCTTACCATCAAGAAACCAATGTATCGGATCCATTGTTGATTTTACAAAAATGGCGTGAGGTTTTAATCTTTCAGCTTGTGATGAAACTACAATTCCAAATCGCTCAGATCCTCTCGCTTGTTGCTTTAGCCATTGTTTGGCCTTTGAAAGATCGCGAGTTATGACTATTGGATAATTTGCTTTCACTCTTTCGAGAGTATCTCTTGCTTCATCAATATTAAGGTCAAGCATTTGCTTAACAAGTAGCGAAACGTCTTCGGCACGGAATGATCTCATCGAAACGGAAAGATGCAGTGATTTGTCGTAGACTACATTTGGCCGGGATTCCAGTTTTTTCAAAACTTCTCTTGCATTATATTCACTATCTGCAAGCCTATCAGAAATGTAAATATCCCATCCAATAAAAGATCGTTCTAAGGATTGAATCCATTCTGTAATTCCTGCTTCACCTGTATTTATCTCCTGACCACCGCCAACTAAACAAACAACAACCGCCCAATCTTTATGCCTATCAAGACATGATATTAAAAATTCTGGCTCAGACTGGTTGAAATTAGGCCGATTCTTTTTTCGGCTCATAAAATTTGATGTTTGTTCTAAATTCCATGCACGTTGTGCTTCATCAAAAAGAGCAACATGTTCTAACGGAGCTGATGCAATATCTATCAGGCACTCATCACGGAAATTGTGAACATTCTGGATAAACATTTTTACATCGCTTAATGCTTCACCTTTCTTGGTTTTATTGCCTTTCTCTTTTTCTCGTTTAACTTTATCTCTTGCAAGCGCTTCCCTCAGAATTGCTACAAGAGGACCATTACCCGAAAGAAATACGCTATATAGATCATTAGATTTATCAATGTGTGTAGTTGCTACATGAAGACCAACCAAAGTTTTTCCGGCACCGGGAACCCCGGTAACAAAGCAAATTGATTTGCGGGAATTCACTTTTGAAGAATTAATTATTTTGGATACTGCTTCAGATGTTTGACTTAGATTTATAGCACTGGCATCACTTCGAGAGATTTCCTCAACAGAATGATTATTGTATAAAGCCATCGCAGCTTCGATAATGGTTGGAGTTGGACAATACCGGCCTTGTTCCCACTCATATTGATTAATGTCATTACCTTCACTAAAGAAAATAACATCTTCAATTACTTTTGTTAACAGTGAAATATTACTTTTAATTGGGTATAGAAGCTTATCGTTTTGGGGTGTTGTAGCAATAACTGAAATAATATTTTTTGCTTTAGTGGCGATAAGAATTGGTGCTACATATTGATCATGACTTGATTCGTGAAAGTTTTTCAAGTCCAAAGCATAATCCATTACCTGATCCATCGCATTTAAGCTGTATTCCTTTTCCCCTATTTTGAATTCAAGGATAAAGATTACTGCACCTATTAGAATAACAACGTCAATTCGCTGACCCATGCGAGGAATCGTGTATTCAAAATAGATTGATCCTTTATATGGAGGCAGAACGTCTTTTAAAATGACGATTTGGGCTAGCCATGCATCTTTTTGGGTTTGCTCTAATGAAAACTGGTTTTTTAAAGCAATTCTTCCAATAATTTCTTCAGGAGATGTAATTAGAAATTTTGTGATAGAATCATTATAATATGCCCGATTCATAATAATATACTTAAAACGTTATTTAAAACTAGTGCAATTTAAAACATTTAGTTACTCACTATAAAACTAAATGAATAAATTCTCTAAAAGCATAATTGTACACTCAGTTGTTGAATAATCTTTACTCTCAAAACAATGATACTAATACAAGTCTACTGTTCCTTTGATCGTTTAAATCCGCCATCCAACGAAATTAGCAAACCCGGCCATAACCTAAAATAAAAAATCTTATTGCTTACGTGATCTCTTCCCAATCATATCCTATTTCAACGTCCATATTTTCAGGAAAAGGAATAACTTTGGCTTTAAACAATCTTTGAATCTGAATAAGTTTACCCCCCCCTAATAAATGAAAGTAGTAGCCATAAACGGAAGCCCGAAAAAAGAAGGAAATACCTACCATGCTTTGCGGATGGTTGGTGCGCAGCTGGAAGAAAACGGTATTGATTTTGAAATTATCCATATCGGGAATAAAGCGGTACGGGGTTGCCTGGCATGTAATAACTGCGGGAAAAATAAAGATGAAATAGCCATGATTGGAATAAAATACTAACTGAGCATGAAATTATGATCAATCTGGCGTATTCCATGCGACCCGTAAAAATAAGTAATAACGCATGAACAGTGTACTACTACAGGCGATAACCTTAACGAATGGATTCAAAGCATGAAGAATGCCGATGGTATTATACTCGCTTCGCCGGTGTATTACGCGGGTATTGCAGGAACCATGAAATGCTTTCTCGACAGGGCTTTTTATGTTGCGGGCAGCAACGGGGGATTATTCCGGCATAAAGTAGGAGCTGCAGTGGTTGCCGTACGCCGCACCGGCGGATCGGTAACTTTCGACAGCCTGAATCATTACCTTACCCATTCCGAAATGATACTGGCCACTTCCAATTACTGGAACATTATTCACGGCCGCACGCCCGGCGAGGCGGAACAAGACCTTGAAGGCGCTCAGATTATGAGCGTGCTTGGCAACACCATGGCCTGGCTGCTCAAAATGCGCGAACAAACCAAAGATACCTTGCTGGCACCAGTTGCGGTGAAGAAGGTGATGACAAGTTTTATCAGGTGAAAATAACTTGTGCGTAGTGACTTAGTGCATTTTGCTTAGTGCATTGCGCTCTGAGGGTAAAAATCCCCCGTTGGTGTGGGCTTCCCGGCGCGTGATGGTACAATCAATAAAAAAAACTTCGCCGGATTGCATATCAGCGCCGGCGAATGTACAGGTTGTTGTTATTGCCGTAATGCCGGCAGAAGGTCGGCCTGGGTTTTGGGGTACGGGTAAAAGATTTTATCGGTGGTAAAGGTACGGCCGTCGTAGCTGAGTTCGCTGTATTTGCCAAGGCGTGTCATATCATAAAAACGTGTGCCCCATTCCATAGCCAGTTCGGCAAATTTTTCGTCCATAACCTGCGCATTGGTAACTCCCTGCAAAGGAGTTAATCCTGCCCTGGTGCGAACTGCATTAACAGCTGCATCAGCTGTCATAACTGAACCGGAAGCTTCCTGCGTAAGGGCTTCGGCGTACATTAGCAGGATTTCGGCATATCGTATGCAGGTAAAATTTTTGTTGGTTCCGTAGCCTGTTTGCCCGGGAGTAAGTTGATCGGAGGGAAGGTAGTGTTTTCCGCTGCTGAACAGGTGGCGGTAGGAGTCGTTGAATATATCGCCCGAGGCTGTGGTATCCGAAATCCAGTTGGGCAGGCTTGCAAAGCCGGGATCCTTTTTAATTTCGGCAATTCCGCGCCTGGTAAAGATTACACTGGTTTCGAGGCGGATGGTTTCGCCCCGGTTGAGCATAAATTTAATGTATTTCATACTTGGTTCGAAAAATCCCCAGCCAGCTTTTGATCCTGTTACTTTTGGTGTCCATGCCTCGGGACCGAAGAAACTGAAAACATATCCACGATTAGGATTGCCTGTAGCGTAATCAGCATCAGAGTATTGCATCTCGAAAAGGTTTTCGTTGTTCAGTTTGCCTTTTAGTTTAAACAGGTTGTAATAATCGGGTTCGAGCACAAAATCGTTGGAACTGATAATCTGTGCAGCAGCATCGGCTACAACCTGGTAGTTTTTAAGTTCGAGGTTGGCCAGCGCTTTTATTGCCAGGGCTGTGTGTTTAGTTACACCACCTTTTATATCGGTACGTTTGTTCGGATTGAGGGCCGGCAGGTACGGAAGGGCTTCATCCATCTGTGCCGAAATGTGTTTCATTACATCATCCTTAGTGGATAATTTCAAATTGTACATTTCAGTCTGGTCAGCACTCAGCGGAATAAATATTTTTCCCCACATGCGCGACAGAAGAAACAAATCCCATGCCCTTAAAACCTTAACTTCGGCAGTGTATTGATCGGCTTTGGTTATGTCGGTGGCATGCCTGCGGTATTTCGCTATCTGATCCATCGATAACTGTGCTTTATATATATCCGCGTAAAGGTTACACCATGAGTTGTTAAACATCCAGTAGGTGTTTTCGACAAAATTGCTGTACTTATCTATATCTGTGTAACCACCTCCCTGGTCGCCTTCGCCACCGGCATTCACATCATCGCCCTTGGTTGCAATAAGCGGGTAGTTTTCCCAGGGGAAATCCTGGAATTCGGCATAACAACTAATGAGAGGCTGGATAGTATTCGCGGTTATGGTATAATCAAGCGTGTCAGAAGTATCGCCGTCGTTGGGATCGTTGAGGTTTTCGCGACATGCGGCATAAGATAACAGCAACAGCACTAGTGCTGTCATTCTGAATGAATTGATAATATTTCTCATAGGGATATAGTGTATTACAGTGAAGTTCGTTTAGAACCAAATAGCTGAAAATATGTGATCGTGTATGATTATGGTTATGTTAAGGTTCGGCCGGGATACTGCTTTATTCCTTTGTTTGAAAATGAAACTATATTGCTCCCGGTATTTTGATAGCCGGTTTCCAGGATTTTATTGAGTTATTTTTACGTTAGCGTGGTATGTACACTTCGGTTTACATAACCTGGTATGTGTACTATGTATAATTTGCCGGTTAAGAATTTAACTGTAAAATTAGTGATTACTATTCGAATTGTTACCGGCGATTCACAATTTATTTTACATCAGTAAAGACTATATTATTGATTTACAGTTTTTAAAATTAATTTTTCGGAATTCGATCCTACACCTGATACTGACATGATAATTTGCCCGGCTTTTTCGCCCGATTGTACAACTGCAAAGCATTTGCCGTCGGAAACTTTACGGATTGACTTGTGTAATCTCACCTGTTCCGAAATGATAGTCACCACTGTCAATTACTGGAACATTATTCACAGCCGCACGCCCGGCGAGGCGGAACAAGACCTTGAAGGCGCGCAGATAATGAGCGTACTAGGCAACACTATGGCCTGGCTGCTTAAAATGCGCGAACAAACCAAAGATACCTTGCCGGCTCCGGCTGCGGTGAAAAAGGTGATGACAAGTTTTATCAGGTAGAGTTTTTGCGGAAATACCGGATCAGGTACCGAAGTAGTCAACACCCCGGAAAGCAAAAAGGACCGGAAGTAAATCCGGTCTAAAATTCCCTTTGAGGTGGAATACATAATATCAGTTCCTGAACCCTTACTGTATAAATTGCACCCTTACAAAGTCAATCATTGCCTGATTAATTTCCCCATTCATATTTTCGTTTGCGTCTTCCAAAGAAATCGAAATAACGTGTTCCCCTTTCGTTAAAAAAACCTTTAGCGAATTGCTGAAACCCCAGTTTGACCACTCTTCTTTTCCCCGTTGTGGAAAGACAATCGCATTAACAGGATTATTATCCACCGATAATGTACGGATGGCGCATTTGTTTTCGGTATTTGTAGGACCGTTTCCATTGGCATAACGAAAATCGATGGAGTACAGGCCATCTGTATCAACTTTTATTTTAAAGTGAACCGTCTTGTTTACTGTTTTACTGATTTCAATAAAACCATCTCCTGAATAACCTTTGAAGGATTGATTGGATTTTTCAGAAACATTTTCGGCCTGAATAATTTGTATATACCTAACATTCACAACTGGCAGCGGTTCTGAAGCAAAGGATTCAAGATTATTTTTATCAAAAGCAACCACCTGGTATTCTATGTAAGTACCGGATTTTACTTGAAATGAAGTTTTCGTGGTACTTTTAAGCAACTTCCCGTTAGCTATAATTTTATAACCAGAGGCCTTAGTAAGCGGTTGCCACGTAATTTTATGATTTTCATATTTCACAACGGGCGCAGGTAAAGTAAAAACCACCGGTTTCTGATTAGTTGTGGACGCAACAGCCAGTTGATTATCCAGTTCAATTCTGACAGTATGTTTCCCGGAAATAGTTTCCGGAATTTCGAATGATGAGGTTTCCTTGCCATCCAATTGAAATGAAACAATACGGCTTCCATACCCATTGAGTTCAATATCCAGAAAAGCATTGCGGTATTTAAAATTTGTTAATGTACGCTTGCCTTGCATACTAAATGGCACAAATGGGTTAAATGAAAGCCTCCCTTCTTCAAACCTGATGCCGAATAAAATCCTGTGAATGATACTTATATTTCCCGATAAACTCCACAACATAATGCTGGAGTTAATTTGTGTGCCGTTGAAATCACCCGTTTCAGCTACAAAATTTTCTTTATTGGTAAGAAACAGTGCTGCAGGGCGGTAAATAGCGCTGATACTTTCCACAACAGACTTTTCGTTGCTTACTCCTGCAGCCGCCCACAACCAATAAGTTTGCACGAAAGGCCAAACGGCATTGTTGTGATAAGGTGGAATGTTGGGAATTTCAGGATAAATGCATGGAATACCATATGAAGTTACCGGAGTACTGCCTACAATCTGTTTGGCCCTGGTATCATCAGCAATTCCAAATAATACGCAAAGTGCTTCGCCTAATGCTTCAGATTTTGGTGATACGATCTTGAAATTCCTGCCATACAGAAATTGAGCATAATATCCTTTTTCCGGCAGCCACAAATACGTATTGATCCCGGTTTTGATTTTTTCTGCGACCAGCTTGTGTTTTTCAGCAACCTGTTTCTGATTCAGAGCAATTGCCATTTTTGAAAGAATGATATTGGCTTGAAAATGTACGGCATTTGTACCAAGGCATTCGCTTTCAAAAATATCAGCCGGTTGCATCCATTTAGGATAGGTTTGTTCCCGCCAATCAAGGAAAGATGATTCCCCTTTTACCATACCGGTTACAGGATCGTAAAGTGTTACCAGATCATCTTCGATGGAATTTTTAATGATTTGGTATGCCTGTTGCAACCAGTCGTTATCGCCTGTAGCTTTATATACTTCCCAGGCTGCAACAGCCCATATCATCCGATCGGTGCTGGCAGGCCATGCCCCGCCTGTTCCGGTATCCTGGATTATCTTTTTGCTTTTACTCACTTTGCGCATCAGACTATTCATAGCAACCTTCGGCTGCATATATGCCATAGAAAGTATGATGCTGTAACTCACATCTCTAGTCCACACGCCACTCCATTCCTTTCCCGTACGAAATGTGCTATCAGTTTCAATGGCTTTCAGCATTTCTTCGAGTGACATATTGTAAACGGCATCCGACAACAAAAAATCGGATTTATATTGAGGGAGGGCAGAAATATCTCTTGATAATTTCCATTCAGCATCTGTATGCTTTTCATCCGACTGCTTATTCAGAACTAAGGTTGTTTCATAGATATCATCACCGTCAGTATCCTGAAGTTTCAGGTCAGGATTATTCTTCAGATTATTAAAATCCCACATCAGAGGAGCTGCCCCCCCTGCAATATATACCCCTTTAAAATCAGGCTGATATAATTTTTCCCCGTTATAAAGCGTATAAAAACCTTTGTCCTTGAAGGCTTGAAAAATATCCCGCATATCAAGGCGAACTGTCCAGCGGGTATTAGGTGCCAGATTAATTCCTTCAGGTATCGCATTGGTGTGTACATATTGTTTGCCAAACGTAACAGTTGTTGTGCAGGCACCATTTTCGGGTAGCAGGGTTACGAGGTGATCATGGCCCGAAATCATTTCATTATCCTGCAAATTAATGCTGAACTTAAAGCTGATAGTTGGGCTATATTTATCAGCATCAGGACTTCTGTAATTGGAAGTCATTTCAGTTGCCGACAAAGCTATTGCCCTAAAACCGGCTTGCTCCACCCTGTTATTGTAAATGGTATATGCGTCAGATTTATAAACTTCACTATCCCGTGTTTGTGCAAAAATGCTGGTTTGTAATACACAAAATAGTACTGACATATAGAAATTTCTTGAATCCATTTTAGTTATTTTTTAATTTCAATGTCGGTAGGAGAGCCAGTATCCGATAATTTAATCCAGCAGGTATTCGTAGTTTTGTCCCAACTCCAAACAGCTTTCTCAGTGATTTCGTACCAGCTTTTTTCAAGTTTTTCGAGACTAACTGGTTTCAGTTTGGTTGATTTTATAGAGATCGCTTTTGGAGCCTGATCCAGATGTATTTTGACTCCAAAATTTCTGTTTGCTTCAGGTGTACGTACTCTTTCTCCCTGTTGCTGAATACTGAAATTCCAGGCTTCTTTTGTCGATTTGCACTTTACTTCCGTTCTTCTGCAACTGTCCTTTTTGTAATTATTGGTTTCTCCGTCATCTTCGTACAGCGTAAATGTTGCTGAACGGCCAGCGACAGCAGGGAATACCTCGAGCCAGACCGGTGCATTTTTCTTTTCACCGATATATTGCATAACAGGCATTGTTGGAATAACTGAACCTTGTTTTACAAACAATGGCGTTGTTTCCAATGTTACCGGATAATCAATCCATTGGTTGCCATGAAAGCTATTTTGGACATGGTTAAAATCAATCCATTCGCCATCAGGTAAATATATCTTTTTTGATACTGCACCTTGTTCCATAACCGGAGCAACGAGTAATTCCTTACCAAAAAGAAATTGTGAATTTAAGTTGAAGGCTTCAGGATCATCCGGATATTCGATCATCAAAGCCCTCATGAGTGGCAACCCATTGTCGAATGCCTGCCGCGCATATGTGTAGATATATGGGAATAAGCGGTATTTCTGTTCGATGGCTTTTTTGCATATTGCCTCTGCTTCCGTTCCAAAAAGCCAGGGCTCAACTGCATTGTTGCCCTCGTGATGGGCACGGCTGATGGGATTAAATACCCCGAATTGCAGCCAGCGTACATACAATTCACTCATTGCTTCGTAGTCCTTTATGTCGCCGCAATAACCGGAAATATCGCAGCTCCAGAACGGGATTCCCCCCATACCGGCTGATAATGCTACCGGGATCTGGGCTTCCAGTTTTTTCCATCCATCCAGAACATTGTTCCCATCGCCCGAATCGCCTGACCAGCCAAAAGTATATCGCTGCATTCCTGCGAAAGCAGCTCTTGTCATTTGAAAAATACGGGTGTTAGGATTATGTTTTTCGAATTGTTCTGTTACTACTTTATCCCATGTAAGGCCGTACACATTGTGAATTTCGCTGTGCATTCCCAGGTAATGTTTCATAAACAGGCGATCGGAGCTTTCTTCATTGCTCCATGCAGGTTCACCCATATCGGTCCAGAAACCACGAACACCGTCATTAATTGCTTTCTGCTGGTAGGTTCCCCACCAATCCGCAACCTTTGGATTTGTAAAGTCAACAACCCCACAGTTTCCACCCCAGGGCCAGGGCATGTCATAGGATTTCCCTGTACGGGCATCCAATGCGAAATAACCCAACGAATCTGCTTCTTTCCATTGCTTCTTGTTGTTTTGCGAAATCACCGGATCCTGGGAAACGATCACTTTAAACCCATTTGTTTTGAGATCAGCAAGCATTTTTACCGGATTGTTATATCTGTCTTTACGCCATTCGAAATCCTGCAAATGCTCTGTCCAACCTATATCCTGGTAAATTATGTCGCAAGGAATCTGACGGTCGCGATAGCCTTTGGCAATTTCGCGGGTGAGCTTTTCATTAGTGAGTAAACCACGACATTGCGAGAATCCCAATGCCCAGGAAGGTGGCATAATTGGTTTTCCGGTGAGGTCCATGTACCGGCTGATAATCTGCTTGTACGTGGGGCCAAAAATGAAATAATATATCATTTCGCCGCCGGGAGCTGAAAATGTGTAATAGTTAGCGGATTCTAAACCAAAGTCAAATTCTGTTTTATATGTATTGTCGAAATAGATACCATAGCCTGCGCTACTCATGAAAAACGGTATGCTTTTGTACAGCGGATCTTCATTTACATCATAACATGGCTTGTCACTGTTCCACATCCGGAACTTGCTGCCAACCCTGTTGATTGGCCCGTTTTTTTCGCCCAGTCCATAAATACGTTCACCTGGCCTAAGTGTTTTATAAGAGGATATTTTCAATGAGTCTTTCTCGAAACCACGGCTCTGGAAATCTTCCATAAGCAGCTTCTGGTATTTGTCGAAAATACGAATCTGAAACGGAGATTTGTTTATACGAACAATGAGATCGCCAGTATAAATTTCATAACTCTGTGGTTGCTCTGAAATATTGAGTTTTTCCAGTTCATTCCCTGATTTTATAACAGCGAATGATTCATTATTCCGTTTAAAATCATTTTGGTCGTACCAGATTTTCAGAATGCCGGAACTTACTTGTTCCAACAGTACTTTAATATTGTTTTCGCAGCTGAAAACAGCTTTGTTTTCCTGTACTTCGTATGAAATGCAACGACCTGGCCGGGATTTTTCCTGGGCAGCCGCCTTGGATAATACCAGGGTTGCAAATAATATAAATGGAATTATGGACTTATACATCAGGTTTAATTTTATTTTTTTTGAACAGAAAATAATCTGAAATACGATTCTTGACTTCTTAAATCTATAACTGTGTAACAGGAAGCTTTTAATACTCAACCACTATCATGCTCCAGTATTTTAGTTCAGGCAGGATAAAACTTACTTTGTTCCCGCTTTGTGCAAAGTTTACGGAACGTGATGCCGCGCCAATAATATCCGGCGAAGCCACCCATATTTTTTTAACCGCAGCATCGCTTGTAAGTGTAAGCTGAGCATCTTTTATCAGGGCAGGCGCAATTTGGATTCCTGTATTATCCCGCCAGTTGGTTGTTTTCGAGTCCTTAAAGTTAATCAGATGTATTACCTGGCTGCTTCCAACTCTTTTTCCAAAGCAAGCAACATATCCCTGGCTTGCCGGCCATTTTGCTATTGAGATTTTGTTATCAATCGAACTTAATGAAACATCGTTGAAAGTGCCGCCATCGCGAAGCAGGTTTTGATATGCCGCCAGGAAATCATAATAGGATGTCAGTGCTATCTTCAAATCGTCCTTCATTGTAAGATTATTATTCGGGAAATATTCCTTGCCTAGCATATGCTCCCCTAACTCGAGGTGCGAACCTCCAAAGGCAAAGATTACGGCATTGGTCATTAACACGGAAGGGGTATTGAAATAGCCTTTGTTATTGGCCATATCGTAATTCATATAGGCAGCTAAAACCGTGTTTTTAGAGTTATTGCTATATGTATTATTTTGTTTTATCAGGTTTGCCAGGTCGTTATAACTGTCAAAAGGACTCCAGACTTCGGTATATAGAAAGTCGGAAGCAGCTTCGGCAATTCCCTGCTGGCCATATTGGGAAACAGCATTCATCACGATATCCTTTTGAGGTTCATCGGCCTTTATTGCATTAATAAACGGTTTGAAGGTTTGGGACAGATTTAAAAAAGTACCGTCGTATGTAAAGCGAGATCCCCTATCTCCAAGCTGATCCATATGAAAGCCATCAAAATCAAGGAATTGATAAACTATTTTATTTTGATTTTCAATATACGTTTGCCAGGCGGTATTTGATGGATCAAGCAAATAGATATTGCTTAAAAATGGCGATGAAAGTGGATGAAAATCCTTGTTGGTGTGAGTATTATCTTTAAAAATATACCATTCTTTCTGAACACTGTCTGCATCAGCATTTTCCCAGGCTCCATATACCAGATTGTAAAACATAGCTTTCATATTCCGGTTATGAGCGCTGCCGATGTATTTCTGAACAGTACT
The DNA here is from genome assembly GCA_030654075.1 of Bacteroidales bacterium. Classification (GTDB taxonomy): domain Bacteria; phylum Bacteroidota; class Bacteroidia; order Bacteroidales; family UBA4417; genus UBA4417. The sequence goes on along the minus strand of JAURYB010000192.1, from coordinate 11,022 downwards.
GAAGTAGATATCCGAATTAATGATATTCTTCCATGTAGCGGCGGGGACTGTCCCTGATAATGGAAGAGGTTTATGGTGTTTGTTATGCCAGTCGTAAAATTGAAGGCCGTTAATATGGTACCTGTTAAGATTGCTTATAACGGTATTTATTTCATCATCACTCAACGGTGAAAATTTGGATAAGAAACCATACCGCGGGAATTTTTGCCAACTTGATGACACATCAATTCCAATGGCTGAATAAATTGTTTCGGTACCATTTTCACTGGAATATACTTCAGCAATATATCCTGCGAAATCTGTTGCCGGCGTTGTCCATTTCCATGTAGCGCCTGTAATAGCTACTTCGGACAGAATTGTATTTAAATGTTTGTACCTCACTTTTGCTGTAGCAGGAAGTGCGGTATTTTCAATTGTAAAAGTTACTTCGTCACCTGAGTTGTAAACAGCTTTATCGGAACTTATACTCACATTGTTAAAAGATGGAGTAGCTTGGTTGACAGGTGGGACAGGTGGGGCTAAACCGGAATCATCACTAGGCTTTTTACAACCAAAATTCAGGCTGGCAACCATAACTAAAAACCAAAAACATTTTATGCCCATCTTTCAGATATTCAACTCTATGATGATTTTATTTTCTTGAATTTGGAAAGGCAGGATTTGACTTCAAATTTCGTTAGCCGATCCGGTTGAATCTGAGAAATGGAGGGCTGCCAAACATTCGGCAGCCCTTACATTCACCAATCCAAACCTTATTTTTTACCTGTAGTACTAAGTGTTAATGTTTCAATATTAGCGGTGATAACATAATTACCGGCAGTAGTGATACTCCATTTGTTGTCGTCGGCAGCGCCCCCTATATGCCGGTACATATGTGTGTCGTCTATTCGTTCATACATATCCTGTCCCCAATCGGTATTCCGGTTTACCGGGAATTTATATTCACCTGCAACCATAGGTCCTGAATATGAAAAGATACATCCGTCGATTGCATCTTCTGTCAGCTCAATAGCTTTATCTATGCTCCAGCCTATCGGAGTGGCACTTCCAACCATGAATAGCTTTGTTCTGGCTAACGAAATTGTATTATCCAACAGGTTTAGCGTAATGATATAGTGGCCTTTTTTTGCTATAGTCCATTTATTGTCATCCGGATCTCCGCCATGGTGCAGGTACATAGTAGAATCAGTAAGTTTCATATACATATCCTGACCCCAGTCGGAATTTTGGTTCACAGGGAATTTAAAATCACCGGTTTTCATTACACCCATATACGTGAAAATATAAGGATTATCCAGATCCTGGATAAGTTCGGTTGAATTACTAATATCCCATCCATTTGGTGTTGCATCGCCTACCATGTAAATTTGATCATAAGGAGGTAGGTCAAGTTTAACAGCAGTTGTCGTAAGATCGAGTAAATTGACGGTTATTTTGTATACTGAAGCTTCTGTTATTGTAAATTTATCATCGGGTTGGCTGTCGCCGGTACGGTAAACAACATGATTGTCGTCAGTGGCACGGTTGTAGGATGGTAATAACTGACCCAATGTGGTAATGAATTTATACGTACCGACTCCTAAAGCACCTTTAAAAACGAAAACTGTCGGATCGTCAGCATCAGGTGTTAAAGCTATGGCTTTAGTTGCGTCCCATCCATTGGCGGTAGCATCACCAAAAATATACAAAGTTTTACTTACTGGCTCATAAGGCATTACTTTGATGGAAATAACCTGCGATATTTGCTCAGTGGTTGGTGAATCATATATTGTTGCTATTACCCGTGCCTCAAGATTAATGGCAACTCCGGCAACGGCTCCATACTCTTCGAGCAGGCTGCTGTTAAATTGTTCAACAGAGAAGGATTTGGCATAAACGGCTTTGCCCATATCGAATACCTGTGGATTGGCAAAACTGTTTCCTGCTTTATCAATCTGTAAAATATACGAAATAGAAGCTCCGGTTCCGTTATTTGTTCCTGTGGTCCAGTTAAAAGTAACTGCTACGTTTGCATCATTTATCTGGGACAGAACTATGTCGGCAGTTGAGGATGAAAGTGAAAGATTTCCAGCCAGTTCAATATCGGTAACTTCTTCTTTCTGGCAGGACGTAAAGAAGATCATCATTCCTGTAAGAATCAGCGTGAAAACACGGCTCGCACCAGATTTCAGCACCTTTATACCTTGAACAGGAATCGTGAATAGGTTATGTTTGTTCATCTCGTTCGTTTTTTTTCTTGTGAAAATTAATTTTTCCTGTTATTAATACCCGGTATTTTGGGTTAGATTAGGATTTGCATCACGTTCTTTTTGAGGTATAGGGAAAAGCAGGAATTTTGCACTCATATTCGATTTGCCGATCGAAAGCAGGAAATCGATGCCATACTGACCGTTGTTAATGCGTACGAGGTCGAACCAGCGCTGACCTTCGAAAGCCAGTTCCATGCGTCTTTCGTGAAGAACTTTTTCACGGAAGGCTTCCTTTGTTAAGCCGGAAATGTCAGGAAGTCCGGCCCTGTTACGTACTTCATTAAGAGGATACTGAGCTTCAACAGTTCTTCCAAGTTCATTTAATGCTTCTGCTTTCATTAATAAAATATCAGCATATCGCAATACCGGGAAATTCATAGGGCTATTGTCATAAGAAGGTGAAACAGATTTGGTTACCAGGAATTTACGCAGATTGTAATTTGTCATAGAGTATGATTTCAGATAGTCTTTTCCATCAAACTGTGGGCAGCCATCGTAAAAAACAGTAACATCTTTTCTCAGATCGCCTGTTTCGTAGGAATCAATAAATTCCTGGGTTGGTTGGTTCCATCCCCATCCGCCGGCAACCATATCTGATCCGCGAGGTCCTGTAAATGTGCTGAGCCAGGAAGCCTGGTTTTCGTTTGACCAGAAATTCTGGCCTGCATTACTTGTATATTGAATTTCGAACAGCGATTCAACGGTATTTTTATCTAACGGATCAAAATTGCTCGCATAGTTAGTATTAAGCGCATAACCCAGCGTTGTTACAGCGTTGCAATGATCAACAGCCAGTTGCCAGTTACCAAGGGTTAGGTGAACTTTAGCGAGCATTCCTTCTGCTGCGCCTTTGGAAGCACGTCCAAGATCGGAGCCACTGTAGCTTTCGCGGGTTGGTAAGAGTTCTATGGCCTTTGTAAAGTCAGCAATGATTTGGTCGTAAACATCTGATTCAGGAGTGCGGAAAGGACGAAGGTCGTCACCAGGTTCAACAGGAGTTAAAACCAGTGGTACATCACCAAAAAAGCGGACTAAGATAAAATAGTACTGTGCCCTGAGAAAATAGGCTTCACCCAATACCCTGTTTTTAATAGCTTCATCGATTGCCATACCAGGGACTTTTTGAAGTATGATATTGCACCGGAGGATTCCCGGCCATGGACCACGCCAAAGATCGAGGACTCCCTGGTTGTCACTTGCAGTTACAAAATTTGCCTGGTCCTGTGTTTCCTGGCCATCGGAGCCTCCACCAGCACCAACAATGCTGTTGCCAGCCATTATATCGGGTGTCCACAAACGCATATTGTATAATTTGGGCCATTGCAAGGGCTGATAGGCACCATTGATTGCTGCATTGGCATCATCTTCTGTTTGGTAAAAGTTTTCAGTATTAACCGAGTATTCCGGTGATTTTACCAGGAAGTCCTTACTACACGATGCGAAAAGTGTACTGAAAAGGACAAGGATTAAATATACTTTGTATTTCATAAATATCGTTTTTAATAAGGTTAGAAACCAATGTTAACGCCTAAGCTATAAGTAGCAGTAACCGGATACACGTTGTTATCAATACCGCTGGTACCTACTTCAGGGTCAAAACCTGTATACTTTGTAAATGTGTACATATTCAGTCCCGAAGCGTAAACTCTTACTGACGACATATGAGCCTTTTCAGTGAGTTTAGCTGGCAATGTATAACCCAAGGTTAAGTTTTTAATTCTCAGGTAGGAACCATCTTCAACATACAGGTCAGAAGGACGTGTGTTTTTATTTGGATCATTAAAGATGGCTCTTGGCATTGAGTTACTTGTACCTTCGCCTGTCCAACGGTTCAGTGTTTCAATTGTCTGGTTTTGTGCAACAGACATTGCTTCGGTATACAAGCGATTGGCATTAAAGATTTTGTTGCCCGCAACTCCCTGCAGGAATATACTCAAATCAAATCCTTTATAATTAAATGAGTTGTTGAGAGCAAAAATGAATGTTGGATTTGGATTACCGGTGAAAGCACGGTCAAGGTCGTTTATTACACCGTCGTTATTCAGATCTTTGAATCGTATATCACCTGCTGATGTACGGTTATACGGATCATTACCCGGAACCTGAACAGCATGGGCATCAACTTCAGCCTGTGTCTGGAAAATGCCATCGATTATAAATCCGTAAAACTCATTAACCGGATGCCCTGCCTGGATAAGTGCAAGATTATAATTTAAGCCAATGCTTCCACTTGTCATAGGTACGGTATCATTCAAACTCTTAACCGTATTTTGGTTATACGAAAAGTTAAATGAAGTATTCCAGGTAAAATCTCCAATCAGGTTACGTGAATCGATTGTAAATTCTATACCCTTATTCTGCATTTCCCCTGCATTGATATACGGTACATATATGTCGGAATAGCCGGTTGATACTGGTACCGACATGGGAACAAGCATATTATCTGTGTTTTTAATATATGCATCAATAGTTACCTCAATCCGTGATTTAAACATTGCAGCATCGATGCCTATATTTGCCTGCCTCTGTTCTTCCCATTGTACATTTGGATTTGGCATCATTAAAGGAACTACGGCATTAACAACAGAATTGTTGAAGTTGTATTTGATTGTCTGGAGTGCTGAAGCGAATGAATAGTCGCCTATTTCCTGGTTGCCTGTAACGCCATACCCTGCACGGACTTTCATTGAATTGAGGAAAGTGAGAGGCTTCATGAAATCCTCTTCAGAGATGCGCCATGCAACGCTTCCGGATGGAAACATGCCCCATTTATTACCCTCTCCAAAGCGGGAGGAGCCATCATATCTGACAGTCGCAGTTGCCAGATATTTTCCATTATAATTGTAATTTGCTCTTCCAATATATGAAAGCAATGACCATGAACTCATGCTCCCACCTAATGTTGGTTGAAGTGTACCATTATCCATTTGTTGAGTTAGATTACTGGCAAAAGATTGTTTTGAGCCGTTGAGGTAATGATATTCATTTTCCTGAGCGCTCATACCAGCCAGCAAGGTGATGTTGTGTTTACCAAACGCTTTTTCATATGTTGCTGTATTATCCCATAGCCAGGTTAAATTTTTGTTGTATTGTTCATACAGGTAGGAATTTTCGTTGATGCTTGAATTCCAATAATAATCAGGTGACCAGGTACGTGAGTTCCAGAAATTGGCCTGCAAACCCAAAGTTGATTTGATTTTTAAGCCCTTAATAATTTCATATTCTCCATAAAGTGAACCGATAAGGTTATATCCTAAAGTGGAATTATCCACAGTTCTGGCCATACCAATAGGATTTACGATGTCACCATCCCACATGGGTTGCTGAACAGGACCTGAATAATTACCATCTGCCTGGTAAAGCGGCTGAGTCGGTAAAGCCAACATTGTATTTCGTATACTATAATTCCCACTGGTTTTAATATCGTTGTTGAGAGTAAGGCTGTTGCCAAATCTTAATTTATCAAAAACCTTGGTATCACTATTGAATTGTAATGTTAGTTTTTTATAGCCGGTGTTAGTAACAATACCATCCTGGCTAAGATAATTACCTGAAACATATACGTTTGTTTTTTCACTGCTGCCGGAATAGGATAGTGAAAAGCTTTGCATAGGTGCTGGACTGAACAATTCGCCAAGCCAATCCGTTCCTTCGCCTAAGGAAGCAGGATCGGCATACGCAGGATTTTGAAGGAGGCCTGCATTTGCCATAATATCATTATGTAGTGAAGCAAATTCGCTGGCATTTAGCATCTCAACTACATTGGTAGCTTTTTGCATACCGAAAAAGTAATTGAAATCCAGATGAGATCGGTCGGTTTTGCCACGTTTGGTTGTTATGATTACTACCCCGTTGGCTCCTCTGGAACCATAAATAGCAGTTGCGGATGCATCTTTAAGTACCTGCATCGATTCAACGTCGTTCATATTCAGTGTATTGAGCCCGCTCGAAACAGGAACGCCATCGATTACCAGGAGCGGATTATTATTGTTTATAGTTCCTACACCCCGGATACGTATGGTTGCATCGCTTCCCGGTGTTCCTGATGAAATAACCTGAACCCCGGCTGCGCGGCCTTGTAGCGCATCGCTGACACTGGGAACAGCTAAAGATTTAATTTCTTTGGTTGATACAAGTGCAATAGAACCTGTGAGGTCTTTCTTGCGCTGAGTGCCATACCCAACCACAACAATTTCCTCTAATTGGGTCATTTCCAACACCAAAGCAATATTGAGCTGTGAATTTTCCCCAACTACAACATGCTGTGGCATATAACCCACAGACGAGAATGCCAGAATAGCATCTTTTGATGGAACCTGGATAGTGAATTTTCCGTCCACATCGCTGATAGTTCCCAGGGTAGTGCCTGTAATTCCAATAGATACACCAAACAATGGCATTCCATTAGACGCATCTGTAACTTTTCCGGTTAACGAAATTTTTTGCGCCATACTATGTCCTGAAACAATAAAGAGGAACAGGAACAGTGCACAATACCGGATTAAATTTGAACTGTGTTTTTTACTCATTTTGATTAGATTTGGATCATTGGTTAATTAGTTAGATTTGAGTTTAATGGATACTGGTTTTTTGCTTGAAGAATTGAATTCCATTATGAGCAGAAATGAAATCTGGAAAATATTAGAATTGTTGTGGGAACGTGATTTTAATGTTTCGAAAGCCAAATCTACAACCATAATATACCTTTAATTATTTGTATATTTAAAATGTAGTGACTATAGCCTGGTAAATATCGTAATTAGCTGATAAGAAATATTATATGATAATTTTAGTGTAAATAAATGTAGTGGATTTATAAAAAAAACAGGGACTCCTGACTATCAGGAAGTCCCTGTTAAAGAAACAGATCATTGTTATTTTGCAGAAGTCCCTATTTGCATTACCCGGTCTTCAAATTCATTCCGGGGGCATTTTGCTTTATTTCTCAGCTTTGTCCGGTAATTATATATAGTTGATAAGGAATAACGAAGAAAATGTGATATTTTGACACTATCCTTAATTCCCAGGCGGATTAAAGCAAATATCCGTAATTCAGTGTTAAGTAGCTCATCCTGTTTTAGTTGTGTGTCCTCCGCGTCAACCAGTAAGTTATTAAACTCTTCAACAAAAGTGGGGAAAAGCTGAAGGAAAGTGCTGTCGAAATTGGTATAAAATAATTCCAGCTCATCCTCAATAAACTGTTTTGATTTAATGGCAGTTAACAAATCCTGTATTTTACCGGCTGCGGCCGTTTTATTGAGCAATCGCCGGTAACCATCCAACTTATCAATATACAAAGAGCATTGGTCCATATACCTTCCAATGTATTCCTCTTTAATCAGATTGGCTTCGACCAATGTTTCATTTGTGTTATTAAGCTGCTCATTTGTCAACGACAGCTCATGGTTCAGGTTATTTAACTGTTCGTTTACGATGCTGAGTTCTTTCCGGGCCGACGAAAGTTTCCTCATTTGACGGTAAACCAATAGTATGGCAATTATCAGAAACAAAGACAAGATACTGATACTGACCAATGATTTTACCAATTGTTTCTGCCGGGCATCTGTTTGGTTTTGGTATGCCTTGTCAATAATCGGTAGCATCTGCGAAATTTCGTATGTTCTCAAACGGGCATTGCAGAAAAGCGCATCTTCCAGGGAACGCCGGATATACTTATAAGCTCTGTCAACATCTCCGTCTTCATAGAGCAGGAAAGCCAGCCTTCGGAGTGAAATATATTCTTTTGTAGCTGATTGAATATCATATATCGAAGAGATGGCCAACCATTGTTTTTCAAGCTTCCGGTCGTTTTTGCCAAGATAAGCAAGCGAAATACTATAAGCAATTATTGCTTGGGTATGCAGATCATCTTTTATAGTTGGATAGTAATTCATCAAGAGCGCCAATGCTTCATTATATTTTTTTTGAACTATAAGTTGGTCTGACTTTACCATAATATGCGTGGAAGAGCTTGGTGGGTTTACGACCAATAATGAATCCCGGTAAGCAGCTGTCAAATGATTGTACCTGATGTTTTCCTGACTTGATACTGTGTAATCAGCCATATAACCATAAACTGTTCGGTAAATATGGAAATAATAAGCTTTTAATTCGGGCGTTTGACTGATATTTATACCATTCAAAATGTCCATTTCTTCCTTGTATAAGCCGGATGTTCCCATAATTGCTGCTAAATTCAACCGAGCATTTGTGAGGCTATGGATATCATTTAATTTCTCGGCGATTTGCAGTTTTACCCTTGCATAAGTTAAAGCCGAATCAGATTTGTACGATCTGTATTCATCGTATAATTGCCCACAAATTGCAAATCTCTGAAGGTCGGTGGAGGTGATTTTCAAAAGTTCTTTCAGCTTGTCGAGTTTTTCTTCCTTCTGGTTAGAGTATATCTGGTAATTATCAACAGTTTTATCTAATACTTTTAATAACGAATCCATATCATTATTTCCAAAAAGTAATAAGGGAAATAGCGCGCAAATCGAGATGGTAAATGCTTTTTTTATAGCGGGAATGGGATCCGCTAAATGGAAGTGTTCATTGTTAGACATGGTACACCGTTATAGTTGAGGTAATGAAGCCGGGGCAAAAATAAACTTTTTAATGATTGAGTTAGGAATGGTGCAATGTTCTTTCGTGCTGGTTTATTTGGATCAGGGAGAAAACCTGCCTGAAAACAAAAAAGGACCGGAAGTAAATCCAGTCCTTAAGTCCTTTTATTTAATGTCTGTGTAATTGCGTTATTTTTTTGCTTGTTGACTATTAGTTAAACTTACCTGTAATATCCGAAATGTCAAAATTCCCGTTAATTTCCTGAACTTCAATTCTTCCATGCAATATGTCGAAAAAGAAATTCCTGATTTTATCAAAAGTAAGTGTCACCGGTTCGCCTTTATCATTAACTCCCAGGTCATAGTTTTTTAGCAATTGTGAACCTAAGCTGGCTGCAGTAAGTAAAAAATGATTTTGAAATTTGTCAAAATCCAACAGATCCGCGGCCAAGACCTTGCCTACAACAGTATAACTACGAAGGGTTTTCTGCATGTCTTCGCCAGTGAGAGTGGTTTTGACTTCATCCGTATTGAGGTTCATTTCAATTTTACCGGAATTAACCGACTGTTGGCAACCTTTGTATAAAGACCCAAGGTCTGCCAAACTCAGGTTGAAAAATTTTGTTCCCGGGATCGAAATGATCTTCTCAATTGTAAAAGCACTCGGAAGTAATAACCATACTTGCTGAGCGGCCTTAACTGACGGACTGTTAAAAGTTCCTACTATAGAGTTGGTTATATCGATATTCTGTGTGGCGAATACACCTCCGATAACTACACAATTTTGTAAAATTATTTCGTCGGCATAAATACTACCTGCTACAAAAGTGTTATACAAAGTAACACTTTTGGCATTGATATCAGAATAGAACATTAAATTGCAATTCAGTGCCCTGGATACTATTGAATTCGCTGAGCCCACGCTTTTTTTAAATGAAATATTTCCTTTCGCTTCACTATTTACATACATTTCGAGCTGGGTAAATACTGCACCACGGATTTCGGAATCACCCTGTTGGATTTCTAATTTATGAGCGTAAACAGCACCTTCAATAATCGAGTCTCCCTGAATTGTTATAGTTCTTCCAAGTTCAGCAATTTTTTCGGGCAAGATGGATCCTTTTACTAAATTGTCTTTGAGCTGAATATTTGTTTCGTTAAAACGAAGTTCTTTAAGTTCTTTCATGATCTACTATTTTAATTATGTTGAATATTAATAGCGTTAATAGAATTAATTGTAGCAATTTTCTGAATCATTTCCCTAACACGAAGAGAATGTGGATCATTTGCATATGATTTATTGTTCAGCTCTGTATTAAAATACAAGCTGATATTCTTTAGGTCAAACGGATTCAATTTACTCCAACTAAGTTTGTTTGATGAAAATTGCTCGATCAATTCGTTTTTTTGACTCTTTTCGTTTAAAACCGAAAGATAATTCGTGCTGAAAACACTTTTATTGATTTGATTACTTATATTATTAGTTTCGATAAAACAAACAGGCAGGTATATCGAACAAGCAATATTCTCATTAATCATACTTTGCTGGATAGTAGTATTTAACTTTTTTTGTTGCCATAAAAATAATTTAGATTGATTGAGTGTGTCAAGTGCCCTTTTTTTTGCAATAGAAGCGCTGATCTTTGATTGTAAATCACTACTTTCTTTTCCAAATATGGCAACAGTACTTACTAAATCATTCTCGGAGGTTCTGGTTTTTTGGTTGTCGGTTTCTTTCTTAAATGTAAAAGCAGGTTTATCCAGCGCAAAAATCCTGTTTGACAATTCATTATTCAGGTCATCAAAAATTTTCACATAACGGCTTGCTATACGGTTAAAATCGCCTTCCATCTGTATTGATTTAGCTCTGCACGACTGCATTAACTCTTTTAGATGCATAGTCTGTGCATCTATACTTAGTGAAAGTTCAGCTATTTGCTGACTGATCTCCGAACGTATATAACTGAAAAATCCACCGATAATAGTATTTGCGACTTTCTGTGAATTAAGCTCTTTTGATATAATTTCAGCTGACTCTGTAGCGACTACCGCTGCGGTAAGCAGGTTAACATTGTTTCCGCAATGTTCAACGCTGTTGTCGAAAGGATTGGTGTCAACATGTATATTTACATCAACCGGTACCACCTCGGTATAATGGACAGTAGCAGATGTAGTACCGCCATTTTGAGATGCAGGGTATGAAACAG